>NZ_JBEPEW010000021.1:0-83651 GCF_040300965.1 Streptomyces mesophilus | reverse complement strand
AGGAGCTGCCGGCCGAGCTTGCGGCCCGCCGTGCGCAGGGCGGCCGAGGGCGTACGGGCGTCGGCCGCCGCATCGAGGTCGAGCGGGTCCATACCGTGGGCGGCCGCGGCGGCGAGCCCCGCCGCGACCAGGCCCGCGGTGTGCAGCCGGCCGTGACAGAACGCCTCGAGCGTGGCGGCGTCAGTGATCCGCCCGGCTTTGACCGCCTCCTCGGCTCCCCCGGAGTGGGCGTGCCCGCCCGCGGGGAAGCGCCCGTCGGCCAGGACGAGCAATGCGGCTCTGCTCATGGATGTACTCCTCGCGTACTCACGGACGTGCTCCTCGCGTACTCATGGACGTACTCCTCGAAGGAGCGCGGCGACACCGGCCGGGAAGCGGCAGCGGTCAGAACAGGAAGTACCGCTGAGCCATGGGCAGTTCGGTGGCCGGATCGGGCTCGACCAGTTCTCCGTCGACGGTGACGGCGAAGCTGTCCGGGTCCACGCGGACATCGGGCCGGGCGTCGTTCTCCCGCATATCGGCCTTGGTGATGCCCCGGGTGGAGCCGATCGCCGTGAACCGCTTGTCCAGACCGAGGCGTTCGGGCAGCCCGTCGTCCAGTGCGGCCTGCGCCACGAAGTTGAACGAACCCATGCCCGGCGCCTTCCCGAGCGCCCCGAACATCGGACGCGGGAGGACCGGCTGCGGAGTGGGAATGGAGGCGTTGGAGTCCCCCATCTGCGCGTACGCGATCTGCCCGCCCTTGATGACGAGCTGCGGCTTCACCCCGAAGAACGCCGGGTCCCACAGCACGAGGTCCGCGAGCTTGCCGCTCTCGACGGAGCCGATCTCATGGTCGAGTCCCTGTGCCACGGCAGGGTTGATCGTGTATTTGGCGACATAGCGACGGGCCCGGTGGTTGTCCGCGCGTACATCGCCGGGCAGGAGGCCGCGCCGCTTCTTCATCACGTGCGCGGTCTGCCAGGTGCGCAGCACCACTTCGCCGATCCGGCCCATCGCCTGCGAGTCCGAGGAGATGATCGAGATCGCGCCCAGGTCGTGCAGGATGTCCTCGGCCGCGATCGTCGAGGGCCTGATCCGCGACTCGGCGAAGGCGAGGTCCTCGGGGACGGACGGGTTGAGGTGGTGGCAGACCATCAGCATGTCGAGGTGTTCCTCGACGGTGTTGACGGTGTGCGGGCGGGTCGGATTGGTCGAGCTCGGCAGGACGTTGGGCTCGGAGACCACGGTGATGATGTCGGGTGCGTGCCCGCCGCCCGCGCCTTCCGTGTGGTACGCGTGGATGGAGCGCCCCGCGATCGCGGCGAGCGTATCGGCCACGAAACCGGCCTCGTTCAGCGTGTCCGTGTGGATCGCCAGCTGAGCGCCGGTCTCCTCGCATACGGACAGACAGGCATCGATGACGGCCGGGGTGGCACCCCAGTCCTCGTGGATCTTGAAGCCGAGTGCTCCGCCGCGCAGTTGGGCGTGCATGGCCTCGCGCGACATCGTGTTGCCCTTGCCGAGCAGGCCGATGTTGAGCGGCGTGGAGTCGAGCGCCTGGAACATCCGCTCCAGATGCCAGGAACCCGGTGTGATCGTGGTCGCCTTGGTGCCCTCGGCCGGTCCGGTGCCGCCGCCGACGAGGGTGGTGATGCCGCCGGCGAGCGCGGAGTCGAAGAGGGTCGGCGAGATGAAGTGGACGTGGGCGTCGATGGCGCCCGCCGTGACGATCTTGCCGTTGCCCGCGATGATCTCGGTCTCGGGGCCGATGACCAGGTCCGGGTGCACGCCGTCCATGGTGTCCGGGTTGCCGGCCTTGCCGATGCCGGTGATCCGGCCGTCCCGTATACCGATGTCGGCCTTGACGATGCCCCAGTGGTCGAGGATCACCGCGCCCGTGATG
Source organism: Streptomyces mesophilus (assembly GCF_040300965.1). Lineage (GTDB taxonomy): Bacteria > Actinomycetota > Actinomycetes > Streptomycetales > Streptomycetaceae > Streptomyces > Streptomyces mesophilus_A. The sequence continues at coordinate 81,766 of NZ_JBEPEW010000021.1, read as the reverse complement.
ACGGTGTCCGGTGCACCCTCGGCCCGCGTCACACGGGACTGGCCCATCGACTCGCGGATGACCTTGCCGCCGCCGAACACCGCCTCGTCACCTGCGCGTCCGGGTCCGCCCGCGCGGTCCTCCTCGATCTCGATCAGCAGATCGGTGTCCGCGAGGCGGATGCGGTCGCCGGTGGTGGGGCCGAAGAGATCGGCGTAGGCGGCACGTGTCAGTTCAGGCATCGAGCGCTCCCGCCGTCTCGCCGCGCAGCCCGGGCACCTGCCGCAGGCCCTTCAGGGGTATGAGTTCCACCTCGGCCGGGATGCCCGGCTCGAAGCGCACCGCGGTGCCGGCGGCGATGTTGAGGCGTTTGCCGTGCGCGGCCGAACGGTCGAACTCCAGACCGGGGTTCGCCTCGGCGAAGTGGTAGTGGGAGCCGACCTGGACCGGGCGGTCGGCGGCGTTGAGGACGGTGAGCCGGGTGATGTCGAGGCCCGCGTTCAGGGCCACGAGGTCGTCGGCGTACAGGATCTCTCCGGGGATCACGGCAGGACTCCCCCTTCAGACGATCGGCTCGTGCACGGTGACCAGCTTGGTCCCGTCGGGGAAGGTCGCCTCGACCTGTACGTCATGGAGCATCTCGGGGACGCCTTCCATGACCTCGGCCCGCGTGAGGACCTTGCGCCCCGAGTTCATCAGCTCGGCGACGGTTCTCCCGTCGCGGGCGCCCTCCAGGACATGGGAGGTGATCAGGGCAATGCTCTCGGGGTGGTTGAGCTTCACACCGCGTGCGCGACGCTTGGCCGCCACATCGGCGGCCACATGGATGAGCAGCCGTTCCTGTTCATGCGGGGTCAGTTGCACGCGTGCACCTCACTGTCCTCTTGCCTGAGCCGAGCGCTCCGGACCTTAGCCCCGTTCAACACTTTGTTGACCTGGGCTTTTCCGCTCCGCGGGAAGAGATTGCACGCTAATGCCGAAGTTTTTCCTCCGCGTTAACTGGGGTTGGGAACCTCCATACGCATGATCGCCCGCAGCCCGCCGCCGAGCTGCTCCACGGCCACATCGCCGAACAACCCCTGCTGGGCGAGGAAGCCCATCGCGAGCGCCATCAGCGTGCGCGCCACATGGTCCGGGTCGACGTCCGTGGCCATCAGCCCCTGCTCCTGGTACTCCTTGACGACGCCGGCCCACAGTGCGCGCATATCAGCCACCCCGCCGCGCAGGTTGTCGCCGAGCCGGTCGTTGCGCAGGGTCTCCGCCCAGACCTGGAGCACGAGTTGGGCGAACGGCTCGTCCTCGCCGCCGGGCTGCCCCTCGATCACCCGGCGCAGCACGAACATGAGCAGTTCGTCCGGCATGGGCGGCGGGCTCTGCTCGGCGGCCTCCGCGAAGGCCCCGCGGATCGTCGCAAAGGCCTCCTCGACGATGGCCTCGATCAGCTCCTCCTTGCCGCTGAAGTAGCGGTAGACGGCGCCGGCGGAGAGGCCGACCTCCTTGAGCACGTCCTGCATGGATGTGGCATGGAAGCCGTTGCGCGCGAAGCAGCGCCGGGCGCCGACGATGATCTGCCGGCGGCGGGCGTCGAGGTGTTCCTGGGATACGCGAGCCATGCGGTCAAGGTAAAACGAACATTCCTTCTTGACAAGACAACGCGTCGGCGGGACAGTGGCCTCACCTTAAAACGAACGATCCTTCTCTATAAATCGGCGCCCTCGGAGGCGCCCCTCAAGCCGAGGAGCACGTCATGTCATCCGCTACACCGACAGCAGGCGCGGGTCCCCGCAAGCTCGTCGCCGTGATCGTCCTGGTGCCCGTCATCGTGGCGCTCGCGTTGTGGGCGTTCGCCTGGCCGGCCTCGCGCACGGCCCCTCGCGATCTGCCCCTGGGCCTCGCCGGTCCGACGCAGGCCGTGAGCCAGGTCGAGCGGCAACTCGCCCAGCGCGACGGCGCGTTCGAGATCCACCGCTACGCCGACGAGGCCGCCGCACGGGACGCGATCGAGGACCGGACCGTATACGGAGCGATCGTCGTCACCGAGCAGGGACCCAAGCTCCTGACGGCGACCGCGGCCAGCCCGCTCGTCGCCCAGCTGCTCCAGCAGGCGGCCACGGCCGGAGCACCCGAGGGCGCACAGATCCCGACCGACGACGTGGTCGCGGCTCCCGCCGACGATCCGCGCGGCGGCGTGCTCAACGCCAGCGTGCTGCCGCTGGCCATCGCGGGTGTGGCAGCCGGCGCCCTGGTCACGGTGCTGGGTCTTCGAGGAGTACGGGCAGTGGTCGGCCTGGTCGGAGCGGCAGCCCTGGTCGGGATCGTCGCGGCGGCCCTCGCGCACAGCTGGCTCGGCGCGCTGAGCGGGGACTGGTGGACGGAGGCGGGTGTGCTGGCCCTGTCGACCCTCGCGGTGAGTGCGGTCATCGCCGGGCTCGCGTCGCTGATCGGCACGCCGGGTATCGGGATCGGCGCGCTGCTCGTGGTCCTCATCGGCAACCCGTTCTCCGGCGTCGCCTCCGCGCCCGAGCTGCTCCCCCAACCGGCCGGGATCATCGGCCAGTTGCTGCCGCCGGGTGCGGGCGGGTCACTGCTGCGGTCCGTGTCGTTCTTCGACGGAGCGGGCGCCACAGGTCCTGCGATCACGCTCGGTGTGTGGGCGCTGGTCGGACTGGTCCTTGTGCTGATCGGCGGGGCGCGCAGGCGTCCGGCCGCGGTCGGCAGCGACGCTCCGCCGGCGAACGCACCCCAGCCCGCACCGGTCGGCTGACCCTCGGGGCCGATTGCCCTGCCCCCAACGCCCGTGCCGCCGAGGCTGGTTGAGCTCGGTTCCCATGCGGGGCCGGCAGATGCACCCGACTCCCCTTCCCCAAGTACGGCCGTGCACCCTCGACGTAGCGGACGAGGGTGCACGGTCCCGTTTTGCGAGGCGAGGCACGGTTCCTTATGCGAGGCGAGGGGGGTTGCCCGGTGACCGGGGCGGGAACACTGGCGCCGGGGCGCCTGGACCGGAGGCGCGCGGGGGAAGCCGGGGGATCTGGCGATGCGTGGACACAGGCCGGGCGAGTGTGTGAAGCAGCTGCCCGTCGCGGCGCTACCCGAGGGCGGGATCGGCACCTGGAGCGTGGCCGACGCCGAGCGGTGGCGGACGGCCCGGGCCCCGGCCGTCTTCGCGCCTGCCGCGGGGAGTTGGGGCGCTGCGCTCGTGGTGGTGGTGTCGTACGTGCTGACGTCGGCGTTCACGTCCTCGTCCGTCGCCTGGCACGGTGGCGCGGACGCCGGAACGGACTGGCTGCGGTATCCCGGAGCGGTGCTCCTGGCAGCCCTGCCGCTCTGGTACCGGTATCTGCCGGTACCGGCAGGGGTGGCCGCTGCGGTGGTCGCCGTGGACGCGGGATTCTCGCTCGCCTCGTCGGACGGCGGCACCGAACGGACCGGGTATCTGCTCGTACTCACCGTCTGCGCCTGGGCTCTGACCGGAAGCTGCCTACGCCTGCGGGCCCGCCGCAGGCAGCGCGACCTGTTCCTCGCGGCGGCCGGGCGGCGGCGCTTCCCTCTGCCCGCGCGGGCACCCGACTCGGACGGCTATCGCGGACACGCGCTGTTCTACGCCGGGCTCGTGTTCTGTCTCATCGCCGCGGGTCTCCTGATCGAAGGACTGGTCAAGGACTTGTCGGGGGACGGCTATGACGCCGTGGGCCAGCAGACCGCCGCCCTGTTGTTCCTTCTCCTCGGCAGCACGCTCCACGGGCGGGGCGTGACCGCGTACCGGGCCGCGCAACGTCTGCACGAAGAGGAAGAGCACCCCGCGCTGCGCGTCGGCATCCGCATCACACCCGACGGCCGCCACTGGATCCACCCCGACGCCCGCACCCCTGCCGGGCAACCGCTGATCTCGTACGTCCCGGGGAAACGGGACACCTGCCGGCCCGCGCAACTGCTCGGCAGCAGCGCCTCCTACGGGCTCGGCGACGGACACCACAGCATCGACCCGTCCACGGAGCCGTTCGAAGCGGTCCTCTACGGACCCGTGTACGAGGGCGCCGAGATCGTCGTCGCGTACGCCACCCTCGTCTACGACGCCCGCCAGGACACGGGCCAGATGAACCTGGGCGTCACCGCCGCCGCCCTGCTCCCGCACCTCCGCCACGGCCTGGGGCCGTGGCAGCCGGTCGACGGCACCGCCCATGAACGCGCACGACGCGAGAAGGTCCGCGAGGACGCCGCCCGGTCCGACCGCATCCGGGACGACCTTGCCCGGTCCCGGGCGCAGCGCGCGAGCCGGGCGAAGCAGGCCGGCGCCGGAACGGCCGGCGGTTCCACCGCCGCCAGTGGCGGGGGCTGCGGCAGCGCGGGCGGTGACAGCTGCGGCAGCAGCTGTGGTGGTGGCTGCGGTGGATGTGGCGGGTGAATCGCCAAGTCGCCCATGCCCCTTGGGTGCGGCAGGTGACCTGCTAAGACGCCCCGTGCCCCCGATGCTCGGCGGCGATCCCGAAACGCTGCTGCTCCGCCGCGGTCGCCGGCGCCGCGGACGCGACGCGTGACACCGCACTGATCACCGGCTCCTCCTCGGGCGCCGACAGCGCCTCCAGCTGCGCCAGATCCTCGGCCGAGACCAGCGCGACGAGCGGCTTGCCGTGCCGGGTGACGACGACGCGCTCGCCCCCGTACACCACACGGTTGATGAGGTCGGCGAGCTCTGCCCGGGCTTGCGTCACCGGAATCTCGTAGGCCATGACCCCATTCTAACGTCACGTACGTCCTGTACATTTTTTACAGAACGGCGTGAGGGGTGGCCCTCCCGCGCCGCCCTCTGAGCGGAGGCATGCCATGAACCGGAAGAGTCCGACAGCCCGCTACGTACTGCCGGAGTTCACCGAGCGGACCAGTCAGGGGGTGCGCACCCAGGACCCCTACGCGAAGTTGCTCGAGGAGCGGATCGTCTTTCTCGGGACGGCCGTCGACGACACCTCGGCCAATGACGTGATGGCGCAGTTCATGTATCTGGAGCACGCGGCGCCCGACCGGGACATCTCGCTCTACATCAACTCCCCAGGGGGCTCGTTCAGTGCGATGAGCGCCGTCTACGACACGATCCGCTTCGTCTCCTGTGACGTGGAGACCGTCTGTCTGGGCCAGGCCGTGTCCTCGGCGGCGGTGCTGCTCGCGGCCGGTACGCCGGGGAAGCGGGCGGCACTGCCCGGGGCGCGGGTGCTGTTGCAGCAGCCCCGGTTCACCGAGCCCGTCGAGGGGCAGACCAGCGATCTGGCCATCCAGGCCGATGAACTCCTGCGCACCCGAGCCCTGTTCGAGGAGATGCTCGCGCGGCACACCGGCCGGTCCCGTGACGTGGTGTCCGCCGACATCGAGCGCGACAAGGTCCTCGACGCGTCCGAGGCTCTCGCCTACGGACTGGTCGACCGGATCGTGCCGAGCCGTAAGTCCCTCGCCGACGAAGGCCGGTGAGGCTTCGATGTGGCCGCCCGAACCGCCGCCGCTGCCCGCGTTGACACGCGCCGAGGGCGAGTTGATCGACCGCTATCTGGAAGTCGTCGATCTGCTCGGCCGGATCAACCCCGCGCGCGGGCGCGACACCTACAGCGGTCTGCGCGCCGCCCAGGCCCTGGTCACGAAGGCGGTGCAGCTGCGCGAGGCGCTGGAGGCAATGCACCGCCGGGGTGAGAACGAGGTGCATGCGCAGACCCTCGCGCGGGCGCTGCGGACGCTCGACGGCGAACGGCGCAGCGAGCGGGTCTCGGTGCCGCCCGCTTCCGTGGGCTGAGCCGGCGCTCGCAGCCGCCGGCTGAGGAGGCGCCTGCTTCCGGGAGTTGAGGGATGTCTGCTCGCGGGGTTGAGAGGCGTCTGCGGGCGCCATCTGCTAGGCCAATCGCGCTCCCCCTGATGGCGTAATCAGGCCGGCGTCAGATGTACGAGAAATGTTGCGCCAGACCTGTACGCGCGAGCCGGAATGACTCATTCCGCCGCTGGTACGAGCGTCGTCGGGGCGCCGATCTCTGCGCGTAACCAACCCTTGTCCACCCGAACAGGTCAGCCGTGAGGAGCCTCACAAACAGCCGTTTCTACTCGGAAATCGACCGTGCCGTGCGTGAAGATCCCTTCCGACGACAAGCCCCCGCCGCAGCGGCGGGGCGGTCCGGGCGGACGCTGAGTCCTGCCGCCGCCCGGATGCCAGGTCGACATCGGTGGTTCGGCAGGAGTGGAGGACCCAGGCAGTACGGGGTATCGGGACCTGTCGCCACGACAGGCTCACGGCCCCTTGGGGTGAAGTCGCCGGACCGGCGCGGCAGTCGAGCCGTGACGGGAAGGCGGCCGGGCATCTTCGTTGGCCCGAATCCGACAGGTCATCCTTCACAGGCGGCTGACGAAGGGTTGCGCATGACTGCGCGTCATCGTGTTCCGTCTCTGATCACGCGGGCCGGGAGCGCTTCGGCGCTCACGCTCGCTGTTGTCGGCGGCACCGTTCTCGTACCAGGAGCAGCAAGCGAGTCCGAGGCCGCGACAGTGGCCACCAAGGCCGTACAGATCGCCGCGTCGAAGAAGGGGTCGCCGTACAAGTACGGAGCCACCGGACCACGCCGCTTCGACTGCTCCGGGCTGACGCTCTACTCGTACAAGCGCGCGGGCAAGAAGCTGCCACGCACGGCGGCGGCCCAGTACAACAAGACCAAGCACATCAGGTCGAGCCAGCGCAAGCACGGCGACCTGGTGTTCTTCCACTCGGGCCGGAATGTCTACCACGTCGGCATATACGCCGGGAAGGGCCGCATCTGGCACTCCCCGAAGCCCGGTTCGAAGGTGCGTCTGGAGAAGATCTGGACCAGGAGCGTGTGGTACGGGCGGGTGCGCTGAACAGCCGCACCGCCTGGCCGAGTTGAGCAGATGAGGTCTGCCTCCCCGCATCGGGGAGGCAGACCGTCAGGCCGCCAACGGCGCGATGAGCAGCCCGAGTCCGAGCGCCGTCAGAGCGATCCCGGTGGCGGCCTCGACGGCGCGCGCGGCCCGTGGCCGGCGCAGGAGCCGGCCGAGACGGTCGACGAGCAGCGCGACCAGCGGGAACCAGAGCAGTGCCAGGACCACCACGATCGTCGCGAGCAGCAGGGTGCGCGGCAGCGCGGAACCCTGGTCGGGGACGAACTGCGGCAGGATGCTCAGGAAGGTGATCGACGCCTTCGGGTTGAGGGCGTTGGTGAGAAACCCCTGACGCAGGGCCGCCGTGGCGGTGAGTCCGGGAGACGTGACCGCCTCGCCGGAGGAGTCGGCGCGGGGGCGCCGCAGCGAGTTCAGGGCCTGGATGCCCAGGTACAGCACATAGGCGGCGCCGACCAGCTGCAGGGCGCGGAAGAGCGTCGGCAGGGTCGCCAGGACCGCCGCGACACCCGCCACCGCGAGCACCGTGTGCAGCAGCAGCCCTGCGGCGATACCGAAGGCACAGGCGAGCCCGGCTCTGCGGGAGGCGAGAGCGCCGCGTACGACCACGGCGAAGTCCGCTCCGGGCAGGGCGACGAGACCCGCGGCGAGCAGGGTGAAGGCGAGCAGCGTGGCATCCATGGCGTTCAGCCTGCCGCCGTTCAGCCTTCAACAGGTACTTGCAATCTTCAGGGTCTGCCTTAAGCGCTGCTTTAGGCTTGCCTCATGTACGACCCCACCCGCCTGGCCGCCCTCGTCGCCGTATCGGAGGCGGGTTCGATCACCCGGGCCGCTCAGCGCCTCGGCTACACCGCTCCCGCGCTCTCCCAGCAGCTCGCCAAGCTGGAGCGGGAGGCGGGTGCCACGCTGCTCGTACGGCATCACCGCGGCGCACGTCTGACGGCTGCCGGTGAGCTCCTGGTCGCGCGGGCGCGACGGGTCCTGGACGAGCTGGACCGGGCGCGGCTCGAACTGGCACAGTTGTCCGGCCTGTCAGGCGGACGACTGCGGATCGGGACCTTTCCCTCGGCGGGGATCCATCTGCTGCCGCCGGCGCTCAGTGCGTTCCGGCGGGCGCATCCCGATGTGGAACTGGCCGTCGCGCACTACGAGCCCCCGGCCGGGGTGTCTGCGGTGGCCGACGGTGAGGTGGACCTGGCCCTGACGCACACCTATGAGCCGGCCGATCCGGAGCCGCTGCCTCGTTCCGTACGGGCGGAGGTGCTGCTCGTCGAGGAGCTGGTCCTCGTCACCGCGCCGGGGCATGTGCTCGCGGCCGGGGCGGACCGGCTGCCGCTCACCGAGCTCACCGGGCAGCCGCTGATCTCCATGGCACCGGACCATCCCAGGCGGCGCGGTGTGGAGGCGGCCCTCGCGGCGGCCGGGGCGGTGCCCTCGGTGGTGATGGAGACCCCGGAGTACGCCGTCGTCTGCGCCCTGGCCAGTGCGGGGCTCGGGGTGGCGGTCGTGCCCGAGATGGTGGCGCGGATGGCGTCGACTCCTGTGGGTGTACGGCGACTTGAACCCTCGACCCTGAGGCGGACCATCTCGGTGGTGTACCGCGCGGAGGAGACGGATGCGGCCGCAGGGACACTACGGGCGCTGCTGCGGGGGGCGTTCGGGCGGACCGGGGCGGCGTGAGATGCGCTGAGGTACCGGCGCATCCAGTAGGGGCGGGCGGACAGCACGACGAGGCCGTGCTCCGCCGGATTGGCGGAGCACGGCCTCGATCGCGTCGCATCGGCCTCACTGCCGGGCCTGGGCACCGCCGCGGGTGCGGGTCAGGACGCGTGCGCCGAAGGCCATGGCGACGAGACCCAGCGGGATGGCCACGATCGCACCGACCTGACCGTTGCCCGTACCGGGGCCGCCCTCGGAGGTGGCGAGGTGCAGTACGGCGAGGAACGCTCCGGTGAGTCCCACGGCGATCGCCGAGACGGCACCGGTCCGTACGTTGCCGAAGCGGATGCGGCCGCCGAAGCGGGACAGGGCCAGCCAGCCGAGTACCACGCCCAACAGGCCCACTCCGAGGGCCAGGTTGGCACCTGTGCGACCGTCACCGATGACTCCGCCTTCGGCCGCCGCGATCAGGGTCTGCGCTGCGTTCATGACTCCTCCTTCGTCTCCGGCTCGATCGCCGGGTGGTGTGATTCGAGAGTGCCGCTCGGCCCGCTCCCGGTCGTCCCGCAGACGCAGACACTTCGCGCTGCTGCCTGCGGTGCACCCGGCTACCGCGCATGTGGCAGATCCGCCGGGGATACCGCGTTCGTGGTAGCCGTCCGCTCCTTCACGGGCACGACTCGGCGGCCGGGCGCGCCGGGCTAGGGTGCGCGCATGGACACTGGACGTCTGCGTGTCCCCCCGGATGCCATGGACTGGCTGGTCGCCGTCGCCGTGGCGGCTCTCCTGGTGGGGACGGGCCTGGCCGGCCCCGCCCCCGACGGGGGCGCGGGTCTCGTCGGCTACGCGCTGCTCGCGGCCGGCGGTCTCGCACTGGTCGCGCGCCGGCGGGCGCCGCTCGTGACGCTGGCCGTCACCGGGCTGTGCGCGGTCGGGTATCAGGCCGCCGGATTCGACGTCCTGTCCGTCGCCTATCTCGTCGCGGTGTACTGCGCGGTGCGGGCCGGCCATCACCTCCTCACGGTGATCGGGTCGGTCTCCCTCGTTCTCGTCCTGCATCTGTCGGCTCTCGCCTTCCACGACGGGCCCGCGCGCGAGGCGCTCGCCCAGGCCCGTGGCACACTCGAAGCCGCCTGGCTGATCGCCGCGTTCGCCGCGGGTGAGGCGCTGCGGCAGGCGGAGCGGCGTGCCGAGGAGGCGGAGCGCAGCCGTGAGGAGGCCGCGCAGCGGCGTGCGGATGAGGAACGGCTGCACATCGCGCGGGAGTTGCACGACTCGCTCACCCATCAGATCTCGATCATCAAGATCCAGTCCGAGGTAGCCGTGCATGTGGCGCGGCGTCGCGGCGAGGAGGTCTCCGAGGCGCTCCTCGCCATCCAGGAGGCCGGCCGCGAGGCGACCCGGGAGCTGCGCGCCACCTTGGAGGCGCTGCGCGACGACGACACCGCGCCGCCCCGGGGCATCGACCACATCGAGGAGTTGGTGGAACGGGCCTGCCGCGGCGGGCTCGAGGTGACGCTGACGGTCGAAGGACAGCGCGGCGAACTGCCCGCGGCGGTCGGCCGTACCGCGTACCGGATCGTGCAGGAGGCGCTGACGAACGTCGTCCGGCATGCCTCCGCGTCCACCGCCACCGTCCGCGTCGAGCACCGTCCCGGCACTCTGGTCGTCCGGGTCGACGACGACGGCAAGGCGAACCCCGACACACCCCCCGAGCCCGGCCTCGGACTGCTCGGGATGCGCGAACGCATCACCGCGCTCGGCGGCCGGCTGCGGGCCGAGCCGCGGGCCGAGCGCGGCTTCTCCGTCCAGGCCGAACTCCCCGTGGAGCGTGCGTGATGAGCTCGATCCGAGTGCTGCTCGTCGACGACCAGCCGTTGATCCGCAGCGGTTTCCGCGCGCTGCTCGCTCTCGAGGACGACATCGAGGTGGTGGCCGAGGCCTCCGACGGTCAGGAGGGCCTGGAGCTCGTACGGCGGCATCTGCCCGATGTCGTGCTGATCGACATCCAGATGCCGGTGGTCGACGGAATCGAGGCCACCCGGCGGATCGCCGCGGATCCGGCGCTCGCCGCGGTGCACGTGGTGATCCTGACCAACTACGGCATGGACGAGTACGTGCTCGACGCACTGCGTGCGGGTGCCGCGGGGTTCCTGGTCAAGGACATCCTGCCGGAGGATCTGCTGCATTCGGTACGGGTGGCGGCCCGCGGTGACGCGCTGCTCGCGCCCACCATCACCCGCAAGCTGATCCACCGCTTCGTCACCCAGCCGCTGCCCGCGGCGGTCGGCGGCGGTCTCGACGAGCTGACCGGCCGTGAGCGGGAGGCGGTCGCGCTGGCCGCGCAGGGGCTTTCCAATGACGAGATCGCCGACCACATGGTGATCAGCCCACTGACCGCGAAGACGCATATCAACCGGGCCATGACCAAGCTCCATGCCCGGGACCGCGCCCAACTCGTGGTCCTCGCCTACGAGTCCGGCCTGGTCACTCCCCGTACGTCCTGACCTGCTTCTCCCGTACGTCCTGAAGTATCTCCCGTACGTCCTGCCGGGGAGAGCCGCTCAGCTCTGCACCGGCACGGTCCACGGCAGCTCGATCCACACCGTCTTGCCGCCCTCCGCCGTCGCGTTGACCGACAGGCGTCCGCCGCACTCGGCCGTGAGCCAGCGGATGATGACCATGCCCCGCCCGTTGTCCTGCTGGACCGCGGCGGGCAGCCGCTTGGGGAAGCGGGGGTGGCTGTCGGTCACCCCGATGCGCAGCTGCTCGTCGCGTTCCAGCTCCACGTCCACCGTGAAGGTGGGCGACTGGCCGAAGGTGTGCTGGACGGCATTGGTGGCCAGTTCGGAGACGATCAGGCGGACGGTGTCGGCCACTTCGGCGTCACCCGGCAGCCCCCACTCCGAGAGCACATGGAGCACATAGTTCCGCGCCGCGGACACCGAGGCGGGGTCGCTCGGCAGCGTGACGGATGCTTCCTGGTGATCTGCCATGGCGACGTTGTCCCTTTCCCACCGGGGCCGAACTCCCGGCGCAAGACTGGCCGGAATGAACGAATCACCTGAATCACGGAGAGCCCCGGACTGATGCTTCGCGCCAGACTGCCACTACCAAAGCGCCAACGCGTGCCGATCCCCCAAGATATGCATATATCTGTCGCTCGAAGCGGTGAACTCTGCTACGGAAGAACGTATTTGGGAGCGAGACTGACCCATCGACCTCAGGGCTGCGCCGTACGCGACGGTGCGCCCTCGTCGCCGACCGGAAGGAGCCGGGGATGAAGTACGGGCCGGCAGTGCGGCGCCGCAAACTCGGTGCCGAGTTGCGGGCGCTGCGCGACCGTGCGGGACTCACCAGTGGCGAGGTGGCGCAGCTCGTCGGCTGGCACCAGTCGAAGGTGAGCCGAATAGAGACCGGCGCCAGCAATGCCAAGCCGGCGGACGTGGGTGTGCTGCTCGACACCTATGACGTACGGGATCCCCAACTGCGGGCGCTGTTCGAAGCGTTGGCGGGCGCGGACGGTGAGGGGGCCGCGCGCCACCAGTGGTGGCATGCGTACAAGGGCCTGCTGCCGCCCGAGTACCGCGATTTCATCTCTCTCGAGTCGCAGGCCTGCCGGGTGCGCACCTTGGAGACCGCGGTCGTGCCCGGCCTCCTCCAGACGCCCGAGTACGCCCGAGCGGTGACCCGGGCCGCGCTCGACGGGCTGCCGGAGGGGCAGGTCGACGAGCTGGTGCAGGTGCGCCTCGCACGCCAGGACGTGCTGCGCGGCGAGCCGCCGCTGGAGCTGAGCGCCGTGATCGACGAGGCGGTGCTGCGCAGGCCGGTGGGTGGATACGGAGTCATGGGGCGCCAGTTGCGGCGTCTGGCGGAAGTGGCACGGCTGCCCCATGTGTCACTCCAGGTACTCCCCTTTGCCGCGGGGGGCCACGTCGGCCTCACCGGACCCTTTCTGATTTTTTCCTTCCCGAACATTGCTGATCTGGATGTGGTTGTTCTCGACCATTTGACGAGTAGCCTCTATCTGGAGCGGAAAGAAGACCTGAAGGCCTACAGCGAAGCGTTCAACTCCCTTCAGGAACAGGCCCTTTCGACCGAGGACAGCCTGGAATACCTCACCGGGATCGGTGAGGGCACGTAAGGAGGCACGATGACTGCACTGCCTCGGAACGTTCTCTCCAGTACCGCCCTGAACAGAGTCGAGCACCAAGTCCGGTGGCGGCGCAGCAGCCGCAGCACCGGGATGAACAACTGCGTGGAGACAGCGCCGCTCCGTACGGGCTCGCTGTCGGGCCTGCTGGCCGTCCGCGATTCCAAGGACACGGCAGGACCCGCTCTGCTCTTCGCACCCTCGGCCTGGAACGCCTTCCTCGACGCCGTCCGAGGCGAGGAGCTCTAAGGCAGGGGACAACCGAACAGCATCACGGCGCGGTACGGACGATCGTCCGTACCGCGTCTGCGATTTGGGCGTCCGTGAGGTCGGCGCGGGCGGTGAGCCGGAGCCGTGAGATGCCGTCCGGCACCGACGGCGGCCGGAAGCAGCCGACGACGAGGCCCGCGGCCCGGCAGTCGGCCGCCCAGGCGACCGCCTCGTCCGGCGAAGGGGCCCGTACGGAGACCACCGCCGCGTCGGGACGTACGGCCTCGAGGCCTGCCTGGGTGAGTCCCGTGTGCAGTGCGGTGGCGACTTCGCGGGCGCGCGCCGCCCGTGCGGGCTCGCGGCGCAGCAGCCGCAGCGCCGCGAGGGCGCCGCCGGCGGCGGCCGGTGCGAGGCCCGTGTCGAAGATGAAGGTGCGGGCGGTGTTCACCAGGTGCTCGATGACCCTCGCGGGCCCGAGCACGGCGCCGCCCTGGCTGCCAAGGGACTTGGACAGGGTCACCGTGGCCACCACGTCGGGAGCGCCCGCGAGCCCCGCCGCGTACGCGGCTCCTTGGCCCCCGTCGCCGAGCACCCCGAGCCCGTGCGCGTCGTCCAGGAGCAGTCCGGCGCCGGACTCCCGGCATACGGCGGCCAGTTCGGCCAGTGGGGCGCGGTCGCCGTCGACCGAGAAGACCGAGTCGGTGACCGCGAGGGCAGGACCGTGATGGGTGCCGAGCGACTTGCGTACGGCTTCGGGGTCGTTGTGCGCGGCGACGGCGGTGGTGCCGCGGGCGAGCCGGCAGCCGTCGATCAGGGAGGCGTGGTTGCCGGCGTCCGAGACGATCAACGTGCCGTGCGGGGCGAGCGCGGTGACGGCGGCGAGGTTGGCCGCGTATCCGGAGGACAGCACGAGAGCCGACTCGAAGCCGCAGAACTCGGCGAGCTCGCGCTCCAGTTCCGCGTGCAGTTCGGTCGTCCCCGTCACGAGCCGGGAGCCCGTGGCGCCCGCTCCCCAGGTGCGGGCGGCCGCCGCCGCACCCTCGACGACCTCGGGGTGGCGGGTCAGGCCCAGGTAGTCGTTGCTCGCGAGGTCGAGCAGCGGGGAGTCGGCCGGGCGCGGACGCAGGGTGCGGACGAGTCCGGCGGCACGGCGCACCTCGGCCTGCTCGTCGAGCCGGGCGAAGGGGTCACCGTGCGGGTGCGCTGGCGTGTCCATCCGGCTGTCCTCGGGTGCTCGGGAGCGTGCCTGCCGGGTGCTCGGCGCGGTGCGCCGCGGGTGTCCGGCAGAGTGCCGCTCGTCTTTGTCGGCAGTCCACAGACACTAGCCGCACTCCCCCGAGGTCAGCGTGTGGCAATACCCACACCTGGGACGGCCACTGTTGTGCGGTTCCTACTTGGCCGCGGACGGGCGCGTAAGCGAGGATCTGCACTCATGGACCTGCTGAACACGCTCGTGGACAAGGGGCTTCGGCGCGAGCTGCCGACCCGCGAAGAGGCACTCGCCGTGCTCGCCACCTCCGATGACGACCTGCTCGACGTGGTCGCCGCCGCGGGCAAGGTGCGCCGTCAGTGGTTCGGGCGCCGGGTGAAGCTCAACTACCTCGTCAATCTGAAGTCGGGTCTGTGCCCCGAGGACTGCTCGTACTGTTCGCAGCGGCTCGGCTCCAAGGCCGAGATCCTCAAGTACACCTGGCTGAAGCCGGAAGACGCCTCCAAGGCCGCGGCCGCCGGGGTCGCGGGCGGTGCCAAGCGGGTCTGTCTGGTGGCGAGCGGGCGCGGTCCCACGGACCGCGATGTGGACCGGGTGTCCAAGACCATCGAGGCGATCAAGGAGCAGAACGAGGGCGTCGAGGTCTGCGCCTGTCTCGGGCTGCTCTCCGAAGGCCAGGCCGACCGGCTGCGCGACGCCGGCGCGGACGCGTACAACCACAACCTGAACACGTCCGAGGGCACGTACGGCGAGATCACCACCACCCACACGTACGCGGACCGGGTGGACACCGTGCAGCAGGCGCAGGCCGCGGGCCTGTCGGCCTGTTCAGGTCTGATCGCGGGCATGGGCGAGAGCGACGAGGACCTGGTCGACGTGGTCTTCGCGCTGCGCGAGCTCGACCCCGACTCGGTGCCGGTGAACTTCCTGATCCCCTTCGAGGGCACCCCGCTCGCCAAGGAGTGGAACCTCACGCCGCAGCGCGCGCTGCGGATCCTCGCGATGGTGCGCTTCGTCTGCCCGGACGTCGAGGTGCGGCTCGCGGGCGGGCGCGAGGTCCATCTGCGCACGATGCAGCCGCTGGCCCTGCACCTGGTCAACTCCATCTTCCTGGGCGACTACTTGACCAGCGAGGGCCAGGCCGGACAGGCCGACCTGGACATGATCGCGGACGCCGGCTTCGAGGTGGAGGGCGCGGGGACCACGACGCTGCCCGAGCACCGGGCCGATGTGGTGGCTGGGTGCGGATCGCATGAGTCGGCGGGCTGCGGGTCCCACGAGGAATCCTCGGGCGGCGGGTCCCACGAGTCCTCCGGGTGCGGCTCTCACGGTGGCGGCTGCGGACCCTGCGGATCCCCGCAAGCCGAGCCCGAGGCCCCCGCCGTCCCCGAAGCCCGTACGGACCTGGTGGCGGTGCGCCGTCGCGGCGCCGGAACGGATCTCGCACCCAATGCCTGACCTGTCCGGATTGACGCAGGCGGAGCTCCTCGATCTCGACCGCCGGCACGTCTGGCACCCCTACGGTCCGATGCCCGGCCGCCAGGAGCCCCTGGTGGTCGAGTCCGCGAACGGAGTGCGCCTGAAGCTGGCCGGCGGCGAGGAGCTGGTCGACGGGATGTCGTCCTGGTGGTCGGCCGTCCACGGCTACAACCACCCGGTGCTCAACGAGGCCGCGCGCGGCCAGCTCGACCGGATGAGCCATGTGATGTTCGGCGGTCTCACCCACGAGCCCGCCGTACGCCTGAGCAAGCTGCTCGTCGACATCACGCCGGAGGGCCTCGAGCATGTCTTCCTCGCCGACTCCGGTTCGGTGTCGGTCGAGGTCGCGCAGAAGATGTGCCTGCAGTACTGGCGCTCGCTCGGCCGGCCCGGGAAGCAGCGACTGATCACCTGGCGCGGCGGCTATCACGGGGACACCTGGCATCCGATGTCGGTGTGCGACCCCGAGGGCGGGATGCACGAGCTGTGGTCGGGTGCGCTGCCCCGTCAGGTGTTCGCGCCCGCTCCCCCGGCCGAGTTCGACGAGGCGTACGCACAGGTGCTGCGCGACACCATCGCCGAGCACGCCACCGAGACCGCCGCGGTGATCGTGGAGCCGGTGGTGCAGGGCGCCGGCGGGATGCGCTTCCACTCCCCCGCGTATCTGCGGGTGCTGCGCGAGGCGTGCGACGCGCACGACGTGCTGCTCGTGTTCGACGAGATCGCCACGGGCTTCGGTCGTACGGGCGAGCTGTTCGCGGCGTCTCACGCGGGTGTCACACCGGATGTGCTGTGCCTGGGCAAGGCGCTGACCGGCGGATACCTCACGATGGCGGCGACCTTGTGCACGGCGCGGGTCGCCGAGGGCATCTCGCGTGGCGAGGTGCCGGTGCTCGCGCACGGCCCGACCTTCATGGGCAACCCGCTGGCCGCGTCGGTGGCCTGCGCCTCGATCGAGCTTCTGCTCGGCCAGGACTGGCGGGCCGAGATCAAGCGGATCGAGTACGGGCTGCGCGAGGGCCTCGCCCCGGCGGCCGGGCTGCCCGGCGTGGTGGATGTGCGGGTGCTCGGCGCGATCGGTGTCGTCCAGCTCGACCGCGAGGTGGACATGGGCGCGGCGACGCGGGCGGCGGTCCGTGAAGGGGTGTGGCTGCGGCCGTTCCGCGACCTGATCTACACGATGCCGCCGTATGTCACCGGCGATACGGACATCGCCCGGATCTGCCGCGCGGTGGTCGCGGCGGCGCGGGAGGGCTGAGATGCCGGTCAAGAGCGTTGAGACGGTGATCGTCGCGGGAGGTACGGGGATGCCGGTACTGATCGTCGGATCCGGGATGCCGGCACTGATCGTCGGAGGAGGCCCGGCATGCCGGTACTGATCGTCACGGGCACCGGAACGGAGATCGGCAAGACGGTCACCACGGCGGCGATCGCCGCGGTGGCCCTCGCCACCGGACGCTCGGTGGCCGTGCTCAAGCCCGCGCAGACCGGGGTGGCGCCCGGCGAGGCGGGCGATGTCGCCGAGGTGACACGTCTGGCCGGCCCGGTCACCGGCCTCGAACTCGCCCGCTATCCCGAGCCGTTGGCGCCCGCGACCGCGGCCCGGCGCGCGGGCATGGCTCCGGTGACGCCCGCCGAGGTGGCCGAGGCCGCGGCGAAACTGGCCGCCGCACACGACCTCGTCCTGGTCGAGGGCGCCGGCGGTCTGCTCGTCCGCTTCGACGACGCGGGCAGCACCCTCGCCGACGCGGCCCGGCTCCTCGGCGCTCCTGTCCTGGTGGTCGCCCCGGCCGGGCTCGGCACCCTCAACTCGACGGCCCTGACCGGCGAGGCACTGCGGGCGCGCGGCCTGACCCAGGAGGGTGTGGTGGTCGGCAGCATGCCGGCCGCGCCGGGGCTCGCGGAGCGCTGCAACCTGACCGATCTGCCGGTGGTCGCCGAGGCACCGCTGCTCGGCGCGGTACCGGAGGGAGCGGGTGCGCTCGCACCGTCCGTGTTCCGTGCGCGCGCGGCGTCGTGGCTCGCGCCGCGTCTGGGCGGGGTTCGGGAAGGCTGAACCTCTACGCTGGCGTCCATGCGCGCACGTATCGAGGAAATCGTCTTCGACTGCCACAACCCCGCCCAACTGGTCCGCTTCTGGGCCGCGCTGCTCGACGCGGAGCCCGTGGACCGCTCGCCGGACTGGTCGTACATCGATGTGCCCGGGTTCATCCGGATCGCCTTCCAGGGCGTACCCGAGAAGAAGACGGTGAAGAACCGGCTGCACCTCGATGCCAATGCGGGCGACCTCGCCGCCGCGACCACCGAGGCGGAAGCGCTCGGGGCGCGCCGCGTCGGCGACGTGGTGACGGACGAGTACGGGGCCTTCCAGGTGCTCGAGGACCCGGAGGGCAACGAGTTCTGTTTCGTCAGCGGCTAGGGGCCGGCGGGCTGTCACCTCGTAAGGGCGGAATCCCGTAGGCGCAGAATCCTGTAGGGGCAGAATCCCGTAAGGGCGGATTCCGCAATCTCGGGGGGAGAATCGTCCTAACGCACCAGTCTGCCGAGGAGACAAGATGCCGTCACGCTCCGGACAAGTGCCCAAGGACGCGGTCCACCACCCGATCTTCGCCCGCTTCTACGAGAAGCAGAGCGTCGCAGCCGAGAAACTCATCGCGACCCACCGCAAGGAACTCCTGGCCGGTCTCACCGGCCGGGTCATCGAGATCGGTGCGGGCAACGGACTGAACTTCGCCCACTATCCGTCGGCCGTCTCCGAGGTCGTCGCGATCGAACCCGAGCGCCATCTGCGGCAGTTGGCTGCCTCGGCGGCGCTGCGGGCCGAGGTGCCGGTGGATGTGGTGCCGGGGGCGGCGGAGGCGCTGCCGGTCAAGAGCGAGGCGTTCGACGCGGCGGTCTTCTCGCTCGTCCTGTGCAGCGTGCGGGATGTGCCGCGCGCCCTCGCGGAGGCCCGCCGCGTGCTGCGTCCTGGCGGTGAGCTGCGCTTCTTCGAGCACGGGCGGGCGCCCAAGGGCCGGGCGATGGCCGGGTTCCAGCGCGGCCTCGACGCGACGCTGTGGCCGCGCCTGTTCGGCGGGTGCCACGTGGCGCGCGAGCCGGTCGCGTCGATCCGGGACGCGGGGTTCGAGATCGCCGCGTCCCGTGACTTCCTGATTCCGCCGTCCAGGCTGCGGCTGCCGACCTCGTACTGCGTGATCGGCACCGCGCGCAGGAGCGACTGAGGCGACTCGCGGGAGACGTCCGCCTACCGCGGCGCCCAGTGCGGGTCACGACCGGTGAGGGCGAGCAGGGTGTCGAGCGGTGAGGCGTGCTCCGCCACCTCGACAGGTGCGCCGAAGACACCCATCTGCCGTCCTCCGGGAGCCAGTTCGGCGAAGGCCGGGGCCACGTCGTCCACCGTTTCGGGGTCGGGCTCGTACTCCTGGCCTGTGGCCCGGGCCAGGTCCCAGGGATGGACGACGAGGTCGCCGAGCGCCATCCGCGCGACGGTGGGCGCGGGCATGTCCATCATGCCGGTGGGGCCCTCCAGTGCACCGGGTGCGGCCCAGGCCTGCGCGAGGCGGCGCACCTCCACGGCGAAACGCTTGCGCCACTCGGGGTCCTCGGTGACATAGTCCGGGGTCGCGGAGAAGTCGGCGGGCTGTTTGGCGGCGAGCGCCTGGAACTGCACGACCACGTGCAGAAGATGGTTCACGAGGGCGCGCACGTCGTACTCGGCACAGGGCGTGGGTGCGCCGAGCTGTGCGTCCTCGATTCCGTCCAGTACGGCCGACGCGCGGTCACCGGCAACGGCCATCAGTTCGCTGATCTGCTGGGTCATACGACGACCGTAGGCCCGCCCGGCAGCCGGGTTCTTGTAGAAACGCGTCACGCGAGTCCTAGACTCCCGGCCATGGCAGCTCCGCGCAGGGACACCCGAGGCATCCTCGACCCGGCCGAGCTGCTGTCCCGGGTACGTTTCCGCCGCCATGAGCCCGCGGCGCCCGAGCTGCGTCCGTATCTGGAGCATTACTGGCTGATCGACTGGGATCTGCCGGAGCCCTTCGCCTCGCATGTCGTCCCGCACCCCTCGGTGAATGTCGTCTTCCAGCGCTTCGACGACCGCAGCTTCGGTGAGGTGGCGGGCATCGGGCTCGACCTGTTCACACAGAAACTGGAAGGTACGGGGCGGGTGTGCGGGGTGCAGTTCCGGCCGGGCGGCTTCGGGCCCTTCGCTCCGGACGCACCCGTATCGCAGTGGACGGGGCGCCGCCTGCCCCTCTCCGACGTCTTCGGTGAACTACCGCGGGATCTGGTCGACTCGGTGCTGGCACCCACCGAGGACGCGGGGCGGGTCGCGGCCCTGGACGCGTTCCTGCTCTCGTGCGGCCCGCGCCCCGATCCGGCGGCCGATCACGCGATGGCGCTGGTGGACCGGATCCGCGCCGACCGCACGGTCCTGCGCGCCGGCGCCCTGGCACGCTCCGAGGGCATGTCACTGCGGACGCTGCAGCGGCTCTTCGCGCAGTACGTGGGGGTCGGCCCCAAGTGGGTCATCCTCCGCTACCGCATCCACGAGGCCCTGGAACGCGCCGAGTCGGACGCGGCCGTGGACTGGGCGGCCCTCGCCGCCGAACTCGGCTACACCGACCAGGCCCATCTCGTACGGGACTTCACGACGACGGTGGGGGTGCCGCCTACTGCGTATGCGCCTGCTCGGCAGGTACACAAGCCTGACTGATGCGCGGGGCACCGTAAGGGGGTCGTGATCACTCGCGCCAAGGCGGCCGGGGCCCGAAGCTCATACACCGAGCTCGTGCCGTTCGCGGGGCCCATCGGACTGTCCCGGTGTTCGTGATCCTTAGGGGCGCGTATGGGCGGCGAACGGAATGGACGACTACTTGCGTAAGGCTCTGGAGGACGGAGTGGAGGCCGGGGACTGGTGGCGGGGCTGAGCACCCGTGGAATGCACCCCCGGTGGCTTGCGCCACGACGGTTTCCAGACCGCAGCCGTCTGACACGATGTGCCCGTGCATGCTGAAGATCAGGTGGGTGCAGGCGTCTCTGCCGAACTCGCGAAGTTCCTCCGGGAGGCGGAGGACGGCCGACCGGTGATGATCGCTCCTTCGGTCTGCGATGGGTGCAGCAGCCGCTCTTTCTTCGTGCTGGTCAATACGTCCGCGGCAGCGCGGGAGTGTGCCGGCTGCGGCAGCCGGGCGTTCATCGCGGACAGCGAGGAGTACTGGAACGAGGAGTCCTGGGAGGACGACGAGCCCGGCGCGGCTGGTTGCCCGTGCGGAGGCGAGCAGTTCGAGGCCGCGGTCGCATTCTCACTCGGCGAGGACGGATCGGTCCGGTGGGTGACCGTGGGCCTGCGGTGCCTCAAGGACGGCTTCTGCGGGATCTACGCCGACTGGAAGATCGACTACGGTCCCACGGACCATCTCCTGACCATGGTCTGAATCTGCTCGGCAATTGGGCCGGACCGGCGGCATCGCATGGAAGTCCTGGGCCGCCTGGTGGCCGTCCGAGACAGCCCAGCCACTACGGTGCCCATGTGGGGAACAGCGAAGTGAACGGCCCAGAACTGACGGCTGACGACTACGCGTCCGTGCACAGCGCGATGCAGAGCCTGTCCGACAAGTACGGCACGTGCACGCTCAACGAGGCACTGACCAGGTGGCGCCTGACGGTCATCGGGATCGAAGACTGCTTCGACACGGAGTGGATCTGGGAATACCACCACGAACTCGTCTGCAGGGACTGGTTACACGAAGCCTGGCCGCTACTGACAGCACGCGTACGCGAGCTGCGCCAAGAGTTCCTGGGCGAGTGGGACCGCCGGTTCGCCGCGGCAACGTTGCCCATGCGGAGGGTTGACGGTTCGCCATCCACGAGGGAGGGGCGGTGGTGGCACAACCGCTATCCACGGCGGATCACCGGCGAATTGCCGCACGATCTGCCGTCGAGTTGGTCACCGGCGCCGATCTATGCAGAAGGCGACTGAGGTCTCAGCGCCATGGCCGCGGAGACTGAGGTCTCAGCGCCCTGGCCGCGGCCAGGGCGCGGCCCCCGTGCACCGGCAGGCCCTTCAGGTCTGGGCCACCTCAGGGCGTCCGGTGCCGCCCTGCGCCCCCGCCGCCCCAACTACCCGCTCCACCCCCGCAGCTCATCCGCGATGCGCAAGACCCCCGCCTCCCCCGACTTCACCAGCCGGGCCAGGTCCCGGACCTGTTCGGCGGAGATGATCATCTTCAGGCCGCTCGCGACGAGGTAGGCGTATGCGACGGCGCAGGCGAACATCGCGTTCGAGCGCTCCAGTGCCGGGATGTGCAGGAGCTGCTGGAGGAGGGCGGCGGCCCGTTGGTGAGGGTCGTCGTAGACCGGGACGCCGAATATCTCCGCCTCGTGGCGGCATACCGCGGCCACGAGGGAGCCCCAGTCGGTGACTTGGGGATCGCCGGGGGTCTTCTGCTCGGCGATCATCAACAGCCACGCGAGATCTATTTTCAGAGTCAAGGCCGGGTTCGCTCCGGACCGAACTCCTCGGTGAACACGGACTCGTACTGCTTCATGAAGTCGGCGGCCGAGTCGACGAAGGTGCGTCCCGCCTCGCCGGCGTCCTGGCGCACGAGTTCCTCGATGTAGCGGTTGACGCTCATCCCCCGGGCCAAGGCACGCTCGCGGGCGGCCTTCGCGGTCTCCTCGTCCACGCGGACGTTGAGCTGAGTCTTCGGCATGCTTTCAAGCTAGCGCCGAAGCGCTAGCAACGGCAAGGGGGATCCTGGGCGGAATCCCGCCCTCCCCCGCGAGGGATTCCCGTGGCCCTTACATGGGTCGCCGACGCCCGACTTCGGAGGGATACCGCGTATCCGTCGAACACGGCTACTCTCGGCGTTCGTACGGGAGTTGGGACGGACTGGAGCCCGGGAGGCGGCCTTGTCCACACCGTCAGCAGCACATCTCACCGACCTCGCGGAACCGGCCCGCATCGCGGCCCGGGCCCGTGGGCTGACCAAGGCATACGGCTCGGGCGAGACCACCGTGCTCGCGCTCGACGCGGTCGACGTGGATATCGCGCGCGGCCGGTTCACCGCCGTGATGGGGCCTTCGGGCTCGGGCAAGTCGACCCTGATGCACTGTCTGGCCGGTCTCGACTCCGTGTCCGCAGGGCAGGTGTGGCTCGGCGACACCGAGATCACCGGGCTGCGGGAGCGGGAGCTGACGCGGGCGCGCCGGGACCGGATCGGCTTCATGTTCCAGGCGTTCAATCTGCTGCCGACGCTCAACGCGCTCGAGAACATCACGCTGCCGATGGACATCGCCGGACGCAAACCCGATGCCGAGTGGCTGGAGCGCGTCATCGACACCCTCGGCCTTCGGGACCGGCTCAAGCACCGCCCGGCGCAGTTGTCCGGCGGTCAGCAGCAGCGCGTGGCCTGTGCGCGAGCACTTGCCTCACGGCCCCGAGCTGATCTTCGCGGACGAGCCGACGGGGAACCTGGACTCGCGTGCCGGGCTCGAAGTGCTCGGATTCCTGCGCGAGGCCGTCGACGAACTCGACCAGACCGTCGTCATGGTCACGCACGATCCGGGCGCCGCGGCGCACTCGGATCTGGTGCTGTTCCTGGGCGACGGACGGATCGTGGACGAGATGGAGCAGCCGACGGCGGAGGCCGTCCTTGAACGGCTGAAGCGCTTCGACTCACTCGGAGCGGTGCCTTCCGCCCGCTCCGGAGCATCCGACGCACAGTCGCCAGAGCCCGACGCGCAGTCGACACAGCCCGACACACAGTCGGCAGCACCCGACGCACAGTCGACACAGCCCGACACACAGTCGGCAGCACCCGACGCGAAGTCGGCCGACCCGCTGCGCAAGGACTGAGGCAGCCGTGCTGAAGGCCACGCTGCGCAGTTTCTTCGCCCACAAGGGCCGTCTGTTCCTCTCGGCCCTCGCCGTGATCCTGTCCGTGGCGTTCGTCGCGGGCAGCCTGATCTTCTCCGACACGGTGACCCGTACCTTCGACCGGCTCTTCGCGTCGACCTCGGCCGACGTCACCATCACGGCCAAGGAGGACATCGACGAGGGCATCCCCTCCGGCCTGGTGCCCACCGTGCCCGCCGAACTCGCCGAGCGGATCCGCTCGGTGGAGGGGGTCGAGGGGACGCACCTCGATGTGGGCGTGGAGAACATCACGGTCGTCGACGCGGAGAACGAGCCGGTCGGACCGACCACCGGCGCGCCCACGATCGCCACCAACTGGTACGTCACCGACCGCAGTCCGGTCGAACTCACCGACGGCCGCGAGCCCGCGGGTCCTGGCGAGGCGCTGCTCGACGCGGACACCGCCGACAGCAAGAACCTCGAGATCGGCGACACCCTGACGGTGCTCGCGCGGCCCGGCTCGTTCAAGGTGGAGATCGTCGGCATCGCCACGTTCACCACGACCAACCCCGGTGCCGCGCTGGTGTTCCTGGACACCGCCACCGCACAGCAGGAACTGCTCGGCGACCCCGAGAAGGCCACCGGCATCGCCGTCGACGCGGCCTCCGGAGTCACCGACGAGCAGCTCAAGAAGAACCTCGCGGCCGCGCTCGGTACCACGTACGAACTGCAGACCGCGGACGAGCAGGCCGAGTCCGCCGCGTCCGAACTGGGCGGCTTCCTCGACGTCATCAAGTACGTGATGCTCGGCTTCGCGGGGATCGCGGTCCTGGTCGGCATCTTCCTGATCGTCAACACCTTCTCGATGCTGATCGCCCAGCGCACCCGTGAACTCGGCCTGATGCGGGCGCTGGGCGCGGACCGCCGCCAGGTGCGCCGTTCGGTGATGACCGAGGCGCTCCTCCTCGGCCTGGTCGGCTCGACGCTCGGTCTGGCCACGGGCATCGGCCTGGCCGCGGGGCTCATCGAGCTGATGGGCCTGCTCGGGATGAACCTCAAGGCCACCGAGATGGTCATCGGCTGGGGAACACCCGTCATTTCGTACGCGGTAGGGGTCGGCGTCACCTTCCTCGCCGCGTATCTGCCGGCCCGGCGGGCGGCCCGGGTCTCCCCCATGGCGGCACTCGCGGACATCGAAGTCATGGGTCTGGGACGCCCGTTGACGGTGCGCGCGATCGTCGGCTCCGTGGTGGGCGCGGCGGGTGCGGCCGCCCTGATCGGCTGCGCGCTGGCCAAGGACAGCGCGGGTGCGGGCTCGCTCCTCGGACTCGGTGTGGTCCTGACCCTGATCGCCACGGTGATCGCCGGCCCGCTGCTCGTACGGCCCGTGATCCGGGTTCTGGGCGGGGCGTTCCCCGCGGTGTTCGGCTCGGTGGGGCGGATGAGCCAGCGCAACGCGCTGCGCAATCCGCGCCGTACCGGTGCCACCGCCGCCGCGCTGATGGTCGGGCTCGCGCTCGTGGGCGGCCTTTCCGTGGCCAGCGCCTCGATGACCAAGTCCTTCGACGACCAGATCGACCGCTCGCTCGGCGCCGACTTCGTGGTGCAGAACAGCAACTTCATGCCGTTCCCCACCGAGGTCACCGAGGCCGCGAAGAGCGCGGACGGTGCGGCCCTCGTCGTACGTCAGCGGTTCGTCCCGATCGCGCTCACGCTGCCGGACGGCGAGCGGGTGGAGTCCACGGCGTCCGCGTACGAGTCACGCCTGGACGAGGTGGCGAAGGTCGAGTACACGGTCGGCGACACGCAGGCCGCGCTCGCCGACGACAGCCTGGGCATGGACCATGCGTTCGCGGCGGAGCACGGCGTGAAGGCCGGTGACAAGCTGTCCGTGGAGTTCCCCGGCCAGAAGAAGGCGACCCTGACCGTGGGGGCCCTGACCGATCTGCCGGGCAGTGGCACCTTCGGCCCGCAGGGCGGGGTCTTCCTCGGGTTCGGGACCGCCGACAAGTACGTGCCGGACGGCCAGGACTCCGCGGTGTACATCAACGCGGGCTCCGGTGTCGACGCCGATGAGCTCCGCAAGGGCCTGGAGACGGCGCTCGACCCGTATCCGCAGGTGCAGGTCCGTGACCAGGCCGACTACAAGGAGCTGATCCGGGGCCAGATCGCGGTCATGCTCTATCTCGTCTACGCCCTGCTCGGCCTCGCGATCATCATCGCGGTGCTCGGCGTCGTCAACACCCTCGCCCTGTCGGTCGTCGAGCGGACCCGTGAGATCGGTCTGCTACGGGCGATCGGCCTGGCACGGCGCCAGTTGAGCTGGATGATCCGCCTCGAATCGGTGGTGATCTCGGTGTTCGGGGCGCTGCTCGGGATCGCGCTCGGCCTGGTGTGGGGTGTGGCGGTGCAGCAGGTTCTCGCCCTGGAGGGCATGACGGCCTTCGCGATCCCCTGGGGAACCATGATCGCGGTGGTGCTCGGCTCGATCGTGGTGGGCCTGGCGGCGGCGCTGCTGCCCGCTCTGCGCGCGGCCCGGATGAATGTGCTGGCGGCGATCGCGCACGAATAGGGCGCGTGACGGGGTAGGACCGGCTCGATATCGCACAGCGAGGGAGAGAGACGATGAGCCGCCCGTTCCGCTTCGGCGTGAACTTCCTGACGCCCGCGCCCGCCGACGAGTGGCGTGCGAAGTGCCGCCGTGCCGAGGAGCTCGGTTACGACGTCCTTCTCGTCGCCGACCACCTCGGGATGCCGGCGCCGTTCCCGGCCCTCGTGGCCGCGGCGGAGGCGACCGAACGGCCGCGCCTTGGCACCTTCGTGCTCAACGCCGGCTTCTGGAACCCCGCTCTGCTGGCCCGCGAGATCGCCACCACGGACGGTCTCACCGGCGGCCGCCTGGAGGTGGGGCTCGGCGCGGGGTACGTCCAGGCCGAGCACGAGGCGGCGGGGCTGCCCTGGGGGTCACCCGGCGAGCGGGTGGATCATCTCGCCCATACGGTACGGGAGTTGAGACGCCTGTACGGCGAGGAGGCGCTGCAAGGGCAGCTGACGCAGAAGGACGGGCCGCCGCTGCTGATCGGTGGCAACGGTGAACGGGTTCTGAGGCTCGCCGCCGAGGAAGCCGCGACCGTGGCCTTCACCGGGGCGCGCTCCGCACCCGGGGCACCGGGCACCCTGCTCGCCCTGAGCGCAGAGGAGTTCGGAGCCCGTATCGCTCGCTACGAGGAGTTCGAGCGGGCCGCGGGCGGGCCGCCCGCCGAGCGCAATCTGCTGCTGCAACTGGTCGAGCTCACCGAGGACCGCGGCCGAGCGGTAGCAGCGCTGACGGAGCGCAGCAGCCATCTGACGCCGGCGCAGGTGCTCGCGCTGCCGATCCTGGCCGTGGGAACCCTGGACGAGGTGACCCGTCAACTCCTGGAGCAGCGGGAGCAGTTCGGCTGCTCCTATCTGACCGTGCTCGAACCGTACATGGAAGCCTTCGCTCCGGTGATCCGGTCGCTGCGCGGGCGGTGACCGTACGGCGCCCGCGTGGTCTGTGCGTACGGCGCCCGCGTGGTCTGTGCATACGGCGCCCGCGCGGTCTGTCCGCACGGCGCCCGCACGGCCTGTCCGTATCGCGGAATTGCCTGGCTCCGGCCCGCGGGCCGGTGATGGGATATCCGCATGACCGATCTGCGCATCCGGGCCGCCGGGCCCGAGGACCTCGACGCCGTACTCGCCTTCTGGAAGACCGCCGCCGAGGGCACGAGCATCAGCGACGACCGGGCGGGGGTCGAGCGGCTCGTCGAGCGGGACCCGCGGGCGCTGATCCTCGCGGAGCTGGACGGAGAGCTCGTCGGCACGGTGATCGCCGGGTTCGACGGCTGGCGGTGCCATCTGTACCGGCTCGCCGTGCATCCGGACCGCCGGCGGCGCGGTATCGGTTCGGCGCTGCTCACCGCCGCCGAGGAGCGGTTCGCGGCGCTCGGCGGACGGCGGGCCGACGCGATGGTCCTGGTACGGAACGAGACCGGACAGCGGGCCTGGGAGGCCGGTGGCTACCACCCGGAGGAGCACTGGCGGCGGTGGGTGAAGCCGCTCGCCGAGCCGGCTTCGTAGCGCGCCCTGCGGCGGAGGGCCAGGCGGGGTTCACCTGTCGAGGTCGGGGTACCACGGGTTTTCCGGGCTTCTGTTCGTTGCCCCCAGCACCTACCTTTGCGATCCCTTTAATATGGAGCGTCACCGCTGTACCCCTCCACACGAAAGGTGTGAGCGTCCGCCCATGGGCGAGCCTCCCAGTACCCGACATCGCGCACTCTCCGTATCCCTGGCCGATCATGGGACGGAGGTGACCCGATGACCGAAGTGCTCCTGCTCCTCGTGGCACTGCTGCTCACGCTGGCCTGTGGTGTCTTCGTCGCCGCCGAGTTCTCGCTGACCACGGTCGAGCGTTCCTCCCTGGAGCGTGCCGCCGCCGAGGGCGAGCGCGGCGCGGACAGCGCTCTCAAGGCCGTGCGCACCCTCACCTTCCAGCTCTCCGGCGCCCAGCTCGGCATCACCGTCACGGGCCTGGTCATCGGCATGCTCTCCAAGCCGTCGCTCGGCAAGCTGCTCGCCGGCCCCCTCGACGATCTGGGGCTCTCGCACTCGGCCGCCGACAGCGTGGCTCTGGTGCTCGCCACCGCGTTCTCCACCGTGGTCCTGATGGTGATCGGCGAGCTGGTGCCCAAGAACTGGGCGATCTCCTCCCCGCTCGCGGTGGCCAAGCGGGTGGCGACGGCGCAGCGCTGGTTCAGCCTGGCCTTCAAGCCGCTGATCAACCACCTCAACAACACGGCGAACCGTTCCGTACGGCGCCTCGGCATGGAGCCCGCCGAGGAGCTGGCCTCCGCGCGCGGCCCGCAGGAGCTGGCCGCGCTGGCCCGGCACTCCGCGAAGGAAGGCGCCCTCGAGGCCGACACCGCGGAGCTGTTCGTCCGCACCCTGAACCTCGCCGATCTGACGGCCGAGAACGTGATGACCCCGCGCGTGCAGGTCATGGCCCTGGACATGAAGGCCACGGCGGAGGACGTCGCCTCGGCGACCAGGGCGACGGGCCTGTCCCGCTTCCCGGTCTACCGCGAGTCCCTCGACCAGGTGGTCGGCGTCGTCCACATCAAGGACGTCCTGGCCGTGCCCGCCGACCGCAGGCCCCGCCAGTCGGTCGCGCATCTGATGCGCGAGCCGCTGCTCGTCCCGGAGTCGCTGACCGTGGACCGGCTGCTCGACCGGCTCTCCGGCAAGCGCACGATGGCCGTCGTCATCGACGAGTACGGGGGCACGGCCGGAGTGGCCACCCTCGAGGACATCGTCGAGGAGGTCGTGGGCGAGGTCCGCGACGAGCACGATCCGCACGAGACCACCGATCTGGCCCCGGCCGGCGAGGACGAGGAGGGGCGCCCGCTGTACTCGGCGGACGGCGCCGCCCGCATGGACCAGCTGGAGAGGATCGGTCTGCATGCGCCGGACGGCCCGTACGAGACGCTCGCCGGCCTGATGGCCACCGAGCTCGGCCACATCCCCGTCATCGGCGACAGCATCGAGGTGGCCGGCTGGCGCCTCGACGTGGTCGACGCCACCGGCCGCCGCGCCGCCCGCGTCCTGATGCACACACCCCTGCACCGGACCCCCGAGGAGGATCAGCGATGATCGCACTACAGCTCCTCATCGGTCTGGCGACCCTGGTCGTCAACGCCTTCTTCGTGGGTGCCGAGTTCGCCCTGATCTCGGTGCGCCGCAGCCAGGTCGAACCGCACGCGGAGGAGGGCGACCGGCGTGCGCGCAGCGTCATGTGGGGCCTGGAGCACGTGTCGCATCTGATGGCGGCGGCCCAGCTCGGCATCACCCTGTGCACCCTGGTGCTCGGTATCGTCGCCGAGCCCGCGATCGCCCATCTCCTGGAGCCGGGCATGGACGCCATCGGGGTACCGCACGGTCTGGTGCATCCGATCTCGTTCGTGATCGCCCTCTCGGTGGCCACGTATCTGCACATGCTGCTCGGCGAGATGATCCCGAAGAACATCGCGCTCGCCGAGCCCGTGAAGTCGGCGCTGCTGCTCGGCCCGCCGCTGGTGGCGATCACCCGGGCGCTGCGTCCGGTGATCTTCGCGATCAACGCCTTCGCCAACGCGCTGCTCAAGCTGCTGCGGGTGGAACCGAAGGACGAGGTCGAGGCGAGCTTCTCCGACGATCAACTGGCCCGTATGGTCAAGGACTCCAAGGACGCGGGCCTGATCGACGACCGCGCGACGGAGCGCCTGCACGACGCCCTGGAGCTGGGCAACCGTCCGGTGCGGGATGTCGTACTGCCGGTCGAGCAGGTCACTTACGCACGGCTCGGAGTGACGCCGGAGCAGTTGGAGCGGCTTTCGGCCGAGTCCGGGTTCTCCCGCTTCCCCGTGGTGGACCAGGCGCGCCGGATCGTCGGGTATCTGCACGTCAAGGACGCGCTCGACGTCCAGCCGCGTGATCTGCCCTTCCAGGTGCAGGACATGCGCCCGATCGCCCGGGTACGCGAGTCGACCCCGCTGGACGACGTGCTGACCGCGATGCGCCGCAGCCGTACGCATGTGGCGGCGGTGCTCGGCGAGGACGGACGGCTCGCGGGTCTGGTGACCATGGAGGACGTGCTGCGGGAGCTGTTCGGGCAGCCGGTCTGAGGCCCGCCCGCGGCCGCCCCGTAAATCGGTTGACCGCGTCCATAGGGTTTCGGGCATGACGCTTCGCCTGGAAACGATCACGCCGGCCACCCTCGACACCGCGCTCGCGATCCGCGTACGGAGCGACCAGGAGCACCTGGTCGCTCCCGTGGTGAAGTCGCTGGCCGAGGCCTACGTCCATCAGGAGACGGCCTGGCCCCGGCTGATCATGGACGGGGACAAGGCCGTCGGTTTCCTGATGGCCTTCCTCGACATCCACTGGGACGAGGACCCGAACGGCACGGACATACGCTCCGGGTTGTGGCGCCTGAACATCGCGGAAGGTGAACAGGGCCGTGGGTACGGCAGGTTCGCGGTCGAGGCGGTGGCCGACGAGATCCGCCGGCGCGGCGGCAAGAGCCTGTACGTGACCTGGCACCCGGGCCCGGACGGGCCCGAGGGCTTCTACCGCGGTCTCGGCTTCGAGCTCACCGGAGAGACGAGCGGCGACCAGACTGTGGGAGTGCTCGCCCTGGGCTGAGCACTCCCCCGTCCGGCCCGTTCAGTACTGGCCGACCTCGTAGTTCCCGGCGGGCTGCTGGGTGATGACGTTGAGGCGGTTGAAGGTGTTGATGATCGCGATGCCGATCACCAGCGCCGACAGCTGCTCCTCGTCGTAGTACTTGGCCGCATTGGCCCACGCCTCGTCGCTCACACCGCCGGCCGCGTCCGCGATCCGGGTGCCCTGCTCGGCCAGTTCCAGGGCCGCGCGCTCGGCGTCGGTGTAGACGGTGGCCTCGCGCCAGGCGGCGACGAGGTTCAGCCGGATCAGCGTCTCGCCCGCGGCGGCCGCCTCCTTGAGGTGCATGTCGAGGCAGCCCGAGCAGCCGTTGATCTGGCTGGCGCGGATCTTCACCAGCTCCTGCACGGCCCGGGGCAGCGTCGACTCCTCCAGGACCTTGCCCGCCGCGATGATGTGCTTCAGGGCCTTCATCGGGACCTGGTGGCCCATGGGGTTCAGACGAGCTTCCATCGTGTGCTCCTGGGTTCGTTGTGATGCCTACATCCACGTGACGAGACAGCCCGGCTGCACGTAACACGGACACGTGTGACCTGCGTCTCAGGGCCCGCAGGCGGGCGCGGCAGGTTCCGCAGCGAGGCGATAACATCACTCGCGCCATGCAGATGAATGCCACGTACACCAGTCTTGTCGCGGTCGGCGACTCCTTCACCGAGGGCATGTCGGACCGCCTGCCCGACGGCAGCTACCGCGGCTGGGCCGACCTGCTCGCCACCCGGATGGCGCGCGTCGAACCGGGCTTCCGGTACGCCAATCTCGCCGTACGCGGCAAGCTCATCGGCCAGATCGTCGACGAGCAGGTCGAAGTCGCGGCTGCGATGCGCGCCGACGTGGTGACCCTGGTCGGCGGCCTCAACGACACGCTGCGGCCCAAGTGCGACATGGTCATGGTGCGCGACCGCCTCACCGAAGCCGTCGAGAAGCTCGCGCCCTCCTGCAAGCAGCTCGTCCTGATGCGCAGCCCCGGCCGCCAGGGCCCCGTTCAGGCGCGCTTCCGGCCGCGCATGGAGGAGCTCTTCTCGTACGTGGACGAGCTGGCGGCGCAGCACGGCGCCGTCGTCGTGGACCTGTACGGCGCCCCGGTCCTGGGGGACCAGCGCATGTGGGACGTGGACCGGCTGCATCTCACCGGCGAGGGGCACCGACGGGTGGCCGAAGCCGTCTGGCAGGCGCTCGGTTATGAGCCGGAGGACGACTGGCGCGCGCCGCTGCCGCCGGCTGTCCCGCTGAAGTGGGTGGCCCGGCGTACGGCGGACGTCAGGTTCGCCCGCCAGCATCTGCTGCCGTGGATCGGCCGCCGGCTGACCGGCCGCAGCTCCGGCGACGGGCGGCCGGCCAAGCGTGCCGAACTGCTGCCGTACGAGCTGGACGGCTCCGGGGTGATGGACGGCACGGGGGCGATGGACGGCTCCGGGGCGCCTTCGTAGCTTCCGCCGAATCGGGCGGGCGGATTGAGCTGCAGGTTCGCCCAGTAGAATGACCGACTGTGACTGTGAAGCCCCGCATCCCGAACGTCCTGGCCGGCCGCTACGCCTCCGTGGAGCTGGCCGCCCTGTGGTCCCCCGAGCAGAAGGTCAGGCTCGAGCGTCAGCTGTGGCTGGCCGTCCTTCGTGCGCAGAAGGATCTCGGGATCGAGGTGCCCGAGCAGGCGCTCGCCGACTACGAGCGCGTACTCGACCAGGTCGACCTCGCCTCCATCGCCGAGCGCGAGAAGGTCACCCGGCACGATGTGAAGGCGCGGATCGAGGAGTTCAACGCCCTCGCCGGCCATGAGCACGTCCACAAGGGCATGACCTCCCGTGACCTCACGGAGAACGTCGAGCAGCTGCAGATCCGGCTCTCCCTGGAGCTGATGCGGGACCGTACGGTCGCCGTCCTGGCCCGGCTCGGCAAGCTGTCCGCCGAGTACGGTGAGCTGGTGATGGCGGGCCGTTCGCACAACGTCGCCGCCCAGGCCACCACGCTCGGCAAGCGTTTCGCGACCGGTGCCGACGAACTCCTGGTCGCGTACGGCCGTCTCGAGGAGCTGCTCGGCCGCTACCCGCTGCGCGGCATCAAGGGCCCGGTCGGCACCGCCCAGGACATGCTCGACCTGCTCGGCGGCGACGCCGGCAAGCTCGCCGATCTGGAGCAGCGCATCGCGGGGCACCTCGGCTTCGGCCAGGCCTTCACCTCCGTCGGGCAGGTCTACCCGCGCTCGCTCGACTACGAGGTCGTCACCTCGCTCGTGCAGCTCGCCGCCGCCCCGTCCTCGCTCGCCAAGACCATCCGTCTGATGGCCGGGCACGAGCTGGTCACCGAGGGCTTCAAGCCGGGCCAGGTCGGCTCGTCGGCGATGCCGCACAAGATGAACACCCGCTCCTGCGAGCGCGTCAACGGCCTCATGGTCATCCTGCGCGGCTACGCCTCGATGACCGGCGAGCTGGCCGGCGACCAGTGGAACGAGGGCGACGTCTCCTGCTCGGTGGTCCGCCGGGTCGCGCTGCCGGACGCGTTCTTCGCGCTCGACGGTCTTCTGGAGACCTTCCTGACCGTGCTCGACGAGTTCGGCGCGTTCCCCGCGGTCGTCGCCCGTGAGCTCGACCGCTACCTGCCCTTCCTCGCCACCACCAAGGTCCTGATGGGCGCGGTGCGCGGCGGCGTGGGCCGTGAGGTCGCCCACGAGGCCATCAAGGAGCACGCGGTCGCCTCCGCGCTGGCGATGCGCGAGCAGGGCGCGGAGCGCAACGAGCTGCTCGACAAGCTGGCCGCCGACGAGCGGATCCCGCTGGACCGCGCGCAGCTCGATGAACTGATGGCGGACAAGCTGTCGTTCACCGGTGCGGCCGCCGACCAGGTCGGTGTCGTGGTCGGCCGGATCGACGAGCTCGTCAAGCAGCACCCGGAGGCCGCCGCGTACACGCCCGGGGCGATCCTCTGACCTCGTACAGCCGCGAAGAGCTCGAGGCCGCCCGCGACCGCATCGTCGACGATGTGGTGGCGGGCGGTCTTCGTGTGCTGTTCTGCGGCATCAACCCCGGTCTCCTGACGGCGGCTTCGGGCTTCCACTTCGCCCGCCCGGGCAACCGGTTCTGGCCGGTGCTCCATCTGTCGGGCTTCACGCCACGGCTGCTCAAGCCGTCCGAGCAGCGGGAGTTGCTCTCGTACGGACTCGGCATCACCAATGTCGTCGCGCGGGCGACGGCGCGGGCCGATGAACTGACGCCCGAGGAGTACGTGGAGGGCGGCCGCATCCTCGAAGTGAAGGTCGAGCGCCTCGCGCCCCGGTGGCTCGCGGTGGTGGGCGTGACCGCGTACCGGGCGGCGTTCGGCGAGCGCGCGGCGAAGATCGGGCCGCAGGAGCGGACGATCGGCGGGAGCCGGGTGTGGGTGCTGCCCAACCCCAGTGGCCTGAACGCGCATTGGACGGCGCAGACGATGGCCGAGGAGTTCGCACGGCTGCGGGAGGCGGCCGGCTGAAGGCTGCGTCGGCAGTCCGGGTACGCGCCGGTGGGGGCCCGGTCGATGCGGCAGAAGCGTGCGGGTGCTCTGCGACAAACCGGGTCGACATGGGTCGGCGCGGTACCCGATCATGCGTGCATGCCCCTCACAGAGACGCTCGCGAGAGTCGATGTGGACCTGGCCGCCGGCCGGGTCCCCGTCGCACGCCAGCGCTTGCGCGGACTCGTCTCCTCCTTCCCGTACGACCTGATGCTGCGTCGGCGCCTGGCCGAGGTGTACCGGCTCTACGGCGATGCCGCCCAGGCCGGACGGTGGATGTACCTCGAAGAGGACCGCGACGCCGCCGAGACCGCCGCCTTCGAGACGCGATACGGGTCCGGCGCCTGGCGGATGAGGGCTCTCGCCTGGCGCGGACCGGAGACGACGGCTGCCACCTCCTTCGCCGAGGAGCAGCTGGTCGCTGTGCGCACCGCCTGCGCCGAGGAGCTGGGGCATCCCGTCGGCTGGGACGACCCCGCCTCGTACGCGGACGGCCCAGGTGAGGAGTCCGAAGCGCCTTCCGGGCCGTGGACGGCCGGCGGTGCACTGGCGGGCCTCGGATGCCTGCTGGCGGTCCTCGCGTTCCTCGCGATCTGGGTGAACGGAGTCGTCGCCCTCTTCGACTGACCTGGGCCACCAGGCGAGGAGCTCCGCTCAAAGGGAGGCTGCTCAGGGCGGGTTGGCGGTGGTGACCAGAGCCAGGAGGCGTGAAGGGTGGTCGTGGGTGACGCCGAGGGCCAGCCAGCGGTCGCGGGCGCGCCAGATGTCGACCTCGGCCACCAGGGTGGCGAGGAAGGCCCAGGATTCGGGTATCTCCCCCGCCAGGTCCCGCAGTTCGAGGCGCACCGGCTCGCCCCACTGCTTCGTGAGCGGGACTGCGAGTGAGTCGTGGGCGGCCGGCGCCGCGTCGCGGGCCAGCTCGGCTATGCGGTAACCCGGTCCGCACGCGCCGGGGCCAAAACCGCCGTGCTCGGTGTCGAGGGAGTGGGAGCACAGCAGATCCAGCGCTGCCAACCGGTCGTGCAGCAGACGCACTTCGGAGCTCGTCGGCGGGTGCGGCTCGGGCCGCGGTGCGGCGGTCATGCGTCCAGTAGAGCAACCGCCACTGACAACGGGCGCCGCTCAGGCGTCCCTGCGCCGTACCGCCCACCACCCGGCGCCCACCGCGGCCGCCGCCCACAGCGCGGTGACGCCCAGTCCCAGCCAGGGGCCGAGGCTGCCGTCGTAGTCGGAGTGGAGCACCACCTGGCCGGCGCGGTCCGGCAGGAACTCGGCGACGCCCGCGTTCATGTCGCCGATGACGAAGCCCACGATGAGCACGAGCGGGATCAGCAGGCTCAGGACGGCGACGCCGCTGCGCAGGAGCGCCGTGAGACCGCTCGCGAAAAGCGCCATCAGCGCCAGGTACACACCGGCGCCCACGCAGGCGCTCAGCGCCCCCTCTTCGCCGAGGCCGATCGCGTACTCCCCCATGAAGAGCTGGCCGACGAGGAAGGTGGCGAAGGACGTGATCAGGCCGAGGACCAACGCCGCTGTGCCGATCACCGCGGTCTTGGCCGCGTAGAAGAGGCCTCTGCGCGGCACGGCGGCGAGCGAGACCCGCAGCGCACCGTGGGCGAACTCGGAGGAGAACGCGGTGGCGCCGAAGCTGATGGCCGCGATCTGGGCGAAGTTGATCGCGTAGAAGGCGCTGAACAGCGCGTCGTAGTCCGGGTTGTCGGCCTCGGCCTGGCCGATCAGCGGGAAGGCGAGCAGCGTGATGGCGAGGGTCGCGACCAGTACGGAGAGCAGGGAGCCCCAACTGGCGCGTACGGAACGGATCTTGATCCACTCGGAGTGGACGACTGCGGTGGTGGTCATGGGGCGGTCTCCTCGACTGGCTGGGGTCGGTCGGCGTCAGGGGCGGGCGGGGGCCGCGGCGAACTCGGCGTCCTGAGCGGTGAGGGCCAGATAGGCCTGCTCCAAGGAGGCCTGCTCGTCGGCGAGTTCGAGGATCGGAACGCCTTCACGGGCCGCGAGCGCGCCGATGTCCTCGGCCTTGGCGTCCTCGACGGTGAGCTTCCCGTCCCCGGCGAATTCGGCGACGTATCCCTGCTCGACCAGAACCTGCCGCAGCCGCGTCTGATCGGCGCTGCGCACCCGTACGCGGGCGTGGCTGTGCTCGTCGAGGAACTCGCGCATCGGGGTGTCCGCGAGAAGCCGGCCGCGGCCGAGGACGACAAGGTGGTCGGCGAAGGCGGCGGTCTCGTTCATGAGATGGCTGGAGACCAGGACGGTGCGGCCTTCGCGGGCGAGGCGGCGCAGGAGTTCGCGGATCCAGATGATGCCTTCGGGGTCGAGCCCGTTGGACGGCTCGTCCAGCATGATCACGGGAGGGTCGCCGAGCAGGGCAGCGGCGATGCCGAGGCGCTGGCGCATGCCGAGCGAGTACGTCTTGATGCGGCGGCCGGCCGCGGAGGCGAGGCCGGTCTCCTCCAGGACCTCCTCGACGCGCCGCACCCGAATTCCGTTGCTGACCGCGAGGGCGCGCAGATGGTTGCGGCCGGTGCGGGAGGCGTGCGCGTTCTGGGCGTCGAGCAGGGCGCCGACCTCGCGGAGCGGATCGGTGAGCGAGGCGTACGTACGGCCGCCGACCGTGGCCGTACCGGAGGTCGGACGGTCCAGGCCCAGGACGAGCCGCATGGTGGTGGACTTTCCGGCGCCGTTGGGCCCGAGGAACCCGGTGACCTTGCCCGGTGCGACGGTGAACGTGAGGTGGTCGACGGCGCGGGTGCTGCCGTACTCCTTGGTGAGTGCTGCGACCTCGATGCTTGTCATGGCTCCAGCCTCGGGAAACGGCAGCTCCGTGACCTCCCCCGGCGGTGGGGATCGTCTCCCCCACGTGGGGGAACCACCTGTCACAGGCGACTGGCACGATGGCGGCATGCCTCGATTCCTGCGACCGCTGACCCGTGCGGTGACGTATACGCGCTGGGTGCATCTGGTCGTGGGGGCGGTGCCCACGGTGATCGGTTCGTTCATCGTCGGGGTGCACACCGACTCCGTCGCACACTGGGTGTTTCTCGCGTTGCTGCCGATCCCGCTGGTGGCGGCGGCCGGCCTGGTGCCCGCGATGCGTCTGGCCGAGGGGCTCCAGGCCAGGCTGATGCTGTTCCCGGGGCGGCACGCGCGCCAGGGGGACGAGGACGCCCCGGAACCGGTCATCGTGGCGCGTCCGGCACAGACATGGCGCGACCGCGGGGTCACCGCGCTGTGGATGGTGCTCCGCCTCGAGGCGGGAAGTGCGATGGCCTGGCTGTCCGTTCAGGCAGGTGCGACCACGCTGTCGTTCGCCGGGTCCGTGGTCGGCGACGACCCCGGTGCCGACTCCGTGATCACCTTGCACGGCGCACACTGGGCGTACATCTTTCTCGTGCCGCTGCCGCTGACCGTCCTCGGCTACGTGGCGGCCGGCGCGGGCGCCCTCATGGCCAGGACAGCCCTGCGCATGCTCGGCCCCTCCCCCGCCGAACGCCTCGCCGCCCTGGAAGAGCGCACCGAGCAGCTGCTCGAGCACAACCGCATCGCCCGCGAGCTCCACGACTCGATCGGCCACGCCCTGACCGTGGCCGTGGTCCAGGCCGGTGCGGCACGCGCCGCGAACAGCCCCGCGTTCACCGATCAGGCGCTGGCCGCGATCGAGGACACCGGCCGCGCGGCACTGGAGGACCTCGAGCGGGTCCTGAAAGTGCTGCGCGAACCGAGCGAGCCCGCGCACCGCCGGCCCACGCTCGCCGAGGCCGACCGGCTCCTGGACTCGGCGCGGGCCTCCGGTGCGAAAGTGGACGCGGAGATCACCGGGCCGCTCGACCGGCTGCCGGGGCCGGTCACGCGCGAGGCGTACCGCATCCTGCAGGAGGCACTCACCAATGTGCTGCGGCATGCGGGCGCCGTACCGGTCACGGTGCGGATCACGGCCGACGACCGCCGGCTGCTCCTGACCGTGACCAATCCACTGGATGGCACCTCGCTCGGCGCCGGCAGCGGTTCGGGACTGCGCGGCGTCCGCGAACGCGCCACCTTGCTCGGCGGCCGTGCGAAGGCCGGCCCCGAGGACGGCGAGTGGCAGCTCACGGTCGATCTCCCGGTGTCCTGAGGAGGATTCACGGAGGATCCATGGGTGATCCATGGGTGATCCATGGGTGATCGAAGGGTGATCCATTGGGGATGCGCACCACCGCCTAAGCTGGCCGGATGCCGATCACCGTCCTGCTCGTCGACGACGAACCCCTGGTACGCGCCGGTCTGCGCGCCGTGCTCGAGGCGCAGCCGGACATCGAGGTGGTCGGCGAGGCCGCGGACGGCGCCGCCGTGGTGCCGCTGGTCCGCTCGCTGCGGCCGGATGTCGTGGCGATGGACGTACGGATGCCGCTGCTCGACGGCATCGAGGCCACCCGGGCAGTCCTTCGCTCCGTGGACGCACCGCCCAAGATCCTTGTGGTCACGACCTTCGAGAACGACGAGTACGTGTACGACGCCCTGCGCGCCGGCGCCGACGGCTTCCTGCTCAAGCGCGCCCGGCCCGCGGAGATCGTGCACGCCGTGCGGCTGGTCGCGGAGGGCGAGTCGCTCCTCTTCCCTGC
This sequence comes from Streptomyces mesophilus, assembly GCF_040300965.1. Lineage (GTDB taxonomy): Bacteria > Actinomycetota > Actinomycetes > Streptomycetales > Streptomycetaceae > Streptomyces > Streptomyces mesophilus_A. Next base: position 42,989 of record NZ_JBEPEW010000021.1, on the reverse strand, counting down.
GGCGGTGCGCTCCCTTGCGGCGGAGTACGGCAGCGCGCCGGCGCGTGCGGCCATGGAACGGGCGGCGCTCACCGAACGCGAGGCGGCCGTGCTGCGCCTCATGGCCCGCGGGATGTCCAACGCCGAGATCGCGGCCGATCTCGTGGTGGGTGCGGAGACGGTGAAGTCCCATGTCAGCGCCGTACTGGCGAAGTTGGGGGCGCGCGATCGCACCCAGGCCGTGATCGCCGCGTACGAGTCGGGGTTCGTGTCGCCCGGTTGATCACCTCTCCAGGCCTTCGGGCCACCGAATGTGGGCCTCCGGACACTCGCCGTGGCCAGGCCGCGGCGAGTACGATCCGGCCAGGCAGGTCGCAGAGCAGGAAGGACGTACGTTGAGCCGGTTGACCGGCGGGGATCCCTCGCTGCTACGACGGATCAACTCGGCCGTGGTGCTGCATGCCCTGCGCAACGCCGACTCCGCGACGCTCACCGAGATCACCCGGATCACGGGGCTTTCCCGCCCCACCGTCGAGGGTGTGGTCGAGGGCCTCATCGAGGCGGGTCTCGTCGTCGAGGCCCCCGTCGAGGAGGGTGCGGCGCGGCGGCAGGGCAGGCCGGCCCGCCGCTTCCGTTTCCGCGCCGAGGCCGGGCATCTCCTCGGCCTGGAGATCGGCCCGCACCGGGTGGCCGCGGTCCTGTCGGACCTGGACGGCAAGGTGCTCGGCGCCAACCACAAGCAGGTCGACGAGGTCGCCTCGTCCGATGAACGTCTGGAGCGGCTTCGCACGTGCGTGGCCGAGCTGCTGCGCCGCGCCGGCATCGCCCGCGACGCGCTGCGCGCCGTCGGCGTGGGCAGCCCCGGCATCGTCGAGGCGGACGGCACCGTAAGGCTCGGTACGGCGCTGCCCGGCTGGACGGGACTGCCGCTCGGCGAGCGGCTGCGCCGTTCCTTCAAGTGCCCGGTCCTGGTGGAGAACGACGCCAACACGGCCGCGGTCGCCGAGCATTGGAAGGGCGCGGCCCGCGACTCCGACGACGTGGTGTTCGTGCTCGCCGGGCTCAGCCCGGGCGCGGGCTCGCTGATCGGCGGCCGGCTGCACCGCGGCTTCGGGGGTGCGGCCGGCGAGATCGGTGCGCTGCATCTGCTCGGCCGCGACGTCACGCCCGAGACCCTGCTCTCCACGACGGACGAGCCACTGCACCCGCTCGACGAGCAGGCGGTCACCGAGGTGTTCCAGCACGCCCGTGAGGGCGATGTGGGCGCGAAGGCGGCGGTGGACCGGTACATCCAGCGGCTTGTCCACGATGTGGCGGCGCTGGTCCTCGCCCTGGATCCGGAGCTGGTGGTGATCGGCGGCTGGGCCGCGGGCCTCGACGGCGTACTGGAGCCGCTGCGCCGGGAGTTGGCCCGCTACTGTCTGCGTCCGCCGCGGGTGGCGCTGTCGATGCTGGGCGAGGCGGCGGTGGCGACGGGTGCGCTGCGGCTTGCGCTCGATCACGTCGAGGAGGAGCTGTTCGCGGTGGAGGGGACAGTGACGGGCCGCTAGCCGGCCTGCTCCGAAGGGTTCGAGGCAATCCATCAGCCCGGCTGTGAACGAGGGACCCGCCTGCCGTGACATAACGTGTCCGGCATGTCCACTATTGCCACGTTCGCCGTGGTCGCGCTCGCCCTGCTGCACGTCTACATCCTGGCCCTGGAGATGTTCCTGTGGACCAGCCCCCGCGCCCGAGCCGCCTTCGGTACGACGGAGGAGTTCGCGGCCGCGACCAAGGCGATGGCCGCCAACCAGGGCCTGTACAACGGATTCCTGGCAGCCGGACTCCTGTGGGGAGCGTTCGCCTCCGATCCGGTCGGATTCCAGGTACGGATCTTCTTCCTGGCCTGCGTCGCTGTCGCCGGGCTGTACGGCGCCGCGACGGCATCCCGCAAGATCCTCTTCGTGCAGACGGTGCCCGCTCTGGCGGTACTCGTCCTGGTGCTGCTGGCCCGCTGAAGCAGCGGTCCGTCAGCTGCCCCGCAGGCCCACCGCCAATGTCAGTTCGAGCACCCGCTGTGGCGAGGCGAGATCCGGAAACAGCTCCCGCAGCTGCGACATCCGGTACCGGACCGTCTGGGGGTGGACGAACAACGCCGCCGCCACCTCCTCCCGCCTGCCCTGGTGCAGCAGCCACGCCCGCAAGGTCTCCTCCAGCTTCCGTGCGGTCGCGGCGGGCAAGGTCTGCAACGGCGCCAGGGCTCGGGTGCGCAGGTCCGCGAACGCGTCCGCGTCGGCGCTCAGCACCAGCTCGGGCAGGTGGTCCTCGGTGTCGCGGATGTCGGGGGAGAGCGAGCGCGCACGTACGGCTCGCGCATACGAGGCGCAGGCACGGGTCCACGGCCGGGCCGGGCCGACCACGGCGGAGCGGTCGGTCAGCTGCCGCAGGAGATGAGGGCGGTCGGCATCGGGGACGAGCAGCACACCGTTGCCATCCGGCAGATCGTCGAGCACGAGGGTGCTCGGGTCGAGCGCGCGGTAGGCGGGCCGGGCCTGGGCTGTGGGCAGCAGGACCGCGGTCAGGGAAACCGGCGGCTGCCACCCGGCCCGTTGAGCAGAGGCGAGGAGCACGTCCGGGCTCGCGTCGGCGAGGAGGTCGCGGGCCAGGTGTTCCAGGTGACGCTCGTGGGCCCTGCCCCGGGCAGCCAGTTCGTCGGCGTGGCCCGCGGCGCTCGCGGCGGAGAGCTCGTCGATATAGGCGAAGGTCAGCTCCGCGAACTTGGCGACCTCGGCGGCGGGCAGACCCGCGGGTACGGCACCGTCTGCCAGGCATCGCCAGGCCACGCGGGCGCCGACGCGGTAGGCGCTGAGCAGGGCGTCCATCGAACGGCCGTCGCGCACCTCGCCGCGGCCCAACTCATAGGCCGCGTCACCGCCGTCGCCGCCTGTGGCCTTCCCGCTCGCGAGGTCCAGGTAGTGCCCCAGGGCGGTGCGGACGGCTCCGCGGATGGTGCCGCCCATCCGGCCCGAAAGGGCGTTGGCGTACGAAGGGACCTCGTCGATGATCGCCTGGACGACCTCGTCGGCGGTGGTCTTCAGTGCGGCCCGCAGTGCGGTGACGGTCGTCTCATCCAGGGTCAGCTCGCTGGCCCTCCGGGCTGCATGGCTCACGATTTTGTTCCCTGCGAATAATTCGGTCGAGCAGATTCACGTCCTACGGTCAGGACTTTACGCCCTGACGCACAGCAAGCTGAAGGCATGACGAGTACTGCCCTCCGCAGCAGGGCGTGGAAACTGCTCGAGATGGTCACGACACCGCTGCTGCCGTCGGACTACCTCGACCTGGTCAGCCCGCTGCGCGCGGGCGCCGACCTACGGGGGCGCATCGAGGCCGTGCACCCCGAGACGGCTGACGCCGCAACGATCGTGATCAGGCCGGGACGAGGCTGGCGCGGCCACACAGCCGGTCAGTACGTGCGGATCGGGGTCGACGTCGACGGCGTGCGCCTGTGGCGTGCCTACTCCCTCACCTCGCCGACCGACCGCCGGGACGGCCGCGTCACGATCACTGTGAAGGCGATCCCGGACGGCAAGGTCAGCAACCACCTGGTGCGCAGGGCGAAGCCCGGCACGCTGATCCAGCTCGACCAGGCGACCGGTGACTTCGTACTGCCGCAGGCCAAGCCCGCCAAGGTGCTCTACCTGACGGCCGGCAGCGGCATCACACCCGTGATGGGCATGCTGCGCGACACCGAATTCGACGACGTCGCGATGGTCCACTGCGCGCCGCGGCCACAGGACGTGATCTTCCGCGACGAACTGCACGACCTGGTCGCGGGCAAGAAGCTGCGGCTCACCGAGGTGCACACCGACACGGACGGCATGCTCGACATCGCCCGTCTCGACGCACTCGTACCCGACTGGGCCGAGCGCGAGACCTGGGCCTGCGGGCCCGCGGGACTGCTCGACGCCGCCGAAAAGCACTGGGCCGACCACGGCGTCCCTGACCGTCTGCACACCGAACGCTTCCGCCCCGGCATCGTCGTCGCCGGCGACGGCGGCGAGGTCACGTTCAGCGTCACCGGCAAGACCGTGGACGCGGACGGTGCCATGCCGTTGCTCGACATCGGCGAGGAGGCCGGCGTGCTCATGCCCTCCGGGTGCCGTATGGGCATCTGCTTCGGCTGTGTGACGCCGCTCAAGTCGGGCGCCGTGCGCGACCTGCGCACCGGCGAGATCACCGAGGCCGAGCCGGGCGTCCTCATCCAGACCTGTGTGTCCGCCGCGGCGGGCCCCTGCGACATCGAACGGTAGGAGCACCTTGACCGCCATCGACCCCACCGCCCACCTGACCGCGGAGCAGATCGAAGAGCTGGGCCGCGAGCTGGACGCGATCCGCGACGAGGTGATCGCCGCCCGCGGCGAGAAGGACGCCGCCTACATCCGCAAGGTCATCGCGGCGCAGCGCAAGCTCGAACTGGCCAGCAGGGGCGTGCTGCTGTTCTCGATCTTCCCGCCCGCATGGGTGCTCGGCACCGCCGGTCTTTCCGTGGCGAAGATCATGGACAACATGGAGATCGGCCACAACGTCCTGCACGGCCAGTGGGACTGGATGCGGGACCCGAAGATCCACTCCACCACCTGGGACTGGGACCACGTCGCGCCGGCCGAGCAGTGGAAGCACTCGCACAACGAGCTGCACCACACCTACACCAACGTGATCGGCAAGGACAACGACCTCGGCTACGGCATCATGCGCGTCGACGAGGACCAGAAGTGGCACCCGTTCCACCTCGGTCAGCCGCTGTGGAACTTCCTCAACGCCTGCTTCTTCGAGTACGGCATCGCCGCCTACGACCTGGAGCTCGGCAAGAACCTGAGCAAGCACCGCCGCAAGAACCCGGTGTTCCGCGCGCGGGCCAAGGCTGTGGGCCGAAAGATCCGCAAGCAGGTGCTCAAGGACTACGTGATCCACCCGCTGCTTTCCGGCCCGTCGTTCCTTCCCACACTCGCCGCCACGTTCACCGCGAACCTGGTCCGCAACATCTGGACCCACTCGGTGATCATGTGCGGGCACTTCCCCGAGGGTGTTCAGGTCTTCGAGCGCCGGTCGATCAAGGGCGAGACGCGCGGCCAGTGGTACCTGCGCCAGATGATGGGTTCGGCGAACATCAGCGGCAGCAAGGCCATGCACTTCATGACCGGCAACCTGTCGCACCAGATCGAGCACCACCTGTTCCCGGACCTGCCGAGCAACCGGTACGCCGAGGTCGCGGTGAAGGTGCGCGCGCTGTTCGAGAAGTACGAGCTGGAGTACGTCACCGGGCCGCTGCCCAAGCAGGTGTTCTCCGCGTGGCACAAGGTCTTCCGGCTCTCACTGCCGAACAAGAAGACCAAGGTCACCACGCCGGACCGGGAGCAGGAGCGGGAACTCGTCGCCGTCTGATTCCCGGTGTCGGTTTCGCTGTGAGACCCCGAGGTTCGATCGGTTTCGCTGTGAGACCCCGAGGTTCGGTCGGTTTCGCTGTGACACCCCGAGGCCCGGCCTCCGTCACCCCCGAGAGCGGCCGGTCACACGACCGGGCCCGCCGCGGAGGGGGCGACGGGCCGGGTCTGCGGGGTCTCGCTCAGGAGGCCCTGCGCTCCTGTTCGGAGTGGAACTCCACATCGCCGCCGAACGTCAGGCGGCAGGTGTCGGCGCGGTACGTGGCCACCGACACGGCGGCGGTACGCCCGCCGGGGCCGAAGTAGCGTGTGGTCACCAGGAGTACGGGGGCGCCGGGCAGGCGGTCCAGCTGGCGGGCGTCGTCGGCGCGGGCGGAGCCGAGCTCGACCGCGCGGTCCTCGCCGTCGAAGCCGAGCCGCTGCAGTTCGCGCAGCACGACGCGGGCGCGGGTGACACCGTCCGGAATGTCTATGGCCGACAGGTCGGGCACCGAGGCGGCCGGCACGTAGAGCAGGTCGGCGGCGACGGGCTGCCCGCTGTACATCCGCGAGCGGCGCAGCACATGAACGGCCTCGTCGGCTCCCGTGCCGAGCAGTTCGGCGACCACGGCGGGCGGGATCTCCTGCGTGCAGTCGGCGGGCTGCCATGCGTCGCCGGAGCTGCCGGGCCAGCCGTTTCCGGCGGCTCCGACGGCCACGCCCATACGGGGCGGGGCGACCGTGGTGCCGACGCCGCGGCGCCGCTGCAGCCGGCCTTCGAGTTCGAGCTGTTCCAGAGCCTGACGCAACGTCGCGCGGGCGACGCCGAAACGGGCCGCCAGATCACGCTCGTTGGGAAGAATCTCGCCGACCGCGAACTCGGAGTCCAGCGCCTCACCGATCACGGTCTTGAGGTGCCAGTACTTCGTCTCCGGTGCCGTCTCCAGCTGCGTGGTCCCCACCCTGATCCTCCGCATTCGCCCTGGCGTAAATGCCCTGCCACTGACGGCTTTTACGTGCCCTTGTTTATTAAAGGTTCCTGCACTATCCGCGACGATAGGGCTGCGCACACCCTTGGTCAAGACCAATCCTCGCTCCGTTACAGAGCGCAGCGCTCCGCTCTCATGAGGTGTTCATGAGCTTGTCGCGCACAGGAAAGCCCCCGCCTCGGAAGGCGGGGGCTTTTCAGCAAAGGGGACTTGGTTCCCGTATCGGGAAATCCCGGCAATCAGTCCTTCTCGTTCGCCAGGAGGGACTCCAGCTTGTCGGGATTGCGCTGGATGTACACGCACCGGACGAGGCCGTCGGCGATGTCGAGCTGCATCATCACGTCGACCTTGCCGTCGATGATCCCCAACAGGGCCGGTCCGCCGTTGAGTTCGACGATCCGGTATTCGTCCAGGGCCGCGCCCGTCTGCCCGGAGACGCCGTGCAGGAAGCGGCCGACCTTGTCGGCGCTCTCCAGAACGCGCAGCGGCGCCTTGGACTTGCCTCCGCTGTCGCCCACGAGGCGTGCGTCGGGCGCGAGCATGCCGATCAGTCCGTCGAGGTCGCCCGCGCCGGCGGCGGCGAGGAACCGTTCGGTGAGCGTGCGGCGTTCGACCGGGTCGACGTCGTAGCGGGGTTTGCGTTCGTCGACGTGTTTGCGGGCGCGGCCCGCCAGCTGACGTACCGCCGCTTCGGAGCGGTCGAGGGTCTCGGCGATGTGTGCGAACGGGAAGCCGAAGGCCTCGCGCAGTACGAACACCGCCCGCTCCAGCGGCGAGAGCGACTCGAGGACGACCAGGACGGCGAGGGAGACGGAGTCGGCGAGCAGGGCTTGTTCGGCGGTGTCGGGCACCTTGTCGCCGAACTCCGTGTGGACCGGCTCCGGCAGCCAGGGTCCGACATACGCCTCACGCCGCGACTGCACCTGCCGCAGCCGGTCGATGGCGAGCCTGGTGGTGATCCGCACCAGGAAGGCGCGCGCGTCCTTGACATCCGTACGGTCCGCGGCCGACCAGCGCAGCCAGGCCTCCTGGACCACGTCCTCCGCGTCCGCCACGCGTCCGAGCATGCGGTAGGCGACGCCGGTCAGGACCGGGCGCTGGGCTTCGAATTCGTCCACAAGAGTGTCGGTCGGCACCGTTCCATCCCACCTGACGCCATGCGCCTGTGTCCAGCCGGGGCCCAACAAGGGGTTACCCAAGAGTAGTTGTTGCTGACAGACTGTCTAGGAGCCTCCGCTGGTCCTGGAGCGTCCAGCGCCACCGCCGTGTTGTCCACCGACGAGGAGCAGCATGTCCGCCACCGTCACCTTCAGCGTCGACTCCGCCCAGGGCCCGAAGGATGTGAGCGTCGTCTATCGGCGCGGGGGTTCGGGGGATCCGGTGCTTCTGTTGCACGGCATAGGGCACCACCACCAGGCCTGGGACCCGGTGTTCGGGATCCTCGCGGCCGAACGTGACGTGATCGCCGTGGATCTGCCGGGGTTCGGCGCCTCGCCCGCGCTGCCCGACGGCTTCGCGTACGACCTCGCGAACTTCGTTCCCGCGCTCAATGCCCTGTGCAAGGCCCTCGACATCGAACGCCCGCATGTGGTGGGCAATTCGCTGGGCGGTCTGCTGGCGCTCGAGATGGGTCGCGAGAAGCTCGTACGGTCGGTGACGGCGCTGTCGCCGGCCGGATTCTGGACGCAGGCCGAGCGGCGATACGCCTTCGGAACGCTGCTTGCGATGCACCGGGGCGCCAAGCTGCTCCCGCTGCCCGCGATCGAGCGGCTCTCCCGCTCCGCGGCCGGCCGCGCCGCGCTGACCAGCACCATCTATGCGCGGCCCGGGCGCCGTTCACCCGAGGCCGTGGTCGCCGAGACGCTGGCGCTGCGCGAGGCCACGGGCTTCCACGCGACCCTGTCCGCCGGGCGCGGCGTCCAGTGGAAGGACGATGTCGACTCCGTGCCGGTCACGATCGGTTGGGGCACCCGGGACCGGCTGCTGCTGCGGCGCCAGGGGGTGCGGGCCAAACGGGCGATCCCCGGCGCCCGCCTCATCGCTCTCAGGGGGTGCGGTCACGTGCCGATGAACGACGATCCGGCCCTCGTGTCCCGCGTCATCCTCGACGCCAGTTCCTGACGGGACGGCCGCCTTCGCGAACACCCCCGAACCCAGGGCGACTCCGAGCCCGACGAGCACACTGCCGACCGCCTGCGCCGCGCCGTAGTGCCCCGTGCCGACCAAGGGCGCGGTCGCGGCGGCGGCCACGGGGATGAGGCCCGAGAAGAGCGTGGCCCGCTCGGCGCCGATGCGCTGCATCCCCGCGTACCAGCAGACGAAGCCGATCACCGTGACGATCACCGCCTGCCAGAGCAGAGCGGCCCCTTCCGCCCCTGTCGGTACGCGCAGAGCGTGGGTGCCCTGGCTCAGCAGGCCGATGAGCAGGGACTCGACGGCCGCGATCCCGCACACCGTCGCCGAGAGCAGCTTGGGTCCGAGCGGCCGTACGAGCGGTACGGCGATCACCGCGAAGCCGACCTCACCGAGCAGCGCGCACACCGAGAACGCGATCCCCGCGGCGTCGGTCCTGCCCCAGCCCTGCACCGTGAACGCCCCGGCCGCGACCAGCAGCGCGCCGTACAGGACGGGCCTTGTCGGCCTGCGGGAGCCGAGCAGCGGGACGAGCACCGCCACGACCACCGGCGCACAGCCCACGAACACACCGGGGACGGCGGGTTCGGCGGTGCGCTCGGCGTAGAGCACGGCCAGGTTGAAGCCGACCATGCCGACGGCCGCGAGCAGTGCGAGGCGTCCCCATTGGCGGCGGGTCAGGCGGCGCAGCGGCGCGAGGGCGCCGCGTCCGAGGAACGGAAGCAGCAGGAGACAGGCGAGCCCGTAGCGCAGGAACTGCCCTCCGGCGTACGGGTAGTCGCCGAGCACACTGTTCGCGGTGAACGAGGCGCCGACCAGGCAGCAGGCGAAGGCGGCGAGGAGGCTGCCGCGCGCGGTGGTGAGGTGTGGTGCGGTCATGCCGTTGACGCTAGAGAGCGCGGCGGTCCGCATTAAGGTCCACTTTCATGACGTCATCGGGGACCAATTCGCCTGCCGCTCAAGACGATTCGCGGGGCTGGACCACCGCCTGGGAACTGCTGCTGCCCGCGGCGGCCGCGCCCGCGCGCTCGCGGGGGAAGGCGCTGCAGTCGGCGCTGCGTGAGGCCGTGCGTTCGGGCCGGCTGGCTCCCGGGACCAGGCTGCCGGCCAGCCGTGCGCTCGCCGGCGACCTGGGCGTCTCGCGCGGTCTGGTCACGGAGGCGTACGAGCAGCTGACGGCCGAGGGATATCTGCGGGCGGGCCGTGGGGCGGGGACCTGGGTGGGCGGCGCGGTGGCGGCCTCGGCGGCCGGCGTCCCGCCTGCTCGGCGCGGCGCCGACGCCGCTCCGCGCACCCGGCTCAGCCTCCTGCCCGGCATCCCCGACCTGTCCCTGTTCCCGCGTTCCGCCTGGTCCGCGGCCCAGCGCGCAGTGCTCGCCGAGCTGCCCCACGCCACGCTCGGCTACCCGGATCCGCGCGGTCTGCCCCGGCTGCGTACGGCGGTGGCCCAGCTGCTCGCCCGCAGAAGGGGCGTGGTCGTCGGCCCCGAACGTGTCGTGATCTGCTCCGGGGTCTCCCAGGCCATGACGCTGCTCGGTCTGGTGCTGTACGCGCGCGGGGAGCGGACGGTCGCCGCGGAGGACCCGGGCAGCCCCGAACACGCGGAGCTTTTCGCCCACTCGGGGATGCGGACCGTACGGATACCTCTGGACGCTCAGGGGCCCGACCTGGCGCTGCTGCGAGAGCACCGGGTGCGCACCCTGGTGGCCACGCCTTCGCATCAGTTCCCGTCGGGGATCGCTTACTCCGCCCGACGCCGCGCTCAACTCCTCGACTGGACAAGGTCCGTGGACGGCCTGGTCATCGAGGACGACTACGACGGGGACTTCCGCTACGACCGCGCGCCGGTGGGCGCCCTGCAGGGCCTCGACCCGGACCACGTCGCGTACACCGGCTCGGTCAGCAAGTCACTGGCTCCCGGGATGCGGCTCGGCTGGATGGTCGTGCCCGAGGAACTGACCGAGGCGATCGTGGTCCGCAAACGCCTCATGGACCTCGGGAACCCCGCACTCGACCAGGAAACGCTCGCGCGGTTCATCGAACGCGGCGACTACGACCGGCACTTGAGGCGGTGTCTGCGGACCTATCGGGAGCGGCGCAACGTCCTGGTTTCGGCGCTCGCGCAGCGGCTGCCGGGCACGGACGTGACGGGGATCGCCGCCGGTCTGCATGTGATCGCCGCCCTTCCCCGCGGCGCGGGCCCGGGCCCCGCCCTTGCGGAGCGGGCGGCGGAGCTCGGTCTTGCGATCCGTCCTCTGGAGTCGTACTCCTCCGCTCCCCCGCCCGACGGCCGGGCGCATCTGGTCATCGGGTACGCGCACTTGGCACCGGAGCGGATCGCCGAAGCCGTGGGACTGCTCGCCCAGGTGATGCGGAACGATCCGGCGGGCTGATCAGGGACTGCCCGCCGCCAGATAGCCGAGGATGAGCAGCCCGAAGCCGACCGGGAGATAGACCAGGGTGAGCAGGATCGGCATCCAGCCGACGACCCAGCCGCGCAGGGAGCGTCCGGGCACCATCTTGTCGTTGGCCCTGCGCACTTCGTCCTCGAGTCCGAGCCGTTCGGCAGCACGTGCGGACACCACGACGCCGGCGTCGATCGGCCGTTCAAGAAGCGCGCGGCGTACGAGCCGGTCGACGTCCCCGTTGCCGCCCCTCAGCTTGTTCACGATGACCCGGACACCATGGGCATCGGTCAGGATGAGCCGGTCGTCCGTCGAGCCCTGGCCCGCGACCTCGCTCCGGCCGACCTTGGTGAGCCGGGCGAGGTCGAGGGTCCGGCGGCCGGTCAGCGTGCGCGCGGACAGCAAGTCCTTCTCGTACGGGGTGACATGCCAGCCGGTCGAGGCGTAGAAGAGGACCAGGACGCTGATCAGCGGCGTGGCCATGTTGCCGAAGACCAGGGCGTCGGAGACGAGCCCGGCCTGGACGAGGAGCGCCGTGGCGACCAGGTACACCGGAGGCAGCAGCCACGCGAACCAGTCCGTCACCTGACGCGCTCTGCGGCCTCTGCCCGGGGATATCGCGGCGTGTTCGGGTGAGGCGGTGCTTGCACCGGAGTTGAGCGCCATAAACATGACGTTATCGCGGAGGGCTGCTGGGTCAGGCGTGGACTCCTGAGTCAGGAGTGGACTCGTGGTCAGGATTGGACTCCTGAGTCAGGAGTGGACTCGTGGTCAGGATTGGACTCGTGGGTCAGGATTGGACTCGTGGCTCAGGAGTTGGACCAGGCGCGGGTGCACAGGACGAGCCGGTAGCCGTCGGGGTCCTCCAGGGTGACGCCCCATTCGTTCCAGTACGGGTTCGGCGACTGGACGCGCTTGCCGCCGTGCTCCACGATCCGGGCCACCAGCTCGTCCGGCACGGGACCGTCCAGGTAGAGCACGAGGAGGTCCTCCTCGGTGGGCCGCGGGGCGACCGGGTGCTCCGCGTCGTGGACGAGCTCCAGGTGCCAGTCGGCGTCCGGCCGACCGAGCATCAGCAGGTCGTGGGGGCCGGGGCCGTGGTCGCCCCCGGTGCGCCAGACGACACTGAGCCCGAGACCGTCCACGTAGAACTTCTCCGCGGCGGCGAGGTCGAGGGACGGACGGGCGATACGGATGTGGCTGCGGCCGTCGATGGTCATACGGGGCTCCCCCAGGTCGTTCCCGATCTTGCCGGGCAGCCTATGCGGCACCGATGACCGGGGCATCGGGCTCTGGTCGTACGACCTGGGACGGCGGCCGTGCCACGGTCCTAGAGCCTGTCTGACAAATGATCACCTGGCCGCTTCACGAAGCCAGAGGATCAGGGAGGCCAGGACAACTCCCGCGCGGTAGCGGTCTGCGAGCTTGTGGAACCTGGTTCCGATCGCACGGAACTGCTTGAGGCGGGCGAAGCATCGTTCGACCACGTTGCGGTCGCGGTAGATCTCCTTGTCGAAGGCGGGTGGTCGGCCACCGAGGCGCCCCCGGCGTCGGCGGTTGGCCGCCTGGTCGCGGCGCTCGGGGATCGTGGCGGCGATGCCCCGACGCCGCAGCAGATGGCGGATGGCCCTGCTGGAGTAGGCCTTGTCACCCAGCACGCGGTCCGGTGTCGTGTGCGGGCGGCCCGTGCCGGCGCGCGGGGTGCGGATCTTGTCGAGGACCTCGGCGAGCGCAGTGGCGTCGTTGACGTTTCCGGGTGTGAGCACGATCGACAGCGGCAGACCCCGGCCGTCGACGGCGAGGCGGACCTTGGTGGTCAGCCCGCCCCGGGACCGGCCGAGGGCCTGGCGCGCCTGCGAGCGGCCCGGATCTTCCAGTTCGTCCCCGTCCGCGTCCCCCTTTTACGGGCGCCCGCGGCGTGCTGGTGGGCCCGGTTGACCGTGGAGTCGACAGCGACGGTCCACTCCACCCGGCCCACCGCGTCGTCACGGACCTGGACGTGCTCCAGCAGCTTCGCCCAGGTGCCATCAGCCTCCCAGCGGGCGAACCGCTCGGGCAGGTCGCGCCAAGGAGCCCCGGTCCGCAGCCTCCACAGCACCCCGTTGACCACCTGCCGGTGATCACGCCACGGACGGCCGCGTCGGTCCACCTGCGGCAACAGGGGCTCTATTCGCCCCATGCCGCATCCGTCAATTCACCTCGACCTGCCACGAGATCAATGATCAGACCGGCTATAGAGTCCTGCCCGTGGCGAATCATCAGGACGAGACCAGGGCGGCCTACGACGGAGTCGTCGAGCTGTACGCATCGCTGTTCGCAGACCGGCTGGAGACACAGCCGTTCACCCGGGCCATGATCGGCACCTTCGCCGAACTGGTGCGCGCGACGGGCAACCTGCGGGCAGCGGACGTCGGGTGCGGGCCCGGACATCTGACGGCCATGCTGCACGAACTGGGCCTGGACGCCTTTGGACTCGACCTCTCCCCCGGCATGATCGACCACGCCCGGCGGGCCCATCCGGCGCTGCGCTTCCAGGAGGCGCGGATGGAATCCCTGCCGATCGAGGACGGCGCGCTCGGTGGCGTACTGGCCCACTACTCGATGATCCATACCCCTCCGGGGGAACTGCCGGAGCTGCTCGCCGAGCAGGTACGCGTCCTGGCGCCGGGTGGCCTGCTCCTGGTCTCCTTCTTCGGGACCGACGGACCGGAGCCGCTCCGGTTCGACCACAAGGTGGCACCTGCCTACAGCTGGCCGACGGATCGCCTCGCCGAACTGCTGGCCGATGCCGGGCTCGTTCCCTTCGCCCGGCTGCTTCACGATCCGGCCTCCGAACGGGGCTTCCTCGACGCCCACCTGCTGGCCCGCCGTTCGTAGGTCCTGCCCGGCGCTACCCGCCAGACGGTCGGCGCACCTCCGGACTGCCAACTCGGCGGACACTCGCTGACACGACGGGAATTGTCAGACAGGCCTTAGGACCCGGTACCCATGCCCGGGCCCGCCTCGTCTCGCCTTCAGGAACGTGCCGCTCAGGGCTGAAGCACGATGCGACCGCGCACTCCGCCCTTGGCCATGGCGCGGTGGGCGCCGGCGGCCCGCTCCAGGGGCAGGACGGCGTGCACGCGGGCCGGCAGCCCGCCGGCTGCGACGCGGGCGAGCAGGGGGCTCAGCCGCGAACCGTCGGGGTGGGACACCACTACGTCCACCGTGATCCCGCGCTCGGCCGCGGGCTTGGCGCTCGGCTGGACGCCGACGAAGGCTCCGCCGTCACGTACCAGGGCAAGGGCCTGTCCCTGCAGGGCCGCACCGTCGGCGACCGCGTCGTAGCCGGGCTCGGCTCGCGAGGTGAACTCGGCGCCCAGACCGCGGACGAACTCCTCGTCCTCCTCCCTGGCCAGGCCCGTCACCTGCCACCCGCGCTCCGGCGCGAGGGCCGCGACATAGCTTCCGACCGCGCCCGCGGCGCCGGTCACCAGCAGCCTGCGGCCGGTGTCGGGGGCGTCGCCGAGCAGGTCGAGAAGCTGTGCGGCGGCGGTTGCGTTGAGCGGCACCGTGGCCGCGACGGTCAGGTCCAGTTCGTCGGGAACGACGGCGAGGTTGGCGGCTGCCACGACGAGTTGTTCGGCGTACGTCCCGAAGTCCCGGTCGAAGCCGTCGATGAAACCGGCGACGCGGGTGCCGACGGCCAGTTCGACTCCGGGGCCCACTGCGGCGACCGTGCCGGAGAAGTCCCAGCCCAGACCGGTGTGTTCGGTCTGATGGACCAGACCCAAGGCGTGGAAGACACCGCGTACGACACCCAGGTCGACCGGGTTCACCCCGGCCGCGGCGATCCGCACCCGGACCTCGCCGGGCCCGGGCTCGCTCATGGGAAGGTCCACGAGCTCGATCGAGTCTGGGCCCTCGGGGGAACGGACGACGGCGGCGCGGAAAGTGGCTGTGTTCATGGGGTGCTCCTCATGGGTTGTGCTCGGCTGCTGACCTGCATCACTCTGGAACGGCAGCTCTCCGACGGGAAGTAGGCACCTGAAAGTGCGTAACTCCCCACCCCTGGCTGGAAGGAGCGGTCGATGCCGACCAAGACGGCGGCCCAGGAACGGGCGCAGGCGAAGATGAGGTACGACGCGTTCCTGGACGGCTGCCCCAGCCGCATGCTGCTCGCCCGCATCTCGGACAAGTGGGTCGCGCTGGTCCTGGCCGCGCTCTGCAGCGAAGGCCCCGGAGGAAACGGCGCCGGGGAGCCGCGGTCGATGCGCTACTCCGAGCTGGCACGCCAACTCGCCGGAGTCAGCCAGAAGATGCTCACTCAGACGCTGCGCTCCCTCGAACGCGACGGCCTGGTCACCCGCACCGTGACACCGACCGTACCGGTCACCGTCACCTACGAGCTCACCGAGCTCGGCCTCTCCCTCCAGCATGTGATGCGCGGCCTCAAGGAGTGGGCCGAGGCCCACATGGACGAGGTGTTCGTCCACCGCCGGAGTTACGACGGCGACACCGCCTGATACGGGCCGCCGTCAGCCGCGCGGCTGCTTTGCCCGCTGTGTAGAGCGCGCCGTGTTCCCTTGCCCGGCAAGGGAGTTGTTCACTTGGGGTTCGCATACGCGCCGCCGTGCACCAGTAGGTCTGTTCCCGCGCACTTGTCGGTCCCGTCCCAGGAGGCTCACCGATGTCATCAGGTCAGCAGGGCTCCGTTCCCGGCCGCCGCTCCGTGCTGCGCGGCTCGCTGGCCGCGTCCGCCGCGCTGGCTCTGCCCGCGGCCGATGCCGCTCCGGCGCTCGCCCTGTCCGGGCGCCCGCGCGCCGAGTGGGGTGTGCAGACCGGCGACGTCGACGCGCACTCCGGACTGGTGTGGGTGCGCTCCGACCGGCCGGCCCGGATGATCGTGGAGACCTCCGCGAGCGAATCGTTCCGCCGTACGCACACCTGGCACGGCCCGCTGCTCGGTCCGGGCAGCGACTTCACGGGGACGACGCGGTTGCGGGGGCTGCCGGCGGGTGAGCAGATCCACTACCGCGTGACGCTGGCCGACCCCGAGGACCCCCGGCGCACCAGCCGCCCGGTGACCGGTACCTTCCGCACCGCGCCCGAGCGGCGGCACCAGGATGTGCGGTTCGTGTGGTCCGGCGATATCGCGGGCCAGGGCTGGGGCATCAACCCGGAGCTCGGCGGCTACCGGGTCTTCGAGGAGATGCGCCGCAGACACCCGGACTTCTTCCTGTGCAGCGGCGACACGGTGTACGCGGACGGGCCGCTGCAGCCGACGGTGACGCTGCCGGACGGGCGGGTCTGGCGGAATGTGATGACCGAGGAGAAGGCGAAGGTCGCCGAGACGCTCGCCGAGTTCCGCGGCACGTTCCGCTACAACCTGCTCGACGAGAACCTGCGGCGCTTCAACGCCGAGGTCCCCTCGATCGTGCAGTGGGACGACCACGAGGTCCGCAACAACTGGTATCCGGGCCAGATCCTGGACGACGTCCGCTATACGGAGAAGAACGTCGACGTGCTCGCAGCCCGGGCCCGGCGGGCCCTCGGCGAGTACTTCCCGATCAGCACGCTGCCCGGCGGCCGGAGCGAGGGGCGGGTCCACCGGGTGGTACGACACGGTCCGCTGCTCGATGTGTTCGTCCTGGACATGCGCACGTATCGCGACGCGAACTCCCCGAACCGGCAGACCGAGGACCCGGTGGGCATCCTCGGCGCCGAGCAGCTCGCCTGGCTGAAGCGGGAGCTGTCGCGCTCGCGCGCGGTGTGGAAGGTCATCGCCTCCGACATGCCGCTCGGCCTGGTGGTCACGGACGGCGCGGTGAACTTCGAGGCGGTCGCGCAGGGCGACCCGGGTGCGCCGCTGGGGCGCGAGCTGCAGATCGCGGAGCTGCTGCGGTACATCAAGCACCAGCGGATCACCGGCACCCTGTGGCTGACCGCCGACGTCCACTACACCTCAGCCCAGCACTACGATCCGTCGCGGGCGGCGTTCAAGGACTTCGCCCCGTTCTGGGAGTTCGTCTCCGGGCCTCTGGCGGCGGGCGGGTTCCCGGCGGTGAAGCTGGACGGCACGTTCGGGCCCGAGCAGTCCTTCGTGAAGGCCCCGACGCGCGCCAATGTCTCGCCGGCCGAGTCGCCGCAGTACTTCGGAGAGGTCGATATCGACGGCTGCAGCGGGGAGTTGACGGTGCGCCTGCGCGAGGACACCGGGGCCGTCCTTTTCACGAAGGTGCTGCAGCCGGGGCGGGTCGGGCAGTGAGCCGCTTCAACCCGCCCTGACCTGCGGATTGTTGATGCCCACGGCCGTTGTCAGTGGCGCCGTCTACGGTCTTTCCATGACGCGATCACTGCAGGCCGTGGCCTATCACCGCCCCTCCGCGCTGGAGTCCGGACCGCTGGGACAGCGGCTCGGACTCGAGACCTCGCGCGGGGCCACCCCCGCGGGGCGGGTGGATCATCCGCGGTTCTTCTCGGGGTTCGTGACCGAGCCACGGACAGCCGCCGCGGCGCTCCTTGCCGTGGCCGATGTGGCGGCCGCGCGGTATTGGCAGCCGCAGCGGCCGGCGTCCTACGACCCGGTGGTGACGGGCAGCGGGGACCGCCTGCGGTTCGAGTCCTTCTCCGGGTGCGGCGGTGTGCTGGCCCGACTCGACATCCTGAGTACGGGTCTGGACGGGGGCGAGGTCGGGCACGGTACGACCAATGTGGACGTCAACCATCCATTGCGCGAGGCTTTGTCGCGGGTCGGCTCGGACGATCCGCTCCATCTGCGGGTCGGGCCGGAGGAGTTGGCGGTCACCACGGTGGACGGTGCGGTGGTCGAGAAGAAGGTGCCGCTGCCCGACCGCTGGCTGCGCGGCTTCGCCGAGGCCCAGGTCGTCGCGTCCGGCTTCGAGTTGCGGGCCGAGCTGCCGGCCGCGGAGGCGGTGCGCTTCCTGCGCGGCCTGCCGCGCACGGGTGCGCGGGGCGCCTCCCGAGGGGCGATGTGGGTGGTTCCGGCGGGGCGGGGACTGCGGCCGACGACCCGTCCGGTGCCGGGCGCGGTGTGCCTGCCCGGGCCCGAGCGGCTCTCCGCGCTGCAGCGGGTGCTGCGCCATGCCACGGCGCTTCGGGTGTACGGGCCCGCCGCGGCCGGCTCGTCACCGCTGGCCGGGGCCTGGGAGGCCGTGCTGCCGGGGATGCGGCTCACCCTGACCCTCTCCCCCGATGCGGCCCGCGGATTCTCGGGCGAGGGCGGTGTGCTCGATGCGCTCGCGGGCGCGGAGGCGGCCGAGGACGCGGAGCTGATCTCGGTGCTGCTCGCGTGGGAACCCCGGATCGACCTCGCCGGACTGGCCGCGTCCGCCGGTCTCTCCGTGCAGCGGGTGCGGGCGGCGCTCGTGTATCTGGGCACCTCAGGACGGGTGGGTTACGACGCGGCGGAGGCGGCGTACTTCCATCGCGAACTGCCGTATGACAACGAACGGGTGGAGCGGCACAACCCGCGGCTGAAGGACGCACGTGCGCTGGTGGCCCGCCACGCGGTCACGCTGGACGGAGAGATGGCCACGGTGCGGGCCGAGGACGGGCATGCGCATCGTGTCCGCGCGGATGGTGGCGTGCTGACCTGCACATGTGTGTGGTGGGCCAAGTACAGGGGCGGGCGCGGCCCGTGCAAGCATGCGCTCGCGGTCCGCCTGGTCCGGCGCGGGGAGACCGATGCCGTTCCGCCGGCTGCCGTACGGACGCCGGTGTCCGGTGTGGAGACGACCGAGGAGAACGCGCGATGACCGTCAGACTCCTGACCGGCGCGGCCGTGGACGCCGCACGCGCCGAGGCCGGGCCCGGGGTGCTCGATGTGTACGAGGCGGTGCAGCAGGGCGATGCCGAACGTGCCGCGCAGTGCGTCGGCAAGCTCGATCTCGTTCAACGGCGGGTCTGCATCGATCTGTTGAAGAGACTGCGGTCGGCCAACCGTGGTGTGTGGACCTGGGACAACCGCGAGCGCCTGCGGGCGCTGGCCGTGGCCGGGGCGGGCTGCCAGACGGGGGCCGCCGCTGCCTCGGCCTGGATTGCGGCACGCGATTTCACCTGGGCACCGGCCCCTGACGCGCTGCTGCTCGACGTGCTCGCCGATCGTGCGCCCGAGTGGCTGGCCGATGTGGCGCACCGACTCGCCGAGCGGCCCCGGTCGGCGAGCATCTCGTACGAGCTGATGGCCGGCCTCGTACGGCTCAGCGGGTGTGCGGCACCGACGACCGAGGCGTATGTGCATGGCTGGGTGTTCTCGCACTTCCACAGTCGGCGGGTGTCGCTGATCGACCGGCTGCGCAGTGACCCTCATCTGACCGGGCTCGTGTCCGCGTTCTTCGTGACGCCGGAAGTGGGCAGCTACGCCCAGTTCACATTCCCGGGCGAGCCGGGCGCGAACACCTGGCCCGAAGCACTCGCGCTGCTGACCCGGGACGGTGTGCTCGACCGGCCCACCATGGTCGCCTCCTGTCTGGCCCGACTGCTGCGCGGCGGGCGTCAGATGGACGAGCGGATGTTCCTGCGGCTGCTCGAAGAGCTGGCGCTGACGCGTGCGGAGCAGCTGGCCCGTCTCGCGGACTGGGCAGCCCTTGCCGCCGATGCGAGTTCACCGGTCGCCGCGCATGCGCAGACCGTGCTCGGGACCCTGGCACTCGACGGCGGTCTGTCCGACGAGCGGCTCGCGGACGTGACCCGCGCGCTGCTGTTCCGTACGGAGAAGAAGCTGGTGCGGGCGCAGTTGGTGCTGCTGGGCAAGGTACTCAAAGCCCGGCCCGCGGCGGCCGGGGTGCTGCTGCCCGCGGTGGCGGAGGCGTTCGGGCACGCGGACACCGACGTCCAGGAGCGGGCGCTGAAGTTGGTGGGCCGGTACACGGTCGCGCTCGACCGGATGCAGCTCGCCGAGCTCGCGACGGCGGCGGAGTTGCTCACGCCGGGACTGCGGGGCGAAGCCGCGGAGATCTTGGGACAGCCGATCGGCGAAGGGGACGAAATCCCTTACTCGTACGAGGAGTTCCTGCCGCCTGCGCCCGAGTGGACGCCGGTGAGCCCGGCCGGGGCGACACCCGCCGAGGTGGCGGAGGACGTCAGCGTGCTGCTGGCAGGGGCGCCCAATGATCTCGTCACGTTCGAACGGGCCTTGGACGGGCTGATGCGGCAGGCCGCACGCGACCGCAAGGCGCTGACGGACGCACTGCGTCCGGTGGTCGAGGCCCAGCGCTGGTGGGAGCACATGGGCTCATGGATCGAGCGCCAGGACTCCTTTCACTTCCTCTCGAGCGGTATCGAGATCGTCGTCGCGGCGGCGCTCGGCCAGCTGCGCATGGAGCTGCTGCACCAAAGGGTTCAGCACACTTCGTCCGGAGCCTCGGCTGCGCGGGGAGGGCCGGCCGCTGTCCGTGATGCGCGCTGCTGGGAGGCGGCCCACCGGATCCACTCGGATCCCGGCCCGTTCCTTCTCGCCACCCCGACGGACAGCTCCGGCGCCATCGAGGCGGCGGTCCTCGTCGAGCGCCTGGAGGAGTACACGCGGCGAGGGGCCCGTGTCGGCGAGATGGACTTCGGTCAGGCGCTGCTGCGCGTCCGGTTCGAGGGCCCTCCGGGAATCGACGGCGCTGCGGGTGCCGGAGCCCCCTCGGGTCCCGGCAGCCCTGCGGGAGATGCCCAGTTGAGCTTCCTGGCCGCCCGGGCCGATGCCCTCGGGACCTCCCACGGAACGCGTCTGGCCGAGCATCTGCGCGAAGGATCGCTGCCGGCGCCTTCGTCGCACCGTGAGCACCGGGAGGTCTACCGCGCCCGTACGGTGCTGGTCGACCTCGGGGAGCTGCCCGGGCTGCGGGAGCGTTTCGACGGGCCGCTTGCCCGCCTGGGTCGCCCGGTGACTCCGACAGAACCCGATCACTCGCCGGTCACGCACTACCGGCACCTGCTCGGGGTGCTGCCCGCGCAGCCCGAGCTGGTCGCCGCGCGGCTGCTTCACTTCATGTCGGGTGTGGCCTGCCACAACTTCGCGCCGCAGCAGGGCTATCTGCCCGCCCTCGCCGAAGCACCCGGCCCGGCGGGTCAGGCCGTGCACCTCTCGGTGGCGTACGGGCTCGCCGCCCGTCGGCCGCAGGACCGTCTGGAAGCAGTCGACGCCCTGCTGGTCCTGGCCGCCCGCGGCGTGCTGGACGCCGAGCGTCTGGGAGCCGATATCGCCGAGTTGTCGGAGCTCACGCTCATCAAGCCGGGCCGGTTCGCGGACGGGGTGCGCGCGGCCGCCGGCACGGGTGCGTACGCCACTGTCTGGGCGATACTCCGCACCGCCCTGCCCGGACTCCTCGCGCAGGAGAGTCTTCCGGCCAAGGCACTCGGTGACTTCCTCGAAGTCGGAGCCGACTGCGCGGAACGCTGCGGTGCCCGTGCCGAGATACCGGAGCTGACCGAGCGGGCGGGCCGGCCCGGCACGTCACGGGTACAGAACCAGGCTAGGCGCCTGCACCGGGCGTTGAGCGGATAGCGAGGGGCTCGGGGCGGGTGGCGAGGGGCTCGGCGCGGGCGGCGAGTGGCCCGACGGGCCACCCGGCCGTGCGCCGGCCGACGGACGGCTGCCCGCCCCGCCGTCGTTCACAGCCGCTCCGACCTGGGGCGATTCCCGGTGCAACCCGTAAGCAATCTGACCGCAAAAAGGGCAGAAGGGAACTTAACCGCTGAGTCACAAAGCGTTCGTGATCACGCAACACCGATCGTTCAGAGTGCTGGCATGACGGAAGTGACTTCTGAGACCACAAGCCGGTCCGCACCCGGGACCCGGAGCAGGCCCACGACCCGCCGGTGGGGCAAACTCCGCGCCGACCGCTCCCCGCGCACCGCACGCCATCACTGGCGTCGTGATGCCGTCGAGCTCGCCGCGCTGTTCACCGCCGTGGCGGTCGCGGACACCATCGCGAAGACCGTGGTCAAGGGGCCGCGCGGCCCGTTCATGCTGATCGCCTCGGCCGTGGCGCTGGTGGCCACAGCCCTGTTCCACACCTGGTGGGCGCGACGACATAGCCACGCACCGCCGGCCCCGCCACCGCCCACGGTCCCGTCGGCGTCGCCCGCCTCGGCAGAGGAGAACGCCCACAGCGCACCACAGGAGAAGCCGACCACCCTGTGGCGGATGCGGACCACCGTGCGCGACGAACCGGGTTCACTGGCCGCGCTGTGCGCCGCGCTCGCGGGGCTGCGCGTGGACATCCTCAGCCTGCAGACGCATCCGCTCGCGCAAGGCACGGTGGACGAGTTCCTGCTGCGTGCCCCGCAGGACCTTCCCACCGCCGAACTGACGCGGGCGGTCGCGGCGGCCGGGGGCTCCGGCACCTGGATCGAGCGGGCCGATGCCCACGACCTGGTGGACGCACCCACCCGCATCCTGGGCCTGGCCACGCGTACGGCCCTGGACGCCGCCGAACTCCCGCTCGCTCTGCGACAGTTGCTCGGCCGGTGCACCATCCGCTCCGTGCCCGCCAAGTCCCGGGCCCGCACCGCGCAGAACTCGCCCGTCGAGGGCCGCCTCGAGGACTGCGTGCTGCGACTGCAGGACGGGGAGGGCGGCGAGATCGTGGTGGAGCGGCCGTATCTGCCGTTCACGCCCACCGAGTTCGCCCGCGCCCGGGCCCTCGTGGAGCTGGACGCCCGGCTCGGACCGCGGATTCCGCGCGCCCAGGACGTGCTGACGCTGCCCGAGGGCAACGCGATCACGGTGCGCCGCGCGGACCTCTCCGACGTCGAAGCCGCCAAGGCGATGCACGAGCGCTGCTCCCCCGACACCCTGCGGCTGCGCTACCACGGACCGGTCGGCGACGCCGACAAGTACCTCAACCACCTGCTCAGCCCCCGGTACGGCCGCACCCTCGCCGTGCAGACCGCATCGGGCCGCCTGGTCGCGCTCGGGCATCTGCTGTGGGACGGCGACGAGACCGAGGTGGCGCTGGTCGTCGAGGACGACTGGCAGCGCCGCGGCATCGGCGCCGAACTCCTCGACCGTCTGGTCGCGATGGCGGTCGAGGCCGGCTGCGCGAGCGTGTACGCGGTGACCCGGGCCGCCAACACCGGCATGGTCGCGGCGATGCGCGGCCTGGGTCTGCCGCTCGACTACCAGATCGAGGAGGGCACCCTGGTGATCACGGCACGGCTCGACGCCATGCCCGTCAACTCACCGCTCCCGTCCGCCGTCCAGCCCGCTCCTGTCGACCCTGACGGCCACTGAGCGCCTGGTCCTGTCGACCCTGACGGCCGCTGAGCGCCTGGTCCAGATCGGTCCACAGGTCCTCGACGTCCTCCAGGCCGACCGACAT
Organism: Streptomyces mesophilus; assembly: GCF_040300965.1. Taxonomy (GTDB): domain Bacteria; phylum Actinomycetota; class Actinomycetes; order Streptomycetales; family Streptomycetaceae; genus Streptomyces; species Streptomyces mesophilus_A. The sequence continues at coordinate 19,767 of NZ_JBEPEW010000021.1, read as the reverse complement.
CCGAAGCAGCCGGTCGCTCACACCCGAGGACCGGCGGTCCCCGGCGTCCACGATCCGATGGCTGATGGACGCCGGGTGCTGGATGAGGGTGTCGACACTGCCGAGGCTGACCGCCGGGGTGATCAGACGTACCGAGCCGATCACCTCGTGCGGATCGCCCGCGGTCTCGAAGGCCACCATCGCCCCGCCGATCCGCGGATAGTGCACGGCACTGATCCGTGGATCGGCGGAGAGCCGCGCCGCCAGCTCCGCGGCCGTGGCGGACGCCGCCCGCACCCGTACGGGAAGGGTCGCAAGACCCCGGAGCAGCAGATATCCGGCGAAGGGGTGCAGCACCCCGCCGGTCGTGAACCGCACCTGCCGCAGCTTGCGCGCGAACTCCTCGTCGCAGGCCACGATGCCGCCCATCACATCGCCGTGCCCGCCGAGGTACTTGGTCGCACTGTGCAGCACGAGGCGCGCCCCGCTCTCGACCGGCCGCTGCAGCACGGGCGTGGCGAAGGTGTTGTCGGCGAGCAGCGGCACCGAGCCGCAGGAGTGGGCGATGGCCCGCAGATCGAGCTCGCGCAGGGTGGGGTTGGCCGGGGACTCCACGAGCACAAGACCGGTGTCGGGGCGGATGGCGTCCGCGATGCCCGCCGGATCGACCCAGGTGACCTCCGTACCGAGAAGTCCGGCGTTCAGGAGGTGGTCGCTGCAGCCGTACAGCGGCCGGACGGCCACGACGTGGCGCAGCCCGAGGCTGGCGCGCACCAGGAGCACGGCGGTCAGCGCGGCCATTCCGCTGGCGAAGGAGACGGCGCTCTCGGTGCCTTCGAGCTTGGCGAGGGCGGTCTCGAAGCGGGCAACGGTCGGATTGCTCAGGCGCGCGTACACGGGCGGCCCGTCGTCGAGCGCGCCGGTCGTCGCGAAGGCGTCGATCCGGGCGGCTTCGTCGCGGCTGTCGTACGAGGGGTAGGTGGTCGACAGATCGAGCGGCGGGGCGTGCAGTCCGAGCCCGGCGAGGTCCTCGCGGCCGGCGTGCACGGCTTCGGTGGCGAGCGCCCGGGATACGGCGCTGAAGTCGTCGGTTGCCATACGCGGATTCTGAACAGGACACCGGAATCAGCCGCGGAATCCCGTGCTACGTTCGGCCGATGAACGACTCCGTCGCACTTGATCCGGTCGATCTGGACATATTGCGTCTGCTGCAGAACGACGCCCGGACCACCTACCGCGATCTCGCCGCCGAGGTGGGCGTCGCCGCCTCCACCTGCCTCGACCGGGTGGCGCGCCTGCGCCGGGCCGGCGTGATCCTCGGGCATCAGCTGCGCCTGGATCCGGCGAAGCTGGGGCGGGGACTGCAGGCGCTGTTGATGGTGCAGGTGCGGCCGCACCGGCGGGAACTGGTCGGGCCGTTCGTGGAACGGATCCGGGCTCTTTCGGAGTCACGGGCGGTCTTCCATCTGACCGGCCCCGACGACTATCTGGTGCATGTGGCCGTGAGCGACACCGCGGATCTGCAGCGGCTCGTGCTCGACGAGTTCACCTCGCGTCGTGAAGTGGCGCGGGTCGAGACCCGGTTGATCTTCCAGCAGTGGGACTGCGGCCCGCTGCTTCCGCCGCCCGCCGGTTGACCGTTTATCGGGCACTAGGCGCCGGATTCCGCCGCGTCAGGCGGAAAGCCGAGAGCGGAATCCGGTGACGCGAGGCACGTCGCCGTATGAAGATTGCCCGCATGTCAGACACCACTCGCAGCCTTCTCCCCCGTCAGGTCGCCGATGCCTACGTGGACGACCTGATCGCCCTCGACCCGGTCACCGGCACCTATCTCGGCGATCCCGAAAGCGCCACCCGGCTCCCGGACTTGTCGCCCGAGGGCACCCGCCGGCTCGCCGAGCTCGCCCGCACCACGCTGAGCCGCCTTGACGCCGCCGAGCAGGTGCCCGGCGCGGACAGCGAGCACGAGCGGCGCTGCGCGCGCCTGCTCCGCGAGCGGCTGACGGCGCAGCTCCAGGTGCTCGACGCGGATGAGGCGCTGTGCGCGATCAGCAACATCATGTCGCCCGCGCATGAGGTGCACGATGTGTTCGCGCTGATGCCGGTGGACACCGAGGACGACTGGCGCGCGGTCGCCGCGAGGCTGCGGGCCGTGCCCGCCGCGTTCGCGGGATACCGGGAGTCGCTCGCGCTCGGCCTGGAGAAGAAGATCTACGGAGGGCCGCGCGCGACGGCGACGTTCATCGAGCAGCTCACCGAGTGGGCGGGCACGGGGCGTGGCTGGTTCGAGGAGTTCACCGACCCGGCGCCCGCCGCGCTGCGCGCCGAGCTCGACGAAGCCGGACGGCTCGCGACGGCGGCCGTGGTGGAGCTGCGCGACTGGCTGCGCGAGGTGTACGCCCCCTCGGTCGCGGACGCCTCCGACACGGTCGGGCGGGAGCGGTACGCGCGCTGGTCGCGCTACTACAACGGGACGGATCTGGATCTCGACGAGGCCTATGCGTACGGCTGGGCGGAGTTCCACCGGCTGCTCGGCGAGATGCGCAGCGAGGCCGAGAAGATCCTGCCCGGCGCGGAGACCCCCTGGGTGGCGCTTGCGCATCTCGATGAGCACGGCCGCCATATCGAGGGTGTGGAGGAGGTGCGCGCCTGGCTGCAGAAGGTGATGGACGAGGCCATCGAGGCGCTCGACGGCACCCACTTCGAACTCGCCGAGCGGGTACGGAAGGTGGAGTCCCGGATCGCCCCGCCCGGGGGCGCCGCGGCTCCGTACTACACCTCGCCGTCCGAGGACTTCTCGCGTCCGGGACGCACCTGGCTGCCGACGATGGGCCTGACCCGCTTCCCCGTCTACGACCTGGTGTCGACCTGGTACCACGAGGGTGTGCCCGGCCACCATCTGCAGCTCGCGCAGTGGGTGCACGTCGCGGACAACCTCTCGCGCTACCAGGCCTCCGTGGGCATGGTCAGCGCCAACGCCGAGGGCTGGGCGCTGTATGCCGAGCGGCTGATGGACGAGCTCGGCTTCCTGCGCGACGCCGAGGAGCGGCTCGGCTATCTGGACGCGCAGATGATGCGCGCGGTCCGCGTGATCATCGACATCGGGATGCACCTGGAGCTGGAGATCCCGGCGGACTCGCCCTTCCACCCCGGTGAGCGCTGGACGCCGGAGCTGGCGCATGAGTTCTTCGCGGGGCACTCCAGCCGGCCCGCGGACTTCGTGCGGAGCGAGCTGATCCGCTATCTGTCCACGCCGGGGCAGGCGATCGGCTACAAGCTGGGCGAGCGGGCCTGGCTGCTCGGCCGGGAGAACGCCCGTCGTGCGCATGGCGCTTCCTTCGACGCGAAGGCCTGGCACATGGCGGCCCTGTCGCAGGGTTCGCTGGGTCTCGACGATCTGGTCGAGGAGCTTTCGCGGCTCTGAGCGCTACGGGAAGGGGCGCCGTCTTGGTGACGGCGCCTCTTCACCGGCCTCGAGTACGCCCTGCACCTGCCTCGTGGATCAGGTGTACGCCGGGTTGTAGTCCCACGAGGACTCGTCGCAGCCCAGCCGCCTGTCCTTCTCGTAGATGCAGGCTTGGATGCGCAGCGCCAGGATGCCGCGGTCGTCGCTGAGCGACGTCGTCCATGTCTGCGAGGTGCCCGCGCCCGAGGTGAGCTTGCGGAAGGGGTGGCTGGTGAGCGTCCCGCCCGGCGTACGTGACTGCACACGGACGCGGACATGATGGCCGTCCGCCGCACTGTCGTGCGCCGTGATGTAGAGCGGGTGGGCGGTGGTCGCGCTGCGGAACCTGGTGTCCAGGGTGCCGGACCCGCCGGCAGGATCCGCGACGACCGTGCCGGCCGCGGCCGGACTCGCCGTGAACGCGATGGCGCCGAGGGCGACAGCGCCCACGGCGAATATGCGGCATACCTTCTTCGTCTTCAACGGATACCCCCGCCAATTGGAGATCGGTCGGATTGCCGCGGACGAGTATAGGTGTGGCATGTCCATGTCGCTCGGCTTCGCGCACGCACGGGGCGCCGCCAACGCCACGCACGGGGGGCCGCCAATGTCACCGACGGGCTCAGCGCCGGAATCCGCCCTCCGAGTCGATCACGTTGCCGGTGATCCACTCGGCCTCGTCCGTGGCCAGCCAGGCGATCAGACGGGCCGGGTCGTCGGGCATGCCCCACCGGCCGGCGGGGAAGCGTTCCGCGATCGCGTCGTAGATCTCTCCGGTGAGGTAATCGGTGTCCACCGGGCCGGGGTTGACGGTGTTCACCGTGATGAGGTGCTCGCCGAGCGCCGTGGCGAGGGTGCGGGTGGCCGAGGCGAGCGCGCCCTTCTGCAGGGAGTACGCGATCTCGTGCGGCATACCGGCGGCGATGTCCTGTCCGGAGGTCATCATCACCACCCGCCCGCCGGGAGCGGGCTCGGGCAGTGCGGCCCGCAGTCCGGCGTAGGCCTGCACGAGCAGCAGCACGGAGCGGGTGTCGACGGCCCAGTGCCGGTCGAGCATCGCGGCGTCGATCTCGTGGAGTTGGCCGTCGCTGCCGCTGAGCGCGTGGTTGGCGACGAGGATGTCGAGCCGTCCGCCGAGCGCGGCCGCGGCCTCCCCGATCAGCCGGTCGGGGACGGCAGGGTCGGAGAGGTCGCCCGGCCCGTCGACGACCACCGCCTCGGGGTCGCCGAGCACTTCACGTACTCCTGCGACGACCTCCTCGGGACGGTCGCCGCCCCAGGGCATCTCGTCATCGTGCGGCACATGGTGGTGCAGATAGACGCTCGCGCCGTACGCGGCGAGCCTGCGGGCGACCGCGTAGCCGATGCCGCCGCGCCGGCTCGCACCGGTCACCAGGGCGGTGCGGCCGCGCAGGGGCAGGGGGTCGCGGCGGAGCTGTTCGGGCGTGGGGTGCGGGAGTCGAGGCATGACGGATCATGATGCCCGCCATGGGCGGCACGCTCAAACGGATTGTCCGCCGGCACCGCACCGCCCGCCCGCGACCACCCCCGGCACCCGCACCCCTGCCCGTCAGCAGCCGCAGTCGCCCTCGATCGGCGCGGTCAGCGGATCGGCGTCACGCTGGGCGGAACCTTCCCAGGTCTCGTACGCGAAGCCCTCGCGCGCCCAGTACTCGAAGCCGCCGAGCATCTCCTTGACCTGGAAGCCGAGTTGGGCGAGGGCGAGCGCCGCGCGGGTCGCTCCGTTGCAGCCTGGGCCCCAGCAGTACGTGATCACGGGAACGGACTTGTCCAGGAGCTGCTCGGCCTGCTCGGGTATCTGCGCGGTCGGCAGATGGATCGCGCCGGGCACATGGCCCTGGTCCCAGGAGGCGGTGGAGCGTGTGTCGATGACCACGAAACCGGGGTCGCCGCCGGCGGCCAGGGCGGCCGCGACATCGGAGACATCGGCGTGGAAAGCAAGTGAGGCGGCGAAGTAGGCGGCGGCCGCGGCAGGGGCGGCCGGGGGCACCCGCAGAACGGGGTTGTCGCTGGTCAGGGCGGTCTGTGTCGTCGTCATGCCCAGTAATCTATGGCCGGTGATCATGTGTCGACCAGGGAATTTCCCCGGCGTACACCTTGATCGGCCGGTGATTCCCCTGCTATCTCTCGGACATGACCGGCTATTCCCCAGACGCCACCGACTGGCTGATCCTCGACGCCCTGCAGCGTGACGGAAGGGCCAGTTTCGCGGAGCTCGCCCGCACCGTCTCCATGTCCTCGAGCGCCGTCACCGAGCGGGTGCGCCGCCTGGAGGAGGCGGGCGTGATCCAGGGCTATTCGGCCGTCGTCGTCCCCGAGGAACTGGGTCTGCCGATCCTGGCGTTCGTCCGGCTCAGGTATCCGAACGGCAACTACAAGCCGTTCCACGATCTGGTGGAGGTGACCCCGGAGATCCTCGAGGCGCACCATGTCACAGGTGACGACTGCTTCGTCCTCAAGGTCGCGGCCCGCTCCATGAGCCACCTCGAGGAGATCTCCGGGAAGATCGGCACGCTGGGCTCGGTGACGACGAGCGTGGTGTACTCCTCGCCCCTGCCCCGGCGCGCGATCAGCCGCTGAGGAGCGGGCCCGGCGTCAGCCGGCCAGGCGCTCGCGCAGCAGCTTCTTGCCGATCTCGGCACCCTTGCGGCTGTCGGCCTGCGCCTTGCGGAACAGTTCGACGACCGGTTCGTCCTTCTCACGCTCCGCGTCCTGGATGTACGTCTCCAGGCGCAGCGCATTGTTCAGGCAGGACTCCACGTACCAGACGAGGTTGTAGTCCTTGTCCTTGGTGCCGGTGACGGATCCGGTTTCCTTGCCGGTGGGCATGGTGGCAATTCCTCCCTCGGATGGGTGCGCCGCCGCTTACGTTGCTGAGGGCGACGTGGCCGCCGAGTACCCGAGGTCAGCTGCCGTACGCACAGGCAGGCCATAAAGCGGGCCGCGGAACGGTCAGGCCGAGAGCCCTCGCTGCCGCACCACCGAGCCCGCGCGCCCCTTCACCACTTCCAGCTGGGCGTGGATGCGCCGCCGCAGGTCCGCGACGTGGCTGACGATGCCGACGCTGCGGTCGCGTTCGCGCAGGGAGTCGAGGACGTCGAGGACCTCGTCGAGGGTCTGGTCGTCGAGGCTGCCGAAGCCCTCGTCGATGAAGAGGGTGTCGAGCCGCACGCCGCCGGCCTCGTCGGTGACCACGTCGGCGAGCCCGAGGGCCAGGGCGAGCGAGGCGAAGAAGGTCTCGCCGCCGGAGAGGGTCGCGGTGTCTCGCTCGCGTCCGGTCCAGGCGTCGATGACGTGGAGCCCGAGTCCGCTGCGGGCGCCCCGGCCGGCGCGGTCGTCGGAGTGGACCAGGGTGTAGCGGCCGGCGGACATCCGCTGCAGCCGCATGGTCGCGGCGGCGGCGACCTGTTCGAGGCGGGCCGCGAGCACATAGGACTCGAGGCGCATTTTGCGTTCGTTGTCCGCCGAGGTGCCGGCGGCGAGCGTCGCCAGGCGCGCGACCCGGTCGTACTCCTCGCGCAGCGGCGCCAGTTGGCGTGCTTCGGCGGCGGCCTGGCGCGAGAGCCGGTCGAGCTCGCGGCAGCGTTCCTCGGCGGCCGTCTGGGCGCTGACCGCGCGCCGCAACATCTGTTCCGCGCTCTGTGCGGCCTGTTCGGCCGCGGCCGGATCGGCGGCCGGGCGGTGGGCGGCGGCTTGTGTGTCGGGTTCGGCGAGGACCGCGCGTACGGCGAGGTCTTCCTGCTGCCAGGCGTCGAGCCGGCGCTGCAGTTCCCGGTGGGACGCGGCGTCGAGTGCCGCCGCGGCCGCGGACTGCGGGGTGTCGAAACCGGCCCGGTAGGCGGCTTCGGCGAGCCGGCCGTCGGCCTCCTTGAGCCGCTCGGCCGCCTCCTGGGCGGCCCGTGACGCCTCGGCCGCTTCGGTGAGCAGCTGGGCCTGCCGCTCCAGCTGCCGTGTCCGGTCGGCGACGCTCGCCGCGCTGCCCCGGGCCTGGGTCAACTCCTCCTGGAGTACCGCCTGTTCACGGGCGAGGTTCTCGCGACGCGAGGTGCGGGAGGCGGCGCGCCGCTCGGCGTCCTGCCGGGCGGCGACCCGGCGGTCGTGCTCGTGTTCGTCGCTCGCGTAGGCCTCGCGTGCGGCGTGCAGGGTGGAGGCGAGGGCGCGGACCTGCGCGTACTCCTGCTCCAACTCGCCGAGTGCGGTGGTGAGTTCCTCGGTGGGAGCGCCGCCCGCGGAGGCGGTGGCGGCGGCGAGGGCCTCGCGTACGGAGGCGAGTGCGCTCTCGGCCTCGGCTCGCTCCTGGTCGGCTCGCTGGTACGCGGCGAGGGCCGTTTCCTCGGCCTGGCGGTCGATGTGCCCTTCGCCTCTGCGCGCCGGGGCGGGGTGCTCGACGGAGCCGCAGACCGCGCAGGGGTCGCCGTCGGCCAGCTGGGCGGCGAGTTCGGCGGCGATGCCGCGCAGCCGCTGTTCCTTGAGGGTGAGCCAGTGCTCGCGCGCGTCCCCCGCGCGCCGGCCGGCCGCGAGTGCCTGTTCCTGGGCTTCGGTGACGGACGAGCCGAGTGCGTCACGGCGCCGGGCCGCCTCCACCTGTTCGCGGGCCGGGCCGACCCGGCCCTCGAGCTGTCCCGCGCGGGTGGCCGCTTCCTGCGCCTCGTCGATCCGGCTCTGGTGGCCGTGGCGTACGGCGTCCCAGTCCGCGAGCCACGCCGAAGCCTCCTCCAGGGCCGCCGCGTCGGTGTACTCCTCCTGCTCCAACTCGGCGAGCTCGTGGCCCAGTTCCCGCAGGCGCTGCTCGGCGCGCCGGGCGGAGGCGAGCGAGCCCAGATCCTCGTGGGCCTTGCGTGCGGCGGCCGCGAGCGCGGCGGCCTCGGCGCCGTCGAACGACTCGGGCAGCGCACGCCTGGCCCGGCTCTCCTCGTCGGCGGCGCGCCGCTGCGCGGTATCGGCCGAGGAGCGCAGCGCAAGGGCGGGCGCCACGGCCTCAGCCTTGCGCGCCCGCTCCATCCGCTCCTGGTCGGCGCGGTGCTCCTCGACACGTCCGGCGAGCCGCTCGGCACGCTCCCGCGCCTCGGCGTGCCGGCGCTGTAGCCGATGCGTCTCCCGTACGCCGTCGAGGTTCTGCTGGGCAGCATCCCGGGCCTGCTGTGCGGCATCCTGGGACACCCGCGCAACCGTGAGGGCCTCGCGCGCGGCGGACCGGGCACACGCCGCCCAGGTCAACACGCCTTCTGCCAGGCCCGGTTCGCCCGCGGCGACCTCCGGAAGCGGCAGCTGAGCCACGCGCCCGGCGGCCTGTTCCATCCGCTGTGCGGCGGCGAGCAGCCGCTCGTCGGCGGAGCGGACCTGCGCCTCGGTGCCCCGGCGCAGCTCGGCGAGATGCTGCTCGACGGCGGCGAAGCGGCGGGTGTCGAAGAGCCGGCCGAGGAGCTTGCCGCGCGCTTCGGCGTCCGCCCGCAGGAAGCGCGCGAAGTCACCCTGCGGCAACAGGACCACCTGGCAGAACTGCTCCTTGCTCATGCCGAGCAGCTGCCCGATCTCCTCACCGATCTCCTGGTGCGAGCGGCTGAGGTCCTTCCAGGCGCCCTTCGAGGCGTCGTACTCGCGCAGCCAGGACTGGGCCTTCTCCATGGTGGTGCCAGTGCCGCGCTTCTTGGGCCGCATCCACTGCGGCTGCCGCCCGACCTCCAAGTGCCGTCCGGCCACGGTCAGTTCGAGCACCACTTCGGTACGGGCCGCGGGCGCCGCATGATCGCTGCGCAGGGTCGCGCCGGCGCCCTGCCTTGCGCCCGGCACGGAACCGTACAGGGCGTAGCAGACCGCGTCGAGGACCGAGGTCTTGCCCGCGCCCGTCGGTCCGTGCAGCAGGAAGAGTCCGGCCTCGGACAGTGCGCCGAAGTCGACCTCCTGTACGCCGCCGAACGGTCCGAAGGCCGTGAGGGTCATCCGGTGCAGCCTCATCGGGCCACCTCGCGCAGGGTCTCGTCGACGCGTACGGCGTCGAACGCCCCGCGCAGCACGGCCTGTTCGGCGTCGTCGGGGCCCGCGCCGCGCACATGCGCCACGAAGTCCTCGGCGATCTGCTCGTCGGTGCGGTCCTTGAGCCGCTGCGCGTACGACACCTGCGGTTCGCCCGGCTGCCGTTCGGGAGCGAAGACCAGGCTGAGGACGTACGGGAAGCGCTCGGCGAGCTGCGCCATCGGCTCGTCCGGCCGTACGGGGTCGGTGAGTGTGGCCTCCACCCAGTGCTCGGTGACGCGCGCGAGGTCCGGATCCGCGAGCAGCTCGTCGAGCCGGCCCTCGATCCTGGCCAGGGGGCGGGGCACCGGGCAGTCGATCCGCTCGGCGCCCAGTTCGCCGCCGGGGCCGAGGTCGATCAGCCACATCGACTTGCGGTGGTGCTGTTCCGAGAAGGAGTACGCGAGCGGGGAGCCGGAGTAGCGGACGCGTTCGGTGAGGGTCTGGCAGCCGTGCAGATGGCCGAGCGCCACATAGTCGACGCCGTCGAAGACCCCGGCCGGCACGGACTGGACGCCTCCGACGGTGATGTCCCGCTCGCTGTCGCTGGGTTCACCGCCGGTCACGAAGGCGTGCGCGAGCACGACGGAGCGGGTGCCTGCCGCCCGTACGGAAAGATCGGCGCGCACGCGGTCCATGGCCGCGGCGAGCACCGTCTCGTGGGCGGGCTTTTCGACCTTGAACTCGTCCTTGACCAGGGCGGGTTCGAGATACGGCAGCCCGTAGAACGCGACGTCGCCGTGCTCGTCGGCGAGCACCACGGGGGTGGCGCACGCGGCAGGTGAGGTGCGCAGATGGATGCCCGCCTTGCCGATGAGGCCGGCGCCCACGCCGAGGCGGCGGGCCGAGTCATGGTTCCCGGAGATCATCACGACCGGCACGCCGAGGTCGGCGAGCCGGTGCAGGGCGTCGTCGTAGAGCTCCACGGCGGACAGCGGCGGCACGGCCCTGTCGTACACATCCCCGGCGACGACGACCGCGTCGACCCGCTCCTCGCGTACGACGGACACGAGGTGATCGATGAACGCGGCCTGGGCGTCGAGCAGGCTGACGCGGTGAAATGCCCGCCCCAAGTGCCAGTCCGATGTGTGCAGCACTCTCATAGAACCGCTCTGACCTGCATTTTCTCTCAGTGACCCCAGAAAACAGCACCCGTCGGCCCAGCAAGCCGGATCGACAGCCACCACGCTAACGCCTGACGGCACCTGACTTACCACCGACCTCGGAACGCATTACGTCATGGCGACCGATAGCGGGTCCTCCCGGGGCCCTTGTACGTTCACACCACTTCCGTCACCCATCGCACCCGAACGTATCCGGAGACAAAGCTGATGTCCGACACCACCTGCCACATGTCCATCTCGCTCGACGGCTTCGTCGCCGGACCCGAGCAGAGCCGCGACGATCCGCTGGGCAAGCGCGGTAAAGAGCTGCACCGCTGGCATATCGGCGACCCAGCGGCGACCGAAGCCAACAAGACGGCCAACAGCTGGCTGATGCGCCCGCGTGGCGCCTACGTCATGGGCCGGAACATGTTCGGGCCGATCCGAGGCGAGTGGGACGAGGCGTGGGACGGGTGGTGGGGCTCCGAACCCCCGTACCACGCCCCGGTCTTCGTGCTCACCCGCTACGCCCACGAGCCGATCAAGATGGAGGGAGGGACCACCTTCCACTTCGTCACCGAAGGCTTCGACGCCGCTTACGCGCAGGCGCTCGAAGCCGCCGACGGCAAGGGCGTGGACATCGCCGGCGGCGCCTCGACGGTCCGACAGGCACTCGCCGCCGGCGTGATCGATGAGCTCACCCTCGACATCGCGCCCGTCCTGCTCGGCAGCGGCGAACGCATCTTCGACGGCATCGAGACCTTCGACTTCGAGCCCATCGAGGTGCTCCACTCACCGCTGACCACCCACATCCGGTACCGCAAACGCGACGCCGGCTGAGCAACAGCCGATCTGCTTCTTGAACGACCGGGGACGGCGACCTGCACGGTCGCCGTCCCTTTGCCATGCACCGAGCACCGTGGTCACGCCACGACGGCATTAAGTCATGGCGACCGATACCGGCCCGCCCGGCCGGCTTCGTACGTTGACGGCACACACCAAAACTTTGGAGAACGCATGCTGTTCCGATCTGCGACCGACAGTGACACCGACCGCGTGGCGGCAGTCGTGGTCGACGAGCCCGTTGGCTGGATTCCCGCCGACCGTTACCTGGACGAGTTGCGCCAGCGGATGTACCGGCCCGAGTGGACCTGGCTGGCCGAGGACGAGGGAAAGGTGGTGGGCAGGGCGCTCTGGTGGGGACAGTCGACCGCCGATCATCCTGTGGACCTCGACTGCCTGTGGGTGGACGCCTCGGTCCCTGACCGCGCCAAGGTCGCGGCGGGCCTGCTGGCCGCCGGCCTCGAGAGCTTCACCGCGCGGGGCGCGGCCGATCTGCCGATCCTCACCGTGAAGCTCACCGAGGGCTGGCGTGACAATCCGGCCATGTCCGCCGCCGCCGAGTGGCGCCACGACGCCGCGCTGGCCGCCGGACTCAGCCACGTGGTGGAGCGGCTGCAGCTGGAGTGGACACCCGACGCCGCACTGCCGGCCGCCGGGACCCGGCTGACCTTCGCCGCCGCCACGGACGAGGAGTTCTTCCCGGTCTTCCGCGGGATCGCGGAGGGCAGCCTGGACGCCGGTACCCGTAAGGACATCGCCGAAATCGGCGTCGATGCAGCGGCCCGCAAGGCCATGGACTTCTATCTGAACTGCCTCGGGGAACGCGACTGGTGGCGTCTCGCGTACGACGCCGACGGCGAGGTCGTGGGCCTGGCGATCCCCTCGGCGACGCCATATGCCCGCAATGTCGGCTACATAGGTGTACTCCCGGAGTACCGCGGTCGCGGCTACGCGGACGAGGTGCTCGCCGAGATCACCCGCTTCCAGGCCGCGGCAGGCGCCGAGCGGATCACCGCCACCACGGACCAGGGGAACGTGCCGATGGCCGCCGCCTTCGCGCGCGCCGGCTTCCGGGTCACGGAGATCCGGATGGTCTTCTCGGTGCCTTCCGCCTCATGACTCCAGAAGGTCGGACAGTTGCGTACGGGAGCTGATACCGAGCTTGGGGAAAGCCCGGTAGAGGTGGTGGCCGACCGTGCGCGGGCTGAGGAACAGCTGCGTGGCGATCTCGCGGTTGGTCGCGCCGGTGGCGGCGAGCCGTACGACCTCGCGTTCCTGCGGACTGAGCCGGCCGATCAGGGTGTCCGTGCCCGGGTCGTGCGCTTCCCCGGCGGCTTCGAGCTCGGTGCGTGCCCGGTCCGCCCACGGCGCGGCGCCCGCGTTCGTGAAGATCCCCATGGCGGTACGCAGGTGCTCGCGGGCCTCGACGTTGCGGCGTCGTCGCCGTAGCCACTCCCCGTAGAGGAGTGCGGTGCGGGCGCGGTCGTGAGCGCTGCCGTGCTCGTGCAGGGCCAGGGCCCGCGTGTAGTGCTCCGCCGCCTGCTCGTCCGGGCCGATCAGTGCCGCACAGCGGCGGGACAGCGCCGTGAGCGAGGGCTGCCCTACGGTGCCGGCCCAGGCCGCGAGGCGGTCCGCCGGTTCCCTCGCCTCGTCCGGCCGGCCGGCACGGACGGCGGCCTCGACGAGGTCGGGGAGCAGGTGCTGCGCGAGCGCGGGGTGGGCCCTTTCGCCGGCCGCGGCCTGCAACTGCGCGAGCGCCGACTCGGCGCGGCCCAGACCGAGTTCGAGCAGCCCGAGCGCGTGCAGGGCGTCCGCGGTGGCCCGGCCGACCCCTCGCGGGCGTGCATAGCCGAGCGCTTCCTCGGCGGGCTCGCGCACGTCCGCCTCGTGGCCCTGGACGGCGGCGAGCAGCGCCAGGCGGGAGCGCAGATGGGCGGCGCGGTGGTCCAGGTCGTAGGAGTCGGCGAGTTGGAGCCCCTCGGTGGCGTGCTCCTGCGCGTCGCCGGTCCTGCCGAGCGCCGTCTCGACGCGCGCGAGCAGATCGAGCGCCGTGGGCAGCCAGCCGCCGATCCCGCTGGCGCGGCACTGGGCGACGGCCGCGGTGGCGTGGTCGTACGCGCGAGGGTGATCGGCGAGCAGATGCGCGTAGTGGGCGGCCATCAGGAGCGCCATGTGGTCGTCTCCGGTGGGCGGCGGGGAGCCGTGACCGGCGGGCGGTGGGAAACCCTGTGCGGCGGGCGCGTCGGGGGCCTCGATCGGGAACAGCCAGGCCGCAACGGCCAGTTCGGGCAGATGCGGAGCGCGGGCGGCGATCTCCGCCAGGAGCGCGGTGTCCTCCGCGGACAGCGCCGCGTGCAGCGCCTCGGTCAGCAGAGGTGCCATCTTGTCGGCGCCGGCGAGCCCCGACGTATCGCCGCCGACAGGCCCCGGCGTGGAGCCGTCGACCAGCCCCGACGTATCGCCGTCGACGGGCCCCGACGTGTCGCTATCGACGGGCCCCAGCGTGTCGCCGCCGCCAAGCCCCAGCTCGTCCACGCACGCGAGCAGCGTACGAGCCGCTCGCGCCGGGCTGCCGTATCCCAGCTCGACGACCGCACGGGCCCGGGCGAGGTCCGCGGCCGAGGCCGGGTCCGACAGCGGGAGCGGGACCTGGTCGGCGAGGCGGCGGCAGCGTTCGTCCTGGCCGGACTCGCTCGCCTTCTGCGCCGCGTCGATCAGACGCCGTGCGCGCAGGTCCGGGTCGGCGGTGAGCTGGGCTGCCCGTTCGTACGCCGCGGACGCGGAGGCCGCTCCTTGCCGGCTGCCCGCCCAGGCGGCGACCCGTTCCAGCTCCGCCGCGACCCGCTCGTCGGGACCGGTCGCCGCGGCGGCCAGGTGCCACGCGCGCCGGTGCGCATGCCGTTCGGAGTCCAGCGCGGCCGCGAGTGCCTGATGGGCGGCGATACGTCGGGAGAGCGGCGCGGACTGGTAGGCCGCGTACCGGCTCAGCGGGTGTCCGAAACGCACGGCCGAGGCTGAGAGCCGTACGATTCCGGCCTGTTCGGCGGGTTCGAGGTCCGCCACCGTGCCACCGAACCGGCCGATCGCCCCCACTACCACGGCGAGCTCCCCCGTGTCGTCGGCGGCGGCGACCGTGAGCACCGCCCGGGTGGCCGCGGGCAGCCGTCCGATCCGCTGCGCGATGAGATCCTGCAGGCGGCCGGGCAGCGGTGCCACGTCGTCCGGCAGCGCCAACGGGCCCAGCTGTCCCTCCCGTTGGGCCAGCGTGAGGGCGTCGGCGAGGACGCGCAGGGCGAGCGGATTGCCCTGTGCCTGCTCGGCGATCCGGTCCGCGACCGGCGGCAGCAGCCCGGTCAGCAGGGCCGTGGCCGACTGACGGTCGAGGCCCCCGAGAGGGAGACGGGGTATGCCCTTGAACCGAGGCGCGTCGTCCGTGAGAGAGGCATCACCCGTGGGCCCCGCCCCGGCTCCACGTCCTGCGGGCCCCGCTCCGGACCCACCCCCGTCCCGCAGCCCGAACAGCATCACGACGCGCTCGGCGCACAGCCGTCGGGCAGCGAACGCCAGCACGTCCACGGACGGCTGGTCGAGCCACTGCACGTCGTCGATCACGCACAGCACCGGCTGCTCGCCGGCGGCCTCCGCGAGCGTCGACAGCGCGGCGAGGCCCAGGACGAAGCGGTCGTGCACCGCTCCGCCGGCAAGCCCGAAGATCGCCCGCAGCGCGGTGGCCTGCGCGTCCGGCAGCCTGTCGAGGAGGTCGAGCACGGGCAGGAACAGCTGGTGCAGCCCCCCGAACGGCAGGTCCGTCTCCGACTCGACGCCCTCGACGCGCAACACGCGCATTCCGTCGGCCGCCCGGGCAGCGGCGTAATCGAGCAGTGTGGTCTTGCCGATCCCGGCTTCCCCATGGACGAGCAGCGCCCCGCTCACCCCGTCGCGGGCGCCCGCGAGCAGATCATCGATGCGCCGTACCTCGTTGTCACGCCCACGGAACGCCAAGGCGCCCTCGCGCCGCTCACTGGGCGCCCGCGCCTCTTCGCGCCGCCCGCCGGGCGCCCGCAGCTCCTCGTCGCGCCCCTGCGGCTCGTCGTCCCCCACTGCCGATGAATCCTTCCCACGTACCGCGCCGACCTTGCACGATACGCCCTGTCCCAGCCGCAGCTCGGCCCGGACAGCCGACGGGCGGCCGTCGTCAGGACCGGCCGCCCGCCTCCTGTCCGTTCACCGCGTCCCGCTCAGGTCACCGGCCGGTAGCCGAGCACGAACGTGGCCGGCGCGCTTGGGCCGGCCGGATCCGGGGTCGGGTCCGGCGAGTCCCGTAATCGCTGGCGAACTCGACCTTCGGGTGGTCCGCCTCGAGGGTCACGTACCCCTTGAGCGGTGTCGGGTCCACGTCCCAGTCCACGACCATGCGGTAGTTGATGTGCGGCTGATCGCCGGGCGGCGCGAGGGAGGTGATCGTGACGGTGCCGTCGTACAACTCGGGCCGCGCGGACGGCCGGTACTTGTACGTGACGTGGCCTGCCCACCCGGCGGGTTGACCTGGATGCCCCAGCCCTCACAGTGGCAGGCCACGGCCGAGACGGCCTCGTAGATCGTGGGCCGGTGTCGCAGGCCCACCGCGGTGGTCTTCGTGCCCGCGCTGGGTGTACCGCCCGCAGTGATCAGGTTGCCGCCGGGCTGGACCCCGATCTGTACGCCCTCGCGTCACGGCGAGCGATGCGGCGGCCGGCGTCGTGATCACTGTCCGCCGCACTCTTCTGCGGGCACGGGGTCCGCTTTCGGGCCCGGTCAGCACACCGCCTGAACATGCCCTGACAATCGCGACGACTCTGCCACAACTGTGCGCCGGCTGTGCGGCAGACCCGGCCAAGAGGCCTTTCGCGTCCAGGAGAGCCGATACGCTGCGAAACAGCCGTGAACCGGACGGAATTGGGGATCGTGGCGGTCCGGCGGCGAGGGGGCGGGCATGGATCCACGGATGCACGGGGCGGTGGCCGGATACATCTGCGAGCGCGAACTCGGCCGCGGCGGGCAGGGAGTCGTATGGCTCGCCCGCGACCCGGAGGGTCGGCAGGTCGTCGTGAAGTTCCTGCTCCCGGGCAAGGAGTACGACGAGATCGCGCTCGCCCGCGTCCGCCGGGAGTTCGGCGCGGCCAGCCGGGTCGGCGAACTGGCCACGGCACGGGTCCTGGACGCCGACCTGACCGCGCGTACCCCGTACATCGTCAGCGAGTTCGTGCCCGGGCCGACGATCGCCGAGTACGTGGGCAGCAGCGGGCCGCTGGCCTCCGGCCGGCTCCAGTCGCTCGCCTTGGCCGTCGCGCACGCGCTGGCACAGGTGCACCGGGTGGGGATCGTCCACCGGGACATCAAGCCGTCCAATGTGCTGCTCTCACCGGACGGGCCGCGCATCATCGACTTCGGCATCGCCCGCGACGACCGTCTGCTCGAATCGGCGCTCACCACGCCGGGCAGTCTGGTCGGCTCCCCCTCCTACATGTCGCCCGAGCAGGTCAGGGCGCAGCGCGTCACCAGTGCCTCGGACGTGTTCTCGCTCGGCAGCACGCTGTACTTCGCCGCCACCGGCCGGCATCCGTTCGACGGCTCCGGGTCCTACGAAGTCCTGGTCGCCGTGTGCGAGGACGAGGCCGACCTGACGGCGGTGCCGGAACCGGTGCGATCGGTGATCGCGGACTGTCTGCGCAAGGATCCGGCGCAGCGTCCCACCGCGGCCCAGCTCGTCACCCGGCTCGCGGGGGCGGCTGAGGCGGTGGACGGCACGCCGACCGTGTCGCTTGCGCCCCGCCCGTCACCCGGAACCGTCGACGGCGACCGCGACGGCGACCGGGGCAAGCAGCTGCGGCTGTGGGGATTCGCGGCCGGCAGCGCGGTCGCGGCCGTGCTCCTGGCCGTCGTGCTCAGCACGAGGGGGGATCAATCGGGCGGCGCGGCAGGCCCGGGGAAGTCAACGGACTCGCCTCCGCTGTCGTACGCCGACGATCTGACCGACTCGGGCGACTGGACGCACAAGGACCCTGACCTGGGGAAGGTCACGCACAAGGGCGGCACCATGCTGGTGAGCCCCAGGCTCCAGCTGGAGGTGTGGCCGCAGGCGCCCTTCGAGCCGTCCACGTCCGCGGTGCGGATCAGCACGCAGGCGTCCTGGTACGGGGGCGACGGCGGGATCGGCCTGTGGTGCAACGGCTCCGGCGACTACGGGAAGGGCTCTCGCTGGTCGGGCTATGTGACCACGGGCCAGGAAGCCTTGATCGTGCGGGAGTTCCGGCACAAGGGAGAGTTCCAGCACGACCGGGTCGTCGAGAAGAACCTCGCGGATCTCGGCCTGGAGGTGAAGAACCGGCAGGAGATCGACATGGCGCTGACCTGTACGCCCGTCGGAAAGGGCCGGATCAAGGTGGAACTCGCCCTCGACGGCAAGCCCGTCGCCGCCTACACCGGCGACGCCTTCGCCGCCCGCGGCTGCGGTGTCTCGGCCTTCCACTACAACGAGACCGACCCTCAGGGCACGGCCTTCCACGCGGGGTTCGAGCGTTTCACCGCCGCGGAGCCGGGGGCGGACTGACGCATGCGTACGTGCGGGTCGGCGCGTGCCGTCACGGTCACGCGTCCCCGTACGCCTCCGCACCGATCTCGAGCGTCGCCGTGCCCGCCGTCGCGTCCGCGAGCCAGCCGCGGAAGGCCTCGACATCGGTATCCGGAAGCCCGATCTCCAGCGTCACCGCCTCCCCGTACCGCATGTCCCGCACCTGGCGTCCGGCCGTGCGCAGATCGTTCTGCAGCTTGCCCGCGCGCTGATGGTCGACCGTCACGGTGACCAGCCGGAACCGGCGCTTGGTGAGCGTGCCGAGTGCGTCGAGCGCCTCACCGACCGCTCCCCCGTACGCCCTGATCAGACCGCCGGCGCCGAGCTTCACGCCGCCGTAGTAGCGGGTGACGACGGCGACGACGTACCGCATCTCGCGACGCGTGAGCATCTGCAGCATCGGCAGTCCGGCCGTGCCGCCGGGCTCCCCGTCGTCGCTTGCCTTCTGCACACCGCCGTCCGCGCCGATCACATACGCCCAGCAGTTGTGCGTCGCCGTCGGGTGCTCCTTGCGGATCCGGGCGACGAAGGCCTGGGCCTCCTGCTCGGTGGCCGCCGGGGCGAGCGCGCACAGAAAACGTGAGCGGTTGACCTCGGTCTCGTGCACGCCCTCATGGGCCACGGTGCGGTACTCGTCCTGCATCCGCCCAGCGTATGCGCACGTGGCGGATGGCAGGCGCCACGCACTCGGGCCGCCCGGGCCGCCCGGGAACGGCAACGCTGTGTGACGTTCTCCCCGGGGGCTTGTGGGCGGGCGAACAGGGGCAGGTACCCGGCGGAATGGATGGAGGCTCCATGGAATCTGAATCCGCACCCGGTTCGCCGACTCGGCCGGCAACAGCCTGGGAGTTCACGGACGACCGCGGTCATCTGGTGGTCTCGGCCCGCAGGCCGACGCGATTAGCCGCGTACATACAGGTCGGCGCCGCCCTGTGGGACCACGGTCTGCGCCCGGCCGGCATCTTCGGGTCGAGCCATGACGACCCGGCCGCACCGGACCCGGCGAAGGCGGGCGAGCTGCCCCTGGCCGGGCTCCCGTACTACGGAGCGGGCGCCGCCCTCGACCTGGACGCGCTGCTCGCCGCGGACCCCGACCTGATCGTGGCCGTGACCTACGGCGGCGGGCAGACGTACGGCATCACGCCCGAGGCGGCCAAGCACCTGGAGGAGCACATCCCGGTGGTCGCCGTCGATGTGAGCCTTGGCCGTACGCTCACCCAGGTCCGCGAGAGTTTTGCGCAGCTGGCCCGTTCCCTGGGCGCGGCACCCGACGATGCGGCCGAGGCCGAACTGACCGCCGCGGAGCAGCGGTTGACGCTGCGCGCGGCCGCCGACCCGCGGCTGCGCGTCCTCGCCCTCTCCTCCGCCGACGCGGACTCGGTACATCTCGCCCGCCCCCACGCCTGGCCCGATCTGAGCGAGCTGACCGGCCTCGGCGTCCCGCTGCTCGAGCCCGCCGAGAGTCCGGGCGCCAATTGGTCGACGGTCGCCTGGTCCGAGGCCGCCGCGCTCGCACCGGATCTCGTCCTCGTCGACGTCCGCGCCCACGCGGGGGCCCTGCCGGCGGACTTCACCTCGACCGTGCGTACCGCACCCTGGAACCCGGAACTCCCGCCGAGCCCGCAGGCGCACACCCGCTTCCTGGACACGGTCACGGCGGCGCTCCAGGCCGTCGCTTAGGCGGGACCCGGCCGCGGGGGGGCGGGGGGGGGGCGGGCGCGGGGGGGGGGGCGGGGGCGGCCCCGGGACGGGCG
>NZ_JBEPEW010000020.1:0-84599 GCF_040300965.1 Streptomyces mesophilus | reverse complement strand
TCCGGCCGGGTGCTCGACGGCCGGGCCGTCGTGGGGGTGCGAGAGCAGCACCTGCTGCACCGCGGACAGCGAATGACCGGAGCGTGCCGCGGCGAAGGCGGCGCCAGGGGTGAGGTCGAGCAGCAGTACGCCGTCCACGAGCACCGCGGTCGCCGAGCGCGCGTACGCGCCCAGCGCACTGGCGCAGGCCGCGCAGGGGCAGTCGGGGCGGGGCAGTCCGGCCGGGGCGCCGGTGCCGAGCAGAGTCAGTTCCACAAGGCGATCCTCCCGCGTCGGTATGGGTCGTGCGCGCCCGGATAGGCTGCACTTCAGCTGGGTGGCACCTTGCCATCTGCGGTCGGATGCTGAACCGGTTCTTTGGAGGCTGACATGAGCGCTTGGTTGTGGCGGTTCGAGAAGTCCGACGGCACCGAGGTCGAACCGGCCGTGGCCCCCGACGAGTTCACCACCCAGGGCGACGCGGAGTCCTGGATCGGTGAGTACTGGAAGGACCTGCTCGCCGGCGGGGCCGACCAGGTCCATCTCTTCGAGGACACGACGAAGATCTACGGGCCGATGAGCCTGCACGCGGAGACGGCCGCGGACTCCGAGGCCGACTCCGGTACGGAGGCCGGCACGGAGAAGACTGAGGCCTGACAAGGGATGGTGCGGGGGCGGCCGCCCCCGCACCCGGGGCCCTTACATCTCGCCCAGCGTGACCTCGGCCGTCTTGCGCGAGCCGTCACGGTCGTACGTCACCGAGACCTTGTCGCCCGGCTTCTTCGACGCCAGCGCCTCCGACAGGGAGGTGATCGTGGAGATGTCCTCGTTGTCGAAGCGCGTGATCACATCGCCCGCCTCGAGCCCCGCGTCGGCCGCGGCTCCGCCCGACTCGGCCTCGACCACCGCGACACCCGCCGGTTTGTAGTCGTCGCCGAGGACGGTACGGCCCGAGATGTCGAGCGCGGCCCGGCCGGAGTCGGTGACCTCGCCGTCCTTGACGATCTGCTCCGCGATCGTCTGCACCATCGATGCCGGGATCGCGAACCCGATGCCGGGCGCCGCGCTGTCGCCCATCTCCGGGTCGGTCGCCGCGAGCGTCGGGATGCCGACGACCTCGCCGTCCAGGTTGACCAGGGCGCCGCCGCTGTTGCCGGGGTTGATGGCCGCCGAGGTCTGCACCATGTTGCCGATCGTGGCGCCCGGGCTGCCGCCGGTGCGCGGCTCGCTGACCGTGCGGCCGGTCGCCGAGACGATGCCCTGCGTCACGCTGGAGGACAGGCCGAGCGGCGAGCCCATCGCCAGGACGATCTGGCCGACCTCGACCTTCGAGGAGTCCCCGAGCTTCGCGGCCTTCAGGTTGCTCGGCGGGTTCTCCAGCTGGATCACGGCGAGGTCCTGCTCGGGATAGCTGGAGACCAGCGTGGCCGCGAGCTCCTTGCCGCCGGTCGCCGCGGTGACCTTGAAGGCCTTGGTGTCGCCGACGACATGCGCGTTGGTGACGATATGGCCCTTGTCGTCGTACACGACGCCGGATCCGAGACTGTCCCCCGCGGTGATCTGCACGACGGACGGCAGCACGTCCTTGATCACCTCGATGTAGTCCTCCTGCAGAGCGGCCCCGTCCTTACGGGCGACCGCGGCGGCCTGCGTGGTCGAGTCGGCCTCGGCCGACGAGGACCCCGAGCCCGAGCAGCCGGCAAGGAGGGCTGCGGCGCCGAGCGCGGCGGTGAGGGGGACGGCTATCCGGGGGAGCGAACGAGGGCTACGGGTTCGGTTCATATCCGGATTGTCGGCATCGTGCCACTCGTTCGGCCTCCTGTACGGGTCCGATCAGGTGGCCTCCGGCGCCGTGGAGGCGAGGAACTGCGTCGCGGCCAGCTCCCCGTACAGCGGATCGGACGCCACCAGCTCCCGATGCGTCCCCACCGCCCGTACCCGCCCCGCGTCCATCACCACGATCCGGTCGGCGAGCGTCACCGTGGACAGGCGGTGTGCCACGACCAGGACGGTCACTTCGCGGGAGACCTCGCCGACCACATCGCGCAGCGCCAGCTCGTTGACCGCGTCCAGCTGCGAGGTGGCCTCGTCGAGGAGCAGCAGCCGGGGCTTGCGAAGGAGCGCCCGCGCGATCGCCACACGCTGGCGCTCACCGCCCGACAGCTGCGAGCCGCGATGTCCGACGAGTGAGTCCAGGCCCTCGGGCAGCCGCTCCACGAGGGCGTCGAGGCGGGCCCGTACGAGAACCTCGCGTACCTCGTCCTCGGTGGCGTCCGGCGCGGCGAACAGCAGGTTCTCGCGCAGGGTGCCCGCGAGGACCGGGGCGTCCTGCTCCACGTAACCGAGCTGCGCGCGCAGCTCGGCCAGCGGCCAGGAGCGCACGTCCTTGCCGTCCACGAGGACACGGCCGCCGGACGCCTCGTAGAACCGCTCGATCAGACCGAACACGGTGGTCTTTCCCGCCCCCGACGGCCCGACGAAGGCGGTCATCCCGGGGCCGGGCACCTCGAAGCTCACGCCGTGATGGACATACGGGAGTCCGTCCCGGTAGCGGAAGCGCACGTCCTCGAAGGCGACGGAGGCGGGCGCGGAGTCCCGGGGCGCGGACGGCTCACCGGTCTCCTCGGTCTCCATCCGCTCGGCCTGCACGATCCGGGCGACCGCGGCGGCGCCCACCTGGTACTGGGTGGCGGCCTCGACCAGGCTCGAGATGGGTGCGATCAAGTAGAAGAGGAAGAGCAGGAACGCCACGAGTGTCGACACCGAGATCGCCCCGGACGCCACCCGCGCCCCACCGATCCCGAGCACCGCGAGGAAGGACACCTGTACGGCGAGCCCCACCGAACTCGACGCCACCGCCTGCCACTTGGCGGACCGGACACCGTGCCGCCATGCCTCGCGCGCGGCCACCTCCACGGCCGCCGACTCGCGCCGCTCGGCGCCGGAGGCCTTCACCGTACGGAAGGCGCCGAAGGCCCGCTCGAGGGCGGTGGATATCGCGCCGACCGCCTCCTGCGCCCGGGCGGTGGCCTTCGAGATCCGGGGCATCACCAGGGCGACGACCCCGCCGATCAGCACGATCACCCCGACCGTCACCCCGAGCAGCACCGCGTCCATCAGGCCCATGAGCACGATGGTCGCGATGAAGGTGAGCCCGCCGGACACGGCGGAGACCACGGACTGGGTGGTGACGGCGCGAAGAAGTGTGGTGTCGGAGGTGACCCGGGACATCAGATCGCCCGGCTGGGTCCGCTCGACCTCCGTGATCCTCAGCCTGAGCAGCCGTCCGACGAGCGTGCGCCGCGCGGCGAGCACCACGGACTCCGCGGTGCGCTCCAGGACGTACGCGCCGACGGCCTCGACCGCCGTTCCCGCCACCACCAGGGCGGTGAGCAGCAGCAGGACACCTGCGATCGACTCGTCCCCGCCGAGCCGGTCCACCAGCGCCTTCGCGGCGAGCGGCTGGGCGAGCCCGGTCACCGCTCCGACGAGCGTGAGCAGCGCACCGAGCGCCACGATCCGGCGATGCGGACGGAAGTGCCGGTAGAGGGCACGCCAGGTCTCGCGGGCGGGCAGTTTCTCCGGCTGCTGTGGGTCGCTCACGTACGAGGGGACGCGGCGGACACCCCCGGTGCCTGAGTGGCGGCGTCAGCCCCGTACGCCGCAGAGGTGCATGAGGGCCGCGACCTGCCGGTACGGATCCGTCCGCCCCGCCCGCTCCTCCGCGAGCAGCAGGCGCTCGAGCTCCTCGTCCGACGGGGGCTCGGCGCCGTCCGCCGCCTGGTCCGTGAACACCCGCACCCCGTACCAGGCGTGCAGCGGAGCACCGATACCGGCGAGCGACGAGGTGAGGGTGGCGAGACGGTCCGCCCGTACGGTCAGGCCGAGCCTGTTCTCGTACACGGGGGAGTCGAAGGCCGCGAGCGCGGTGTCCCACTGGCCGGCGAGGCCGGGCCGCATCGCGAGGGCGTCCGCGTTCCGTACGAGCAGAGAGAGCAGTCCGCCGGGCGCGAGCATCCGCGCGAGACCGGCGAGCAGCGCGTCCGGCTCCTCGACGTACATCAGCACTCCATGGCAGAGCACCACGTCGAACGCGCCGGGCAGGAAGTGCACGCCCGTGTCGCGGCCGTCGCCCTGGAGCAGCCGGACCCGCTCGCGGATCCCGGCCGGCTCCTCGTCGAGTGCCGTACGCGCGGCGACCAGCATCGCCGGATCGGACTCCAGACCGGTCACCTGGTGACCGGCCCGGGCCAGGCGCAGGGCCTGGGTGCCCTGGCCCATGCCGACGTCGAGGATCCGCAGCCGCCGGCCGACGGCGAAGTGCTGGGCTATCTGTTCGTCGAGCTGCCGGGCCACGAGCTCCTGGCGGACCGCGTCACGCAGTCCGCCCAAGAGCTCGAGCCACTTTCCGGCGCCCTCCGTGAACGACTCCGCGCTCAGGGCCGCTCTCCGCGCTTGACCTGCGGCTTGGGCAGGCGCAGGCGACGCATCTGGAGGGTACGCATCAGGGCGTAGGCGACGGCGCCGCGCTTCGGCTCGTCCGGGAAGCGCTCACGGAGCTGCTTCTTCAGGCGGATGCCGATACCGATCGAGTCGATGATGATCAGCAGGATCACACCGAGCCAGAGCAGCAGCGCGATGTTCTGCAACTGCGCGTTCCGCAGCATGCTGAGCACCAGGATGATCACGGCGAGCGGCAGGAAGTACTCGGCGATACAGAACCGCGAGTCCACGAAGTCACGGGCGAACTTGCGCACGGGACCCTTGTCACGGGCCGGCAAGTACCGCTCGTCACCGCTGGCGAGGGCCGCGCGCTGCTTGGCCATGTCCGCACGGCGCGCCTCGCGCGTGCGCTTGGCCGCGTCCTTGCGGGTCAACGGCGTATTGGCCACGCTGCGGCGCTGCGACTGAGCCTGGCTGCGCTTGGGAGTGGGGCGACCCTTGGGAGCCTGCGGGTCGCGGGGCGTCTGGGAGTCGACCGGCGCCTGAGCGGCGGGGGTCTTCTCATTCTTGGAGCGGCTACCGAACACGAAACCCAAGGGTACGGGGTCTTGCGCATGGACCACAGCCCGCGGGGGAACGATCCGACAACGCCGGACGTCAATACAGGGGCGCAACGGGAAGTACAGGGTCGTACCGCACAGGGCGGCCCGGGGGTGGTGCGAGCGGTTCCGGGAATCGTCCCTTGGGTTCCCCTGAGAGCCACCTACTCCCTACGCCGGAGCGGGTGGGGCCGTACTTCGTCCTTGGGGAGGAGCGCATCCGCACACGAACAGTGCGGTAATGGAGGCAGGGCCCGTAGGCTGGGTTCTGTCGCAGTGCTGGAGCTGGACAACGGCTGGATCAGTCAAGAAGGGGGCGCGCGAAGCCCATGAGCGGTGTCATGAAGCGTATGGGGATGATCTTCCGCGCGAAGGCGAACAAGGCCCTGGACCGGGCCGAGGACCCGCGCGAGACCCTCGATTACTCGTACCAGAAGCAGCTGGAGCTGCTGCAGAAGGTGCGCCGCGGCGTCGCCGATGTGGCGACCAGCCGCAAGCGCCTGGAGCTGCAGCTGAACCAGCTGCAGTCGCAGTCCTCCAAGCTGGAGGACCAGGGGCGCAAGGCGCTCGCGCTCGGCCGTGAGGACCTGGCCCGCGAGGCCCTCTCCCGCCGGGCCGCGCTGCAGCAGCAGGTCACGGACCTGGAGACGCAGCACCAGACGCTGCAGGGCGAGGAGGAGAAGCTCACGCTCGCCGCCCAGCGCCTGCAGGCCAAGGTCGACGCCTTCCGTACGAAGAAGGAGACCATCAAGGCGACCTACACCGCGGCCCAGGCGCAGACCCGGATCGCGGAGTCCTTCTCGGGCATCTCCGAGGAGATGAGCGATGTCGGCACCGCGATCCAGCGTGCCGAGGACAAGACGGCGCAGCTGCAGGCCCGCGCCGGTGCCATCGACGAGCTGCTCGCCTCGGGCGCCCTGGACGACGCGTCGGGCCTGGCCCGCGACGACATCCAGTCCGAGCTCGACCGGCTCTCCGGCGGTACGGACGTGGAGCTGGAGCTCGCCCGTATGAAGGCCGAGCTGGCCGGCGGCAGCACGCCGAATCAGCAGGCCATCGAGGGTGGCAACGGCGGCCAGACCCAGGCGCAGCAGCCCCAGGACACCCCCCGCTTCGACAAGCAGTAAAAGCCCCACCACCAGGCCTCGGGACCTCTTCAGAAGGACTTACTTCATAAGGAGAGCGACATGATCGTACGGATCATGGGGGAGGGGCAGGTGAAGCTGGCGGACAGCCACTTCACCGAGCTGAACAAGCTGGACGACGAACTGCTCGAGGAGATGGAGAACGGCGACGGCCCCGGCTTCCGCCGTACCCTCCACGCTCTCCTCGACAAGGTGCGCGAGCTGGGCGAACCGCTCCCGGACGACGCACTCGAACCCTCGGAGCTGATCCTGCCTCCGCCGGACGCGAGCCTCGAAGAGGTCCGCGAGATGCTCAGCGATGACGGTCTGATCCCTGGCTAGCCCAGGTTCCGGCCACTCCAGGCACTGCTGTCACCGGTGCCCCGCACTCCCCGCCGTACCGGCGCGGGGGTGCGGGGCACCAGTGCGTGTACGGGAGCCCTACTCCCGTTCCCGTACGACCCCTGAGATCACCGCCGACACCACGCCCGCCACTGCCTCCTCGGACGGCGGCCCGCTGTGCCGGTCGGCGAAGAGCAGATGGCCGGCGCCGACGAGGGTGGGCGCGAGGACCCGTACGTCCGCCTCGGCAGCGATGCGTCCGTACTCCTGCTCGGCGGTGAGGTAGCCGGCGATCATCTCCGTCGCCTCGGTGAGCAGCGGCACCCCGCTCGGTGTGCCCTCGCGCAGCCGGGCGCGCAGGACATCGCGCGAGGTGATCAGGCCGACGAGCGCGACGGCCACGGTCTGGAACACCTCGGTGAGTGCACCGGCCAGCCGCGAGATGACACTGCCGGTCCCCGCCGACTCCCACAGCTCGTGGGACTGGAGCTGCACGCGCACGATCCGGTTCCTTACGAGCGCGGCGAGGAAGTCGTCGAAGTCGGTGAAGTGCCGGTGCAGCACGCCCTTGGCGCACCCGGCCTCCGTGGTGACGGCCCGGCTGGTCAGAGCGCTGGGCCCGTCCCGGAGCAGTACGCGCTCGGCGGCGGCGAAGAGCTGCTCGCGAACATCCCTGATGGCGACGCCAGTTGGCACGGTGCAGGGGTCCTCTCCTGTCGGGCGCCTGTCGCGCTCCTTGTTAAGTGGGCAAGTGCCCACTTAAGGTGGGCAAGTGCCCACTATCCCTGCCGGTGAGCCTCACCGCCAACGACAGATGGCCGAATCCTTCGGCACGGACGCGGCGCGCTACGACCGCGCCCGCCCGCGCTACCCGGCCGAGATGATCGACCGCATCGTCGCGCAGAGCCCAGGCCGCTCGCTGCTCGACGTCGGCTGCGGTACGGGGATCGCGGCCCGGCAGTTCCAGGCGGCGGGCTGCACGGTCCTCGGCGTCGAACCGGACGCCCGCATGGCCGGGTTCGCCCGCTCGCGGGGGCTCGATGTCGAGGTGTCGGCCTTCGAGACCTGGGATCCGGCGGGCCGGACCTTCGACACCGTCGTCTCCGGCCAGGCCTGGCACTGGATCGACCCGGTGGCGGGCGCGGCCAAGGCGGCCGCCGCCCTGCGCCCGGGCGGCCGGCTCGCCCTCTTCTGGAACGCCTTCCGCCTCCCGGCACCGGTCGCCGACGCACTCATCGCGGCCTGCCGCGACGTCCTGCCGGACGCGCCCTTCGACCTGAACGCCCTGGGGGGTCAACCCGTCGGCGCGTACAGCCCCGTCCTGGCGAAGGTCTCCGAAGGCATCACGGCGGCGGGCGGCTTCAGCGCGCCCACGGAGTGGACCTGCACCTGGTCCCGCGACTACACCCGCACCGAGTACCTCGACCAGTTCCCCACCTCGGGCCTGGCGACCCGCCTCGCACCCGGGGACCTGGCCCCGATCCTCGAGGGGGTGGGCGCGGCGATCGACGCCCTGGGCGGCTCGTTCACGATGTCGTACGACACGGTGGTGCTGTCGGCTTCACTCAGCCGGGGCTGAACCCAGCCGGTCCGGCAATCTCAGCCGGTCCGGCAAACCCAGCCGGTCCGGCAAACCCAGCCCCTGCGGCGATTGAGCAGGATCCGAACGAAGTTCGGATGCGGGGGTGCAGGGGGCGAAGCCCCCGCGGGTTACCCACCCATGGGGGCACGGGGCGCAGCCCCGGTTTCGGGAAGGGGCGGGTAGGGGAAACCCGCCCGCCGCAGGCGCCCACCCGCCCCGGCCGGAACGGACCCGCACCCGAAGACCACCGGACCCGCACGCGAAGGCCACCACGCCCCGGCGGACCCGGCCCCATCCACCCGGTACCGTTCCCGAAGTGACCTCCCTCGCCCGCATCCGAGACTGGCTGACGGCCCACCCCCTGGCCTTCGACGCCACCCTCGCCTTCGCCGTCTTCGCCTGCATGGTCACCGCCTCCTTCGTGGAGCCGTACGGCCTGCACGGCCCCCACTTCGGCCGCGCCCCCGAGGCGATCAGCGTCGTCCTGATGGTGTTCAGCGCCGCCGCCCTGGTGTTCCGCCGCCGCACCCCGCTGCTCGTCCTGATCATCACCGTCGCCGCCTCCCTCGTGGAGGTGGTCACCGGCGAGCAGCGCGCGCCCGTGATGATGGCCGTCGTCATCGCCCTGTTCACCGTGGCCTCGATGACGAACCGCCCCACCACCTGGCGCTTCGCCCTGCCGATCATGGCGGTCCTGACGGCGGCCGCAATGCTGACGAGCAAGCTCCCCTGGTACGCCCAGGAGAACCTCGGCGTCATCGCCTGGGCCGGCCTCGCGGCCGCAGCCGGCGATGCCCTGCGCAGCCGCCGCGCCTTCGTCGACGCGATCCAGGAGCGCGCCGAACGCGCGGAGCGCACCCGCGAGCAGGAGGCCCTGCGCCGTGTGGCCGAGGAGCGCCTGCGTATCGCCCGCGATCTGCACGATGTCGTCGCGCACCACATCGCCCTGGTCAACGTCCAGGCCGGAGTCGCATCGCACGTCATGGACAAGCGCCCGGACCAGGCCAAGGAGGCCCTCGCCCACGTCCGCGAGGCAAGCCGCTCCGCGCTGAACGAACTGCGCGCCACCGTCGGCCTGCTCAGGCAGTCCGGCGACCCCGAGGCGCCCACCGAGCCGGCCCCCGGCCTTGCCCGCCTCGACGAGCTGCTCGACACCTTCCGCGCCGCAGGACTCCCCGTGGAACTCGTGCACAACGACAACGGCGAGCACCTCCAGGCGGCCGTGGACCTGGCCGCGTACCGGATCATCCAGGAGGCGCTCACCAACGTGCAGAAGCACGCGGGCGCAGGGGCCAAGGCCGAGGTCAGCGTGCTCAGGGTGAGCCGCAATCTGGAGATCACCGTGCTAGACAACGGCGGGGGCGGTACGCAGCCCGAGGACGGCAAAGGGGCGCGGCACCCGCACGACAAGCCGAGCCCCAAGTCCGAAGGCGGCCACGGTCTGATCGGGATGCGCGAGCGGGTCTCCGCGCTCGGTGGCACCTGCACCACCGGCCCCCGCTACGGAGGCGGTTTCCGCGTCCATGCGATCCTGCCCCTGAGTACCGAGGCACAGCAGTCGTCGTCCCGCTCCCGCAAATGCCTGTGAGCCGGGCGCTCGTCATGATGCGCCGCGCACGATCCCGTACGGGGGAGAAAACATGACCATCCGTGTCCTGCTCGCCGACGACCAGGCCCTGCTGCGCAGCGCGTTCAAGGTGCTCGTCGACTCCGAGCCCGATATGGAGGTCGTGGGTGAGGCCTCCGACGGCGCCGAGGCCGTCGCCCTCGCGCGCTCCGAGCGGGCCGACGTGGTCCTGATGGACATCCGGATGCCCGGTACGGACGGTCTCGCCGCGACCCGGACGATCAGCGAGGACCCCGAACTCACCCACGTACACGTGGTGATGCTCACCACCTTCGAGGTCGACGAATACGTGGTGCAGTCCCTGCGGGCCGGCGCCTCCGGCTTCCTCGGCAAGGGATCCGAGCCTGAGGAGCTGCTCAACGCGATCCGGGTCGCGGCGGGCGGCGAGGCGCTGCTCTCACCGGTCGCGACCAAGGGGCTGATCGCCAAGTTCCTCGCCCAGGGCGGCAGTTCCGACGCGGAGGGCGGCGACGGAGGTGCTCACGCCGAGCGGCTCGCCCAGCTCACCGGCCGGGAGCGTGAGGTGCTCGTCCAGGTCGCGGGCGGGCTGTCCAACGACGAGATCGCCGAGCGGCTCAGCGTCAGCCCGCTCACCGTGAAGACCCATGTGAACCGTGCGATGGCCAAGCTCGGTGCCCGCGACCGTGCCCAACTCGTCGTCATCGCCTACGAATCCGGACTTGTCCGGCCGAAGGTCGACTGAGCCGGTCAGTCGAATCGGGACGACCTGGACGCGCTACCCCCAAGGATGGAGCGCCCGTACTGCGCCCGCAGTAGGCGCCGGACAAGGAAACGGGTCCGCGGGGCGAGGAATCCGCTCCGGTGATGGCTGATCGTGTAGGCGGGCAGCACCTGCGCCGTGTCGGCAACCGACGGCAGGCCCACGCGTGCTCGCCCGGGCAGCACCCGCGTGTGCCCGCCCGCCTGCCGCAAACGCCAGCAAAGGAAGTCCCCATCCCATGTCCTGGCTGTCCAGATTCAGCCTTGCCCAACGGGCCCTGATCGGCCTGGTGTCGATCGTCGCGCTGGTCTTCGGCGCGATCGCCATTCCCCAGTTGAAGCAGCAGCTGCTGCCCTCCATCGAACTGCCGATGGTCTCGGTGATCGCCCCGTACCAGGGCGCCTCTCCCGACGTGGTCGAGAAGCAGGTCGTCGAGCCGCTCGAGGACTCGCTCGAAGCCGTCGACGGCATCAAGTCCGTCACGTCCACCGCCAGCGAGGGCAACGCCCTCCTCATGGCCTCCTTCGACTACGGCGACGGCTCCAAGCAGCTGGTCGCCGATGTCCAGCAGGCCGTCAACCGCGCCCGCGCCCAGCTCCCCGACGACGTCGACCCGCAGGTCGTGGCAGGTTCCACCGACGACATCCCGACCGTCGTACTCGCCGCGTCCGCCGACGGCAGGGACCAGCAGGCGCTCGCCGACGACCTCGACCGCTCGGTCCTGCCGGTGCTCGAAGGCATCGACGGTGTGGCCCAGGTGGCCGTCGACGGCGTCCGCGACGTCGAGGTCTCCGTCACGCCCGACGACGCCGAGCTGGCCAAGGCGCGCCTGACGCCGGCCGCGCTCGTGCAGTCCCTGCAGGCGGGCGGCGCCACCCTGCCGGCCGGCTCGTTCGACGAGGACGGCAAGAACCGCACCGTCCAGGTCGGCGGCGGCTTCAGCTCCCTCGAGCAGATCGAGAACCTGATGGTCACGGGCGGCGAGGGCTCCAAGGCGAAGCCCGTACGCCTCGGTGACGTCGCGAAGGTCGAGGAGACCGAGGCCAAGGCCGACTCCCTGACCCGTACGAACGGTGAGCCGAGCCTCGCGATCGTCATCACCATGGACCAGGACGGCTCCGCGGTCGCGATCTCCAAGGCCGTCGAGGACGAACTGCCGTCCCTGCGCAAGGACTTGGGCGCCGGCGCGGACCTCACGGTCGTCTCCGACCAGGGCCCGGCCGTCGAGAAGTCCATCTCCAGCCTGACCACCGAGGGCGCGCTGGGTCTGGCCTTCGCGGTCATCGTGATCCTGGTCTTCCTCGCGTCCCTGCGCTCCACGCTGGTC
Source organism: Streptomyces mesophilus (assembly GCF_040300965.1). Classification (GTDB taxonomy): domain Bacteria; phylum Actinomycetota; class Actinomycetes; order Streptomycetales; family Streptomycetaceae; genus Streptomyces; species Streptomyces mesophilus_A. The sequence continues at coordinate 72,855 of NZ_JBEPEW010000020.1, read as the reverse complement.
ACCGCGGTCTCGATCCCGCTGTCCGTGGTGCTCGCGCTGATCGTCCTGTGGACGCGCGACCTCTCGCTCAACATGCTCACGCTGGGCGCGCTCACCATCGCCATCGGCCGCGTCGTGGACGACTCGATCGTGGTCCTGGAGAACATCAAGCGCCATCTCACCTACGGCGAGGAGCGCAAGGACGCCATCCTCAACGCCGTACGCGAGGTCTCGGGCGCCGTCACCTCCTCGACGCTCACCACCGTCGCGGTCTTCCTGCCGATCGGTCTGGTCGGCGGCATGGTGGGCGAGCTGTTCGGCTCGTTCTCGCTGACGGTCACCGCCGCGCTGCTCGCGTCCCTGATCGTGTCGCTGACGGTCGTGCCGGTGCTTTCGTTCTGGTTCCTGCGCGCGCCCAAGGGCACGTCCGAGGACCCGGAGGAGGCGCGCGCGGCCGCCGAGGCGAAGGAGGCGAAGAGCATCCTGCAGCGGATCTACGTCCCGGTGCTGCGCTTCGCCACCCGCCGCCGTCTCACCAGCGTGTTCCTGGCGATCGTGGTCCTGGTCGGCACCTTCGGTCTCGCGCCCATGCTGAAGACCAATTTCTTCGACCAGGGCGAGCAGAAGGTCCTGTCCATCAAGCAGGAGCTGGAGCCGGGCACCAGCCTCGCCGCCACGGACGAGGCCACGAAGAAGGTCGAGCAGGTCCTCGACGGGGTGCAGGAGGTCAAGGACCACCAGGTCACGGTCGGCTCCTCCGGCTGGCTCGCGGCCTTCGGCGGCGGCACGGACACCAACCAGGCCTCCTACCAGATCACTTTGACCGACGACGCCGAGTACGAGGCGACCCGCGACAAGATCGACGCGGAGCTCGCGAAGCTGGACGGCATCGGCGACACCCGCATCGCGGCCGGCGACGGCTTCGCGAACCAGGACCTGAGCGTGGTCGTGAAGGCCGCCGACGCCGAGGTCCTGGACAAGGCGGCCGAGCAGGTACGGTCCGAGGTCGCGAAGCTCGACGACGTCACCGACGTCCAGAGCGATCTGGCCCAGTCCGTCCCGCGGATCTCGGTCCGGGCCAACGACAAGGCCGCGGCGGCCGGTTTCGACGACGCCACCCTCGGCCAGATCGTCGCCCAGTCCGTACGCGGCACCCCGAGCGCCAAGGCGATCCTGGACGACACCGAGCGCGACGTCCTGGTGAAGTCCGCGAAGCCGGCGACGACCGTGGACGAGCTGAGGAACCTGCCGCTCGGCCGCGTCAAGCTCGGTGACATCGCCGAGGTGAAGGTCGTCGACGGCCCGGTCTCGATGACCCGTATCGACGGCTCGCGCGCGGCGACCATCACCGCCAAGCCGACCGGCGACAACACGGGCGCGGTCAGCGCTTCGCTCCAGACCAAGCTGAACGAGCTGGAGAAGGAGCTCCCCGACGGCGCCACGGTCGCCATCGGCGGTGTCTCCGAGGACCAGGACGAGGCCTTCGCCTCGCTCGGCCTCGCGATGCTCGCGGCGATCGCGATCGTGTTCATGCTGCTCGTGGCGACCTTCAAGTCCCTTGCGCAGCCGCTGATCCTGCTGGTCTCCATCCCGTTCGCCGCCACCGGCGCGATCGGTCTGCTGATCGCCACGGACACCCCGATGGGCGTCCCGGCACTGATCGGCATGCTGATGCTCATCGGCATCGTGGTGACCAACGCGATCGTCCTCATCGACCTGATCAACCAGTACCGGGCCCAGGGCCTCGGCGTGGTCGAGTCGGTCATCGAGGGCGGCCGTCACCGCCTGCGCCCGATCCTGATGACGGCGCTGGCCACGATCTTCGCCCTGCTGCCCATGGCGGCGGGCGTCACGGGCGAGGGCGGCTTCATCGGCCAGCCCCTGGCCATCGTGGTGATCGGCGGTCTGCTCAGCTCGACGCTCCTGACCCTGCTGCTCGTACCGACGCTGTACGCGATGCTCGAGCTGCGCAACGAGAGGCGGGCCGGGAAGAAGGCGGCCAAGCGGGCCGCGAAGGCCCAGAAGGACAAGGACTCCAAGCGGGACAAGGACATTCCGCAGCAACCCACCGACACCGACGCGGCGATGGTGGACGCGCTGGATCTCTGATTCCCCCGGCACACGAAGGGCGCCCCGCAGACCTGCGGGGCGCCCTTTCGCGTACGAGCTGGGAACCGGGACTACGGCAGTGCGAGCATCCGCTCGAGCGCGAGCTTGGCGAAGCTCTCGGTCTCCTTGTCGACCTCGATCCGGTTGACCAGCTTGCCGTCGGCGAGGGATTCCAACGCCCAGACCAGGTGCGGCAGATCGATCCGGTTCATGGTCGAGCAGAAGCACACGGTCTTGTCGAGGAAGACCACTTCCTTGTCCTCGGCCGCGAAGCGGTTGGCAAGCCGGCGCACCAGGTTGAGCTCGGTGCCGATGGCCCACTTGGAGCCGGCCGGGGCGGCCTCGAGGGTCTTGATGATGTACTCGGTCGACCCGACGTAGTCCGCCGCGGCGACGACCTCGTGCTTGCACTCGGGGTGCACGAGCACGTTGACACCCGGGATGCGCTCGCGCACATCGTTCACGCTGTCCACGCTGAACCGGCCGTGCACCGAGCAGTGCCCGCGCCACAGGATCATCTTGGCGTTGCGCAGCTCTTCGTCCGTCAGCCCGCCGTTCGGCTTGTGCGGGTTGTAGAGGACACAGTCGTCGAGCGACATGCCCATGTCCCGTACGGCGGTGTTGCGGCCCAGGTGCTGGTCCGGCAGGAAGAGCACCTTCTCGCCCTGCTCGAAGGCCCAGTCCAGAGCCTTCTTCGCATTGCTCGACGTGCAGATCGTGCCGCCGTGCTTGCCGGTGAAGGCCTTGATGTCGGCGGAGGAGTTCATGTAGCTGACCGGCACGACCTGCTCGGCTATGCCGGCCTCGGTCAGCACGTCCCAGCACTCGGCGACCTGCTCGGCGGTGGCCATGTCGGCCATCGAACAGCCGGCGGCGAGGTCCGGAAGGACGACCTTCTGGTCGTCGCCGGTCAGGATGTCGGCGGACTCGGCCATGAAGTGCACACCGCAGAACACGATGTACTCGGCCTCCGGCTTCGCGGCCGCGTCCCGCGCCAGCTTGAAGGAGTCACCGGTGACATCGGCGAACTGGATGACCTCGTCGCGCTGGTAGTGGTGCCCGAGCACGAAGACCTTGTCGCCGAGCTTCTCCTTGGCCGCGCGAGCGCGCTCGACCAGGTCCGGGTCGGAAGGAGAGGGCAGATCGCCGGGGCAGTCCACGCCGCGCTCGCTCTTGGGGTCGGCTTCGCGGCCGAGCAGCAGCAGGGCGAGCGGAGTCGGCTGCGGCTCAAAGCTGGGGGCAAGGTCCTGGGCCGTGGTCACGTCACGCACCCTTTCTTCTTCCGGCGGGCAGAGCCCACCGTCCGGGCCTGCTTTTCGTCGAATTGACGCTATCTATCATAACCGCTTCACGTCAGATTGACGATGCCTGATGTCGTCGATGTGACGCATTCCCCTGCGGCCGAGCGCTCAGGCCCGCAGGACCGAGCCGTGCCCCGTACCCGCCCGGTGTGCGAGCATGAAGGGACAAGCGCGGCCGCACGCCGGAAATCGCCCCGCCGACGGGGAATGATTCGGCGCCCAACGAGGTTGGCGGAAGCGGAAGCAGTCTCCGTACTACCCGGGAGAGATGTAGATGTCCGTTCAGGACGAGAAGACCACCGTGAGCGACGGCATCATCCTGTCCGACGCCGCCGCCTCCAAGGTCAAGGCTCTGCTCGACCAGGAAGGCCGTGACGACCTGGCGCTGCGTGTCGCGGTACAGCCCGGTGGCTGCTCCGGCCTGCGCTACCAGCTGTTCTTCGACGAGCGCTCGCTCGACGGCGATGTCACCAAGGAGTTCGAGGGCGGCGTGAAGGTCGTCACCGACCGCATGAGCGCCCCGTACCTGGGCGGCGCCTCGATCGACTTCGTCGACACCATCGAGAAGCAGGGCTTCACGATCGACAACCCCAACGCCACGGGCTCCTGCGCCTGCGGCGACTCGTTCAGCTAAGCCTGAACGTCCGTAGCACCGCGAAGGGCGGCACCCCGTACGACTGGGGTGCCGCCCTTCGCGTATGCCTCGAACGCGCTACTTCGCTTCGATCCGTGCCCCGTCCGCTCCGACGACCTCACGGTCGCCCAGCGGCTGCTCCAGCTGCACGGTCTCCTTCAGCTCCTTGGCGATCATGATGCAGTACGTCCCCGGCTTCTGCGGCGTCTCCGTCACCGTCACCTCGACCCGGTCGCCGGTCTCCTTCACGGACGCCGAGTAGTCGCTGCACACACCGCCCCAGAAGTGCACCGTGAGCGTACGGTCCGAGGCACTGTACGACTCGATGTGCACGCTCCGAGGCTCCGCGGACCCGTCCCCGGGCTGGTCCGGAGTGGGTTCGGCCGGGGGCTCGGCGGAGCTCGGCAGATCGGACGGCAGCGGTGCCGGGGAGCGCAGGAACTCCTTCTCGACGGCCGGATGCGTCACGGTGACGGGCTCCGCGCCCGCCTGCGCCACGGTGAACAGCCATGACGGGACCAGGACCTGCCGCCCCTTCTCGTGGTACGCGGCAAGACCGAACACCGCGGACTCCACCTTCACCTGCTGCGGCTTCGGCGGCACGGGCTTCGCACCCGGATCGCACGGCTGCTGCGGCTCCCCGACGGTGAGATCGTCCTCATGCGGTACGGCGCTGGCGCAGCCCCCGATCTTCCCGGGCGCGATCCCGGCCGGCGCCGAGTTCAGCTGCTTCAGCGCGGCCTCGGCGCTGATCACGGGGTACGAGGCACCCTCGACCGGCTTCGCCAACTGCCCGCTCGCGCCGGAGACTTCACCGTCCGGGCCGACCTTGATCCCGGTCGAGGCGCCGTATGTCGGCAGCCCGCCCACCACGGGATCCGCGTTGACCACCCGCTCCGCACCCGTCGTCTGCCGCGCGTCGAGCTTGGCGTCGTCCTGCCCGAGCGCCTTCAGCACAGGAGCGGCCGCGGCCCTCGCCGCCTTCTCGTCCACCGGCGGCAGGTTCGCCATCCCGGAACCGACGGGCTTGTCGCAGCCGCCCTCGCGAGGGCAGGTCTCCGGGTCATTGACCAGTGGCGCATAAGTCCACGTTCCGGGCGCCTGCTTGGTCACCGTGAGCAGCGGCGCGTTCTTGCCCGTGCCGACCCGCCACTCGGCCCCCTGCGAGGTCACCTCGCCGGGAACCTTCAGCGCCTCGGCCAGCTTCTCGACCTGCTCCTGCGCCACCTCGCCGGAGGCCCGGTAGACGGGAACGGACTCGGGCGCCTCGGGCAGCTCGCCCCGCGCAGTGAACTGCGCACCGCCCGGCGCAGGTTCGCCGCCGTCGGCGTTCGGCGTGTAGCCGTCGAGAGTCAGCGGGGGAGGGGTGCCGTCCCCGGCGGGCGCACCGGAATCACCGCGTCCGCCACCGGAGGAACCGCTGGTGGCGAGATAGGCGCCGCCACCACCCGCGAGCAGCACGGCCGCCGCGACCGAGGCGACCACGAGGCGCGACTTCGGCCTGCGGGTTTCCTCACCTATGCCATCGGTGCTCACGACATGACTCCTTCACCAGGGCCGGGCATCCCGGGCCGTACGCCGATTCCCCACAACGGGGGATCGACAGTGGGACGGCCCGGGTAGGTGTTCGGTTCCCTGGCGGACACCGGAGCGCGTGCTCGGTCCGCTCAGTCTCCGTACTCGGACATCGCGTCCAGCATCCGCGCGGACGCCGGTGGCACGACGATGCCATGGATCCGCGAGGGCGGCACGGGAGAGACGACGGAGGCCTGGGGCGCGGCCCAGTGCGGCACCATCCGGGCGCAGTCCCCCTGCAGCTGCTTCAGCGTGAAGTCCTGGGAGGCGGGGGAGACCGGCGCGGGCGCCATGTGCTTCGACATAACCGCACCGTACGCACGTCGTGCCCACCAGAAAAACCCCTACTTTCCGGTAATTTCGCCAGGTCGCCGCAGGCCGTGACTCCCGCTCGTCGCAGGCGGTGACTTCTGTGCGCGAGCGGTTCAGAGATACGGGGACTTCCCGGTAGCGTGAGGTGTCAACCCCAGCCCACGCGCAGGAGACTCAACGTCGTGCGTATCGCAGTCACCGGCTCCATCGCCACCGACCACCTGATGACCTTCCCCGGCCGTTTCGCCGACCAGTTGGTCGCGGACCAGCTGCACACGGTCTCCCTCTCGTTCCTCGTCGACAACCTCGACGTGCGCCGGGGAGGCGTCGGAGCGAACATCTGCTTCGGCATGGGACAGCTCGGCACCGCCCCGATCCTCGTCGGCGCCGCGGGCTCCGACTTCGACGAGTACCGCGCGTGGCTCGACCGGAACGGCGTCGACACCGCATCGGTCCGTATCTCCGAGACCCTGCACACGGCCCGTTTCGTGTGCACCACGGACAAGGACCACAACCAGATCGGCTCCTTCTACACGGGCGCGATGAGCGAGGCCCGGCTGATCGAGCTGAAGACCGTCGCCGACCGCGTCGGCGGCCTCGACCTGGTCCTGATCGGCGCGGACGACCCGGAGGCGATGCTCCGCCACACCGAGGAGTGCCGTTCCCGCGAGATCCCGTTCGCCGCCGACTTCTCCCAGCAGATCGCGCGGATGAACGGCGACGAGATCCGCACCCTGCTCGACGGCGCCACGTACCTCTTCTCCAACGAGTACGAGAAGGGTCTGATCGAGTCCAAGACCGGCTGGAGCGACGAGGAGATCCTCGGCCGCGTCGGCCACCGCGTCACCACGCTCGGCTCGCGCGGCGTGCGCATCGAGCGCGTCGGCGACCAGCCCATCGAGGTCGGCTGCCCGGAGGAGGACGCCAAGGTCGACCCGACCGGCGTCGGCGACGCGTTCCGCGCCGGCTTCCTGTCCGGTCTGTCCTGGGGCGTCTCGCTCGAGCGCGCAGCCCAGATCGGCTGCATGCTCGCGACCCTGGTGATCGAGACGCTCGGCACGCAGGAGTACACCCTGCGCCGCGCCCACTTCATGGACCGCTTCACCAAGGCGTACGGCTTCGACGCCGCCGCCGAGGTCAAGGAACACCTGGCGTAACTCAGCCCCTGCGGCGCTTGAGCAGATCCGAACGAAGTTCGGATACGGGGCCCGGCTAGACGAGCCGGCGGACCACGTAAGCCCACCCCTGGTCCGCCGGCTCCTCGCCCACGTACTCGTGTCCGCGCAGATGACACCACGCACGGATGTCCAGTTCGGCCACCTCGTCGTCGGAGACGACGGTCACCGTCCCGCCGACCGCCACCTGCCCGATGGCCTTCGCCAGCTCGATCACCGGCAGCGGACACCGCTTGCCGAGCGTGTCGAGCACCAGCGACTTCTTGCCGGGTGAAGAGCTCACACCCACGGGAGCACCCAGCTTCTCCCGTACGGAAGCGACGGCGCCGGGCAGCACATCGAGGAACCGCTCGACGTCGTCCCGCGACGTCCCGAGCGGCAGCGACACCCGCACATTGCCCTCGCTCAGCACCCCCATCGCCTTGAGCACATGGCTCGGCGTCAGCGTGGAGCTCGTACAGGAGGAGCCGGACGACACGGAGAACTCCGCCCGGTCCAGTTCGTGCAGCAGGGACTCGCCGTCGACATAGAGACAAGAGAACGTGACGATATGCGGCAGCCGCCGCTCGGGGTCCCCGACGACCTCCACGTCCGCCACGACCTCCGGCACCCGCGCCCTGATCAGCGCCGTCAACTCCCGTAGCCGGGAAGCCTCTTGAGCCGCCTCGGCGCGCACCGCCCGCAGCGAGGCCGCCGCCGCGACGATCGCCGGCAGATTCTCGAACCCGGGCACGCGCCCCGACTCCCGCTCGTCCACGGGACCTTGTACGGAGAAGCGCACTCCCTTGCGTACGGCCAGAAGGCCCACACCGGCCGGGCCGCCCCATTTATGCGCACTGCCCGTCAACACCGACCAGTCGCCCTCCACCGGACCCCACGCAAGGGACTGCGCGGCGTCCACGAGCAGCGGCACCCCGGCCGCCCGGCAGACCTCGGCGATCTCGGCCACCGGCTGCACCGTGCCCACCTCGTGGTTGGCGGACTGCAAGCAGGCCAGCGCGGTGTCCTCACGCAGCGCCCGTACGAACAAGGAAGCGTCGACCCGGCCCCCGCGGTCCACCGGGATCTCCGTCACCTCGCCGCCCTGCCCCTCGTGGACCGCCGCCGAATGGAGCACCGCGGAATGCTCCACGGCGGACACGATCAAGTGACGCCCGGCGCGCCGCCGTCCGGCCAGGGCCCCCGCGATCCCGGTGTGCAGCGCCTGCGTCCCCGAGGCGGTGAACACCAGCTCGTCCGGGCGGCAGCCCACCGCATCGGCCGCCGCCTCACGCGCGGCGTCGAGCAGCAGCCGGGCCCGGCGACCCTCGCGGTAGAGCCGGGCGGGGTCGGCCCAGCCCTCGTCCAGAGCGGCGAGCAGGGCCTGCCGGGCGACAGGGTGCAGGGGAGTGGAGGTCGCGGCATCGAAGTACGGCACGTCCTCACGCTACCTGCGCCGCATGTCCGTACGAGGGGTTGCGGGTGCACCGGACGCCTGTCCGACCAGGGCCGCACCGACTTACTGTCGGTATCAGTCGAGGGACCGTCAGTTGCCTGTTCAAGGGCGGTTTTCCACCCCTTCGGGTCGCGCCTCGGCGCGTTGGGCACCCTCCCCGCGCGACCCCAAATAGCGTCCAGTAGGGTTTGGTCCGCATAAACATCCAAACCCCTGCCCGTACACGGGCCGGTGCCCGACCAAGCAACACGGACGAGCCCGGTCGAGCGGGCGAGACTCTCGGGAAGGCGCTACGTGAGTCCCAACGGCTCCGACCGCTCGTCGCGGCGCCCGATGCGGCGGAAGCTGCCGCAGGTGCTGACTGCGGGCCTCATTCTTGCGACCGCTACAGGTTGTACGTACGAGGATTTCCCCCGCCTTGGAATGCCCACCCCCGTCACGGAGGAGGCTCCTCGGATCCTCTCCCTGTGGCAGGGCTCATGGGCCGCCGCGCTCGCCACGGGCGTGCTCGTCTGGGGCCTGATCCTGTGGAGTGTCATCTTCCACAGGCGCAGCCGCACCAAGGTCGAGGTTCCTCCGCAGACCCGGTACAACATGCCCATCGAGGCGCTGTACACGGTGGTTCCGCTCATCATCGTCTCGGTGCTCTTCTACTTCACGGCACGCGACGAGACGAAGCTCCTCGCCCAGTCCGAGAAGCCCGCCCACACGGTCAACGTGGTCGGCTTCCAGTGGAGCTGGGGCTTCAACTACGTCGAGAACGTGCCCGGTTCCAAGGGTGACGCCAAGACGGACGAGAACCTCGCGGACATCCCGGACAAGTACCGCGATGCATTCCCGGCCGACGCCGGCGGTGTCTACGACATCGGCACCCCGGGCACCCGGAACCCGCAGAACAACAACCCGGGTCCGACTCTGTGGCTGCCGAAGGGCGAGAAGGTCCGCTTCGTGCTGACCTCGCGCGACGTCATCCACTCCTTCTGGGTCGTGCCGTTCCTGATGAAGCAGGACGTCATCCCGGGCCACACCAATGTCTTCGAGGTGACCCCCAACAAGGAGGGCACCTTCATGGGCAAGTGCGCCGAGCTCTGCGGCGTGGACCATTCCCGAATGCTGTTCAACGTGAAGGTCGTTTCTCCCGAGAAGTACCAGGAGCACCTGGAAGAGCTCGCGAAGAAGGGCCAGACCGGGTATGTCCCGGCCGGCATTGAGCAGACGGACAATGCCAGGAACTCGGAGAAGACCCAACTGTGAGCATCCTCAACGAGCAACCAAAGGGTGCCGCCGAAGCCGAGGACTCGTATGAGAACGAGATCCCGGTCCGGCGCAGGCAGCCCGGCAACGTCGTGGTGAAGTGGCTGACCACCACCGACCACAAGACGATCGGCACGCTGTACCTGGTCACGTCGTTCGCGTTCTTCTGCATCGGCGGTCTGATGGCGCTCTTCATGCGCGCCGAACTGGCCCGTCCCGGCACGCAGCTGATGTCGAACGAGCAGTTCAACCAGGCGTTCACGATGCACGGCACGATCATGCTGCTGATGTTCGCGACGCCGCTGTTCGCGGGCTTCGCGAACTGGATCATGCCGCTGCAGATCGGTGCTCCCGATGTGGCGTTCCCGCGGCTGAACATGTTCGCCTACTGGCTCTACCTGTTCGGCTCGCTGATCGCCGTCGGCGGTTTCCTCACCCCGCAGGGTGCGGCCGACTTCGGCTGGTTCGCCTACAGCCCGCTGTCGGACGCCGTCCGCTCGCCGGGCATCGGCGCCGACATGTGGATCATGGGTCTGGCCTTCTCCGGCTTCGGCACGATCCTCGGTTCGGTCAACTTCATCACGACCATCATCTGCATGCGTGCCCCCGGCATGACGATGTTCCGTATGCCGATCTTCACCTGGAACGTGCTGCTGACCGGTGTGCTGGTCCTGCTCGCCTTCCCGGTGCTCGCGGCCGCGCTGTTCGCCCTGGAGGCGGACCGTAAGTTCGGTGCCCATATCTTCGATGCCGCAAATGGCGGCGCCTTGCTATGGCAACACCTCTTCTGGTTCTTCGGGCATCCAGAGGTGTACATCATCGCCTTGCCGTTCTTCGGCATCATCTCCGAGATCATCCCGGTCTTCTCGCGCAAGCCGATGTTCGGTTACATCGGTCTGATCGGCGCGACGATCGCGATCGCGGGTCTGTCCGTGACGGTGTGGGCGCACCACATGTACGTCACCGGCGGAGTGCTTCTACCGTTCTTCTCCTTCATGACGTTCCTCATCGCCGTCCCAACAGGCGTGAAGTTCTTCAACTGGATCGGAACGATGTGGAAGGGGTCCTTGAGTTTCGAGACCCCGATGCTCTGGACCATCGGCTTCCTGATCACCTTCACCTTCGGTGGTCTGACCGGTGTCATCCTGGCCTCGCCGCCGATGGACTTCCACGTCTCGGACTCGTACTTCGTGGTGGCGCACTTCCACTACGTGGTGTTCGGCACCGTCGTCTTCGCGATGTTCGCCGGCTTCCACTTCTGGTGGCCGAAGTTCACCGGCAAGATGCTGGACGAGCGCCTCGGCAAGATCACCTTCTGGACGCTGTTCGTGGGCTTCCACGGCACGTTCCTGGTGCAGCACTGGCTGGGCGCCGAGGGCATGCCGCGTCGTTACGCGGACTACCTCGCGGCCGACGGCTTCACGGCCCTGAACACGATCTCGACGATCGCGTCCTTCCTGCTCGGTATGTCGATCCTGCCGTTCATGTACAACGTCTGGAAGACCGCCAAGTACGGCAAGAAGGTCGAGGTCGACGACCCGTGGGGCTACGGCCGCTCGCTCGAGTGGGCCACGTCCTGCCCGCCGCCGCGGCACAACTTCCTCACGCTGCCGCGTATTCGCTCCGAATCCCCGGCGTTCGATCTGCACCACCCGGAGATCGTCGCCATGGAGCAGGAACAGCTGGCCGCCTCCGGCCACGGTGACAAGGCCCTCGCGGGCGGCAAGGAGGCAGGCAAGTGAAGGTCCAAGGAAAGATGTTCATCTGGCTGAGCGTCTTCGTGCTCGCCATGGCGATCGTCTACGGCGTGTGGTCGAAGGAGCCGGCCGGTACCACGGCTCTGTTCCTGGCCTTCGGTCTGTGCATCATGGTCGGCTACTACCTGGCCTTCACGGCCCGGCGCGTGGACCAGATGGCGCAGGACAACAAGGAGGCCGATGTCGCGGACGAGGCCGGCGAGGTGGGGTTCTTCTCCCCGCACAGCTGGCAGCCGCTCGCGCTCGGTATCGGTGGCGCGCTCGCCTTCATGGGCGTCGTCTTCGGCTGGTGGCTGCTCTACTTCTCGGCCCCGATCATCCTGGTCGGCCTGTGGGGCTGGGTCTTCGAGTACTACCGCGGTGAGAACCAGAACCAGTGAGCCGCTAGCACGCTGAGCTCCCAGAGGGGCCCGGACACTCCGTCAGGAGTCGTCCGGGCCCCTCTTTTGCAGCAGTTTGAGCTTCTCGTACGGAGCACTCCGCGCGCCGTCGGTGACAAACCTTCATAGCGTGTGCTGCATGAGCCACTCACCGCGAATGCGCACGGTATTGAGCTGCACCCTTCTTGTGGCCGCGCTTGCCGCGGGCGCCACGGGCTGCGGCTCCGACGGCCACCCGCTCTCGGCGAAGCCCTATGACGCGGCCGGCCAGATCGCCTTCAACGGGCCCGCGGGCACCCAGAAGGCGGACCCGGACAAGCCGCTGGAAGTCACCGCACAGGGCAAGGGCGGACGGATCACCGACGTCACCGCCACGGATGCGCTGGGCCGTTACGTGGCCGGTGAGCTCTCCGCCGACGGCAGCCGCTGGCACACCACGACGCCGCTCGCCGCCGGCGCCGCCTACACGGTCAAGGTGAGCACCGAGGACGAAGAGGGCTCGCCCGGCCGCAAGGTCCTGAACTTCGAGACCCGCGAGGCGGCCAAGAAGGGGCGCGTGGACGTCGAGTTCGGCCCCGAGGAGGGCCAGTACGGCGTCGGTATGCCCGTCACCGCCACGCTGAGCAGGCCCGTCAAGGACAAGAAGGCGCGGGCGATCATCGAGCGCTCCCTGGAGGTCCGCTCGGAGCCGGCCACGGAGGGCACCTGGCACTGGTTCGAGGACGACAAGCTGCACTACCGCCCGAAGGGCTACTGGCCCGCCAACGCCAAGATCTCCATCTCCTCGCACCTGGAGGGCGTGAAGATCGCCGACAAGCTGTGGGGCGGTGAGGGCAAGCCGCTGAAGCTCACCACGGGCAGCAAGATCGAGGCCGTCGTCGACGCCGGCGCCCACTACATGACCGTCTACCGCAACGGCGAGGAGATCAACTCCATGCCGGTGACCACCGGAAAGCCCGGCTGGGAGACGCGTAACGGAACCAAGGTCGTGCTCGGCAAGGAGTACGTGGTCCGGATGACCAGCAGTGCCATCGGCGCCGCCGAGTTCTACGACAAGCAGGTCTACTACGCGACCCGTCTCACCGACACGGGCGAGTACGTGCACGCCGCGCCCTGGTCGGCCGGCTCGCACGGCTACGCCAACGTCAGCCACGGATGTGTGGGAATGAGCACAGGCAACGCGGCCTGGTTCTACGGGATCGTGCAGCCCGGCGACATCGTGCGCACCATCAACAGCTACGGCGAGTACCTGCCGGCGTACGGCAACGGGCTCGGCGACTGGAACATGGAGTGGAAGGACTGGCGCAAGGGCAGCGTGGTCAACGCGGATCTGCGCGAGGGCCAGACACACCACGACGAGGCCCGCCTTCGCCCCTCCGTGTGACAGCGGCCCGCGTGCGGTGTGACCCGAACGCGTGACATGGCTCGAGCCCGTACGGACCTCCGTACGGGCTCAAGTGCGTTTGGCGGTAAGGGAGATCAGGCCTCGATGGCCAGGCGCGTGCGCAGCAGGGCGGCCAGTGCGGCGGCGAACTCGACGGGCTCGACCGGCAGCGTCACGGCGGCCTCCGCGCGGCTCCAGGTGGCCAGCCAGGCGTCCTGCGGACGGCCCATCAGAAGCAGCACGGGCGGGGACTGGAAGACCTCGTCCTTGATCTGCCGGCACATCCCCATGCCGCCCATCGGCACGGCCTCTCCGTCGAACACACAGACGTCGATACCGCCCCGGTCCAGCTCCTTGAGGACGGCGGCAGGGGTGGCGCACTCGATGAACTCGACCTGGGGAACGTCCGCGGCCGGCCTGCGACCGGTCGCCAGCCTCACCTGCTCGCGGGTGTTGGCGTCGTCGCTGTAGACCAGGACCGTGGCGGTCGACTGCATGGTTCCTCCGTGGGAAAGGCCGTACACCGTTGCGCGGATGCTACTCCGTCAAACACCCCGTCAACACCGGTACGCAGCGGCCTTCGATGGGCCATCCGGGCTGGACATCGGGCGCGAACACTCCGAACGGCACCCCCCGGAGTGAGTGCCAGATAAGCGACCGACATAATGTCGGTCGTGGCGACAGCAACGACAGTAGAAACCGGGCACGCGCACCCGTCGGTCAATCGGCCGAACCTCACCAGCGTCGGAACCATCATCTGGTTGAGCTCCGAGCTGATGTTCTTCGCGGCCCTCTTCGCGATGTACTTCACCCTGCGTTCGGTGACGGGTGCCGAGCACTGGAAGGAAATGGCCTCGAGCCTGAACTTCCCCTTCTCGGCGACGAACACCACGATCCTGGTGCTCTCTTCGCTCACCTGCCAGCTCGGCGTCTTCGCCGCCGAGCGCGGTGACGTGAAGAAGCTCCGGATGTGGTTCATCGTGACCTTCATCATGGGCGCGGTCTTCATCGGCGGTCAGGTCTTCGAGTACACGGAGCTGGTCAAGCACGAGGGCCTCTCGCTCTCGTCCGACCCGTACGGCTCGGTGTTCTACCTGACCACCGGCTTCCACGGCCTGCACGTGACGGGTGGGCTCATCGCCTTCCTGCTCGTACTGGGCCGTACCTACGCGGCTCGCAGATTCACTCACGAGCAGGCGACCGCAGCCATCGTCGTGTCCTACTACTGGCACTTCGTCGATGTGGTGTGGATCGGTCTCTTCGCCACGATCTACATGATCAAGTAGCGGGGCCGAGAACCCGTAAGCCGGGCCGAGACCCGAACCTTTCCGAAGCATCGACGCAGAAGATCCTGACACCGGGGTAATCCGTGAAAAAGCTCTCCGCACGACGACGCCATCCGCTGGCGGCGGTCGTCGTCCTAATCCTCGCGCTTGCGGCCACCGGGGGGCTGTACGCCGCGTTCGCGCCGGCGGACAAGGCGCAGGCCGATGAAACACAGCAGTCCCTCGCGATCGAGGAGGGCAAGAAGCTCTACTCGGTCGGCTGCGCCAGCTGCCACGGCACCGGTGGTCAGGGCACCACTGACGGTCCGTCGCTCGTGGGCGTCGGCTCCGCCGCGGTGGACTTCCAGGTGGGCACCGGCCGTATGCCGGCCCAGCAGCCCGGCGCCCAGGTGCCGAAGAAGAAGAACATCTACACGCAGGCCGAGATCGACCAGCTGGCCGCGTACATCGCCTCCCTCGGCGCCGGTCCGGTCACCCCGACGGACAAGCAGTACAGCCCGGAGGGTGCGGACATCGCCAAGGGCGGCGAGCTGTTCCGTACCAACTGCGCGCAGTGCCACAACTTCACCGGTGAGGGCGGTGCCCTGACGAAGGGCAAGTTCGCGCCGAGCCTTGAGGGCGTCAGCCCCAAGCACATCTACGAGGCCATGCAGACCGGCCCGCAGAACATGCCCTCCTTCCCCGACACGACGATGCCGGAGAAGCAGAAGAAGGACATCATCGCGTACCTTGACGCGGTCAATGGTGAGAAGACGGAGAGCCCCGGCGGTCTCAAGCTCGGCGGGCTCGGCCCGGTCAGCGAGGGTCTGTTCGCCTGGATCTTCGGTCTCGGCGCCCTGATCGCTGTCGCTGTGTGGGTCGCCGCGCGGACCGCAAAGGCCAAGAAGTCATGAGCAGCCAAGACATTCCAGAAGAGAACCTGCCGGTAGCGCAGGCCGACGGCGCCGACCTGGAGAAGCACGGGGAGAACCCGTTCGCCGATCCCGGACTGCCGCCCCACGAGCACCGCATCCAGGACATCGACGAGCGGGCCGCAAAGCGCTCCGAGCGCACCGTGGCCTTCCTGTTCACGCTGTCGATGCTGGCCACGATCGGCTTCATCGCCTCGTACGTGGCGTTCCCGGTCGACAAGAGCATCTACGTCTGGCCGATCGGGCACATCAGCGCGCTGAACTTCGCCCTGGGCATGACCCTCGGCATCGCGCTGTTCTGCATCGGCGCGGGCGCGGTCCACTGGGCCCGCACCCTGATGTCCGACGAGGAGATCGCCGACGAGCGGCACGAGATCTCGGCGCCGCCCGAGGTCAAGGCGAAGGTCCTCGCGGACTTCAAGCAGGGCGCCAAGGAGTCGGCGATCGGTCGGCGCAAGCTGATCCGCAACACCATGTTCGGTGCGCTGACCCTGGTCCCGCTGTCCGGTGTGGTCCTGCTTCGCGACCTCGGTCCGCTGCCCGAGGACAAGCTCCGGCACACGCTGTGGGCCAAGGGCAAGCTGCTCGTGAACCAGAACACGAACGAGCCGCTGCGTCCCGCGGACGTGGCCGTCGGTTCGCTGACCTTCGCCAAGCCCGAGGGCCTGGAGGAGCACGACCACGACTTCCAGACCCAGATCGCCAAGGCCGCCCTGATGATCGTCCGCCTCGAGCCGGACGACATCAAGGACAAGCAGGAACTCGAGTGGTCCCACGAGGGCATCGTGGCCTACTCGAAGATCTGCACCCACGTGGGCTGCCCGATCTCCCTGTACGAGCAGCAGACGCACCACGTCCTCTGCCCGTGCCACCAGTCCACCTTCGACCTCACCGACGGAGCCCGAGTGATCTTCGGTCCCGCCGGCCACGCCCTGCCGCAGCTGCGCATCGGCGTGAACGAGGAGGGCTACCTCCAAGCGCTCGGCGACTTCGAGGAGCCTGTCGGTCCTGCCTTCTGGGAGCGCGGATGAGCACCACACCTGAATCGTCGGACAACAAGCGCAAAGCGCCTGCGGGCGAGCGCGTTGCCGACTGGGCCGACGGCCGTCTCGGGATCTACTCCCTGGCCAAGGCCAACATGCGGAAGATCTTTCCGGACCACTGGTCCTTCATGCTCGGCGAGATCTGCCTCTACAGCTTCATCATCATCATCCTCACGGGTGTGTATCTGACGCTGTTCTTCCACCCGTCGATGAACGAGGTGGAGTACCACGGCAGCTACGTCCCGCTGCAGGGACAGCTGATGTCCGAGGCGTTCAACTCGACCATGCACATCTCCTTCGATGTGCGCGGTGGTCTGCTGATCCGGCAGATCCACCACTGGGCGGCGCTGATCTTCGTCGCGGCCATGCTCGTGCACATGATGCGCGTGTTCTTCACCGGCGCGTTCCGCAAGCCGCGTGAGGTCAACTGGCTGTTCGGCTTCCTGCTGCTCGTCCTCGGCATGTTCACCGGATTCACCGGTTACTCACTGCCTGACGACCTGTTGTCGGGTACCGGTGTCCGCTTCATGCAGGGCGCGGTGCTCTCGGTGCCGATCGTCGGTACGTATCTGTCGATGTTCCTGTTCGGCGGAGAGTTCCCCGGCGGCGACTTCGTGGCCCGGTTCTACTCGGTGCACATCCTGCTGCTGCCGGGCATCATGCTCGGGCTCGTGGTGGCGCACCTGATCCTGGTCTTCTACCACAAGCACACCCAGTTCGCGGGCCCCGGCAAGACCAACAAGAACGTGGTCGGCATGCCGCTTCTGCCCGTGTACATGGCGAAGGCCGGCGGCTTCTTCTTCCTGGTCTTCGGTGTCATCGCGGCCATCTCGGCGCTCGCCTCGATCAACCCGATCTGGGCGCTCGGCCCGTACCGTCCGGACCAGGTGTCGACCGGCGCCCAGCCCGACTGGTACATGGGCTTCTCCGAAGGCCTGATCCGTGTCATGCCGGGCTGGGAGATCAACCTCTGGGGTCACACGCTCGTCCTGGGTGTGTTCATCCCGCTGATCATCTTCCCGCTGGTGCTCGTGACGATCGCCGTCTGGCCGTTCATCGAGTCCTGGGTCACCGGGGACAAGCGCGAGCACCACATCCTGGACCGCCCGCGCAACGCCCCGACCCGTACGGCCTTCGGTGTGGCCTGGCTGACCTGGTACTTCATCCTGCTCATCGGTGGTGGAAACGACCTCTGGGCGACCCACTTCCATCTGTCGATCAACTCGATCACCTGGTTCGTCCGGATCGCGTTCTTCGTCGGACCGGTGATCGCCTTCATCATCACCAAGCGGATCTGCCTCGGCCTCCAGCGCCGGGACAAGGACAAGGTGCTGCACGGACGCGAGTCCGGCATCATCAAGCGCCTGCCGCACGGTGAGTTCATCGAGGTGCACGAGCCGCTCAGCCAGGAGGCGCTGCACACCCTCACGGCGCACGAGCAGCACAAGCCGCTCGAGCTCGGCCCGACGGTCGACGAGAACGGTGTCGAGCGCAAGGTGAAGGGCACGCAGAAGCTCAAGGCCAAGCTGTCGCAGGGCATGTACGGGGAAGAGAGCCAGATCCCCAAGCCCACCGCCGACGAGTACAAGGAGATCACCAGCGGCCACGGCCACCACTAGTGGCTGACGGGTGACGGGGCTGAGGTCTCCGTCACCCCGAGGCTGCTCCGCCGCTCCGCGGCGGTGGGTGTCGTGGGGGCTAACGCCCCCACACCCCTCGCTTTTGATCCTGATCGCCACGGCAGGAGCCCCGTCCATTCGCTGGACGGGGCTCTTTGCCGTCCCCGGGCTTCGTTAGGCTGAGGCCTGCCGATTTCGTACCGACGACCAGGAGCGACCATGAGCGCTGTGACCCCCGCTGGAGGCGACACCACGGCGGTCCGTTCCTGGCCCGCCGTACTGAACGGACTGCTCGACGGGCGCGACCAGAGCGCCGAGGACACCTTCTGGGCGATGGACCGCATCATGCGCGGTGAGGCCACCGACGCTCAGATCGCCGGGTTCGTGGTGGCGCTGCGCGCCAAGGGCGAGACGGTCGGCGAGATCACCGGTCTCGTACGCGCGATGTACGAGCACGCCAACGTCATCGAGGTGTCCGGGCCGACCGTGGACATCGTCGGGACCGGTGGTGACGGCGCCAAGACGGTCAACATCTCCACCATGTCGTCGATCGTCATCGCCGGCACGGGCGCCAAGGTCGTCAAGCACGGCAACCGGGCCGCTTCGTCCGCGTCCGGGTCCTCCGACGTCTTGGAGAAGCTCGGGGTCAATCTGGAGCTGACGCCGCAGCGTGTGGCCGAGGTGGCCGAAGAGGCCGGGATCACCTTCTGCTTCGCCGTGAAGTTCCATCCGGCGCTGCGCCATGCCGGTGCCGCGCGCGGCCAGTTGGGCATCCGGACGATCTTCAATGTGCTCGGTCCGCTGACCAACCCGGCCCGCGTGAAGGCGCAGGCCGTGGGTGTGGCCGATCCGCGGATGGCGCCGATCGTGGCCGGGGTGTTCGCCGAGCGCGGGAACTCCTCGCTGGTGTTCCGCGGTGACGACGGGCTCGACGAGCTCACCACGACCGCGACCTCGCGGGTGTGGATCGTGCGCGACGGTGTCGTACGGGAGGAGTCCTTCGATCCGCGCGATGTCGGCCTGGAGTTGGTGCCGGTCGAGGCGCTGCGCGGCGCCGACGCCTCGTACAACGCCGAGGTCGCGCGCCGGGTGCTCGCGGGGGAGACCGGGCCCGTTCGGGACGCTGTGGTGCTCAACTCGGCCGCGGCGCTTGTCGCGTTGGAGCCGACGGACGCACCGCTCGCCGAGCAGATCCGGGCCGGGATGGACAAGGCCGCCGAGGCGATCGACTCCGGTGCGGCGCGCAGGACGCTCGAGCGGTGGATCAAGGCGAGCAACGCCTGAGGGCTCGTAGGTGTGACGCAGGGCGCAGTCCGGGATACGGACTGCGCCTTGCGCGTGGAAGATCTTCTGGCAAGATGCTGCACAGGTCATGAGTGACAGCGACTACGGCCCCGGCCCGCTGTCCGGCAACCCTCCGTCCGTGGCGGGGTGCCCCGGGTGAAGACCAGGCCGCAGACAACAAGGTCTGTGGCAAGCGCGGACCCCTGCACACCCTGGGGTCCTGGTCCTCAAGGGAGCAGTCTCGTGAGCAAGCGAATGCGATAGGGCGAATCCGCCCCACTTCCGCGCACCCTCTTTTCCCCTTTCTTTTCGGATCACCTGCGCTCGACGCCGTACGGCTCGCGCGGTGCATTCGCCTGCCTGCCACGGGAGTTCGCCATGTCCGCGTACCTGAACACCAACGCCGCCACCCTCGAAGCCTCCGCCGCCGAGCCGGTGTGTACCGAGCCGCTCCAGGTCCTCGGCCGCGATGTCCGCGTGCCGCTCGTCACCGGCGGTGAAGTCACCTACGCCGCCCTGGACTACGCGGCCAGCGCCCCCGCCCTGCAGCGGGTCTGGGACGACGTCGCCGCGTACGCGCCGTACTACGGCAGCGTGCACCGCGGGGCCGGCTATCTGTCGCAGCTGTCCACCGACCTGTTCGAGAACGCGCGGCGCACCGTCGAGGAGTTCCTCGACTGCCGCGAGGGCGACCAGGTGATCTTCACGCGGTCGACCACCGACTCGCTCAACCTGCTCGCCCAGGCGCTGCCCGCCGACTGCCAGGTGTTCGTCTTCGAGACCGAGCACCACGCGTCGCTGCTGCCCTGGCGCGACGCCCGGGTCACCTACCTCAACGCCCCCCGTACGCCCGACGAGGCCGTACGCACCCTGGAGACCGCGCTCGCCGCGCGCGACCCGTACGGCCCCGCGCTCGTGTGCGTGACCGGGGCGTCCAACGTCACCGGCGAGCTCTGGCCGGTGCGCGAGCTGGCGGCGGCCGCTCACGCGCACGGTGCGCGCATCGTGCTCGACGCCGCTCAGCTCGCGCCCCATCACCCCGTCTCCGTCCAGGAGTTGGACGTGGACTGGGTGGCCTTCTCGGGGCACAAGCTGTACGCGCCCTTCGGCTCCGGTGTCCTTGCCGGGCGGGCCGACTGGCTGCAGGAGGCCGAGCCGTACCTCGCGGGCGGCGGTGCCTCGAAGGCGGTCGCGCGGCGCACCGACGGTGGTGTGGACGTGGAGTGGCACTCCACCGCGGCGCGGCACGAGGCCGGTTCGCCGAACGTGATCGGCGCCTACTCCATCGCCTCCGCGTGCAAGGCGCTCACCGAGGCCGGCTTCGACTCGCTCGTCGCCCGTGAGCAGGAGCTGATCGGGCGGGTCCGTACGGGACTTGCCGAGGTGCCCCAGGTCAGGGTGCTCTCGCTGTTCGGCGACGACGCCCCGCGCGTGGGTGTCATCTCCTTCGTCGTCGACGGCTGGAACAGCTCGCACTTCGCTGCCGCGCTCTCCGCCGAGTACGGCATCGGGGTGCGCGACGGACTGTTCTGCGCCCACCCGCTGGTGCGCACCCTGCTCGGCAGCGACCCGCAGGAGCAGGGCGAATGCGGTGCGCCCGAGGCCGCGCCCGGCGAGAAGTCGCTGAACGCGATCCGGGTGAGCTTCGGTGCCGGTACGCCCGACGAGCACGTGGAGCGTTTCGTACGCGCCGTCGGCGAGCTGGTCCGTGACGGTGCGCGGTGGAACTACCGGACCGAGGACGGTCGTTGCGTCCCCGACACCTCTGCCTGACAGTCAAGCCGCCAGCCGGGTGCCCAGGAGGACCATCCGCAGGGCGCGTTCCGTGGCGTCCGTGAGGAACTCAGCGCCCCGGCCCAGGGCTTCGGGCAGGGAGACCGGCGCGGGCAGGATGCCGCTGTAGGCGTCCACGCCCGAGGCGCGGATACGGTGCGCGCCCTCGCCGATCGTGCCCGCGAGCACGAGCACCGGCCGGCCGGACAGCTTGGCGCGGCGGGCAACTTCGGCGGGGACCTTGCCGCGCGGGCTCTGGAAGTCGAGGGCGCCCTCGGCCGTGACGACCAGGTCGGCGCGGGCCAGCCGGGCGTCGAGGTCCAGGTGGTCCAGGAGCACGTCGAAGCGGGGGAGCAGCCGCGCGCCGAGCGCGGCGAGGCCCGCGCCCAGGCCGCCGGACGCGCCGGTACCCGGGCCCTCCCGCAGGTCCAGGTCGCTCGGCAGATCCCGCTCCAGGGCCGAGGCCCACCGGTCGAGGGAGGCCGAAAGCGCCTCGACCTGCTGCGGGGTCGCGCCCTTCTGCGGGCCGAAGACGCGGGCGACGCCGCGTTCGCCGCACAGGACGTTGAAGGGGTTGCAGGCGACAAGCAGTTCCGTGTCCTTCAGGCGCGGATCCAGACCTGTCGTGTCGATCCGGTCGAGTGTCGTCAAGGCGCTTCCGCCGTACGGGAGTTCGCGGCCGTCGGCGTCGAGGAGCCGCGCCCCCAGGGCCTGCAGCGCACCCGCGCCGCCGTCCGACGTGCCGGAGTCCCCGCAGCCGATGAGGATGCGGCGCACGCCCGTGTCGAGCGCCGCGGAGATCAGTTCGCCCACGCCGTACGTCGTGGTCGCGCCCGGATCGCGCAGGGCGCGGGGGACCAGGGACAGGCCCGCCACGGCGGCCATCTCCACGACTGCCGTGGTGGGGCCGAGCAGCGCGAAGTGGGTGCGGACGGGGCGGCCGACCGGGCCGGTGGCGGTGGTGGGGACGAGCCGCCCGCCGGGGGTGCCGGCGACGAGCGTCGCCGCGGTGCCCTCGCCGCCGTCCACGAGCGGGATGAGGTCGACCTCGGCATCGGGTACGACGCGTCGTACACCCTCGGCGATGGCCTGCGCGGCGGCCTCGGCGGACAGGGACTCCTTGAAACCGCTGGGGGCGACGGCGACTCGGGTCAGCATGGTGAACTCCTGATCGGGGTGCGGGGGTTGGGGACCGGTTCGGGGGTGGGGTGCTCAGGGCGCGAGGCTGAAAGGGCAGGTGGCGCTCTCGGAGCGCGAGGCTCAGGGGCGCGTGGCGCTCTCACGGCGCGAGGCTCAAGGGGCGAGTACGGGCACGCCGAGCAGCGGCCAGACGGCAAGGGCGAAGAGGAGCACCAGGGCGGCCGTGAGCGGTGCGAGCACGGCGGACAGGCGCAGCAGGTCGCGCGGGGTGTACGTCGGGGTGCCGGGGATGTCCGCGAAGAGCGTCACGGGCTTGGCGGAGGCCGGCAGGGTGTGGCAGAAGCCGGCCGCGGCGGTCGAGGCGAGCGCGGCGGCCACCGGGTTCACACCGGCGCCCACCGCGGCCACCACGACCAGCGGCACCAGGACCGAGGAGCGGGCCGAACGGGACTGAAGGACCAGATGCGCCGCGGTGCTGACGGCGATCACGACCCCCAGGAACAGCGCGGGGGACAGCCCGTCGGGCAACCCGTCGACCAGCCACTTCGCCGCCCCCGAATCGGCGAGGGCGACGCCCATCGCCATGGTCGCGGCCATGAAGAGCAGCAGCGACCAGGGCACGGTCTTCAGGGCGTCCTTGAGGCGTACGGTGCCGAGCGCCGGTGAGGCCGCGACGACCGCGCCGATCAGGGCGACCACGGCGGGCGGCACCTGGTGCAGCGGCTCGCTGCACCACAGCACCACGACCGTGCCGAGCAGCAGGGCACAGCGGGTCTCCTCGGTGCTCAGCGGGCCCGTGACCGGCTGCTCGCTGTGCTCCTGGATCTGAGCGGCGGTGACACGGACCGGGCCCTTGCGGTCCTCGCGCCGGGTCATCGTCAACAGCACGGCTTCGGCGGCCAGATGGGAGGAGGCGACGGCGAGCGGCAGACCGAGCAGCAGCCACTGTGTGAAGCCGATCTGCTCGCCGGTCGCCTCGAACAGGACGTTCACGGTGATGAGATGGGCGCCCGCGCCGATCAGGGTCGCGACCGCCGAGAGCAGGATGACCGTGGGAAAGAGCAGGGCCAGCATCACCACGAGGCGCCTGCGGTCGGCGAGGACCTTGGCCAGGGCGAGGAATACCGGCAGCGCCAGGGCCGCGCGCCCGGAGGTCGCCGGCACGGCGAAGGCCGTCACGACCAGCGCGGCGGTGGTCAGATGCGTCAACTGCCGTACGCTGCGGGCCCCGCTCACAAGGAAGGCCGCGGCCCGCCCCGCGAGACCGGTCCTGCGTACCGCGGCGGCGAGCACGAACGCGCAGATGAGCAGCCACACCGTCTCGTCGCCGAGCGTCCCGAACAGCGTGTCGCTGCTGATCACGCCGGTCACCGTGAGCGCGAGCCCCGCGCCCAGGGCGATATAGGTGTCGTCGATCGGGGTGCCGATCCACGCGCAGGTCGCCAGGGTGAACACCGCGAGGGTGAGCCGGGCGTCGCCGTCCAGGGCGGGGAAGTTGGTGGGGACGAGCAGCAGCCCACAGATGCTGAGGGCCACCACGAGGGTCGCTGTCTGCCGTACGTTCAGGGTCACGCGATACAGCGTTGTGCGCGGCGGTGAGCCCTCAATGAGTCGTAGATGAAGGAAAGTTCACCAGGGCGCCCGGGCAGGTCGGCCGGAGACGGCGGCTCACTCCCCGGGCATGCGGTACCCCATCCCGCGCACCGTCTCGACCTGCTGCGCACCGAGCTTCTTGCGCAGCGCCCGTACGTACACGTCGACGATGTTGGACCCGGGGTCGAAGTCGTAACCCCATACGTGGGACAGGATCTGTTCCCGCGACAGGACCTGGCCGGGGTGGCGCAGGAACAGTTCGAGCAGCACGAACTCGCGGGCCGTGAGATCGACCGTACGGCCGTCGGCGCGCGCCCTGCGGGTGCGCAGATCGAGCGAGAGCTCGCCGTTCTTCAGCAGCGTGACCTCGGGGGCGCGGGCCGCCGTGCGCAACCGCAGCCGTACCCGCGCGAGCAGTTCCTCGAAGCGGAAGGGCTTGGTCATCCAGTCGTCGGCGCCGCCCTCCAGACCGGCCACGGTGTCCCGTACCGAATCCCGGGCCGTGAGCACGATCACCGGCACCGTCACCCGGGCCTCGCGCAGCTGGCGCAGGACCGTGAAGCCGTCCTTGCCGGGCAGTCCGATGTCCAGGACCACCAGGTCGAAGCCGCCGGTCAGGGCGTAGTCGTGGGCGCTCTCGCCGTCGCCGACGACCGTGGTGGTGAAGCCGTTGGAGCGCAGCCCCTTCTCGACGAAGGACGCGATGCGCTCCTCGTCCTCGACTATGAGTATCCGGTGCATCGCGTTCCTACTTTCCTACGGCGTGGCGGGCGCCGCGCTCCGTGGTGCGTTCGGTGCGCTCGGTGCGTCCTGGGTTCATGCCGCCGAGCCGTTCCATGCCAGGACGAACGTCGCGCCGCCGCCCTCGGTGTTCTGCAGCCGTATCTGTCCTCGGTGCCCTTCGGCGATCGCCTTCACGATGGACAGGCCGAGCCCGGCTCCGCCGCTCGCGGCCCGCCGCGTGGTCCCGCGGCGGAAGCGCTCGAAGATCAGCTCGGCGTCCTGCGGCCGTACGCCGACGCCCGAGTCGGCCACGTACATCTCGACGAGGGGGCCGCGCACTCGCGAGCCGATGCGGATGGTCTCGCCGTCGGCCGTGTGCTGTACGGCGTTCTGCGCCAGCTGGACCATCGCCTGCGTGACCCGCTGCGGGTCCAACCGGGCCTCGCCGTCGGCGACTTCGGCCAGCTGCCAGTCGCGGGCGCCGAGGGTGCGGGCCTTGACGTAGACATCGGCGGTGAGCTCGGCGAGCTGCACCGGCTCAGGGGTGACGAAGTCGGGCCGCTCGGCCTTGGCGAGCAGCAGCAGGTCCTCGACGATGCGGCTCATCCGGTCGAGTTCGTCGGTGACGATCCGTACGGTCTCCTCGCGCTCGGCCGGATCGTCGCCCATCAGCTCCAGATGCCCGCGCACGATCGTGATGGGGGTACGCAGTTCATGGCCCGCGTCGTCGACGAACTGGCGCTGCGCAGCGAAGGCACGCTCGAGCCGGTCGAGCATCCCGTTGAACGTCTCGGCCAGCGCGGCCACATCGTCCTTGCCCTGCACGGGGATGCGCCGGGTCAGATCCTGCTCGGTGAGCTGCGCGGCCGTCGTCCGTACGAGACGTACCGGCTTGAGGATGCGGCCCGCGACCACCCAGCCGATGCCCGTGGTCATCAGCAGGGCCACCCCGGAGATCGCGAGCAGCACCCGGAACACCTGGTCCGCGCGGGCCTGGTCGTGCTCGGGGTGGAAGGCCACGACGAACGCCGCCCGCGCGTCCTGGCCGCGCAGCGCGACCTCGACCTTCGCCCACCGCACCTCGCCCGAGGGGCGGTCGAGGGTGCCGGTGGACGCGGGGGACTCGAAGATCCGCCGCCGGGCCGCGGCGTCGTCGTCCAGCGCCAGGTCCGCACGGATGTCGCGCACCTGGGCCAGCTTCGCCGGGTCCGGGTCGTGCTCGCGCGCGACCAGGCCGAGCAACTCCTCGTCGGGGTCGGCGTACTGGCGCTCCAGGAACACCTTCAGGAGCTCACGGGTGTCCGTGAAGGGCTTGTTGGTGGCCGGGTCCCTGCCGATGTCGACGAAGTTCTTGAACTCGTTCGCCTCCTGGCTGAGCAGCAGGGCGACCCGCTGGTCGACATCCCTCAGCAGGATCGAGCGGGTCGTGCCGGCGACCGCGGCGAGCGCCACGGCCATCACGGCGAGCAGCCACAGCAGGATGCGCAGCCGGGCCGAGAGCCGCCAGGGGGAGGAGATGTGGTCGGGGTCAGCCGTCGTCGCGGTCGTCGTCATCGTCATCGTCGTCGTTCACCGGCGGCCTGGAGACCACCTCGTCGCTCGGGTCGCCGCTGGGCTGCCGCGTACCCGGTGTCGCCGAGGGGGTGCCCGACCCGGGCGTCCCCGTCGAGCTGTTGTCCAGCTCGACCTTCGGCGGCACCTTGGGAGTCTCCGGGCTGTCGGTGAGGGCGTAGCTCGTCGCGGCGATGCCGAGAGGGATCGCCACCACGGCGGCGAGGGTCGCTATGCGGTGGGAGAAAGCCATGCCCTCAGCGTGCGCCCGCCACCCCGCGCGCCGGATGAGCCGCTGATGAAGAAGTCTTCATCTGCGCGCACTTCATCGGCTGCTTCCGCCCCAGGACCCAGGTCAGCTGTCGAGCCCGATGGCGAAGGCCGCCTCGAGGTCGTGCTGGGAGTACGTGCGGAACGCCACATGCGTGTCCGTCGCCTCGACGCCCGGGATCTTGCTGATCTTGCCGGGAATGATGTCCGCGAGGTTCTCGTGCTGGTGGACACGGACCATCGCGATCAGGTCGTACGTACCCGTGACCGAGAAGACCTCGCTGACGCTGTCGAGCGCGGCGATGGACTCGGCGATCTCCGGGATCCGGTCGACGCTGGTCTTGATGAGCACGATCGCGGTGATCACGGCTGGCTGTCTCCCTCGGTGGCCGGCGCCCTGTGCCCGGCGGGCCCCTTCACTTTAGACCTACGGGCATAACGTCCCCATGCGTAGAGGAAGCCCAGCGAGAAGCCCGCGAGATGAGCGAGATAGGCGACCCCCGGACCGTTCTCGTCCCGGCGGGCGGCCAGCCACTGCAGGGTCACCCAGAACGGCAGCACGATCCAGGCGGGGAAGCGCAGCGGGATGAAGAACAGGAAGGGGAGCAGGCTGGTGACCCGGGCCTTGGGGAACAGCTTGAGAAAGGCTCCGAGCACGGCCGAGATGGCCCCCGACGCCCCGACCAGAGTCTGCAGGGAGCCCGCGTTGGCCAGCGCGTAGCCGAACAGGGCCAGTGCGCCGCAGCCCAGGTAGAACAGGGCGAACTGCAGATGCCCGAGCCGTTCCTCGACCATGCCGCCGAAGACGTGGAGGAAGAGCATGTTGCCGAGCAGATGCAGCCAGCTGCCGTGTACGAACAGGGCGGTCACCGGGGTGATCGCGGCCCGTGGCGAGCCGCTGAGCAGTTCGGCCGGGATCACCCCCCAGCGCGCGAAGAAGGTGCGCTGGGCGGCGAGCAGCGCATCGCCGGTGCCGTACGCCGGATTGAGTCCCGCGGCGGGGGAGAGGATGAAGACCGCGCAGCACAGGGCGATCAGGCAGTACGTGACCAGCGGACCGTGGCCCGTGAGGACCCGCGCGGTCGAGGTCCGCAGGCTCTGGCCGACCGCTCCGGGTGTGGTGATCATGCACAGATCCTGACGGAACGGGACGGATGTGCAGGGACCGCCTCGCCGTTGTGATCAGCGTCCCCAACTACGGACGGCGTCCGCACCGCACCCCGCCAGGCCGTAGGGTTACAGGGAGTGCGTTCCGATGCGAAAGCCACCTGAAAGGCGCCCCGCCACCATGACGGTTCCCCTGCCGACCGCCGAGACCCGCTGGCGCTGCACGCTCTGCGGCAACCTCACGCGTTTCGACGTGACGCGATCCTCGAAGGTCGTGGAGTACGTCCACCTCGACCTGGCCGGTGAGCCGAAGGTGGAGGAGCGCGAGGTGGTCAGTGAGACCATCGAGTCGGTGCGGTGCCGTTGGTGCAACGCACAGGACCAGGTCGAGCTGGTGGACAGGCCGGGCGCGGGCTCCTGAGGAGTGCCGCACCCTCGGATATTGGGGTGACGGATGGTGGAGAACCAGGGCGGGGAGCCGGGCGACGGCGCCGCTGAGGTGCTCGACCGCCCGCTGCCCGAAGGTGTACGGCGCCGGGTCATCGCGCTGGCCTCGGAGGGCTTCGGCTCCCTGACGATGACCGAACTGCCCGCACAGCTGCGGCAGTACGCACGGTTCACCCCCTCGCGGCGGCTGAAGTTCGCGGGCAATGCGATGGCCTCCGCGCTGGAGTCCGACCCGCTGTTCCGCCAGCGCATCGGCGAACGTTTCAGAGAGACGCAGCCCGAACTCGCCGGCGCCCTCGACGCGGGGTCGCCGCCGCCGGCCGCGGATCCGCTCGACGTGGCGGCCGCGGCCTATGTGCTGCGCCCCGTCGGCTGGGTCAAGCTGGTCACCGCCGCAGGCGAGGAGGCGCAGCGCGCCGAGTCCGAGCGGGCCGACGAGGAGGCCAGGGCCGAACTGGAGCGGCTGCGCACGGAGCTGGCCGCCGCCCAGGAGCACACCAGGTCCGAGACCGAACGGCTGCGCTGCGAGCTGGAGTCGGCCAAGAAGGAAGCCGAATCGCTTCATCGCAAGCTGCGCAGCGCGCTGAGCGATGTCAAGCGCGGCGAGGCGGCACTGCGCAAGGCGCACGCCGAGTTCGAGACGCAGCGCACCGAGGCGCATGCCGCGCAGTCGGCGGCCGAGAGCGAGGCCCGGCGGCTCAAGTCCCGCCTCGCGGAGGCCGAATCGGCCCTGGAGTCCAGCCGCAAGGCGGTACGCGAAGGGCGGTCCATCGAGGACATGCGGGTGCGGCTGCTGCTCGACACCCTCCTCGAATCGGCCCAGGGGCTGCGCCGTGAACTCGCGCTGCCGCCCGTCGACGTACGCCCCGCGGAGACCGTGGACGCGGTCGAGCCGGGCCGTATGTCCCCCAAGGACATCGCCGCACGCGCCCTGTCCGAGGCCGACCCGGCGATCCTCGACCAGCTGCTCGCGCTGCCGCAGGCGCATCTGGTGGTCGACGGCTACAACGTGACGAAGACCGGCTATCCGACCATGCCGCTCGAGAAGCAGCGGCTACGGCTGCTCGGCGGCCTGTCCGCGCTCGCCGCGCAGACCGGCGCGGAGGTCACCTGTGTCTTCGACGGGGCCGAACTGGCCGCGCCCGTCCTGCTCGCTCCGCCGCGCGGGGTGCGGGTGCTGTTCTCCAAGCCCGGCGTGACGGCCGACGAACTGATCCGCCAGCTGGTGCGCGCCGAACCGCCGGGACGGCCCGTGACGGTGGTCTCCACGGACCGCGAGGTCGCGGACGGGGTGGCCAAGGCCGGGGCGCGTCCGGTGCCCTCGGTGATGCTCCTGAAGCGCCTGTCGCGCTGAGTAGTGGGCTTGGGCCGGTATCGGCCCTCTATCGGGGCTCTCGTCAACTCCTGTGACGTATGCCCGAATTCGCGAGATCTTCACACGACGTAGCGTCAACCTGCCATCACTGCACGTGGGTTCTCGGTAAAGAAAACGCTCTGTGAGCATTTTTTTCTCATCGGGATTTGAACTGATCACAGGAAGGTCACTAGGGTCACGCTCGAACCTTCGCACGGTTGATCACCCATAAGGGGTGACGGCAGGTTCACCGCCCACCGGTTCGTTCGGTAGGCGGCTTGAGAAGAAGGAGCTCGCCTTCGTGGCGTCCCACCGTCGACCCAAGCAGCCCAGCCGCACCCGCGTGACCGTGCTCACCGCGACCGCAGCCGCCGCCGTGGCGCTCACCTCCCAGGCCGCGCAGGCCGATGAGAAGCCCACGAAGAAGGAAGTCAAGGCGAAGGTCGACCGGTTGTACGAGGAGGCCGAGAAGGCCACCGAGAAGTACAACGGTGCCAAGGAGCAGCAGGGCAAGCTCCAGGACGACATCGACGAGCTCCAGGACAAGGTCGCGCGCGGCCAGGACGAGCTCAACGGCCTGCGCGACAGCCTCGGTTCGATGGCCAGCGCCCAGTACCGCAGCGGTGGCATCGACCCGACCGTCCAGCTCTTCCTCTCGTCCGACCCGGACACGTATCTGGACAAGGCCTCCACGCTCGACCAGATGACGGCCAAGCAGGCCGACGCGCTGGAGAAGATCCAGGACAAGCAGCGCACCCTCGCGCAGCAGCGCAAGGAAGCCACGCAGAAGCTGAACGACCTCGAGGACACCCGCGAGGAGCTCGGCAAGAAGAAGAAGGAAGTCCAGGGCAAGCTCGGCGAGGCGCAGAAGCTCCTCAACACCCTGACCGCGAAGGAGCGCGCCGCGCTCGCCGCCGAGGACGCGCGCGCCAGCCGCGACGCCGGTTCCCGGGTCGACCTCGGCAACGCGGCCAAGGGATCGAACTTCGCGATGGCCGCCTTCCAGGCCGCGCAGAGCAAGATCGGTTCGCCGTACGTCTACGGTGCCGCGGGCCCCGGCTCCTTCGACTGCTCGGGTCTGACCTCCTGGGCGTACGGGCAGGCCGGCGTCTCCATACCCCGGACCTCGCAGTCCCAGGCCAACGCCGGTACCCGGATCTCCTCGCAGAGCGATCTGCGCGTCGGCGACCTGGTCATCTTCTACGGCGACATGCACCACGTCGGCTTCTACGCGGGCAACGGCCAGGTGCTGCACGCCCCGAAGCCGGGAGCGGTCGTGCGCTACGAGTCGATCAACAACATGCCGTACATGTTCGGCGTCCGTATCTGACGCCTCGTGCCCTCCTGCGAGGACGCCGAACCGCGGTGACCCGCCCTCCGAACGGGCGAATTCCCGCATAGTCTGCTGACCCCACGCCCCGCCAACGACCTGCGTCGATGGCGGGGCGTCGTGTTGCGCGCGGCGCCGCGGGGCCCGGAGTCGGTGATAGCTTCCGCGACGTTCGCATCGCGCTTTCGCGGGGCGGACCTACCGCCGGACGGGCGGGATGTGAGGCCTGTGGAGGCTCCGAGGTGCCGGAACTGCGGTTTCGGCAGGGGCCGTTGAAGCGGGAACCCGCCGGAAGCCGTTCGCGCCGCGGACGGCAGACCGGAGGCCCAGCTGGTTCGTCAGGGGCCGGACGTCCGCACTGCCGCTGATATCCGGCAGCCCGCCCTGTCACGAGGGCGGGCGGCAGCGGCAGCAGGAAGGAGAGCCGTCCCCCCGTGACAAGGCCAGCGTCCCATCGCCGTTCCGCTTCGCCCGAACGCTTCGGCAGGTTCGACCGGAGCGCGCGCGTCACCGTCCTGTCCGCGGCCGTGGCCACCGCCGCCGCGACCCTCACCGCCGCACCGGCGGGCGCCGACCCGGGGGAGCCCGCGGGCGGCACCCGGGCCAAGGTCGACCGCCTCTACGCGGAGGCCGAGCGGGCCACGGAGGCGTACAACAAGGCGGATGAGCAGGCCGGGAAGCTGCGCGAGCAGATCGACCGGTCCAAGGACCGGGTCGCGCGCGGCCAGGAGCGCATCAACACCATGCGGGGCGCGCTCGGTTCACTCGCCGGCGCCCAGTACCGCTCCGGCGGGGTCGATCCGACCCTCGCCCTGATGCTGTCCGAGAACCCGGACACGTATCTGGACAAGGCGGCCACGCTCGACCGGATCAGCGCACGGCATGCCGAAGGGCTCGCCGACCTCCAGGAGGCCCAGCGCAAGCTGGCGCAGGAGCGTGACGAGGCGCAGCGCAAGCTGGTCGAGCTGGAGAAGTCCCGTAAGGCGGTGGCCCGGCAGAAGCGGATCGTGGAGAAGAAGCTCGCCGAGGCGCGCCGGCTCCTGAACTCCCTGCCGGGTGCCGAACGGGCCGCGTACGACCGGGCATCGCGCTCGGGCCGGGCCGAGATGCCGGCGCTCGGCGGCGCCCCCGCCTCCGCGCGGGCCGCCTCCGCGATCGCCGCTGTCCGCCAGGCGGTCGGGCGGCCGTACGTGTGGGGCGCGAGCGGGCCGTACGGGTTCGACTGCTCGGGTCTGACGCAGTGGGCGTACTCGCAGGCGGGCGTGGGGCTGCCGCGTACGTCGCAGGCGCAGCGGTACGCGGGGCGGCAGGTGTCGCTCGCGGAGGCTCAGCCGGGTGACCTGGTGACGTACCGCGATGACGCCAGCCACATCGGGATGTACATGGGGAACGGGCAGGTCGTGCACGCTCCGTATCCCGGGGCGCCGGTGCGTTACGACCCGGTCGGCATGATGCCGATCTCCTCGGTGACGCGGGTCTGACGGCTCGCTGCCCGGGTGTGGGGCGCCTCGCAGGGGCGCCCCACGGAGCCCGGCCCGCCGTACGATCGAGAACGTGGCTGGTCGAGGGCGTGTGAGAGCCGGGCTCGCGGGGCTCGTCGTGGGGGCCGCGCTGTGCGGGTGTGCCGGGGCGCCCGGTGAGCCTGCCGACAGCCGTGCGGTCAAGGAGTTGCTGGAGCGCAGAGCCGAGGCCGTGCTCGCCGGTGACGAAGCCGGCTTCCGGGCGACCGAGGCCGACGGGGACGCCGACGAGCTGGACGATCTGGCCCAAGTGCCGCTCAGCACCTGGAAGTACGAGCTGACCCGCCTGGAGCCGGCCGGCGACGAAGCCACCGCGACGGTGCGGCTGCAGTACCGGATCACCGGCTACGACGCCGCTCCGATCACCGCGGACCGCACCCTGCGGCTGCGCAGCGACGACGGTGCCTGGCGCGTGGCCTCCGACCGGCCGCAGGGCAAGGGCGCGGAGCAGCTCTGGGAACAGGGCGAGGTCAGGGCCGTGCAGGGGCAGCACAGCCTCGTTCTCGGCGTCGGCCGCAGCACCGAGAGGCTGCGCCGGTACGCGGATCTCGCCGACCGGGCCGTCCCCGCGGTCCAGGAGGTGTGGGGCAAGCGCTGGTCGGGCCGGGTCGTCGTGCTCGTACCGCAGTCGCTCGACGCCATGGGCAAGCTGCTGGGCGCGCCCTCCTCCGGCTACCAGGGGATCGCCGCCGTCACCACCGGCGAGGCGGGCGGCTCCGACGCGGCGCCCGCGGACCGGATCATCCTCAACCCCGAAGCGTTCGACGTGCTCGGCGACTTCGGCCAGCAGGTCGTGCTCACGCATGAGACCACCCACGTGGCGACCCGCACCGACACCACCCCGGCTACCCCGCTGTGGCTCTCGGAGGGGTTCGCCGACTGGCTCGGCTACCGCGGCTCCGGCCGTACGGCGCAGCAGGCCGCCCCGGAACTGGACCGTGCCCTGGACCGTTCCGAGCTGCCCGTCGCGCTCCCCACGGACGAGGAGTTCGCCTTCGCGGGACATGCGTCCCGGCTCGCCCAGGCGTACGAGGGCGGCTGGCTGGCGTGCAAGATGATCGCCGAGCGCTGGGGTCAGGAGAAGCTGCTCGCCTTCTACAAGGCGGTCGGCGGGCACGAGCGGCGGGACGGGGCGGTGGAGGACGCGCTGGACGAGGTGCTCCGTACGGACCTGGAGAGGTTCACGCGCGAGTGGCGGGAGTACGTGCGGCAGGAGCTGGCCTAGGTCGACGGGCGCCGGTCAGGGGGGCGGTTGAGCCGGGGCGGGGCTGAGCCGGGGACGGCGGGGTGAGTCGGGGCCGGCGGGGCTGAGCCGGGACCAATGGTGGGGACCTTCGCCCCTCGCTTTTAGGTGATGCTTGTCGTTTATATTCGTGTCATGACCGAAATGACCGGTGGTGAGGCGGCCGAGAGCGTGCATCGCGCCCTGGCCGTTCCTTCGCGACGGCGTCTGATGTCCCTGCTGCGGGAGGCGGACGGTCCGCTCGCTATGGACGAGCTCACCGCCGCCACCGGTCTGTCGGCGGCCACGGTGCGGCACCATCTGGCCGCCCTGGCCGAGGCCGGACTCGTACGGGCCGAGAGGTCCGCGGGTACGGGACGCGGCCGGCCGAAGCTGCTGTACGCGGCCGTGCCCGCCGTCCCCGGGGGCGGCGACGAGGACCGTGCCTACCGTGATCTGGCGGGTGCCCTCGTCGACGCCCTCGCGGCCGACGCGCCCTCGGCCCGTGACGCCGGCCGGGTCTGGGGCGGCCGCCTCGCCCGCGCCGCCGCTCCCGCACCGGCGGCCGAGCGTGTGTACGCGCACGCCGCGCGCCTCGGCTTCGATCCGGAAACGGTGCCGGCGCCGGCCGGTACGGACCGGATCCTGCTGCACGGGTGCCCGTACCGCGAGCTGGCCCGCAGAACGCCCGAGGTCGTCTGCGCCCTGCATCAGGGGCTGCTCGACGGCCTGCTCGAAGGGGCCGGAACCCGGGCCGAGTTGCACCCCTTCCTCGCTCCGGATCTGTGCCGGGCCGACCTCGTCGCCCGCTGAAACACCCGCTGCATCCCCGTATCGCATGCCCCGTATCGCATCCCCCGTATCGCCCCTGCTTCCGCCGCCTCGCGGCCTCGCTTCCCAGGAGGACCCCGTGTTCCCGATCCGCATCGACACCCAGTACGTACGCGGCGACATGCCCGTCACCCGGATCGACCCGCAGGGCGCGCCCTTCACGGAACTCGCCGCCGCCCGGATCCAGTTGCTCGCCCACACGGGCATGGAGGCGCACGCCTACGAGGAGTCGGAGGTGCTGCTCACCGGGGTCGAGGGCGAGGTGTGCGTCGGGGACCCGGGGCGCGGTGAGGTCGCCTTGCGGCCGGGTGCGTGCGTGATGGTCCCGCGCGGGGAGCTGTTCACCCTCGCCAACCGCACGGGCCGGCCCGCCACGCTGCTCGCCGTGCTGAGCCGCGGCGACCGGGTCGAGAGCCTGCCGCGATCCCGTCGTGTCCCGCTGCCCGAGCCCGGGCGTCATCTGCAGGCCGTCGCCTGAGCCGGCCCATATCGAATCCACCGAACCCACGCAAGGAGACCCATGTTCGGCATGACCATCGACACCGCGCTCGACCGGAACGCAAAGAGCCCCGCCCTGCGCCTCGACCCGAAGGGCGGCCCCTTCCGTGAACTCGCCGCCGTGCGGATCCAGGTGCCCGCGGGCGGCGCCATCCCCGCGCACTCCCACGGCACGTCCGAACTGCTGCTCACCGGCATAGCGGGCGTCGTCGAGGCGTCCTGCGGGTGCGGCGCCGAGACGGTGGAGCCCGGCACGTTCGCGATGCTCCCCGCAGGCAAGGAGATCGCCCTGGTCAACAACGGGGAGCAGGACGCCACGGTGCTCGCGGTCTTCTCGCAGAGCGAGTTCACCGATGAGCTTCCGTCCGCCGCGGCCGAGGGCTGCGGCTGTCACAAGGGGTGAACCCGGGGCGTCAGGACTCCAGTTCCGCGATCGCCTCCGCCAGCCACTTCTTCTCCGCGGTGCCCGTGGCCCTGGCGATCCGCAGCATGCCGCGGCGGAACAGGTCGGGCTCGGCCTCCGCCTTGATGGGCGCCCCGTCCTCGTAGAAGAAACTCGCCGGCGCGGACAGGAACTCCTGGCGCCGCCTCAGCACCGCCGCCTGCTCGGCGCGGTCCGGCAGCTGGCCGAGGAAGGCGAGCAGCGTGAAGAAGCGCTGGCCGTCCGTGATGTCCGCGTCCTTCGGTGAACGCAGCCGTTCGTGGAGCGTCGCACGGCCCTCGGGGGTGAGGGAGAGGATGCGGCGCGGGACGGCTCCTGTGCCGGGCACCGTGCGCTGGTCGAGTTTGCCGGCCTTCACCAGGCGGGTGAGCGCGGGGTAGAGCGCGCCGTCGCTGACCGGGCGTACGTGGCCGCTGAGGCCCTGGATACGGGCCTTCAACTCGTAGCCGTGCAGCGGCCGTTCACCGAGGAAGCCCAGGATCGTCAGTTCCAGCACTCTGTCTCCCGCCCGCGTTCATGTGCGTGCTTGCCGTTCGCTCAGGCGTCATGGTATCTCTCGTCGAGGTACCTCGAATCGAGGTATAGCGAATCGAGGGGGCTGGGATGGGGCGCACCGCGTCAGGGATCGGGCACACGGCGGACGGACCGGTGCACAGGCGACGGCTTGTGGCGCTGGCGTATCCCGTCTACTTCGAGCTGCTTGCCTCGGTCGCCGCGGGCATCGTCACGATGATCTGGGTCGCGCGGCTCGGTGGTCCGGCCGTCGCCGCCGTGGCCGTCGCGACCAATGTCGAGAACCTGCTGCTCGGCCTCGCGCTGATCGGCGGCTCCGGTA
Organism: Streptomyces mesophilus; assembly: GCF_040300965.1. Taxonomy (GTDB): domain Bacteria; phylum Actinomycetota; class Actinomycetes; order Streptomycetales; family Streptomycetaceae; genus Streptomyces; species Streptomyces mesophilus_A. The sequence continues at coordinate 36,781 of NZ_JBEPEW010000020.1, read as the reverse complement.
CGACGGTGCTCGTGGCGCATGCCCGCGGGGCGGACGACACGGCCGCGCGACGCGGTGCGGTGGCGGGCGGCTGGGCGGTGTGCGCGGTCATCGCACCGGCCGTCGCGATCGGCGGGTTCCTGCTGCGCGAGCCGGTCGCCGCGCTGGTCCTGGGCGGCTCCCAGGGCCCTGAAATCGCCCTCGCCGCGGCGTACTTCGCGATCTCGCTGCCCGGCTCGGCGCTGCTCTTCGCGCAGTTCCAGCTGGACGCGGTCCTCAAGGGCGGCGGCGACACCCGCACCCCGATGCGCCTGGCGCTGCTCGCCAACGGCCTGATCCTCGTGCTCGATCCGCTGCTCATCGAGGCGTACGGCATCCAGGGCGCCGCCCTCGCCATGGCACTCGGCCGCGCGGTCGCCCTGTGCTGCGGGCTGCTCGTGCTCCGCCGGCACCGGACGGCGGGCCCCAGGGTGGCGGTGGCCCGCGCGGCCCTGCGCACGCTGAGGACCGGGCTGCCGATGGGCGCGGACTTCCTGCTGCGGATGGCGACGACGCTCGCCCTGGTCGGGGTCGTCGGGCGTCTCGGTGTGGCCTCCGTCGCGGCGTACGGGATCGCCACGAAGGCGATGTACGTGGCCACCATGGCCTTCTATGCCGTACGGCAGGCGGCCTCGATCCACACCGCCCACCTGCTCGGAGAAGAGCGACAGGGGCAGCAGGAACACCAGGGGCACAAGGCCGTGGGGCGGCAGACGCTGCTGGTGGCCGTGACGCTGGGCACGCTCGCGGCCGGGCTGCTGTTCGCGGGCGCCCCGGCGGTGCTCGCCGCGTTCGGGGCCGGGCCCGAAGTGGCGGGGCAGGGGGCGGTGTTCCTGCGCTGCCTCGGTCCGTATCTGATCCTGCTCGCCTGCTTCATCGCGCTCGGCGGCGTCCTCGAGGGCAGTGGGCACAGCGCCCGGCTGCTGCGGATCACCGCGCTCGGGGCCCTGGTTCAACTGCCGCTCGCCTACGCCCTGTCCGGGCTCGGGCTCGCCGGTGTGGCCCTCGCCATGGGACTCGCCGCGGCCGTGCAGTGTGCGGCGCTCGGGCTGCTGGTCCGGCGCGTGCGTCAGATGCCGGCGCCGGTCTTCTCGCGCGCCGCCTGAGCGGGCTGTGCGTCGCGCTCGCGCGGTTCGGCGACCGTCTGCCGCCACAGCCGTCGGGCGGCGAGCAGAGTGGCCGCCACGAGCAGGCCGTTGCGCACGGTCAGGAGGGTGATGCCCCAGGGGTCGCTGGCCGCCACATGCGAGAACCAGATGGGGAACTCCAGGAACGAGACCCCCGTCGCCGCAAGCGTGAGCAGCGCCGGGCCGCGCATACGGCTCGTACGGAAGATCAGGCAGACCGCGGCCAGGCCGACCAGCCAGAGCAGATACTGCGGGCTGATCACGCGGCTCGTGGCCGTGAACAGGAGCACCGCCGTGAAAGCCGCGTCCGCGGGCGTCGACGGCGCCCAGGCGCGGGCGCGCAGCCGCCACAGGAGCAGCCAGGCGAAGGCCGCCGCCGTCAGCACCTGCGCCGCGGTGGTGACCAGGGGGACGTACGGGCCGAGGAACTCCACCGAGCCGTAGTTGAGCTGCATACGGCCCGGCCAGCCGAAGTGCCGGGCCACGTGGAAGGGCAGGGCGCCGAGCGATTCGACCTCGGTGCCGCGGTCGCGCTGGAAGCCCAGGAAGGCGAGCGCACCCGGCATCGTCACGGTGAACGCCAGCGTCAGGGCGAGCGCCGTGGCGACCGCGGTGGTCCAGGCGCGGCGGGTGGCGCGGGCGCGAGGGGTGCCGATCAGGAGCAGCGCGGGCCAGACCTTGAGCAGGGCGCCCAGCGCGACCAGGGCGCCCTGGGTACGGGCGTGCCGGGCGCCCGCGAGCAGCGCGGTGACCGCGACGGCGGTCACGAACAGGTCGTAGCGGGCGTACGCGGTCGGCCCGAGCAGCGGCACCCCGGCGACCCACACCCAGGCGCCTGCGGCCGACTTGCCGGGCCGGCCCGCCGCGTACCGCAGGAGTCCGAGCACGATCGCGTCGGTGACGAAGGCCAGGACGAAGAACGCCGAGGTGTACGCGAGGAACGGCAGCAGCGCGGGGGCCAGGACGGGGAGCGCGGCGGCCGGCGGGTACTGCCAGGTGACGTCGTCCAGCGGGAACGTCCCGGTGCGCAGGATCTCGTACCAGCTCTGGTAGATGACCTCGACATCGCCGGTGACATCAGGTCCTGGGGCCGTGAAGACCTTGAAGACCCAGAGCAGGAGCAGGGCGCGTGTGGGCAGCCAGACGGCCAGGAGCCGGACGGTCAGGGGGAGTTGCGCGAGGGTGCGCAGGGGCGCGGGTCGCTTTGCGGACGTCATGTGTGCCTTGCCCGTATTCGTGCAGAGTTATGGGCAGTCATGATGCCGCTGGGTCACCCGGGACGGGGTGAGGCGCGACCGTCGGCGCCTTCGGCTACTGTCGGCGTCGATGCACAAGACCCTGATCGTCACGAACGACTTCCCGCCCCGCCCCGGTGGCATCCAGGCCTTCCTGCACAACATGGCGCTGCGTCTGGACCCCGAGCAGCTCGTCGTCTACGCCTCCACCTGGAAGCGCGGCCACGAGGGCGCCGAGGCGACCGCCGCCTTCGACGCGGAACAGCCCTTCAAGGTCGTACGGGACCGCACCACGATGCTCCTGCCGACGCCGCGCGTCACCCGCCGCGCGGTCTCGCTGCTGCGGGAACACGGCTGTACGTCGGTGTGGTTCGGCGCCGCCGCCCCGCTCGGCCTGATGGGCTCGGCGCTGCGCAAGGCGGGGGCGACCCGCCTTGTCGCCACCACGCACGGGCACGAGGCGGGCTGGGCCCAGCTGCCCGCGTCCCGTCAACTCCTGCGCAGGATCGGGGAGTCGACGGACACGATCACGTATCTCGGCGAGTACACGCGCTCACGGATCGCCGCGGCGCTCACCCCCGAGGCCGCCGCGCGGATGGTGCAACTGCCGCCCGGCGTCGACGAGAAGACCTTTCATCCCGGCTCGGGCGGCGCCGAGGTGCGGGCCCGGCTCGGGCTCAGCGAGCGGCCGGTGGTCGTCTGCGTCTCGCGGCTCGTACCGCGCAAGGGGCAGGACACGCTGATCGAGGCCATGCCGCTGATCCTGGCCAAGGTCCCGGACGCGGTGCTCCTGATCGTCGGCGGCGGCCCGTACGAGAAGGATCTGCGCAAGCTGGCCGCCGAGACCGGGGTCGCCGGGTCCGTGCACTTCACGGGAGCCGTGCCGTGGAGCGAACTGCCCGCGCACTACGGGGCGGGCGACGTCTTCGCGATGCCGTGCCGCACCCGGCGCGGGGGCCTCGACGTCGAGGGCCTCGGCATCGTCTACCTGGAGGCCTCCGCCACCGGACTGCCCGTCGTGGCCGGTGACTCGGGCGGTGCGCCGGACGCGGTGCTCGACGGGGAGACCGGATGGGTGGTGCGGGGCGGCTCCGCCGAGGAGTCCGCGGAGCGCGTCACGGCGCTGCTGCTCGACCCCGAGCTGCGGGCCCGGATGGGTGCGCGGGGGCGTGAGTGGGTCGAGGAGAAGTGGCGCTGGGATCTGCTGGCGGAGAGGCTCAAGGAGCTGCTCTAGGAGCTGTTCCAGGCATACGGAAAGGGCGCGCTCGAAGGGACGCGCCCTTTCCGTATGTACAGGGTCAGCCCCGGTAGATGGCCTCGATCTCGTCCGCGAAGTCCTTCGCCACGACATTGCGCTTGAGCTTCAGGGACGGCGTCAGATGGCCCGACTCCTCCGTGAACTGCGAGCCGAGGATCCGGAACTTGCGGACCGACTCCGCCTTCGAGACCGCCGCGTTGCCGTCGTCCACCGCGCGCTGGATCGTCGCGAGCAGCTCGGGGTCCTCGCGCAGCACCGCGACGGAGGCCGAGGCCTTGCCGTTCTCGGCGGCCCAGCGGCCCAGGAACTCCTCGTCGAGGGTGACGAGGGCGCCCACGAACGGACGGCCGTCGCCGACCACCATGCACTCGGCCACGAGGGCGTGCGCACGGATGCGGTCCTCGATCACCGCGGGCGCCACGTTCTTGCCGCCGGCCGTGACGATGATCTCCTTCTTGCGGCCGGTGATCGCGAGATAGCCGTCCTCGTCGAGCGTGCCGATGTCACCGGTGTGGAACCAGCCGTCGGCCAGCGCCTCGGCGGTCGCACCCTCGTTGTTCCAGTAGCCCGCGAACAAGTGCTCGCCGTGCAGCAGCACTTCACCGTCGTCGGCGATCCTGATCACCGAGCCGGGCAGCGGCTGGCCGACCGTGCCGATCTTCTGGCGGTCCCAGGGGTTGAACGCGGTCGCGGCGCAGGACTCGGTCAGGCCGTAGCCCTCCAGGACCGTGAAGCCGATGCCGCGGAAGAAGTGCCCGAGGCGTTCGCCCAAAGGCGCGCCACCCGAGATCGCGTACTCACCGCGGCCGCCGAGCACCGCGCGCAGCTTGCTGTAGACGAGCTTGTCGAACGTCTTGTACTTGAGCTTCAGACCGAACGACGGCCCGGACGGGGTGTCCAGGGCGCGGCTGTACGCGATCGCCGTGTCCGCGGCCTTGTCGAAGATCTTGCCCTTGCCGTCCGCCTGCGCCTTGGCGCGCGCCGAGTTGTAGACCTTCTCGAAGACGCGCGGGACGCCGAGGATCAACGTCGGGCGGAACGAGGCGAGTTCATCGGTGAGGTTCTTGATGTCCGGCACATGGCCGAGCTTGATGGGCGCCATCATCGGCGCGACCTGCACCAGGCGCCCGAAGACATGCGCCAGCGGCAGGAACAGGAGCACCGAGCACTCGCCCGTACGGAACAGGGGGCGCAGCCGCTCCACCACGTTGCCGCACTCCGCGAAGAAGCTGCGGTGGGTCAGCACACAGCCCTTGGGGCGGCCGGTGGTGCCCGAGGTGTAGACGATCGTGGCCGGGTCGTCGGCCTTCGCGACGGCCGAACGCTCGTCGACGGTCTCGTCGCTCACCGGGGCGCCGGAGGCACGCAGCTCGTCCAGGCCGCCGCCCTCGATCTGCCAGACGTTCCCCAGGGCGGGCAGCCGGTCGCGTACCGACGCGACGGCCTCCGCGTGGGCGTCGAGCTCCACGACACAGCCGACCGCGCCCGAGTCGCCGAGGATCCACTGGATCTGCTCGGGCGAGCTGGTCTCGTACACCGGGACCGTGACCGCGCCCGCGCTCCAGATCGCGAAGTCGATCAGCGTCCACTCGTAACGCGTACGGGACATCAGGCCGACGCGGTCGCCGGGCTGCACGCCCGCGGCGATCAGGCCCTTGGCGGCGGCGCGTACCTCGGCGAGGAAGTCTCTGGCGGTGACGTCCTGCCAAGTGCCGTTCACCTTGCGCCCGATGACCGCAACATCCGGGTGCTGCGTGGCGTTGCGGTGGACGATGTCGGTCAGATTGCCGTCCGCAGGGACCTCGTAAAGGGCCGGAAGGCTGAACTCGCGCAAGACTGCTGCTCCTCATAGGGCGCCGGCGCCACGACGTTGTGTGCTGCGACGGTGCGGTCCAAGATCGGGCAGGTGCTCGGGTGCGTGGGGCACGGGAGCACGACTGGACTGCCCGGACGTTACCCATCGGTACGGGCTCTCCGATAGGGGGTCCGGGCCAGATGTTCGCTGCGTCACACGACAAGGCGTTGCAGTTCGCACAGTAGTCGACCCTCCGGGCGACTCGGAAGTAACCGCAGGTCCGGTGGGGGTTCTGTGGGGGAGCGGTGCGCCCTACCCTCCCCCAAGCTCTCAACTTCGTTCGAGCAGGGGGTACCCCCTTCGCTCCGGAGTTCTAGGGTGATCGGCATGCGCGTGCATGTGGTCAGCGACGTCCATGGCAACACCGAGGCCCTCGCCCGTGCCGGCGACGGCGCGGACGCCCTGATCTGCCTCGGTGACCTGGTGCTCTTCCTCGACTACGCCGACCACTCGCGCGGCATCTTCCCCGACCTCTTCGGCACCGAGAACGCCTCCCGCATCGTCGAACTGCGCACGGCCCGCCGTTTCGAGGAGGCACGGGCCTTCGGCGCCTCGCTCTGGCAGGGGCTCGACCGCAACGCCGCCATCGAAAGTGCGGTGCGCAAGCAGTACTCCGAGCTGTTCGCGGCCTTCCCGACCCCGACGTACGCGACCTACGGCAACGTCGACATCCCGGGCCTGTGGAAGGAGTACGCGGGCCACGGCACCACAGTCCTCGACGGCGAGCGGATCGAGATCGGCGGTCTCGTCTTCGGCTTCGTCGGCGGCGGACTGAAGTCGCCGATGCGCACGCCGTACGAGATCAGCGACGAGGAGTACGCGGCGAAGATCGAGGCGGTCGGCGAGGTGGACGTGCTGTGCACGCACATCCCGCCGGAGGTGCCGGAGCTCGTGTACGACACCGTGGCGCGGCGCTTCGAGCGCGGCAGCGTCGCGCTGCTGGAGGCGATACGGCGGACCCGCCCCCGGTACGCCCTGTTCGGGCATGTGCACCAGCCGCTCGTGAGGCGGATGCGGATCGGGGTCACCGAGTGCGTCAACGTCGGGCACTTCGCGGGGTCGGGCCGGCCCTGGGCGCTGGAGTGGTGAGCGGGCGCCGTCTCGCCTGCTGAGGCGCGGGACCTGGTGCGGGGCCGGCGCGGTAGCCTTCACGGCGGCGGGTCCACCCCGTCTGCCCCTTGCATTTCGTCCCGTACTGGAGGAGCCACGGCGATGGCGGAACACACCAGCTCGAGCATCACGATCGAGGCGTCGCCCGCCGAGGTCATGGCGGTGATCGCCGACTTCGGCCGCTACCCCGACTGGACCGGCGAGGTGAAGCAGGCGGAGGTGCTCGCGACGGACGCCGCGGGGCGTGCGGAGCAGGTGCGTCTCGTCATGGACGCCGGCGCGATCAAGGACGACCAGGTCCTCGGCTACACCTGGACCGGCGACAACGAGGTCAGCTGGACGCTGGTCAAGTCCCAGATGCTGCGGGCGCTCGACGGCAGCTATCTGCTCGCGCCCGCCGGCAAGGGCACCGAGGTCACGTACAAGCTCACCGTCGACGTGAAGATCCCGATGCTCGGGATGATCAAGCGCAAGGCGGAGAAGGTCATCATCGACCGGGCGCTCGCGGGCCTGAAGAAGCGGGTGGAGTCGGGCGCCAAGTAGCGGATGGAGTCGGGCACCAAGTAGCGGGTGGGGCCGGCTCCAAGTAGGGCCCGGCCGGGGCGGGTCGGTGCCGCGGGCGTTCACGTACCGTTCACTGTCATGCGCACCCTCTTCGTCACCGGCCCCGGCGGCAGCGGCCGTACCACCATCGCGGCTGCCACCGCTCGGGCCGCCGCGGCGCAAGGGCTGCGCACGCTCCTGGTCGGCTCGCAGTCCGGACCGGTCGACGGCGTCACCGTGCGGACGGTCGACTCCGCCGCCCATTTCCGTACGGAACTCCTCGCCCTCCAGGACCGGGCCGGCGCCGCCCTCGACATGTTCGGCGCCCAGCGGCTCGACGGCGACGAGCTCACACCGCTCCCCGGGGCCGAGGAACTCGCGCTGCTCACGGCGCTCCGCGACGCCCACCGCAGCGAGGTGTACGACCTCGTCGTGGTCGATCTGCCGCCCACCGGGAAGGCCCTGGCCACCCTCGCGCTGCCCGCACAGCTGCGCCGCTACGTACGCCGGCTGCTGCCCCCTGAGCGCCAGGCCGCCCGGGCCCTGCGGCCCATGCTGGCCCAGCTCGCGGGGGTGCCCATGCCCGCGCAGTGGCTGTACGAGTCGGCCGCGCAGTGGGACGCCCATCTCGCCGGGGTGCAGTCCGTGATCGAGAGCGAGCACACCGCCGTACGGCTCGTCGCCGAGCCCGGGCCCGCCGGGGCCGACGCCGTGCGGACCGCCGTGAAGGGGCTCGCCCTGTACGGCCTGCCGGTCGAGACCCTGATCGCCAACCGCGTCCTGCCCAAGGACTCCGCCGACCCGTGGCTGGCCGGGCTCGCCGCTCAGCAGGACAAGGCCCTCGGAGAGTGGCGCACCGACCGTCTGCCGCTGGCCGAGGTGCCTCACCTCGGCCGCGATCCGCGCGGCACCGACGACCTGGCCGCCCTCGCGGTCCCGGCACCCCGCCCCGTATCGCAGCCGGCGTCCTGGCCGATAACCGACCGCCTGGCGGACGAGGGGATCCTGGAGTGGCGGATACCGCTGCCCGGAGCCGTGCGCGAAGAGCTCGACCTCGTGCGGCGCGGGGACGAACTGGTCATCACCGCGGGGGAGTTCCGCCGGATCGTGCCCCTGCCGTCCGCGCTGCGCCGCTGCACCGTCGCCGGCGCGGGTCTGAAGGACGGCGGGCTCGGGATCCGCTTCGCGCCCGACCCGGGCCTGTGGCCCCGCACCTGAGCGGCCTCGTACCGGCCACACCCTGATCCCCGTACCGCCGTTCGGGTACCGTCGAAGGTACGCAGCCACGCACCGTCCGACCCGCCGCAGGAGCCCGTCATGAGTGACACCGAGCGCCCCGCCGACCAGCCTCGAGCGGCCGACGACGACGCATGGGAGCAGGCCTGTGCCGAGGACCTCGCCGCCGAGCAGGCCCGGCGCCGCGCCCAGTACGGCACGCCGCCCGGATCCGCCGCCGAGGAACTGCGCCGTCTGGTGGACGCCGTGAGCGAGAAGTTGTCCGGGCTGCAGTCGCCGATCGCGGGGATGGCCGCGCAGGGCGCCGTCAACCAGCTGATCAACCAGGCGAAGTCCGTCGTGGAGCCCGTCATCCAGCGCAACCCCGACGTGTTCGACCACCTCGCGGCCGCGGGCTCCGAACTGCTCGCGGCCTACCGTTCGGCGGTCCAGGGCCATGAGCGCCGTTGGACCGCCGACGGTGACGACAAGGACCGTAAGGGCGAAGGACCGTCCACGGGCGACCACATCGACTTGGACTGACGTTCCCCTCAGTTAGGCTGGGCAGCAGCGGGGCTCGACCGAAAACTGAGGGACACATGGGACTCACCATCGGCGTCGACATCGGCGGCACCAAGATTGCGGCCGGCGTGGTCGACGAGGAAGGCACGATCCTTTCCACCTTCAAGGTGCCGACTCCCAGCACACCCGAGGCCATCGTGGACGCGATCGCCTCGGCCGTGGAAGGCGCGCGGGCCGGTCACGAGATCGTGGGCGTGGGCATCGGCGCGGCCGGATACGTCAACCGCCAGCGCTCGACCGTCTACTTCGCGCCGAACATCGACTGGCGCCACGAGACGCTCAAGGAGAAGGTCGAAGGCCGCGTCGGCCTCCCGGTGGTCGTGGAGAACGACGCGAACGCCGCGGCCTGGGGCGAGTACAAGTTCGGTGCGGGCAAGGGGCATCGCAACGTCATCTGCATCACCCTCGGCACCGGTCTCGGCGGCGGCATCATCATCGGCAACAAGCTGCGCCGCGGACACTTCGGCGTGGCCGCCGAGTTCGGCCACATCCGGATGGTCCCGGACGGTCTGCTCTGCGGCTGCGGCAGCCAGGGCTGCTGGGAGCAGTACGCCTCCGGCAGCGCCCTCGTGCGGTACGCGAAGCAGCGCGCCAACGCCACCCCGGAGAACGCCGAGTTGCTGCTCTCCCTGGGCGACGGCACCCCGGAGGGCATCGAGGGCAAGCACATCTCGATGGCCGCCCGTCAGGGCGATCTGGTCGCGGTGGACTCCTACCGCGAGCTGGCCCGTTGGGCCGGCGCCGGTCTGGCCGACCTCGCCTCGCTCTTCGACCCGTCCGCGTTCATCATCGGCGGCGGTCTCTCGGACGAGGGCGAGCTCGTGCTCGACCCCATCCGCAAGTCGTACAAGCGCTGGCTCGTGGGCGGCAACTGGCGCCCGCAGGCCGAGGTGATCGCGGCCCAGCTGGGCAACAAGGCGGGCCTCGTCGGCGCCGCCGACCTGGCACGGGAGCCCGACCCGGTCATGTGATTCCTCGCGTATGGCCGTCGCCCGCCGTGTTCCGTACAGGACCGGCGGGCGCTGTCATATCGTGGCCCGGTGACCGGACAGGCCCAGCCCATCTCGCTGCCCAACTCCCGTACGGAACCGGACGGTTCGGCCGTCGTCAGGGTGCTCTCGTACAACATCCGCTCGATGCGCGACGACACCGCCGCGCTCGCCCGGGTGATCCGCGCCTGCGACCCCGACCTCGTCCTCATCCAGGAAGCCCCGCGATTCTTCCGCTGGAACAAGAAGCTCGCGCGTCTCGCCAAGGCCTCGGACCTGGTGATCCTCGGCGGCGGCGCACCGGCCGCGGGCCCCGCGCTGCTCTGCTCGCTGCGGGCGACGGTCGAGCGCACCGAGGACGTGCTGCTCCCGCTCACCCCGGGCCTGCACCGCCGCGGCTTCTCGACCGCGGTCGTACGCTTCGGCGGCGCCCGGCTCGGCGTCCTGAGCTGCCATCTGTCCTTGCAGACCGACGAACGCTACGACCAGGGCAGGATGCTGCTCGACCGCCTCGCGGGCATGGGGGTCGAGCACACGGTGGCGGGCGGCGACCTCAACGACAGGCCGAACGGCCGTACGTTCAAGCTGCTGGCGGGCGCGCTCCAGGACTGCTGGGCGACGAAGCCCTGGGGCGGCGAGTACACCTCCGAGCCCGCCACACCGCGCCAGCGCATCGACGCGATCTTCGCCTCCCGCGGCATCGAAGTCCTCGGCTGCGGCGTCCCGTTGGGCCACGCGGGCATCACCGGAACGGACCTGCTGGCGGCCACGGACCATCTGCCGCTGCTGGCCGCCCTCAGGGTTCCCGCCGGTCCTGCCTGATACGGCACACGAAGGGCCCGTACCGGAACAATCCGGTACGGGCCCTTCGTACAGCCTTTAAACCTCAGACGACCGCTCCGCGCCCCGGGTCGTCGTCCTCGTCCTCGCCGTCCCCCATCCGCATCACCAGCGTCGCGAAGCCGCCCAGGAAGCCGCCGATGCCAAGCGTGGTGAGCCACCAGGTCATCGGCCAGCCGAGCAGGATCGCGAGCAGCAGCAGCACGGGGCCGCCGATCACCGCGAGCCAGGCGAACTTGGCCGTCGTATCGGCCTCCGGGAGCGGCGGCGGCTCCGGCGGTACGAAGTGGCCCTCGTCGCTCTCGTCCAGATCGTCGTCCGAGGCCTCGGCCACGTCATAGTCCCGCGGCCCCACACCGGGAGCGAAGACGATCGAGCTGCCCACCGGCTTGTCCGGACCGGCGCGGGCGGGGCCCCGCTCCTGCTCGGCCTCCTCCGCCTCCGCGACCAGGCCCGCGAGGTCCTCGACGGACTTGAAGGGCTTGGCACCCGGCGGATCTGCCGGCTGCGCGCCGTATCCGGCGATGATCGCGGCCCAGGCGGCGTCCTCGTCCAGCGGCTCGGGCTCGGGGCCCTGCGCCTGGGGCTTGGCCAGCGGATCGCGCAGGGCAGGGTTGATCCGGTCCTGCTGCTCCTGCTCGTCGTGGTCCTCGCGGCTCTCGTCGCGGTCCGCCGCTTCGTGCTCAGCCACCGGCCGTCGTACCTTCCCGGGAATCCTTCGCGTCGGATGCGAGCCGGTCGACGAAGGAGACGCTCTCCTCGAAGATCCGGTCCGCGTCATGGTCCAACGTCGCGACGTGGTAGCTCTGTTCCAGCAGGATCTCGGTGACGTCCGTGGACGAGACGCGGCCGAGGACACGGGCCGAGTCGGCCGGCGCGACCACATGGTCCTGCGGGCTGTGCAGAAGCAGCAACGGCTGCGTGACCTGCGGCAGTTCGGCGTCGACAATGCGGGAGAACCGCCGCAGCGAGTGCGCCGCGTGCAGCGGCACCCGGGTGTAGCCGAGCTCCTCGGAGCCCTCTTTGGCGATATCGCTCACGACACCCTTGGTGGAGCGCACGAAGTGCCGGGCCACCGGGAGGGCGAAGGCCATCGGGTCGTGCATCTTGTTGAACGGGTTCACCAGGACGATCCCGCTGATCGCGTCGCCGTGCTTGGCCGCGAGCCGCAGCGTCAGGGCGCCGCCCATCGACAGACCGAAGACGAAGACCTGCGCGCACCGCTCGCTCAGCGCGCGCAGCTCGCGGTCCACCTCCGCGTACCAGTCCTGCCACCCGGTCAGCGCCAGGTCCTGCCAGCGCGTGCCGTGCCCGGGAAGCAGCGGCAGGGAGACCGTCAGACCGCGTGCGGCCAGATGCTCCGCCCACGGGCGCAGCGACTGCGGAGTACCGGTGAAACCGTGGCAGAGCAGGACGCCGACCTCGCCGCCTTCATGGCGGTACGGCTCGGCTCCGGGGAGGACCGGCACCATCGGTCTCCTTCTTCAGGCAGGCTCCGGCGCGGTGGGTCCGGAGTCGGGTCGGGAGGTTGCGTTCACGGTACGCGACCGGACCGACACCGACCAGGGCCGTTGTGGCCCGACGCAGCGGCACGGCCGCTTCATGCCGGAAAGGAGCGCAGGCCCGGCACGGGTTAAGGTCGACGTGACGATACGAGAAAGGCACCTGCGTTGATCTACGGGTTCATGAAGCTCACCGTCGGCGGGAGCCTGAAGACTGTGTTCCGCCCCTGGGTCGAGGGGCTCGAGAACATTCCTGCCGAGGGGCCCGCGATCCTCGCGAGCAACCACCTGTCCTTCTCGGACTCCTTCTTCCTGCCCGCGGTGCTCGACCGCCGGGTGACCTTCATCGCCAAGGCCGAGTACTTCAACAGCCCGGGCGTGAAGGGCAAGCTCACGGCCGCCTTCTTCAAGGGCATCGGCCAGCTCCCGGTGGACCGCTCGGGAGCCCGCGGCGCCGGTGAGGCCGCGATCAAGAGCGGTATCGACGTCGTCGAGCGCGGCGAGCTCTTCGGCATCTACCCCGAGGGCACCCGCTCCCCGGACGGCCGCCTCTACCGCGGCAAGCCCGGCGGTCTCGCCCGGGTGGCCCTGGCCACGGGTGCGCCGGTGATCCCGGTCGCGATGATCGACACCGAGAAGATCCAGCCGCCCGGCAAGGTGATGCCCAAGCTGATGCGCCCGGGCATCCGGATCGGCAAGCCGCTGGACTTCAGCCGCTATCACGGCATGGAGGGCGACCGGTTCATCCTCCGTTCGGTGACGGACGAGGTGATGTACGAAATCATGAAGCTGTCCGGCCAGGAGTACGTGGACATGTACGCGACGGCCGCCAAGCGGCAGCTCGCGGACGAGGCCAAGAAGAAGGCTGAGCTGGCCAAGGCGGCGGGCAAGGCCAAGGAAAGCTAGTCGGGGGAACGGTCCGTCAGGACCGCTGGGGGCGGGGTTATGGCCAGGCGCGAACGCGTGATGCGCATGTCGGTGGAGCTGCCGCTGTGGCGCGCCCTGACCGCGTACCGCATCGGCACGATGGTGTACGCGATCGGCCTCTTCGTCGCCGCGTACGAGGAGTTCGCGCGGCCCTGGGTCGCGATCGTCTACTTCGCGGTGCTCTCCGTGTGGACCCTCGCCACCCTGCGCTTCGTCGCGAACGCCGCGGCCTGCACCAAGCGCTTCCTCTTCGTCGACCTGGCGATCTCCCTCACCGGCATCCTGCTGACCCCGGTCGCCGACTCCGCCCAGCGGATCACGGGGGAGGGGCCCACGCTCCCGTCGATCTGGACCGCGGGCGCCGTCCTCGCGTACGCGCTCAAGGGCGGCTGGCGCTGGGCGGCCGTCGCCTCCGCCCTGGTCGGGGTCGCGAACATCGTCCAGCGGGGCCACCCCAGCCAGGACACCCTGCACAACGTGCTGCTCGTCTGGGTCGCCTCCATAGCGATCGGATACGTGGTGGAGGTCGCCCGGGCCTCCGAGCGCACCCTGGCCCGAGCGCTGGAGATCGAGGCGGCGACCCGTGAGCGGGAGCGGCTGGCGCGCGACATCCACGACAACGTGCTCCAGGTCCTCGCCATGGTCCAGCGCCGCGGCACCGCCCTCGGGGGCGAGGCGGCCGAGCTCGGGCGGATGGCCGGCGAGCAGGAGGTCGCCCTGCGCACCCTGGTCGCGGGCGGTCTGGTCCCGGCGTCCCGGGTCTCGGAGGACGCGCAGCAGGGCGCGTTCGTACGGATCGTCGACGAACCCGACGAGGACCCGGACGACGTCCCGCGAGACATCCGCACTTTGCTCTCCCCGTATGCGGGCTCCCGTGTCACCCTCTCCGAACCGGGCGCTCCCGTGCTGCTCGCCCCGGCCGCGGCGCGCGAGCTCGCGGCCGCCGTCGGTGCCGCACTGGACAATGTCCGGGCGCACGCCGGCGAGGACGCACGGGCCTGGATCCTCGTCGAGGACTGGACGGACGAGGTGATCGTGACGGTGCGCGACGACGGTCCGGGCATCCCGGAGGGCCGCCTCGCCCAGGCCGAGGGAGAGGGCAGGCTCGGAGTGGCGCTGTCGATCCGCGGCCGGCTGCGCGACATCGGCGGCACCGCCGAACTGATCTCGGTACCCGGGCAGGGTACGGAAGTAGAACTGAAGGTCCCACGGGGGAAGGCGAGTTGATGAGCGAGCAGCAGGTGACCGGCGAGCAGTCGGCACAGCAGATCAAGGTCATGGTGGTCGACGACCATCCGATGTGGCGCGACGCGGTGGCCCGCGATCTGGCCGAGTCCGGCCTGGACGTGGTGGCCACGGCGGGCGACGGTGAGCAGGCGGTACGCCGCGCCAAGGCCGTCGCGCCCGACGTCCTGGTGCTCGACCTGAATCTGCCGCTCAAGCCCGGCGTCCAGGTGTGCAAGGAGCTCGTGGGCGCCAACCCCAAGCTGCGGGTCCTGGTCCTTTCGGCGAGCGGTGAGCACGCGGACGTCCTGGAGGCCGTCAAGTCCGGAGCGACGGGCTACCTCCTGAAGTCGGCCTCCACCGAGGAGCTTATCGACGCGGTCCGCCGCACCGCGGTCGGCGACCCGGTCTTCACCCCCGGCCTCGCGGGCCTGGTCCTCGGCGAGTACCGCCGCCTCGCCTCCGAGCCGGCGCCCTCGGCCCCCGACGAACCCAAGGCCCCTCAGCTCACCGACCGCGAGACCGAAGTGCTCCGCCTGGTCGCCAAGGGCCTCAGCTACAAGCAGATCGCCGAACGCCTGGTCATCTCCCACCGCACGGTCCAGAACCACGTCCAGAACACCCTGGGCAAACTGCAGCTCCACAACCGGGTGGAGCTGGTGCGGTACGCGATAGAGCGCGGACTGGACGACGAGTAGCGCAGCGGCGGGGAGCGGCCCGGTCCGCTCCCGTGAGGACGCCGTGTTCTCGTACGAGTGAAACCCACTGATCAACTACCAAGCTCGCCAAGGGATTTGGCGCCCTCGACACCGTGAAGTGACCTGGATCACCATTAGCGTGACGGGTCACACAGCGAACGTGGCGAAGGGACTTCCCCATGGGGGCCAAGAAAATCGGCGTGCTGACCGGTGGCGGCGACTGCCCCGGGCTCAATGCCGTCATCCGCGGCATCGTCCGCAAGGGTGTCCAGGAGTACGACTACGAGTTCGTGGGCTTCCGTGACGGCTGGCGCGGGCCGCTCGAAGGCGACTCGGTACCGCTCGACATCCCCGCCGTACGCGGCATCCTGCCCCGCGGCGGCACGATCCTCGGCTCCTCGCGGACGAATCCGTTCAAGGAGGAGAACGGGATCCGCCGCATCAAGGAGAACCTCGCCAAGTACGAGGTCGACTCCATGATCGCGATCGGCGGCGAGGACACCCTCGGCGTCGCCGCGAAGCTCACGGACGAGTACGGCATCCCGGTCGTCGGCGTACCGAAGACCATCGACAACGATCTGAGCGCCACCGACTACACCTTCGGCTTCGACACCGCGGTCGGCATCGCCACCGAGGCCATCGACCGCCTGCACACCACGGCCGAATCGCATATGCGCGTCCTCGTCGTCGAGGTCATGGGCCGGCACGCGGGCTGGATCGCCCTGCACTCGGGTCTCGCGGGCGGCGCCAACGTCATCCTCATCCCTGAACAGCGCTTCGACGTGGACCAGGTCTGCGCCTGGGTCACTTCGCGCTTCAAGGCCTCGTACGCCCCGATCGTGGTCGTCGCCGAGGGCGCGATGCCCAAGGACGGCGAGATGGTCCTCAAGGACGGCACGCTCGACTCCTTCGGACACGTCCGGCTCTCCGGCGTGGGCGAATGGCTGTCCAAGGAGATCGAGAAGCGCACCGGCAAGGAGGCCCGCACCACGGTGCTCGGCCATGTCCAGCGCGGCGGCACCCCGAGCGCCTTCGACCGCTGGCTCGCCACCCGCTTCGGACTGCACGCCATCGAGGCGGTACGGGACGGCGACTTCGGCAAGATGGTCGCGCTGCAGGGCACGAACATCGTGCGGGTCCCGATCGCCGAGGCCACGGCCAGGCTCAAAACCGTGGACCCGGAGCTCTACAAGGAGGTCGGCGTCTTCTTCGGCTGACCGTTTTCCGCAGGGCGGGTCAGCCGGCCTTGGGCGCGGCGGGGACCAGGACGTTCTCGCCGCGCTTGCCCGCCTGGTAGTCGAGGACGTTCTGCAGCGTCGTCTCGATGATCTGGTTCAGCGCGTCCTCGGTGTAGTACGCCTGGTGCGAGGTGACCACGACGTTCGGGAACGTCAGGAGTCGGGCCAGGGTGTCGTCCTCGACGCCCTGGATCGACTTGTCGAAGAAGAACAGGCCGGCCTCGGCCTCGTACACATCGAGTCCCACGCCCGTGAAGCGGCCCTTGCGCAGCTCGTCGACCAGCGCCTCGGTGTCGATGAGGCCGCCGCGGCTGGAGTTCACGAGGATCGCGTCGTCCTTCATCTCACCGAGCACCTCGGCGTTGATGATGTGCTGGGTCGCGGGCAGCAGCGGCACATGCAGGCTGATCAGATCGGACTCGGCGAAGAGCTGGTCCTTCTCGACGTACTTCATGCCGAGTTCCAGACAGGCCGGGTTCTGCGCGACGTCCCAGCCGAGCAGGTTCATGCCGAAGCCGTGCGCGATCCGGGTGAAGGCCTCACCGATCTTGCCGGTGCCCAGCACCCCGACCGTACGGCCGCGCATGTCGCGCCCCATCAGGCCCTCGAGCCGGAAGTCGAAGTCGCGGGTGCGGTTGGAGGCGCGCACGATGCGGCGGTTGACCGCCATCGCGAGGGTCCAGGCGAACTCGGCGACCGAGTACGGCGAGTAGTACGAGACCCGCGCCACCGTCAGGCCGAGGCGCTCGGCCACCTCGAGGTCGATGTGGTTGAAGCCGGTGGAGCGCGTGGCGATCATCTGGGTGCCGCCGGCCGCCAGGGTCTGCAGGACCCGGCTGCTGACATTGGCGTTGACGCTGACCGTGATGATCTCGTAGCCCGCGGCGATCGGCGCCGTGTCCTCGGTGAGGAACACGTCCAGGCAGCGGACCTCGTGGTGTCCTTCGAAGGCCTTCTCGATGAGCGGCTTCTCGTCGGCCTGCACGCCGAATGACAGGATTTCCACGACTGCTCCCAGGAGATGCGGCTGCTGGCTCGTAGGGCCTTGGGCTCATGAGGCTTCTGGCCTGATATGCGCGAATATACGGCGGTCCAGGCCCCTGCGCTCCCGGGGCCCGGACCGTCCGTACGCCGCCTCAGACCCGGACCGTGGCCCGCACCGACTCGATCAGCTCCCGCACCACGGCGGCCCCGCGCAGCGTCAGGACCGACTCCGGGTGGAACTGCACCCCGGCGAACCCGGGCCCGCGCAGCGCGTGCACCTCGCCGGTCCCCGAGCTCCGGCTCACCTCGATCCCGTGCGCCGAGAGCTCGGCCGCCGTCTCGGTGTCGCACACCGCGGTGAAGCTGTTGTAGTAGCCGACGGTCTCGGGCCGCCCGAACAGCACGATCCGCGTCTGCGCTCCCTGATACGGCACCTGCTTGCGGACGATGTCGAGCCCGAGCTCGGCGGCGATCAGCTCATGGCCGAGACAGACCCCGAGCAGTCCGTGCCGGTGATCGCGTACGAGATCGGCGGTCAGCTCGCTCAGGAAGCGCATCTTCGGGTCGGCGGCGTCCGAGGGATCGCCGGGGCCGGGTCCCAGGACGACGGGCCCCTGGTGCGAGAGCGCCGCCTTGCGCACCCCGGGCTCGTCGTAGCGGCGGACCGTGACCGACAGGCCGCAGGAGCGCAGGACGTGGGCGAGCATCGCCGTGAAGGTGTCCTCGCCGTCGATCACCAGGGCGTGCCCGCTCAGCTCACCGGTCCGCTCCTGCATCCGCAGCCAGAACGGCGCGAGCGACCCGCGCCGCGAGTCCAGCGCCTCCTGTACGCGGGGATCGTCGCCGAGCCGGGGGCGGGACCGCTCGGTGCGGGGGCGTCCGGGGCGCACCCCGAGCGCGGCCAGGATCCCGGCCGCCTTGGCGTGCGTCTCGGCCACCTCGTTCGCCGGCACGGAATCCCGTACGAGGGTGGCGCCGACCGGGACCCGCAGGCGGCCGTCCGCCGCGATGTCCGCGGTGCGGATCAGGATGGGGGAGTCGAGGGTCTGTGCGCCGCCCGCGTCCCGGCCGATCAGGGCGAGGGCGCCGGCGTAGTAGCCGCGGCCGCCTTCCTCGTGGCGCCGGATGACCCGGCAGGCGTTCTCGACCGGGGAGCCCGTGACGGTCGCAGCGAACAGCGTCTCCTTGAGCACCTCGCGCACATCGAGGCTGGACTTCCCGCGCAGCTCGTACTCGGTGTGCGCGAGATGCGCCATCTCCTTCAGGCGCGGCCCGACGACGACCCCGCCCTGGTCGCCGACGGTGCACATCATCTTGAGCTCCTCGTCGACCACCATCGACAGCTCGGCGCGCTCCTTGGCGTCGGCGAGGAAGGAGAGCAGCCCGTCCGCGGTCGGTCCCTCGGCCGGGTAGCGGTAGGTGCCGCTGATGGGGTTCATGACCACCGTGCCGCCGCTCATCCGCACATGGACCTCGGGACTGGCGCCGACCAGGGTGCGGTCCCCGGTGTGCACCACGAACGTCCAGTACGCGCCCCGCTCGCCGTCGAGCAGCCGCCGGAAGAGCGCCAGCGCGTCGGCCCTGGTGAAGCCCTCGATCTCCCCTTCGTACGTCCGCCGGATCACGAAGTTCGCGCCCTCGCCCTGCCCGATCTCGTCCCGGATCACCCGCTCCACGATCCCGGCGTACGTGTCGTCGTCGATGTCGAAGCCGCCGCCCCGCACCCGTACGTCATGCGCCGGCAGCTGGGCCAGGGCCTGGTCCAGGCTCATCTCGTACGACTCCCGCGCGACCAGGTACGACAGCGGCGTGCCGTCGTCCGTGACCTCGAAGCCGCGCTCGCGGATCTGCCGGAAGGGGACCAGCGCGAGCAAGGGGAGCTCGGTATCGGGGAGTTCGCCGAGGTGCGCGGCCTCGTGCACCTCTCCGGTCAGGATCTCGACGGTGTCGTGGTCACGGCCGGGGGTGCGGCGGCGGAGCAGGGCGAAGGGGGTTGCCGAGTCGATAAGTCGGCTGAGGCGGTCGTCCATGGCATGGGTTCCTTCCGGCGGATCTCGGGATCTCGGATCTCGGGGAGGAACGGCCTCGGACACACAAAAAGGCCGCCCCTCGGGCGGCCTTCGCGAGTCTTGGGAACGCGCAGTCAGTGGGCCGCCGGATGAGCGGTCCACCACCAGTTCTGGGTCGAATGCGCGAACATGGGGCCGACCCTAGCGCATGTTCCGCGGCGCGCGGTCCGCCCTTGGGACGTTCGTCTCACAAAGTGGGCGGGGGAATGGGCACCCTCACCGACCCCGTAATGTTGACGAGGTGACCGTGAACGCTAAGACCACCGTCAGCGGTGGCAACACCTGGCGAGACCTTCCCGCGGCGCAGCAGCCCACGTACCCCGATGCCGAGGCTCTGCGCGATGTGATCGCGGACCTCGAGTCGTATCCGCCGCTCGTCTTCGCGGGCGAGTGCGATCAGCTGCGCAACCGGATGGCCGCTGTGGCCAAGGGTGAGGCGTTCCTGCTGCAGGGCGGCGACTGTGCCGAGGCCTTCGACGCCGTGTCCGCCGACCACATCCGCAACAAGCTCAAGACGCTGCTCCAGATGGGCGCCGTCCTCACGTACGCGGCCTCCGTGCCGGTCGTGAAGGTGGGCCGCATCGCGGGCCAGTACTCGAAGCCGCGCTCCAAGGACACCGAGACCCGCGACGGCGTGACCCTGCCGACCTACCGCGGCGACTCCGTCAACGGCTTCGACTTCAACGAGGCGGCCCGCGTCCCGGACCCCGAGCGCCTGAAGCGGATGTACCACGCGTCCGCCTCGACGCTGAACCTGGTGCGCGCCTTCACCACCGGCGGCTACGCCGACCTGCACCAGGTGCACGCCTGGAACCAGGACTTCGTGAAGAACTCGCCGTCGGGCCAGCGCTACGAGCAGCTCGCCCGCGAGATCGACAACGCGCTGAAGTTCATGCGCGCCTGCGGCACCGACCCGGCCGAGTTCCGCACCGTCGAGTTCTACTCCTCGCACGAGGCGCTGCTTCTCGACTACGAGTCGGCCCTGACCCGCGTGGACTCGCGCACCGGCCGCCTCTACGACGTCTCGGGCCACATGGTCTGGATCGGTGAGCGCACCCGTCAGCTGGACGGTGCGCACATCGAGTTCGCCTCGAAGATCCGCAACCCGATCGGCATCAAGCTGGGCCCGTCGACCACCCCGGAGGAGGCGCTGCAGTACATCGAGCGCCTCGACCCGGACCGCGAGCCGGGCCGGCTGACCTTCATCGTGCGGATGGGCGCGGACAAGATCCGCGACAAGCTGCCCACGCTGGTCGAGAAGGTCACCGCCTCCGGTGCCACCGTCGCCTGGGTCACCGACCCGATGCACGGCAACACCTTCGAGGCCGCCTCGGGCCACAAGACCCGCCGCTTCGACGACGTCCTGGACGAGGTCAAGGGCTTCTTCGAGGTGCACAAGGCGCTCGGCACGCACCCGGGCGGTATCCACGTCGAGCTCACCGGTGACGATGTCACCGAGTGCGTGGGCGGCGGCGACGAGATCTTCGTCGACGACCTGCACCAGCGCTACGAGACGGCCTGCGACCCGCGACTGAACCGCAGCCAGTCCCTTGACCTGGCCTTCCTTGTCGCGGAGATGTACCGAGACCAGTAAGGCGCAACGCGTACGACACGCCTGTGGGGCGCGGATCCTTGTGATCCGCGCCCCACAGTGCTTTTGCACGCTGGTCGTGACGGGTAAGGTTAGGTTAGCCTCACCGATCATCGGGAGAGCGCAACCTGATCCTGTCGTCGGGAGGTGAACGGCGTGTACGTCTGCTCGTGCTTCGGTGTCACGGAGCAGCAGGTCAAGCAGCACGCTGACGCCGGCGCCTGCACTCCGCGGCAGATAGCCTCCGCGTGCAAGGCCGGTACGGACTGCGGTTCCTGCGTACGCCGCATCCAGGCCATCCTCGGCCGGGGCAACTGCCCCCGCCGCGAACTGGTCGACCAGGGAAAGCCCGCACTCGCCTCGGCGGTGGAGCTCGACGTCGAGCTGGACGAAGCCGCCTGACGCTCCTCGTACGTGCCGTGCAGGCTCAGGCCTCCGGCTGCTCGATCAGCTGCGCGATGTAGAGCGGCTCACCGAGCTTCTCGATCAGCTCCAGCTGCGTATCGAGATAGTCGATGTGGTGCTCCTCGTCCTCGAGAATCGACTCGAAGATGTTCGCCGAGGTCACATCGCCCTTCGCGCGCATCACGTCGATGCCCCGCTTGAGCCGGTCGATGGCCTCGACCTCGACCTGTCGGTCCGCCTGGAACATCTCGGTGACGGTCTGTCCCACGCGTACGTGGAAGAGCCGCTGGTAGTTCGGCAGCCCGTCCAGGAACAGGATCCGGTCGGTGAGCACCTCCGCGTGCTTCATCTCGTCGATCGACTCGTGCCGCGTGTATTTCGCGAGCTTCGTCCAACCGAAGTTCTCCTGCATTTTGGCGTGCAGGAAGTACTGGTTGATGGCCGTGAGCTCGGCGGTCAGCTGCTCATTGAGAAATTCGATGACCTCGGGGTCGCCCTGCATCGCAGAGGCTCCTTCCAAGTGCTTGACTGGGCAGGTGCGCCGCATCCTTGCACCGGGTTTCTGGGCCGTCCAGTAAGTGCATGCTTAGTAGGAGTTGCCCGAATCGGTGCAGACCTGGTCACGTCCACCCTCCGCGGGCTGTCATCATGGAGACATGGGTCAGCCGGAAAGCCGCGTCGAGAAGCAGAACGAGCTTCCCCCGGGGCAGCGGCTGCAGCGGGGCTGGCCGGTCACCCACTACGGGCCCGTACCGAAATTCCGGCCGGAACGCTGGGAGTTCAGGGTCTTCGGCGCCACCGCCGACGGTGAGAAGCACTGCTGGACCCATGAGGAGTTCGGCGCCCTGCCGTACGCCACGGTCCTCGCCGATCTGCACTGCGTCACCAAATTCTCGGTGCTCGGCGCCGAATGGGGCGGCGTCCCCGCGCGCGCCGTACTCGAGCTCGCGCCGCCCGCGCCCGATGTCACCCATGTCATGGTCTGGGCCGAGTACGGCTTCAGCTCCAACCTGCGGATCTCCGACTTCACGGCCGAGCAGACCATGTTCGCCACGCACCGCGACGGCGAGCTGCTCACGGCCGAGCACGGCTTTCCGCTGCGGCTCGTCGTCCCGCATCTGTACGCCTGGAAGGGCCCCAAGTGGGTCCGTGGCATCGAGTACATGACCGCCGACCGCCGTGGCTTCTGGGAGGAGCGCGGCTATCACAACATCGGCGACCCCTGGCGCGAGCAGCGCTACTCGTACCAGGAGGAGCCCGGGGACGGCCCCGAGCTCTGACGGCAGGAAGAGCCCGGCGAGTGGTCCCGGGCTCTGATCCTGGCTTGTGCGGTACGGGTCAGTGGTACTGGTGCACCACCGCGTGTCCCTTGCCACGGCCGATCAGCCACTTGTTGACCGGGGTCGTGACCAGGAAGGCGATCGCGAAGGCGAAGGCCAGGGCGCCCCAGAAGAGCGCGTCGCTGAGATGGGCCTCCATCGCGCCCGGTACGGCGAGCAGGACGCCGTTGTCGACGATCTCCATCACCGTGATCGAGAGGGTGTCGGCGGCGAGCGCGACACCGATCGCGGCCTTGAGCGAGAGGCCGGCGCGGACGACCGCGAACAGCGTGAGCGAGTAGCCGAAGAAGAAGGCCAGCGCGATGGCCAGGACCATCGTGGGCGCGGTGCCCCAGCCGAGCGCAGTGCCGATGATCATGCCGAGCACCTCGCCGATGGCGCACCCGGTGAGGCAGTGCAGCGTGGCCTTGGCCGCCATGGCCCAGGAGACCTTGCCGTGACCGCCGTGACCGTGACCGCCGTGTCCCTCGTGGTTGCCGTGGCCGGCGTGCTCATCGTGCCCGCCGTGGCCTTCGTGTTGGTGGTGCGAGTGTCCGGCGTGCGTTTCGTGCTGCATGGCTGATGGCCCCCAACGTCAGGTAGCGGTTCCTGTCGATAACAAGAACCGTATACCCCCTAGGGGTATTCCCTCAAGTCCTTCGCGGACCTTCCCGCCTCACCCGTCCCGCAGCTTCTTCAGGAGCTCCACATCCGCGGTGTGGCCCGACGGCCCGCCCGGCGTCTCGATGATCAGCGGCACTCCGTCCATCGCGGGGTGCTTCATCAAGGCGCGGAACGCGTCCTCGCCGATATGGCCCTGTCCGATGTTGGCGTGCCGGTCCTTCTTGGCGCCGACCACGTCCTTGGAGTCGTTGGCATGGATCAGCTTGAGACGGCCCTCGCCGACCGTCTCCACCAGCTGGTCGAGGGTCTGGTGCATGCCGTGCGGGCCGGTGAGGTCGTGGCCCGCGGCGAAGACATGGCAGGTGTCGAGACAGATGCCGAGCTTGGGGTGGTGGCCGAGCGCGTCGAAGTACGGGCCGAAGTCCCAGGTCCGTGAGCAGATCGAATAGCCCTGCCCTGCGGTCGACTCGAGCAGGAGGTACGGATCGTCCTCGTGCGTGAGCTCGTCGAGGAGCGGCCGCATGTGCCGGCGTACCTGCTCGAGGGCCTCCGCACGGTCGCGGCCCATCGTCGCGGAACCCGTGTGCACCACGACGCCGAGCGCGCCGATCTCCCGGCCGCGGCGCAGCGAGTGGCGCAGGGAGGCCACCGACTTCTCGACCGTCTCGGGGGAGTGGGAGCCGAAGTTGATCAGATACGGGGCGTGGATGTACGCCGGGATCGACTCGGCCGCGCAGGCCGCGCGGAAGGCCTCGTCCTCGGCGGGGTTGCCGGGCGGGGTGGCCCAGCCGCGGGGGTTGGCGACGAAGACCTGTACGGTCTCGCAGCCCAACTCCCTTGCGTACGCGAGGCCTTTGGAGGAGAGCCCGCCGGCTACAGGGACATGGCTGCCGACGGGGTTACGAGGGATCTGCACGCTGCCCAGGGTGTCACGACGACGGTGGCACCCCGGACGCGGTTCACCTTCAGCGGATCTTGATGGTGATCGTCGAGCCCTTGGCGGCTTCCTCGCCGCCCTCGACCGACTGGCTCTCCACCGTGTCGCCGAACAGGCCGAGCAGACCCCGGTCCTCGTCGACCTCGAAGCCGGCTCCGGAGAGCTTGTCCTTGGCCTCGTCGACCTTCAGGCCGACGACGTCCGGGACCTCGATCATCTCGGGGCCCTTGGAGATCGTCAGGGTGACGGTGTCGCCCTCGCCGAGCGAGGCGCCGGCGCCGGGCGACTGCTCGCCGACCAGGCCCTTGTCGTGCTCGGAGTGGACCCGCTGCTCGGCGATCTCGACCTTGAAGCCGTCCTCCTCGAGCTCGTCGCGCGCTTCTTCCGGTGTCTTGCCGGTGACCTCGGGCACCTCGACGGGCTCGCCCTTGCTCACGGTCAGCGCGACGGCGGTGCCGGACTGGCGCTGCGTACCGGAGGTCGGACTGGTGCGGATCACATCGCCGCGCTTGACTTCGTCGCTGAATTCGCGGGTGACCGTGCCCGGTTCGAGCCCGGCCTTCTGGAGCTCCTTCTTCGCCTCGGCGAGCGGCGTTCCGCTGACATCGGGGACGCGCACGATGCGCTGCCCGAGCGAGACGGTCAGGGTGACCGTGCCGCCCTCGCGGATGCGCTGGCCGCGGTCCGGGTCGGTGTCCATCACCTGGCCGCGGTCGTACGAGGCGCTGTACTTCTTGCGCACCTCGTCGTTCACCTTCAGACCGGCGTCCTGCAGCGTCCTGCGCGCCTGCGCCTCGGTCTTGGAGAGCACGCCCGGGACCTGGGTGAACTGGCCGGAGTTGATGTACCAGACGCCCGCACCGATGCCGAGCGCCAGGATCACGGCCGCGATCACCGTGTACAGCCCGCGCCGGGGGCGCTGCGCCCGCGCAGGCGCGACCGGGCCGGGCGGCGGGGGCGGCATCTCCAGGCGGCTGGTGCGGTGGATCTCCTCCTGGGCGGGCCCCGGCTGCGGCACGGAGGCGACCGCGCGCGGGATCACGCTCGTACGGTCCTCGGAGTGGGTGTGCGCGTCCTCGACGGCGGCCGGCGGCACCGCGTCCAGCTGGGCCTCGGTGAGCGCGGCGCGCGCCGTACGGGTCTGGCCGAGCAGCGCGACCGCGTCGTACGGGCGCACCTCGGGCGTACGGGCGGTGGCGAGGGCGACCAGTTCGTCGAGGTCGACGGGCAGGCCCGGCACGGAGGCCGAGGGCGGCGGGATGTCCTCGTGCAGATGCTTGTAGAGGATCTGAGCGGGCGATTCGCCGGTGTGCGGCTTGGCGCCGGTGAGCATCTCGTACAGCACGACACCGCAGGCGTACACATCGACGCGAGGATCGGCGACACCGCGCTCGATCTGCTCGGGGGCGAGATACGAGACGGTGCCGAGGACGGTGCCCGTGGTGTTCGTCACGGTGTCCACGGACCGTACGAGCCCGAAGTCGGCGACCTTGACCCGGCCGTCGTCCCCTATCAGGACGTTCTCGGGCTTCATGTCCCGGTGCACGAACCCCGCGCGGTGCGCGGCGCCGAGGGCGGCGAGTACCGGCTCCAGGATGTCGAGCGCGGCGCGCGGCCGCAGGGCGCCGCGTTCGCGCAGCACGTCGCGCAGGGTGCAGCCCGCCACGTACTCCATCGCGAGATAGACGTACGCGCCCTGGGCGCCCTGGTCGTAGACGGCGACCACATTGGGGTGCGCGAGCCGGGCGACGGACTTGGCCTCGCGGATGAAGCGGTCGACGAAGGCGGCGTCGGCGGCCAGGGTCGGATGCATCACCTTGAGCGCGAGTACGCGGTCGAGGCGGGTGTCCACGGCCCGGTAGACCGTGGCCATCCCGCCCACCGCGATCCGGGCGTCGATCCGGTACCGGCCGTCGAGCACCTGCCCGACGAGAGGGTCCTGAAGGGTCGTGTCCACGCGCCGAGTGTACGAGCCGTGGCTTGGAGGGTTGCCTGGTTGGGGGGATGTGGGGCAGTTCTGAGGCTGACCTGTGACGCGCGGCGGACTCCGCCGGGACTCAGAACGCCGGCCGCTCCGGATCCAGCCGCGCCCGCCCCTCCATCGGCGACGAGGCCTGCGCGAAGTGCCGGCGCGGGATACGCCCCGCGCGGTGGGCGAGACGCCCGGCCTCGACCCCGTGCCGCATCGCCTCCGCCATGAGGACCGGCTCCTGGGCCCGGGTCACCGCGGACGCCAGCATCACCGCCGAGCACCCCAGCTCCATCGCGAGCGCCGCGTCCGAGGCCGTGCCGGCGCCCGCGTCGAGGATCACGGGGACGCCCGCGTTCTCCACGATCAGCTGGAAATTGTGCGGATTGCGGATGCCGAGGCCCGAACCGATCGGGGAGCCGAGCGGCATGACCGCCGCGCAGCCCACGTCCTCGAGCTTGCGCGCGAGCACCGGGTCGTCGTTCGTGTACGGAAGGACCGTGAAGCCGTCGTCGACGAGGGTCTCGCAGGCCTCCAGGGTCTCCACCGGATCCGGGAGGAGCGTGCGCTCGTCCGCGATGACCTCGACCTTCACCAGCTCCGTGCCGAGGGCTTCGCGCGCGAGCCGGGCCGTGAGCACCGCCTCGCCCGCCGTGAAGCAGCCCGCCGTGTTCGGCAGCACCTCGATGCCGAGCTTGGCCAGGACGGAGAGCACCGAGCCCTTGGTGCCGGGGTCGACCCGGCGCATCGCCACGGTTGTCAGCTCCGTACCGGACGCGGCCAGTGAGCGTTCGAGGACATCGAGGCTGGGCGCCCCGCCCGTGCCCATGATCAGCCGTGAGGAGAAGGTCCTCGACCCGATGACCAGTGGATCGTCGGCCATGTTCGTCAGCCTCCCTGTACTGCGGTCAAAACCTCGACGCGGTCACCGGCGGACAGCGCCGTGCGCCGCCACTCGCCGCGCGGTACGACGGTCTCGTTGAGCGCCGCGGCCACACCGGACGGCGCGGCGGTGACGGCGGCGACCAGCGCGTCGAGCGTGGTGCCGTCGGACACCGCCCGCGTCTGTCCGTTCACGTGCACGGCGATCTCGCTCATACGGCCTGCTCCTGACTCGCTCATACGGCCTGCTCCTGAAGGGCGCCGAAACGCTTGGGGCTGAAGGGCCGTACGTCCTGGGGGAGTTCCCCGGTGGTCAGGGCGTGCGCCATCGCGTCGCCCGTGACGGGCGTGAGCAGCACACCGTTGCGGTGGTGCCCGGTGGCGAGCAGCAGGCCCGGCAGCTGGGTCGGGCCGATCAGCGGCGCGTTGTCCGGCGAGCCGGGGCGCAGGCCGGCCCGGGTCTCCACCAAGGGCAGTTCGGTGATCCCCGGGATCAACTCGTGGGCGTCCCGCAGGAGTTCGTAGACCCCGCCCGCGGTGACCGTCGTGTCGTACCCCTGCTCCTCGCTGGTGGCGCCGATGACCAGCTCGCCGTTCTCACGCGGGACGAGATAGACATCGCTGCCGCGCACGACCGCGCGTACGGTCCGCTGCAGGAACGGGGCGTACGCGGGCGGTATCCGCAGCCGGAGCACCTGCCCCTTCACGGGCCGCACCGGCACGGAGACCGGCAGTCCCGCGAGCAGCCCGCTGTGGCTGCCGCCCGCCAGCACCACCTGCTCGGCGGCGAGCTCGGTGCCGTCCGCGAGTACGACTCCCGAGGCCCTGTCCCGTACGAGCAGAAGTCGCTCGGCCCACTGCCGGTGGAAGCTCACACCGGCCCGCTCGCAGGCGACGATCAGGGCCTTCGCGAGCCGGCGCGGATCGATCTGGTGGTCGTCGTCGGCCCGCAGGCCGCCGCGCACACCGGGCGCGAGCATCGGCTCCAGGCGCCGGCACTCGCGGCCCGAGAGCCACTCGGAGGCGAGCCCCGAGCGCTGCTGCAGGGCGTGCACCTCGCGCAGATGGGCGCGGTCGTCGGCGTCGAGTGCGACCGAGAGCGTTCCGCAGGAGCGGTAGCCGAGCTGTTCGCCGCTGACCTCGGTGAGTTCGGCGGCGAAGGACGGATAGCGTGCGGCGGAGGCCAGGTTGAGGGCGAGCAGGGTCTCCTCGCCGTAGTGGAGTTCGGTGACCGCGGCGAGCATTCCGGCCGCGACCTGCGCGGCGCCGCCGCCGGGCGCGGGGTCCACGACCGCGGTGCGCAGCCCCAGCTGCGCGGACCGCCAGGCCGTGACCAGACCGATGATGCCGCCGCCCACCACGACGACGTCGGACGGCACCTTCGAAGACAGCTGTGACATGGGCGTCCAGCCCCTCCCTTCGCCGGCATGACCCGGATCAGGTTCATACGGTCGGAGGCCGCCGCCTCCCTCTCAGCCCGGCACGTCCGGGCTCCCGCGAGTGCTTTACGCCTGCCACCATAGCCCGACGTCCCAACGCTCTTGAAGGGAGCAGCCGATGACCGCCCGCTCGCTCGACGGCCTCGTGATGGCCCCCGTGGAGGACCAGGCACCAGGTCAGGTGGGCACCCGCACCCGCTTCACGTACCACCAGCAGGACGGGGTGATCTGGGCTTCGTACGCGGGTGGTGACGTCGTACGGGGTGAGCTGGTCGGCTCGCGTGACGGGGACGTACTGGACTTCCGTTACGTGCAGTTGAAGACCGACGGCGAGACGGCGTCCGGGCACTGTGTGTCCCGTATCGAGGAACTCCCCGACGGACGGATCCGGCTCCAGGAGACGTGGGAGTGGGAGTCGCGGCCCGGAAGCGGCACCAGCGTTGTGGAACAGGTCACGTCCTGACCTGTGACTTCCCACCTTCCTGACGGTTCGTCAGTTGTTTATGGTGATCGGATGAGCGAGCAGCGGGAGGTACCTGTGGGGCAGCGTCGCGTGGTGATCGTCGGGGCCGGGATGGCCGGTGTGCAGACGGCGGTGGCCCTGCGGGAACAGGGCTTCGACGGAACGGTCACCTTGATCGGCGCCGAACCGCACCAGCCGTACGACCGGCCGCCGCTGTCCAAGGCGGTGCTGCTCGGCAAGGCCGAGGGCTCGGCCTTCGAGGTGGACTTCGAAGCGCTCGGAGTGGAGCTCCAAGTGGGCCGCGAGGTCACGGGCCTGCGCGTCGAGGCACACGAACTCGACACCGCGCAGGGGCCCGTCCCGTACGACGTCCTGGTCCTGGCCACCGGAGCGGAACCGCTGCACCTGCCGGGTGCTTCGGGCATTCCCGGCGTGCACCTGCTGCGCACGCTCGACGACGCGCAGCGGCTGCGCCCCGTGCTCGCCGAGCAGCACGACATCGTGGTGGTCGGCGCCGGCTGGATCGGTGCGGAGTTCGCCACGGCGGCCCGGGACGCGGGCTGCGCCGTCACGGTGGTCGAGGCGGCGGACCGTCCGCTGGCCGGGGCGCTGCCGGCCGAGGTCGCGGCGCCGATGGCGGCTTGGTACGAGGAGTCGGGCGCCGTGCTGCGCACCGGCGCCCGCGTTCAGGCGATCGAAGAGGGGGCCGTCCTGCTGTCCGACGGCACCCGGGTGCCCGCCGGTGCCGTGGTCGTCGGGATCGGCGCCCGCCCGGCCACGGCCTGGCTCGCGGACTCGGGCATCGAGCTCGGCCCCGACGGAGCGGTCGTCGCGGACGCCTCGCTGCGCACCTCCGCCCCGGATGTGTACGCGGTCGGCGACTGCGCCTCGTTCCCCTCGGCGCGCTACGGGGCCCGCCTCCTGGTCCACCACTGGGACAACGCCCTCCAGGGCCCCCGCGCGGTGGCCTCCAACGTGATCGGTACGCAGCCGGCGGTCTACGACCCGGTGCCGTACTTCTGGTCGGAGCAGTTCGGCCGCTTCGTCCAGTACGCGGGCCACCACGGGTCCGCCGACCGGCTGGTGTGGCGGGGCGACCCGGCGACCCCGGCGTGGTCGGTCTGCTGGCTTCGGGACGGGGTCCTGGTCGCGGTCCTGGCGGTGGGCCGCCCGCGCGACCTGGCGCAGGGGCGGAAGCTGATCGAGGCGGGGGCGGTCCTGGACGCGGACAAGGCTGCGGATGCCTCGGTGCCCCTCAAGAGCGCGGTGGTGAAGCAGCCCGATGCCTGAGCGGTACCGCCCCGAGGGCCCGGAGCCAGCCGTCCGGGACACCGAACAATCACACGCGCCCCAAACCATGGCACCCTTATTCCGTGACCGAGATTGACGCAAAGATCGAAGCGCTCGTCCCTGCGTGGCTGAACCTCCCCGAGATCGCCGACATGTTCGGCGTCGAGGTGACGCGTGTGCGGCAGCACGTCAAGGAAGGCCGGCTGCTCGCCGTACGCCGCGGCGAGAACAAGGCGCTGTACGTGCCCGCCGCCTTCATCGACGGCAACGCCGAAGACGGATGGAAGATCGTCAAGGGGCTGCCCGGGCTCCTGACCCTCCTGCGGGACGACGGCTTCTCCGACGAAGAGATGGTGGAGTGGCTCTTCACGCCGGACGACACCCTGCCCGGCACCCCCGCACAGGCTCTGAGCGAGAATCGCGGCACGGAGGTGAAGCGCCGCGCCCAGGCGCTCGCCGTCTGACAGCGACATTCACCGGCCGGTGACGAACGGCCGTCGTGACCAGCATTCGGTATACGGGCCCCGGGACCGGGACCGCCGCAAGGCACCCCGGTCCGGGGCCCGTGCGCCGCGAAACAGGGGGGATCTCATGAACGCCACCGCAGGAACGGCCCGCACGCCGCGCGAACAGCTCGCCGACGCCCGGCTCTACCTCTGCACCGACGCCCGCAAGCGTCAGGGCGATCTCCCCGAGTTCCTCGACGCCGTCCTCGGCAGCGGCGTCGACATCGTGCAACTGCGCGACAAGGGCATGGAGGCCGCCGAGGAGCTCGAGCACCTCGCCGTCTTCGCGGACGCCTGCCGCCGGCACGGCAAGCTGCTCGCCGTGAACGACCGCGCCGACATCGCCCACGCCGCCGGCGCGGATGTGCTCCACCTCGGCCAGGGCGACCTGCCGGTCCCCGCGGCCCGCGCGATCCTCGGCGAGGACGTCCTCATCGGCCGCTCCACGCACGCCGCGTCCGAGGCGTCCGCCGCCGCGGAGCAGCCCGGCGCCGACTACTTCTGCACCGGCCCCTGCTGGCCCACCCCCACCAAGCCCGGCCGCCACGCCCCCGGTCTCGACCTGGTGCGCCACACCGCCGAACTCACCGCGGTCCGCCCCTGGTTCGCCATCGGCGGGATCGATCTGGGCAACCTGGACGAGGTGCTCGAAGCGGGCGCGAGCCGTGTCGTCGTGGTCCGCGCGATCACCGAGGCCGACGATCCGGCCGCCGCGGCCGCGGAGTTCGCCAAGCGCCTGCGTACGCAATAGCGTCGGCGCTTTCGTATGACAACTGTCCGATGGGTGGACGGAAAACCGGCATTCCCGGCATAACAACCGCTCGCGGTTGGGGCGCGGACCCGGGGTGACTAACCTGCGCCTATGGCCCTCGGTACCGCTTCCACCAGGATGGATCGCGCGCGCACGGTGCGCGAGATGCTCGCGACCGGCAAGACCACGTACTCCTTCGAGTTCTCCGCGCCCAAGACCGAGAAGGGTCAGCGGAATCTGTGGACTTCGCTGCGCCGGGTCGAGGCGGTCGCCCCCGACTTCGTCTCCGTCACCTACGGCGCCGGCGGTTCGACCCGCGCGGGCACGGTCACGGAGACCCAGCAGATCGTCGCCGACACCACGCTCACGCCGGTCGCGCATCTGACCGCCGTGGACCACTCGGTGGCCGAACTGCGCAACATCATCGGCCAGTACGCCGACGCCGGGATCAGGAACATCCTCGCGGTCCGCGGCGATCCGCCCGGCGACCCGATGGCCGAGTGGGTCAAGCACCCGCGGGGTCTGGCGTACGCGTCCGAACTGGTGCGGCTCATCAAGGAGTCCGGCGACTTCTGCGTGGGCGTCGCGGCGTTCCCGGCCATGCATCCGCGCTCGCCCGACTGGGATGCGGACGTACGGCACTTCGTGGACAAATGCCGCGCGGGCGCCGACTATGCGATCACCCAGATGTTCTTCCACCCCGAGGAATATCTGCGCCTGCGCGACCGCGTCGAAGCGGCCGGCTGCGAGACGCCGATCATCCCGGAGATCATGCCGGTGACGAGCGTGCGGATGCTCGAACGCCTGCCACAGCTCAGCAACGCCGAGATTCCCGCCGGGCTGAAAGAGCGGATCCTCACATCCAAAGAGGACGCCGCGGCTGTACGCTCCATTGGCATCGAGTTCGCGACGGAGTTCTGCGCTCGGCTCCTTGCCGAGGGAGTGCCCGGTTTGCACTTCATCACGCTCAACAACTCCACGGCGACCCTGGAAATCTACGAAAATCTGGGCCTGCACCACCCGCAGGCCTGAACCGGCACAGCCGCACACCCCTACGCGGCGGGCCGTAGGAGAGGGGCGTACATGGGCTGGACGGTCCTCTACATCGCGTTCGGACTGGTCGCGCTGTGGCTGCTCGGCGAGGTGCTGCTGCAGTACAAGGCGCGCCTGCGCTGGCGGCTGCTCGCTTTCGCCGGCTTCGTCGGCGTCGTGCTCGGTGTGCTGATTCCCTCGGTGTACGTGATCGGGGCGGGCGCCATCGCGTTCGCCATCGGCCAGACGTACGTGACACTCTCGTTCCGCCGCGGCTTCTCCACGGGCTGGGCGATCGGCGGCAACCCGGGCGAGAGCCGCCGCCGCAGGGGCGTGGTGGAGCAGGACCCGACGCTCGAGGTCTCGGACCTGGAGTACGAGGCGGAGTACCGCGAGGACGGCCGGGACGGCCAGGACTCCGGCTACGACGGCCGCGACCAGGGTTACGGCGGCGACGGCTATGCGCCGCAGCCGGCCTCGGTCTACGCGCCCGAGCCGCTGCCCGACGACACCGGCAGCTACGGCATCTACGACACCGGGTCCCATGCGTACCCGCAGCAGCCCGCCGCCGCGGCGGCCGCCGACTCGTCCTCGTACGGCTATGACGCGTACACCAACGGCGGCTACGACCAGCAGAACTACGGGTACGACCAGCAGGGCCAGCAGAGTTACGCGGCCTACTCGGACCCGTACATCGGCACGCAGTCCTACGACACCGGCCAGTACGACACGTACGGCGGCGGGCAGCAGGGCTACGACAGCGGGCAGTACGCCCAGTACCAGCAGGGCGGTTACGGGGACAGCACCCCGCCCGGCGGAGTGTGGGTGCCGCAGCAGCGCAACGGCGACGAGGCGCTCTCCGGGGGCCTGCCGCCCGAGCAGCCGGCGTATCCGCCGTACAACCCGGAGGGGTACGACACCGGGTACAACGAGCAGCAGCCTTATCGCTACTGAGAGTTGATCTTTCGTACGACATGAGGGGCCGGACGGCCAGGGCTCACTGCGAGCCCCGGAAGTCCGGCCCTTCGACGATCAGGCCCGCGACCAGGGCGCCGGACATCCCGGCGTGCGGCAGTCCGCCGCCCGGGTGGGCCCAGCCGCCGACGTGGTGGAGGCCGGGCAGGCGCGTCGTGTTCGACGGGTGGAGGTAGCGGGCGTCGGCGCCGGCCAGTGAGGGGTGGGGGACCGGGCCGTGGGTCCGGATCTCGCGCCACAGCAGGCGGTCGCGCAGTGCGGGGACGGCCTGCTCCGCGGCGGTGATCATCCGGTCGGCGAAGTCCTCGGCGTCGGCGACCTTGTGCGCGACGGCGGTCAGGACCACCGACTCGTGCTCGGCGTCGGGCACCAGCGCGGGATCGCCGGGCCTCAGCACGGTCACTGTCGGACGTACGCCGGGCCCGAACTCGCCTGCCAGGGCGTCGAGTTCGGCTTTGCGGCCGGGAGTGTGAACGACGGTGCGATGTACGGCGTCGCCTTCTCGCGCGCCACTGAGAGCCAGCAGCACGGTGAAGCGGCCGGGACGGACGCGTGCGGTATCGAGCACGGCGTCCTGCCGCGGGTCGTGCAGGGGCCGGCCGGCGAGCGCCTCGGGATCGACGCCGGCGACCACGAACTCGGCTTCGTGCACGGTGCCGTCCGCGAGCTCGACCCCGGCCGCGCGCCCGTCCTTCTCGACCACGCCGACGACCTCGGCGCCGAACGTGAACCGCACCTTCCGCTGCAGGCACCGCTCGTACACGGCGGTCGCGAGCTCGCGGATGCCGCCCCGTACGTACCAGGTCCCGAAGGCCTGCTCCATGTACGGCAGCACGGCGGCGCTCGCGGGTGCGGTACGCGGATCGAGTCCGTACGCGAGGACGGAGCTCTCGACGAGGGCGATCAGCCGGGGGTCGGCCAGCTCGTGCCGCATCGCCTCGGCGAAGGTGGGCGGCCGCTTGCGAAGGAGGCCGCTCCTGCGGACGGCGGGATACGGATCCCGCTCGCCGAGCACCCGCCAGTCCTCCCACAGCGGCTCCTCGAGCAGCGGGCGGCGGGCGCGGTCCCAGGCCTCGCGGGCCCGGTTCAGGAACTGGGCCCAGCGCTCTCCGGTGCCGTTTCCGAGGGCCGCCTCGATGGCGTCGACGGTGCCGGCGCGGGAAGCGTTGGGCACGGAGAGGTCGGTGCCGTCGGCGAAGAGGTGCCGGACGGCGGGGTCGACCTGGACAAGGTCGACGCAGTCCTCCAGGGGCTGCTTGCCGGTCTTGATGAACAGATCGCGGTAGACGGCGGGCAGCGGGAGCAGCCCGGGGCCGGTGTCGAAACGGAACCCGTCGCGCTCGAAGCGCCGCACGGACCCGCCGTACGTCTCCTCGCGTTCGAACACGGTGACGCGGTGGCCCGCGACGGCCAGCCGGGCGGCGGCTGCCATCGCGCCCATTCCGGCGCCGATCACCACGATTTGTGCCATGCGGGGAGGGTACCGGCCGGGTCCGGGCGGGCTTTGCGGGGGCTCCGCCCCGACCCGCCCGGTCCGCCGCCGCTCACTGCAAGGCTTCAGCCCGGTGGTCGTCCCCCGCTCACCTCACGCGCCAAGCGCTTCTCCTCACGTCTCTGCGCCCGTCTGCGCATGAAGCGCCGGATGCGATGCGCCAGGAACAGGACCAACGCCAGACCGAGGATCAGCAGGACTGCCGCGATGATCGCCGCCGCCTCCGGGTAGAACATCGCGAACGTGACGATGCCGCCCACGCCGAGATCCTCGGCCGTGCTCATGACCACATTGCTGAACGGCTCCGGCGACGTGTTGATCGCCATCCGTGTCCCGGCTTTCACGAAATGGCTGGCCAGCGCGGTCGAACCGCCGACCGCACCGGCCGCGAGATCCGA
The DNA here is from genome assembly GCF_040300965.1 of Streptomyces mesophilus. GTDB lineage: Bacteria > Actinomycetota > Actinomycetes > Streptomycetales > Streptomycetaceae > Streptomyces > Streptomyces mesophilus_A. The sequence continues at coordinate 1,294 of NZ_JBEPEW010000020.1, read as the reverse complement.
GATCGAACCGCTCTGCCCCGCGAGCAGCGCTCCGACCACGGCTCCGGACACCGGCCGGATCACGGTGTGCACCGTGTCCCAGAGGGAGTCGACGTAAGGGATCTTGTCGGCCACCGCTTCGCACAGGAAGAGGAAGCCCGCCACGCAGAGCACGTCGGTGCGCTCCAGAGCGGGCGGCACCTCGTCGCTCACGCCGGTCACGCCGAAGACGCCGAGCAGGAGCACCACCGCATACGCGTTGATACCGCTGGCCCAGCCGCTGGTGAACACCAGGGGGAGTACGGACACGGACGCGATCGTAACCAGTCGGCAACGGGTCGGCCTGGGGATGAGTGCGTATGCCTGAGTATCCGTACCTAGTGAGTGAGATGAGTACGAGCGCGGATGGGCCCCGACCTGCAGGAACGAAAGAGTGAGGGTCACGGAAGGGGCGCGGCGCCGGCACCGCCGACACGGGGCGGCGGAACGGCGCGGCTCCCCTTGCGGAACGGGGGACGTCCCGGCCCGGAGGGGACACCGGGGAGCGGGGCGGACCACGGGGGATCGGGGGAAGCACTGGTCCGGTGAGGCTCGTGAGAACGATCGAGCCGCGCCGGACCAGTGTCGTTTCCGGGTCCGGGAAGGCCCCGGCCAAGCGCTTCGGGGAACGGGCCTTGGGGGAAGCGCCGCTACCCGAGCGCGAGCATCGCCTCGGCGACCTCGCCGACCGCGGCATCGGGGAGCGCGGTGGCGGCCTCCTCCAGTACCAGCAGCCGGGCCCCGGGGATCTCGCGTGCGAGCGCCTCACCGTTGCCGACGGGGAAGAACCGGTTGCGGCGGCCGTGCACGACGAGCGCGGGGACCTCGATCGCGGACAGCCGCTCGCGCCAGCGGGGTGTGCAGTCGAGCCGGGAGAACACCATGCCCAGCTGGTTGGCCATCTGGACCTCGGGCGCGGTGCCGGGCGTGCGGTCCCAGATGCGCGCGGCGTTCTCGTACGCGGCGACGGGGTCGTCACCGAGGACCTTCGCGCCGTCGGCGGCGAACTCCGCCACCGCCTCGCGGTCGGCCCAGTCGGGCATCGGACGCGCGAACAGCCGCCCCATGGTCGCCTGGTCATGGTCGGGGAGGTCGTCATCGGGCGGCCCCGGCGCCACCGCGCGGGTACCGGCCAGGGTGAGCGCCGAGAACGCGTCGGGATGGTCGAGCACGGCCACCTGCGCGACCATCCCGCCTACGCCGGTCCCCGCGAGGTGCGCGGGCCCGCCGCCGAGCGCGCCGGCCAGGGCCGCGACCTCGCCGCCGATGCCGCGGC
>NZ_JBEPEW010000019.1:0-86238 GCF_040300965.1 Streptomyces mesophilus | reverse complement strand
GGCCGCCGAGGAGGCCGAGCGGCTGCGCACCGAGTCCGCCGAGCGGATCCGGACCCTTCAGTCGCAGGCCGAGACCGAGGCGGAGCGGCTGCGCACCGAGGCGGCTTCGGACGCGGCACAGAGCCGTTCCGACGCCGAGGCCTTCGCCGTACGGCTGCGGACCGAAGCGGCCTCCGAGGCCGAGCAGTTGAAGGCCGAGGCACAGGACAGCGCCGACCGGATCCGCGCCGAGGCGCAGACCGCCGCGGAGCGGGTGGGTGCCGAGGCCGCCGAGGCGCTGCGGGCCGCGCAGGAGGAGGCGGGCCGGCGCCGGCGCGAGGCCGAGGAGCTGCTCACCGCCGCGCGCGGCGAGGCCGACCAGGAGCGTGAGCGGGCCCGCGAGCAGAGCGAGGAGCTCCTCGCCAGCGCCCGCAACCGGGTCGACGAGGCGCAGGCCGAGGCGGCCCGTCTGGTCGAGGAGGCGGACCGCCGCGCGACCGATCTCGTGGCCGCCGCCGAGCTGACGGCCCAGCAGGTACGGGACTCCGTCGCCGGGTTGCAGGAGCAGGCCCAGGAGGAGATCTCCGGTCTCCGCTCGGCCGCCGAGCACGCCGCCGAGCGCACCAGGACCGAGGCGCAGGAGGAGGCGGACCGGGTCCGCGCCGACGCGTATGCCGAGCGGGAGCGGGCCTCCGAGGACTCCGCGCGCGTACGGCGGGAGGCGCAGGAGGAGTCCGAGGCCGCCAAGTCGCTTGCCGAGCGCACCATGTCCGAGGCGATCGCGGAGGCCGAGCGGCTCAGGTCCGAGACGGCCGAGCACGCCCAGCGGCTGCGTACGGAGGCCTCCGACGCGATCGCGTCCGCCGAGCAGGACGCTTCGCGTACGCGTGCCGAGGCGCGCGAGGACGCCAACCGGATCCGCAGCGACGCGGCAGCGCAGGCCGACCAGTTGATCGGTGAGGCGACCGGTGAGGCCGAGCGGCTGCGGGCCGAGGCGGCCGAGACGGTCGGCTCCGCGCAGCAGCACGCCGAGCGCACCCGCACCGCCGCCGAGCAGATCAAGGCGGAGGCGGCCGCCGAGGCCGAACGGATCCGCAGCGAGGCGCAGTCGGAGGCCGAGCGCACCCTCGACGAGGCGCGCCAGGCCGCCAACAAGCGGCGCAGCGAGGCCGCCGAGCAGGTCGACAAGCTCGTCACCGAGGCGGTGGCCGAGGCCGAGAAGCTCACCCAGGACGCCGCCGAGAAGGCGCTCAAGAGCGCCACGGACGCCGAGGCGCAGGCCGACACGATGGTCGGCGCGGCGCGGAACGAGGCGGAGCGGCTGGTCTCCGAGGCCACGGTCGAGGGCAACTCGCTGGTGGAGAAGGCCCGTACGGACGCCGATGAACTCCTCGTCGGCGCACGCCGGGACGCCACCGCCATAAGGGAGCGGGCCGAGGAGCTGCGCGACCGCATCACGGGTGAGATCGAGGAACTGCACGAGCGCGCACGGCGCGAGTCGGCCGAGCAGATGAAGTCGGCGGGCGAGCGCTGCGACGCGCTCGTGAAGGCCGCCGAGGAGCAGCTCGCCGAGTCCACCGCCAAGGCCAAGGACCTGGTCTCGGAGGCCAACTCCGAGGCGGGCAAGGTGCGTATCGCCGCGGTCAAGAAGGCCGAGCAGCTGCTCAAGGAGGCCGAGCAGAAGAAGGCGGAGACGCTGCGCGAGGCCGAGCGGGTCAAGGCGGAGGCGGAGGCCGAGGCCGAGCGCCTGGTGGACGAGGGCAAGCGCGAACTGGACGTCCTGGTGCGCCGGCGTGAGGACATCCAGGCCGAGATCTCCCGTGTCCAGGACGTACTTGAGGCGTTGGAGTCTTTTGAGGCTCCCGTCGGCGGCGGCAAGGACAGCGGCGTCAAGGCGGGCGCGAGCGTCGGCGCCCCTCGTTCGGGTGGCAAGTCCTCGGACAGCTGAGGGACTCGGCGCGGGACGGTCCGGGCCTTTCCTGAAGGTTCCGGGCCACGTTCGGGTGACGATCTGATGGATTGTCCGTGATGGCCTCGTTCGGGTGGCCCGCCGTTCAAGGGGTGGCGAGGGGCACAAACCCCGTACTCGACAAGGACGTTCGACCCTGGTGCTGGCAAGCGGTCTTGAGCTCAGCCACTCAAAAGGGTGGGCATTCTCCAGATCAAACCGGCATACGCTCGATGACACGCCGCCCTGACCCCTAGGATTCCCCCTATCACCTCACCGGTCTCATTCGACAGGAACCCCATGAGCGACACTTCCCCCTACGGCTTCGAGCTTGTGCGGCGTGGGTACGACCGCGCTCAGGTGGACGAACGTATCTCCAAGCTCGTCTCCGACCGTGACAGTGCTCTGGCTCGTATCACTGCTCTGGAAAAGCGCATCGAGGAGCTCCACCTCGAGACGCAGAACGCACAGGCCCAGGTATCCGACGCCGAGCCGTCGTATGCCGGTCTGGGCGCGCGCGTCGAGAAGATCCTGCGCCTCGCCGAGGAGGAGGCCAAGGATCTGCGCGAGGAGGCCCGCCGCGCGGCCGAGCAGCACCGTGAGCTCGCCGAGTCGGCGGCCCAGCAGGTGCGCAATGACGCGGAGACCTTCGCCGCCGACCGCAAGGCCAAGGCGGAGGACGAGGGCGTCCGGATCGTCGAGAAGGCCAAGGGCGACGCGTCCACGCTCCGCGCCGAGGCGCAGAAGGACGCGCAGCAGAAGCGCGAGGAGGCCGACGCGCTCTTCGAGGAGACCCGCGCCAAGGCCGCCCAGGCCGCCGCGGACTTCGAGACGAACCTGGCCAAGCGCCGCGAGCAGTCGGAGCGCGACCTCGCGTCCCGTCAGGCCAAGGCCGAGAAGCGCCTCGCGGAGATCGAGCACCGCGCGGAGCAGCTCCGCCTGGAGGCCGAGAAGCTGCGTACCGACGCCGAGCGCCGCGCCCGCCAGACGGTGGAGACCGCGCAGCGCCAGGCCGAGGACATCGTGGCCGACGCCAACGCCAAGGCCGACCGGATCCGCAGCGAATCGGAGCGCGAGCTCGCGGCGCTGACGAACCGCCGCGACTCCATCAACGCCCAGCTGACCAACGTCCGCGAGATGCTGGCCACGCTGACCGGTGCGGCCGTCGCCGCGGCGGGCGCACCGGAGGACGAGCCGGTCACGCGGGGTGTTCCGGCTCAGCAGTCCCGCTGATCAGGAGCCTCTGAGGCGGTACGAACGAGGGCGAAGCCCCCGGTCACTCCAAGTGGCAGGGGGCTTTGTCCCGTTTTAGCGTGGGCCGCATGATCGAGCTCGAGGGCCTGACCAAGCGGTACGGCGAGAAGGTAGCCGTCAATGACCTCACCTTCGCCGTCCGGCCCGGCATCGTCACCGGGTTCCTCGGGCCCAACGGCGCGGGCAAGTCCACGACCATGCGCATGATGCTGGGGCTCGACAACCCCACGGCCGGCGACGTCCGTATCGACGGCCGGCACTACGCGCAGATCAAGCATCCGCTGAGGTACATCGGCGCGCTGCTCGACGCGAAGGCCATGCACGGCGGCCGCAGCGCGTACAACCATCTGCTCTGTCTGGCGCAGTCCAACGGGATCCCCGACAGCCGCGTCCACGAGGTCCTGGACACCGTCGGTCTCACCGCCGTCGCCAAGAAGAAGGCCAAGGGCTTCTCGCTCGGCATGGGACAGCGGCTCGGCATCGCGGGCGCCCTGCTCGGCGACCCGCAGATCCTGATGTTCGACGAGCCGGTCAACGGGCTCGACCCCGAGGGCATCCACTGGATCCGCAACCTCATGAAGGGCCTCGCGGCCCAGGGCCGCACCGTCTTCGTCTCCTCGCACCTCATGAGCGAGATGGCACTGACCGCCGACCACCTCGTCGTCATCGGCCAGGGCCGGCTCCTCGCGGACACCTCGATGGCGGGATTCATCCGCGAGAACTCCCGCTCCTACGCACGGCTGCGCTCCCCTCAGCAGGAACGGCTGCGCGATGTGCTGCACGCCGAGGGCATCACCGTCGTCGAGGCCGGCAACGGAACGCTCGAAGTGGACGGCACCCCGGTCGAGCGGCTCGGCGAGCTCGCCGCCCAGCACCAGCTCGTACTCCACGAACTGAGCCCTCAGCAGGCCTCGCTCGAAGAGGCGTTCATGCAGCTCACGGCCGAGTCCGTGGAATATCACGCACACTCCGAGACCGGCGCGCCCGACACCTCCGGCTGGCAGCAGTCGAATGATCAGTGGTCGCAGAAGAAGGGGCAGTGACCGATGTCTTCGACGCGTGTACTGAAGTCGGAGTGGACGAAGATCAAGTCGGTGGCCTCGACGCCGTGGACGCTGCTGCTCGCCATGGTGTTCACCATCGGCCTGGGCATGCTGATCTCGTACTTCGCGTCCAGTGACTTCGACAAGCTGGACGCCAAGGACAAGCTGACCTTCGACGCCACCTCGATCAGCTTCGCCGGCATGGGCCTCGGCCAGCTGGCGATGATCGTGTTCGGCGTGCTCGTGGTCGCCAACGAGTACAGCACCGGCATGATCCGCACCTCGCTCGCCGCGGTGCCGCAGCGCGGCCGGTTCCTGTTCAGCAAGGTGGCCGTGGCCACGGCGCTTGCCCTGGTGGTCGGGATGATCACGGCTTTCGTCGCCTTCTTCCTCGGCCAGGCGATGATGGGCGACCACAAGGTGTCGCTCGGCGACGACGGCGTGCTGCGCGCGGTGATCGGCGGCGGGCTCTACATGACGCTGGTCGCGGTCTTCTCGATGGGCGTCGCGTCCATCCTGCGCAGTCCGATGCTGTCGCTCGGCATCCTGATGCCGCTGTTCTTCCTGATCTCCCCGATCCTCGGCTCGGTCTCGGCGACCAAGAAGGTCGCGCGCTATCTGCCGGACCAAGCGGGCCAGAAGGTCATGCAGGTGGTCACGCCCTTCGACGACGACACCCCGTACGGCCCGTGGGGCGGGCTCGCCATCATGATCGCCTGGGTGCTCGTGGCGCTGGGGGTCGGCTATCTGCTCCTGAAGAAGCGGGACGCCTAGGGCGCGGAGAGGGCCTTCCCCTACGTCCGTCCCCTTCAGACGCCCGCGACGATCGACGCCGCGAAGATGCCGACGAGGACTGTCGCCACGACCACGTTGTAAACGGCGTACGCCAAACACGCGAAACCGGTCCAGACGAGCAGCGGCAGCATCGAGCCGCGCGCACTACCGTCCAGAGGCCGATCCGGACCGGTCACGACGGCAGGGCTCGCGTGTGCCATACCTCGATGTGGTTCCTCGTCACGCAATGCTCAGGTCGCATGGGCATGGCGTGATCTCACCACCGGCGGCCACCACAGGCCAGACGCGTACATGAGGTGATCCGCGCAGAACCGCCCAACCCAGCCGAAAGCACGGACGTTGCCCGTGTGAGCCCTGAGGTTTCCCGGATACACCGGCCGCACATGGCCGGAACCGTCAACGGCTAGTTATCCTCCTTAGCTCCAAGGGGGACGAACTTTCCGTGTGCCCCGACGTTCTGAACCTGACCTGTCGATGGGTGCAGCATGATCGAGGCAGTCGGCCTGACCAAGCGCTATGGCGCGAAGACGGCCGTGTACAACCTTTCCTTCCAGGTGCGGCCCGGTGCCGTCACCGGCTTCCTGGGCCCCAACGGTTCCGGCAAGTCGACGACGATGCGCATGATCCTCGGGCTCGACAACCCCACGGCCGGCCACGTCACCATCGCCGGCCACCCCTACCGCAAGCTGCCCAACGCCCCGCGCCAGGTGGGCGCGCTGCTCGACGCCAAGGCGGTGCACGGCGGCCGGCACGCCCGTAATCACCTCCTGTGCCTGGCCCAGCTCTCCGGCATCCCTGCCCGCCGGGTGGACGAGGTGCTCGGCGTGGTCGGCCTCCAGGACGTCGCCAAGAAGCGCTCCAAGGGCTTCTCGCTCGGCATGGGCCAGCGGCTCGGCATCGCCGCGGCCCTGCTCGGCGACCCCCAGGTGCTGCTCTTCGACGAGCCGGTCAACGGGCTCGACCCCGAGGGCATCCTGTGGGTCCGCAACCTCATGAAGGCGCTGGCCGCCGAGGGCCGTACCGTCTTCGTCTCCTCGCACCTCATGAGCGAGATGGCGCTGACCGCCGACCACCTGATCGTGATCGGCCGCGGGCAGCTGCTCGCCGATATGACGGTCAAGCAGTTCATCTCGGCGAACTCCGCGGACTTCGCCCGGGTGCGCACCCCTGACACCGAGCCGCAGGCGCGCGAGAAGCTCTCGGCCGCGCTCACCGAGGCCGGCGGGCATGTGATGCCCGAGGCGGACGGCGGACTGCGCGTGACCGGGCTCGCGCTGCCGCGGATCAGCGATCTCGCGCACGAATCGGATGTACGGCTGTGGGAGCTCTCACCGCACCAGGCCTCGCTCGAGGAGGCGTACATGCGGATGACGCAGGGCGCGGTCGACTACCGCTCGACGATCGACCAGAAGGCCGGTCTGCAGCAGCAACTGCCGCCGCAGCAGGCCCAGTTCCAGGCGCCTGTGCCCGGCCAGGGCCAGCCCGGCTGGTACGCGCCTCCGGCGCCGCAGCACGGCGGACAGCCCTTCGCGATGCCGCAGGGGGCGCCCGGCGCTCCGGTACCGCCATCGGCTGCTCCCGTGCCCCCGTCGGCCGCTCCCGTACCGAACCCGTACGCGCAGCCTGCCGACGCCCCTGCGGCACAGGCCCCGGCCGCCCCGGTCGCCCAAGCCCCGGTCGCCCAAGCCCCGGTCGCCCAGCCTCCCGCCGCCCCGGTGGCCGCTCCCCCGGCGCCTGCCCCCGCGGCCGCGCCCGATCTGACCAAGCCCGAGAACAACGAGAACGGGGCCGCCCGATGAGTAGCCCGATGACAAACCAGCCCCCGCAGGCCGCCCCGGCCCCGATGCACCAGGCACCGGCGCAGTGGCAGGGCGCGCCCGCCGCGACCTACACCTCGCCGATCCCGATCCGCTCCACGCACCTGGGCCACGCCCTCGCCTCCGAGTGGACCAAGATCCGCTCGGTGCGCTCCACGATGTGGACGCTGGGCGTGATGTTCCTGCTCGTGCTCGGCATCAGCACGATGACCGCCATCGGCCTCTCCAGCTCCACCTACGCCGAGATCCCGCTGCTCTCGGGCGGGTTGTTCGGCCTGATGCTCGGCCAGATCTGCATCGTGACGCTCGGCGTCCTGGTGATCACTTCCGAGTACGGCACGGGCATGATCCGTACGACGATGACCGCCTGTCCCGCGCGCGGCCGGGTGCTCGCCGCGAAGGCGATCGTCTTCTTCTCGCTGTCGTTCACGATGACGCTGGTGGCCACCACGCTCACCGCGCTGATCCAGTCGGCGATGCTCGGCGGCAAGTCACCGGGCGAGTTCTCCTCCCTGCCGAAGGACTCGATCGTCAACGGCGAGGTCGTCGCCACCACCAACGAGTGGCTCGACGCGACCGTGGGCGCCTCGCTGTACGTCGCGCTGCTCGGTCTGCTCGCCCTGGCCGTCGGCGCGGTCCTGCGGCACTCGGCAGGTGCGATCACCACCATGCTCGCGGTCATCCTGCTGCCGCTGCTGCTCGCCCTGTTCATGCAGATGGAGAGCCTGCGCGACCTCCAGGAGGCGCTGATCGAGTACTCGCCCCTGAACGGCCTGGCGACCCTCTACCAGCTGCCCTTCATGGGCGACGAGGGCTCGGGCAGCGGCTGGGGACTGCTCGGCATCCTGGCCTGTGTGACCGTCGCGGCGCTCGCGGGCGCTTTCGCTCTCACCCACAAGCGTGACGTGTAACTCCCCCGGGCAACTGCTCAGTATCTAGGCGCATTACGGGACCGCTGCACCTGCGAGGTGCGGCGGTCCCTCGCGTTCCAGCAGGCCTTGTGCCAGTGCCTGCGGTCGTCGACCCCGCCATGCTGCGGCCAGGCCACCACATGCGGAACGCCGGACGGGATCTCCTGGTCGCAGCCCGGGCAGCGGTACGTCTTGCCGTTCGCACTCGCGCCCGCCACATGCCGTACGCGGTACTCCTCGCCCTGATGGTGCTCCTGGTGCTCGAAGCCGCCGTACCGTGTCCCGTTCTCCTCGTCGCCGCCTCGGTCCGATCCGCCGGCACCTCTACGAGGACGGGAGCGGTTTTTGCGCGGGGACACCAGAACACCTCACCGGCTGACGTCGCAGGGACTGCGTGAATACGGACAGCGACCAAGCCTACGCGTCATCGGACCGGGTACCCGCCCCGTACGGGGCATCGGGGCAGGCCTACCACAAGGGCCCCGCACAAGCGCACAACACAGCACATTCGACCTGGTGCGCGCTGATCTCATACGACTGTGCTTATTGAAGAAAGTGGGCCAACCTTTATGCAAGCCGTGCCTTTGGCACGTGTCAGGCGTTGTTGCCAGTAGGGGGAGTACCGCGTCGGCGCCAAGGAGGCAGGAGCAGCGATGCGTGTGGGAAGTTTTGTTCTCGCGGCCCAGTTCCCGGGCCAGGGCCAGGGGGAGGCCCTGCACCGTGCGGTGCGCAGTGCGGAGGTCGCCGAGGAAGCCGGGCTCGACTCGGTATGGCTGGCCGAGCACCACTTCGTGCCGTACGGGGTCTGCCCGTCGGCCACGACCCTGGCGGCGCTGCTGCTCGGGCGCACCCGGCGGATCCGGGTGGGCACCGCGGTCAGCGTGCTGCCCACCCAGCACCCGGTCATGCTCGGCGAACAGGCGGCGCTGCTCCATCTGACCAGCGGCGGCCGCTTCACGCTCGGCGTGGGACGCGGTGGGCCCTGGGTGGACCTGGAGGTCTTCGGTGCGGGCATCGAGGCGTACGAGAAGGGCTTTCCGGAGTCGCTCGACGTGCTGCACCGGTGGCTGACCGAGCCGAAGGTCGCGGCCTCGGGTGAGCGTTACGCATTCCGTGAAGTCCCCGTCGTACCCCGGCCCGACGAGGCCCTGAGCGGCCCGTCCGGACCGGAGCTGATCCTGGCCTGCACCTCGCCGTCGAGCGTGCGGCTCGCCGCGGAGCGCGGTCTGGCGATGCTGCTCGGGATGCACATCGGGGACGAGGAGAAGGCCGAGATGGTCGGGCTCTACCGTTCCTGCGCCCTGGCCGCCGGCCGGACACCGGACGAGATCGCCGCGGCGCAGCATGTGTCGGCGGGCGTGGCCCAGGTCGCGGACCGCACGGTGGAGGCGGCCGAGACGCTCCTGAAGGCGATGCCCGGCTGGCTGAAGCAGGGCCTGGACGCGCATGTCACCGTGGACGGGCGCGAACGCAGGATGCGCGACCCGCTGGCGTACACCCGACTCCTGTGCTCCATCCACCCGGTGGGCACCCCGAAGCTGTGCGCGGACCGGCTCGCGGCGACGGCCGAGCGCACCGGGATCACGCGGTTCGCCCTGCTCACGGAGGGCTCGGGAGATCTGGACTCGACCGAGGAGAATCTGCGGCGGCTCGGGGCGGACGTCCTGCCCCGGCTCGTGTGAAGCCGATGGGGGCTGCCGCCCCGGATACACCTCCCGCGTACGAGGCGGCAGCAACAGGCCTCAGCAGTCCCGCAGTTCAGGTGACTGGTTCAGCAGCTGGCCGCGGATCGAGGTGAAGCGGGCCAGCCTTTCGTCGGCTTCGGGACCGACGGGGAAAACAGCGACACGGTGGCAGTTCTGGAATGCCAGACGCACCCCGAAGTGGCGCTGCAGAGCACCACGTATCGCATCACTGGCCAGCGCGCGCAGCAGCTGACCTCGTGCCTGCTCGCTGGGCGGCGGGGTCTGGTTGTCGGCGAACTCTCCTCCGTCGACCTCCAGCTGTGCCACCAACGAGCTGATCATCTCCCATGCGTACGGCAGGGATGTCCGGACGCAGTCGACGAATTCCGCTTCGTCGACCTCGCCTCGCTCGGCCTGTTCCAACAGAGCCGGTGAGACGTCGAGCGACATGGGTTCTCCTCTCGCACCCCCGGGGAGCGGGGGCTGACGGATAGGGCCGGAAACCGCCTACGCAGCGTGCACGCCTCGCGACCTCCTGCTTCCACGGTAGGCAACGCATCGGGCGCGCACCAGGAGAAGGCGGCCACAACCGGCCAATAATCAACGGAGGTTGAACAGGGGCAAGCCGGGAGATTCCCCGGCACCCGGTACGGACCGCCGCTCGGTTTCCGGGGCGAATCGCGCGAACCCTGCCGCGTCGAGTAGCGTTGCCGACCATGCGTCTCGTCATCGCCCGCTGCTCCGTGGACTACGCGGGCCGGCTCACCGCCCACCTCCCGTCGGCCCCCCGCCTGATCCTCGTGAAGGCGGACGGCAGTGTCTCCATCCACGCGGACGACCGCGCCTACAAGCCGCTGAATTGGATGTCCCCGCCGTGCACCCTCAAGGAGGACGACGGTGTCTGGACGGTCATCAACAAAGCAGGCGAGAAACTGATCATCACGATGGAGGAGATCTTGCACGACTCCTCCCATGAGCTCGGGGTGGACCCCGGTCTGATCAAGGACGGCGTCGAGGCCCATCTGCAGGAACTGCTCGCCGACCGGATCGAGACCCTCGGCGAGGGCTACAGCCTGATCCGCCGCGAATACCCCACGGCCATCGGGCCGGTCGACATCCTGTGCCGGGACGCGGACGGGATGACCGTCGCGGTCGAGATCAAGCGGCGTGGCGAGATCGACGGCGTCGAGCAGCTCACCCGTTATCTCGAACTGCTCAACCGCGACCCGCACTTGGCGCCTGTGCGCGGTGTCTTCGCGGCCCAGGAGATCAAGCCGCAGGCCCGTGTGCTCGCCACGGACCGGAACATCGGCTGCACCGTGCTGGACTACAACGCGCTGCGCGGGATCGAGGACGACAAGCTGCGGCTGTTCTAGCCGGGGCTGTCCGGGCTGTTCCGGCCGGGCCTGTTCGGGCTGTCCCGGCCCGGCCTCTTCCGACCGCCGTCGCCTGGCTGCTTTTCTCCTACGGAAGCGGCCGCTCCACTCGTACGAAGAAGAACGCCCCGTCTCCCGGAGGGTTGTCCGGGAGACGGGGCGTTCCTGTCGTGCCGGGCGCCTCAGATGACGCCGGTCGCGCTCGTACTGTCGGCCGGGCTGCTGACGGGACCACTCGCCGACTCGCTCATGGACGGACTGTTGGACACCGGGACGCTGGCCGAGTCCGAGGTTGCAGGATCGGTCGGCGGGTCCGTCGGAGGGTCGGTCGGCGGGTCCGTGGGCGGGTCGGTCGGCGGGTCCGTGGGCGGGTCCGTCGTCGGGTCGGTCGGCGGGTCGGTCGGCGGCTTCGTAGTGGGCTTGTCCGTCGGCTTCGTCGGCTTGTCCGTCGGCTTCGTCGTCGGCTTGTCGCTGCCGCTCGGCTTGTCCGTAGGCTCGTCGCTCGACGCGGGCGGAGTCGGGTCGTCCGAAGTGCCCACGACGCCGTCCTCACCGGGATCGGCGGGCCGCTTCGTGGACGCGGCCTCGTCGTCCTTGTCCGGCTGGTCGGCGGGCAGCCCGTCGCCGTCGTCCTGCTCGCTGGCGGTCTGGTTGGGGCGCACCCGGTTCGAGGGGTCCTCGTCCGAGGTCGCCCCGAGCGTCACCACCGTGCCGAGCACGGCCGCGAGCAGCGCGCCCGCACCCGCCGCGACCAGATTGCGCCGGGTACCGCTGAGCACCGCACGGCCCGCTCCGCTCTTCGGCCGCCTGGCGCCGGGCACAGGAGCGGGCTGACGGGTGATCAGCGTCGGCGGCTCGGGGTCGGGTCCTGGCAGCGCGAACGCCGCCGGTACGCCGCCGGGCGGAGAAGCGGACTCCTCGTAACGGGCGTCCGGCACCTCTTCGCCGGCCGGGGTGCGGCCACCGTGCAGTACGCCACCGGAACGGTCGGCCACGAGGGCCAGCGCCCTGCGTCCCGATACCGTGCCGCGCTTGTCGGCGAGCGCGCCGCGCAGGCCTATGGAGGCCTCGAGCTCGGCGCGTGCCCGGTCGAGCCGGCCGCCGAGGAGCGCGAGTATCCCCAACTCGTGGTGGAAGTACGCCTCTTCGGCCACCTCTCCGGCCAGGCGCGCGGCCTCCTGGCCGGCCCTGAGCGCCCGCTCCCACACGCCCCAGTCGAGCCCGGCGGCATAGGCCGGCGCGGCGGTACGGGCGAGCAGGACGGCGGAGCTGGTGTGGCCCGGATCGGTCGAGCTCAGCAGGATCGCGAGGGCCGCGAGCGCGGCCTCCGCCTCGGCGACGGCCCGTTCGGGTGTCACCGAGGGGTGCCCGGCCCACCAGGAGTAGTGCTGGGCCGCGGTGTGCGCGAGCTCCGCGCGCTCCTCGGCGGTGTCGGCGTACCCGGCCGCGGTCAGCTGGGCCTGGACGCCCGCGGCGAGCCGCCAGCGCGAGCCGACGGGTGTGACGAGCGCGACGGCGGCGAGCTCGCCGAGCGCGGCGTCCGCGTGGGTGTCGCCGACGAGGGCGGGCAGATGGGCCTGGTGCGGCACCTCGCCGCCGAGTGCGACGGCGAACTTCAGGGTGGTACGGGCCGCTTCGCTGAGCCGCGAGGCGAGCAGCCTGGCGGGTGCGGCGCCCTCGGCGAGGGTCGGCAGCGGTACGTCGTGGCCGTCCTCGGCGTCGAAGGGCGCATCGACGGGAGCGTCGGCGTAGTACCCGTACTCGTCGAAGGCGGCCGGGTCGGCGCGCAGCAGGTCGCGCTGGCGGAGCAGCGCACCGGCCTGCACGAAGCGCAGCGGAAGGCCCTCGGACTCGAACCAGAGGTCACCGGCCCAGCCGGCCTCGTCGTCGGTGAGCGCGCGGCCCACCGCACGCTCCAGTAGCTCGAGTCCCGAGCTGCGGCTGAGCCCGCCGAGGAAGACCTCCTCGATGTGCGAGTCTCCGGACGGCGCGGCCACCTCGGGTGTCGCGGCGAGCAGGAAGGCGCACTCGGGAGTGGCCTCGAGGAACTCGTCGAGCGCGCTCCCGCCGAACTCGAGGTCGTCGACGACGACCACGGCTCCGATGTTCCGTATGAGATCCAGGACTTGGGCCCGGTCGGGGCGGTGCAGCGGCGACTTGTAGACGGCCGCGTACAGGTCGAAGAGCAGGTCCGCGGAGCCGCGCTTATGACCGTTCAGACGTACGACGCCGTCGGGTGCGAGGTCCAGGCAGTCCTCGGCGACGGTGTCGAGCAGCGCGGTGCGGCCGGAGCCGGACGGCCCGGTGAGACGGACGGAGCGGCCGCGGGCGAGCAGGCGCACGAGGCGCTCGCGCTCGTCCTGGCGCTCGAGCAGAACGCGGCGCGGCTGCTCGGGTCCCGGCGGCACCGGCGGCTTGGCCGCGCGGGCCAGCTCGGTGCGCTCGGCGAGCGTGAACTTGACCGGCCGCGGCGGAAGTTCGAGCGGCGGGCAGGGTTCGATCTCGCTGCCGTCCACAGGGTTCACCGTGAGCAGGAAGTCGCCCGAGACCAGCTGCACCGTGCGCGCGGGCACAGGGCTGCCGAAGTCGGGTGTGATGGCGTCGCGAGGCGGGCGCTGCGGTGCGCCTCCCCCGGCGTCGGAACGATCCTCGTCGTGACCGAAGTCTTGCGGTCCCCGGTTCGTCGGGTCCATGGTCAAAGCCCCCCAAAAGCGGATGTGCCTTGGCTTCCCCGGCCTTTCGCACACCACACTGTCGCTTCTGGTCCGGTGCTCTCTTGTTGAGTGAGCGACCGAACCTTAGACCTTCGCTCAGTATCTCCGAACAGCCGGGGTGCCGCGCCGTCCAGGACGTCACAGTCTCGTGAGGATTGCGTAAGTGCCGCGACTTGTCCCGGCTTATCGGACGCTGTCCCGCAACGTGCCCCACCCGCAGCGCGTGTGCGCCGATCCCGACCGCCGGCGCGAGTGCGCCGATCCCGACCTACAGCGGATGCGCGCCGATCCCGCCTTCGATGGCGAGGATCCGGTGCAGCCGCGTGGCCACCAGAAGGCGCTGCATCTGCGGCGGCACATTGCGCAGCACGAGCCGCCGGCCGCAGCGGCCGGCCTGGCGGTGCGCGCCCATGATCACGCCGAGGCCGGTGGCGTCCAGCGCGTCGAGACCCCCGAGGTCGAGCACGAGATCGCCCGCCCCTTCGTCCAGGGCGGAATGCAGCACGGTCCGGGCGTCCGCCGCGCTGCGGACGTCGAGGCTGCCCCCGACGGCCAGCTCGGCATGGTCGCCCCTGATGTACATATGCGCTCCCCGGAGTTGGTCCTCGACCGTCTGGTTTCGAAGTGGACTCTCAACCCAACTGACTGGCTTACGGACGCAGAAGTTGCCGTCCGTAAGCGAACCGATACCCAATTCACTCGTGCGAGGGACACCGGCGCGGAATCCGGCAGGAGATCTCCGCGCCGGCCGGTGTCAGTTCACGCTCAGTGCTTGTAGAAGCCCTGACCGCTCTTGCGGCCGATGTCCCCGGCGTCGACCATCCGGCGCATCAGCTCCGGCGGCGCGAACTTCTCGTCCTGGGACTCGGTGTAGATGTTGCTGGTCGCATGCAGCAGGATGTCGACGCCCGTGAGGTCCGCGGTGGCCAGCGGCCCCATGGCGTGTCCGAAGCCCAACTTGCAGGCGATGTCGATGTCTTCGGCGCTCGCGACACCCGACTCGTACAGCTTGGCGGCCTCGACGACGAGCGCCGAGATCAGCCGGGTGGTGACGAAGCCGGCGACATCGCGGTTGACGACGATGCAGGTCTTGCCGACCGACTCGGCGAACTCCCTCGTGGTGGCGAGGGTTTCGTCGCTGGTCTTGTAGCCGCGCACCAGTTCGCAGAGCTGCATCATCGGCACGGGCGAGAAGAAGTGCGCGCCCACGACCCGCTCGGGGCGCCCGGTGACGGCCGCGATCTTCGTGATCGGGATCGCGGAGGTGTTGGAGGCGAGCACCGCGTCGTCCCGCACGATCTTGTCGAGCGCCCGGAAGATCTCGTGCTTGACCTCGAGCTTCTCGAAGACGGCCTCGACGACGATGTCCGCGTCGGCGGCGCCTTCCAGTTCCGTGGTCGTGGTGATCCGGGCGAGCGCGGCCTCCGCGTCCTCGGCGGAGAGCTTGCCCTTGCTCACGAACTTCTCGTACGACTTCTTGATGCCGTCGGTGCCGCGGGTCAGGGCTTCGTCGGTGATGTCGCGCAGGACCACGTCCCAGCCCGCCTGGGCGGAGACCTGAGCGATTCCGGAACCCATGAGTCCGGCTCCGATGACGGCGAGCTTCCTGGCCACTGCGCGTTCTCCTGTCCCGCCGTACACACGACGCTGTGCGCACCACGCTGTACTTACCAACTGTTTACTGTGCTACCCGCCGGACACTAGCGGCCGTGAGACCGCGATGGGGGCCTACGAGATGCGCGTCACGCCCGATACGACGCACATCACACCGGGCCGGCCCATCAAGCGGTACGCACCGCGTAGTTGAGGATCTTTTCGCCCAGGATCTCCTCGAGTTCGTCGAGCAGGCACAGGGCCTCGCGGGAGACCTCCGCGGGGGCGCGCCCGGCGCACATCTCGCGGCCGATGAAGCCCATGACGGTCCCCTGCAGCCAGGCGAGCTGCCCGCCGACGAGCATCGGCAGCGGATCGCCGGGCGCGGCCCCGGTCTCCTCGCGCAAGGTGGCCTCGATGTCCTCCAGCGCCTCCTGCTGGATCCGCCACAGACGGGAGCGCAGGGCGGGTGCGTTCTCGATGACGCCCATGAAGGAGGCGTACCCCTCCATCAGACCGACGCGCGGCGAGACCGCCTCGACCTCGGCGCGGAACTCGCGCAGCACGGCACGGGCCGCGGACTCGCCCTTGTCGCGGGCGCGCACGAAGCGCGAGAGGCGGTCGACGACTCCCTTGGAGCGGTCGAGGAAGAGGTCTTCCTTGGCCGGGAAGTAGTTGTAGACCGTGTTGACCGAGACATCCGCGGCCTCGGCGATCTCGGCGATGGGCACGGCGTCGAAGCCGCGCTCCAGAAAGAGACCGGTCGCGATGTCGGAGATCCGCTGCCGCGTCTCGCGCTTCTTGCGCTCCCTGAGCCCCTCGGGCTTCGCCTGCGCCTGCTCCGGCTCCTGCTTCCGCCCCTGTTCCCGCTTCCGCCCCTGTTCCTGCTGCTTGGCCATGGGCACATCGTAGGCCCTTCTTGGGTTGGCTCAAATTTTGGGGAGGTTGCAAAATTTAAGTGACCCTGTTTTTCTGTACGGCATGGCAATCATCAGTACGGCCGGTCTGGCCCGGACCTTCCAGACCAAGCAGGGCCCGGTGGAAGCGGTCCGCGGGATCGACCTGACCGTTCAGCCGGGCGAGATCCTCGGCTTCCTCGGTCCGAACGGCGCGGGCAAGACCACCACCCTGCGGATGCTCACGACCCTGCTCGCCCCGACCGGCGGCGCGGCCACGGTCGCGGGCTGCGATCTCGTACGGGATCCCGCGGGCGTACGGGAGAAGTGCGGCTACGTGGCGCAGTCCGGCGGCGTCGACCCGAACATCCCGGTACGCGAGGAGCTGGTCACCCAGGGCCGGCTCTACCGGCTGACCAAGCCCCAAGCGGCCGCACGCACCGAGGAGTTGGCCGACGAGCTTGGCCTGGGCGAGCTGCTCGACCGCAAGTGCGCGGCGCTCTCCGGCGGACAGCGCCGCCGTCTCGACATCGCCATGGCGCTCACGCACCGGCCCGCGGTGCTCTTCCTCGACGAGCCCACGACCGGGCTCGATCCGGCCGGGCGCGCCGATCTGTGGGACCTGGTGCGGGGGTTGCGCGATCGGCACGGCACCACGGTCTTCCTGACCACGCACTACCTGGACGAGGCCGATGCGCTCGCGGACCGCCTCGTGATCGTCGACCACGGCACCGTCGTCGCCGAGGGCACCCCCGCCGCGCTCAAGGAGCGGTACGCGGGGTCGGCCGGGGCGAGCCTGCAGGACACGTTCCTCGCGATCACGGGCCGGGGTCCGGCTCCGCTCGACACGACGCCCGTCGCCGTATAGCCACCAGCTCTCCGCCGCTTAGGACTCCCCCATGCTGCTCCACGACACCGCGCTCATCTTCGGGCGCTACGCCCGCCAGACCCTCTCCTCCAAGTTCCAGATCCTCTTCGGCCTGCTGATGCCGCTGCTCTACCTCTTCTTCTTCGGCCCGCTCCTGACCGGTCTGCCCCTCGGCTCCCGGGGCAGTTCCTGGCAGGTCCTGGTGCCCGGGCTGCTGCTCCAACTCGGCCTGTTCGGCGCCTCGTTCTGCGGTTTCGGGATCATCGTCGAGAAGACGTACGGCGTGGTGGACCGTATGCGTGTCACCCCCGCCAGCCGGCTCGCCCTGCTGCTCGGCCGGGTGCTGCGCGACGCGCTGCTCTTCGCGTTCCAGTCGGTGCTCCTCGTGCTCGCCGCTCTGGTCATGGGGCTGCGCGCGCCGCTGGCCGGCCTCGTGGTCGGCTTCGTCTTCGTCGGGGTGCTCTCGATGTCGCTCGCGTCGCTGTCGTACGCGCTCGGTATGAAGGCGAACACCCCGACCGAGTTCGGGCCGGTGATCAATGCGCTCACCATGCCCGCGATGCTCCTGTCAGGACTGATGCTGCCGATGGCGCTCGCGCCCGGCTGGCTCGATGTCCTCTCCCACTTCGTGCCGCTGCGCTATCTCGTGGACGCGGTGCGCGCCGCGTACGTGGGCGACTTCGCCAGTACGCAGATGCTGTACGGAACGATCGCGGCCCTCGCGCTGTCCGCGGTCTCCGTGACGATCGGCACACGGCTGTTCGCCAAGGCCGGAGCCTGAACGGCTGGGCGTAGGCTCGGCTCATGGTCAATCTGACGCGCATCTACACCCGTACCGGCGACAAGGGCACCACGGCCCTCGGCGACATGAGCCGGACGCAGAAGACCGATCTGCGGATCTCGGCCTACGCCGACGCCAACGAGGCCAACGCCGTACTCGGCACCGCACTCGCACTCGGCGGTCTGGACGACGAGATCGAGAAGGTGCTCGTCCGGGTGCAGAACGACCTGTTCGACGTGGGCGCCGATCTGGCGACGCCCGTCGTGGAGAACCCGGAGTTCCCGCCGCTGCGCGTCGAGCAGTTCTACATCGACCGGCTCGAGGCGGACTGCGACCACTTCAACGAGCAGTTGGAGAAGCTCCGTTCGTTCATCCTGCCCGGCGGTACGCCCGGCGCCGCACTGCTCCACCAGGCCTGCACGGTGGTGCGGCGGGCCGAGCGCTCCACGTGGGCGGCGCTCGAGGTGCACGGCGAGACCATGAACCCGCTCACCGCCACCTACCTCAACCGCCTCTCCGACCTCCTGTTCATCCTGGCCCGTACGGCCAACAAGGAGCTCGGCGACGTGCTGTGGGTGCCGGGAGGTGAGCGGGACTAGTCCCGCTCACCTCCCGCAAGGGGCCTGCCCCCTCCCGTACGGGGCCGCCCCCCCTTCCCGTACAGGGCCGGCCCCGTACGCCCCCTTCGCTACGCGGTCGCGTAGTCGCCCAGCGAGGGTTCGAGCAGGTCGAAGGCGACCGCGGCCTCCGCGGTCACCACTTCGGCGATACGGGAGTTGTCCTCGCCGGCCAGGGTCAGCTCCTGGATCCGCTGGAACAGGGTGCGGTGGACCGCACCGAACAGCGCCGCGGCGGCGCGCGGCATGAAGTCCCCCTCCCCCGCACCCGTCGCCTTGGCCAGGGCCTCGGCGAGCGCCGTCTCCCGCAGGTCGTGCAGATCGCGCAGCCTCGCCGTCAGGGTCGGACTGTCGGCGATCATCCGCGAGAAGGCCGGCCCCGCGAATCCCGCGACGGGGCTGGCCCCGGCGGCTGCCTCCACGAAAGCCCCGCGCAGCGCATCCAGCGCCGATTCGCCGGGCTCCCGTTCGGCCACGATGTCGGCCAGCGCGGCAACGAAGGCGTCCTGGTGATCCAGGGCCAAGTCCTCTTTACGCGCGAAGTAGTTGGTCACCGTCTTCTTGGCGACCCGCGCGACCTCCGCGATCTCGGCGATGGTCGTCTGCTCGAAGCCCCGCTCGATGAAGAGGCGGGTGGCGTGGTCGGAGATGAGCTGCCGGGTCTCTTGCTTCTTCGATTCCCGCAGGCCGACGGGGGCGGCGGGGGCGGTGCTGTCAGTAGCCATGAGGCAATCTTACATTCGTAGCAATTTTACGTTGACACCCTGGCGCGCCTTTGTGTAAGTTTACGTCCGTCGCAAGTTTTCCACGGCAGAACGAAGACCCGACGGATGGAACGGAGTGCCCATGCGCGCACAGCACCGCAACAACCGCCACCAGCAGCCGCAGCAGACGACCACCCACCGCGTCCGCTACCTCCCGCCGCCACCGCGCAACCTGCCGCGTCGCAACGCACGTTGACCGACGCGCGCCCCCGCAGCCCGCTCGCCCCTGACCCGAGGAGAACCGCCGTGCAGATCACCGCATCCACCGTCTCGCTCACCGTCGACGACGTAGCCGCCTCGCAGCGGTTCTTCACCGAGCACCTCGGGTACAGCGAGCAGGCCGCCGCCGAAGGGTTCGCCTCGCTGACCCGGCCGGACGCCGCGGCCGACATCGTGCTGCTCGCCCGGGGCAACGAGATACTGCCGCCCGAACAGCGCGACCAGCGCGCCTCCGGCCTGATCCTGGCGTTCACGCTCACCGGGATCGAGGGTGAGGAGAAGCGGCTGCGCGACGCCGGCGTGCGGATCACCATGCCGCTGCGCGAAGAGCCGTGGGGCGAGCGCCTGTTCCAGGTGACCGACCCCAACGGCGTCGTCGTCCAGTTCGTGGAATGGGTGACCCCGGCGGCCGAATGACCACCGGGACCACCCCGTCCCGTCCCGCCCGCGGCGGTCACTGCTTGGTGAGCTCACGCTCCCGGTCGGTGGCCGCCGCGGTCGCGTTCGCCGGCGCCTTCTTCGGGAACAGGGTGTAGGCGGCGGCGATGACCACGTTGATACCGATCACGAAGACCATCTTGGCCTGCCACTGCTCGAGCGACGAGGTCTCGCCGTCCGGTCCGACGTACCAGATCGCACCCTGGAGCAGCGCCATCGCGATCGCCGCGGCGAGCACCCAGCGGGCGGCGAGCTTCCACTCGTGCACCGCACGGGCCATGCCGTACTTGGGCGTGACCGGCGCCGGTCCGCCCGCGAAGCGGTGGGCGACACGGACGTCCACCCACTTGATCGTGTAGTGGCCGAGCGCGATCGAGTAGCCGATGTAGACGGCCGCGAGACCGTGCTTCCAGTCCGGCTCGGCGCCGTTGCGCAGATCGATCGCCGTGACCACGAACAACACCACTTCGAGCAGCGGCTCGCAGAGCAGTACGGCGATGCTCGCGCGCGGCATCTTCGCCCAGTAGCGCAGGGCAAGACCTGCGGCCAGCAGCACCCAGAAGCCGACCTCGCAGATGATGATGAGCGTGACGATCACGGGACTCTCCTCTCGGCTGCTTCCAGCCTCCCGTGCGCATCGGCCCGCAGCATCGTCGGCGGTGAGGAATCACCGGTACATCGAAGGATGCAGTCGTTTCTCGGCCCCCGATGGGAGGCTGCGGTCTCCCCCGCCGTGTTGGATGGATGCCATGACCTGGCCCTCTCTCCGCCCGCACCGCGACGACGTACTGATCGCGGTCGGCGGGCTGCTCTCCGGGCTGCTGCTCTGGTCGCTCCATCTGGACACCCACCCGGGCCAGGGCCTGGACGACCGCCGGCTGACGTTGATCCCGCTGGCCGCGATGTCCGCTCTCGCGCTGCTGCGCCGCGCCCTGCCCCGTGCCGCCTTCGGCCTCGGCTTCCTGGTGCTGGTCATGGACCAGTTCGTCACCGGTTCCCTGGTCACCCTGATGCTCTTCACCGATCTCGTCTACGCCGCCGTGGTGTACGGCCCCCCGTCCGCGGTCCGCCGGATCCCGATTCTGACCGGGCTGATCTCGGTGGCCTCGATGGTGGCGCTGGTCGCCTGGTACCACGACGCGCAGGCGTTCCTGCTCGGGCTGATCATCGCGGCGGTGATCTTCGGGCCGGCGATGACCGGCGTCACCGTACGGCTCTGGCGTGACCGCGCCGACACCGCCGTCCTGCGCGCCGAGCAGACCGCCCTGCTCGCCGAGATGGACCGCACCCAGGCGGTCACCGCCGAACGCGCCCGGATGGCCCGCGAGCTGCACGACATGGTGGCCAACCACCTCTCCGCGATCGCCATCCACTCCACGGCCGCGCTCTCCCTCGACGACGCGAAAACCACCCGGGAAGCGCTCACCGTGATCCGCGAGAACAGTGTCGAGGGCCTCGCCGAGATGCGCCGCCTCATCGGCATCCTGCGCGACGACAGCGGCGACCTCGAACCGGCCGCGGCGCCGACTCTGGATGACGTGGGCACCCTGGTCGGACAGGCCCGCACCAACGGCCTCGCCATCACCTTCGAGGACACCCGCCCGCCGGGCTCCACCCTGCCCGCACCGGTCGAGCTGGCCGCGTACCGCATCGTGCAGGAGTCCCTGACCAATGCGCTCAAGCACGCCGCGCAGGGTGACGTACGCATCCGACTCGCCCAGGCGGACGGCCTGTTGGCCGTCGAGATCACCAGCCCCATCGGCCCCACCGAAGGCCCGCGCGCCCCCGGTTCGGGCGCCGGGCTCGTGGGGATGCGGGAGCGTGCCGCGCTGCTCAAGGGCTCCTTCACGGCAGGTCCGGCGCCCGACGCATACGGCAAGATCTGGCGCGTACGGGCCGAACTCCCCGTAACAGAAGGAGAATCCGCATGACCGAGCCGGCCGTCGAAGGCGCTCCCCCGATCCGCGTCCTGGTCGCCGAGGACCAGTCCGCCGTACGCGCCGGGCTTGTCCTGATCCTGCGCAGCGCCCCCGACATAGAGGTGGCCGGCGAGGCAGCGGACGGCGAGCAGGCGGTCGCGCTCGCCCGTGAACTGCGCCCGGACCTGGTCCTGATGGACATCCAGATGCCCCGCCTGGACGGCGTCTCGGCCACCCGCCAGGTGGTCTCCGAAGGCCTCGCCGACGTCCTCGTCCTGACCACCTTCGACCTCGACGAGTACGTCTTCGGCGCACTGCGCGCCGGCGCCTCGGGCTTCCTCCTGAAGAACACCGAGGCCAGGGATCTCCTCGCGGCGGTCCGCACGGTCGCACGCGGCGAGGGCCTGATCGCGCCCGCGGTGACCCGCCGGCTGATCGCGGAGTTCGCCGCCAAGCCCGTACGGGGCGGGGGCACCGCGCACGACCCGGCGATCCTCGACGCGCTGACCCGGCGCGAGCGCGAGGTGCTCTCCTGCCTCGGCCAGGGCCTGTCCAACGCCGAGACCGCGGAACGTCTGGACATGGCCGAGGCCACCGTGAAGACCCATGTGAGCCGGCTGCTCGGAAAGCTGGAGCTGCGCAGCAGGGTCCAAGCAGCGGTTCTGGCCCAGGAGTTGGGCGTCTGACCCGAGGCCGAACGCACTTCGGAAACTTCCTACCGAAATCGGCCGGAACTCAACTCCCCAGTGGTCCAGACCTATTGACGTAAGGTCCAGACCTTTCTACGCTCACCTCACTTCGCGGTGAGCACATGCCCCATCGTGCTCAGGGCAGCGCAGGTCCCACCCCCCTTTCCGGACCTCACGTCAGGAGGCGCGATGCGCTTCAGACCCACCCCCCGGGTACGCCACAGACTGATCGCAGGGCTCACCACCCTGATCCTCCCCTTCGCCGCACTCGTCGGCCTCTCCACCCCCGCCGCGGCCGCCGAAGCCACCGCCACGTACACCAAGTCCCAGGACTGGGGCACCGGCTTCGAAGGCAAGTGGACCGTCAAGAACACCGGCACCGCCTCCATATCCGCCTGGACCGTCGAATGGGACTTCCCGTCCGGCACCTCGGTGACCTCCGGCTGGGACGCGGACTTCACCAGCTCGGGCAACCACTGGACGGCGAAGAACAAGTCGTGGAACGGGACGCTCGCCCCCGGCGCCTCGGTCACCTTCGGGTTCAACGGCTCGGGCTCCGGCTCCCCCTCCAACTGCAAGCTGAACGGCGCCAGTTGTGACGGCGGACCCACCGTCCCCGGCGACAACCCGCCGAGCGCGCCCGGCACCCCCACGGCCTCCGACATCACCGACACCTCGGTGAAGCTGAGCTGGAGCGCGGCCACCGACGACAAGGGCGTCAAGAACTACGACGTGCTGCGCGACGGTTCCGTCGTGGCCACCGTGACGGGCACGAGCTACACCAACACCGGTCTGACCGCCGGCACCGACTACTCGTACTCGGTCAAGGCACGCGACACCGCCGACCAGACCGGACCGGTCAGCGGCGCCCGCGCGGTGCGCACCACCGGCGGGGGCGGCCAGCCCGAGCCGGGCGACAAGGTGAAGCTGGGCTACTTCGTGGAGTGGGGCGTCTACGGCCGCAACTACCACGTGAAGAACCTGGTGAGCTCCGGCTCGGCGGCGAAGATCACGCACATCAACTACGCCTTCGCCAACGTCAAGAACGGCCAGTGCACGATGGACGACTCGTTCGCGGCCATCGACAAGGCGTACACGGCCGACCAGTCCGTGGACGGCGTCGCCGACACCTGGGACCAGCCGCTGCGCGGCAACTTCAACCAGCTGCGCAAGCTGAAGGCCAAGTACCCGCACATCAAGATCCTGTACTCCGTCGGCGGCTGGACCTACTCCGGCGGCTTCGGCCAGGCCGCGCAGAACCCGGCCGCGTTCGCCGAGTCCTGCTACAAGCTGGTCGAGGACCCGCGCTGGGCCGATGTCTTCGACGGCATCGACATCGACTGGGAGTACCCCAACGCCTGTGGTCTGACCTGTGACACCAGCGGACCCGCGGCCTTCAAGAACGTCATGTCCGCGCTGCGCACCAAGTTCGGCGCGAACAACCTGGTCACGGCTGCGATCACGGCCGACGCCACCTCGGGCGGCAAGATCGACGCCGCCGACTACGGCGGCGCCGCGCAGTACTCGGACTGGTACAACGTGATGACGTACGACTTCTTCGGCGCCTGGGCCAAGACCGGACCGACGGCTCCGCACTCCCCGCTCACGCCGTACACCGGGATCCCGCAGGACGGCTTCACGTCCTCGCAGGCCATCGCCAAGCTGAAGGCCAAGGGCGTACCGGCCTCGAAGCTGCTGCTCGGCATCGGCTTCTACGGCCGCGGCTGGACGGGCGTCACGCAGGCGGCACCCGGCGGCACCGCGACCGGACCCGCCGCGGGTACGTACGAGGCCGGGATCGAGGACTACAAGGTCCTCAAGGGCAAGTGCCCGGCGAACGGCACGGTGGCCGGCACGGCCTACGCGCACTGCGGCAGCGACTGGTGGTCGTACGACACTCCCGCGACGGTCGGCTCCAAGATGACCTGGGCCAAGAACCAGGGCCTCGGCGGCGCCTTCTTCTGGGAGTTCAGCGGAGACACCGCGAACGGCGAACTGGCCACCGCGATCCACAACGGTCTCGGCTAGCCGGCCCGCGGTCCACTGACGACCGGACCGCACACGAACGAAGCCGGAGCCGGCGAGTCTGCCCCTCGCCCGCTCCGGCTTCACCCATGCGGATACGCCGGTCGCTACGCCACGTTCACCCGCTGGCCGGGCGGCGCCGCCTCCAGCCAGGCGAGGAAACCGGTCAGCGCGTCCTCCGACATGGCGAGCTCCAGACGCGTACCGCGAAGCTTGCACCCCAGCACGATCGCGTCGGAGAGCAGCGCGACCTCCTCGTCCCCGTCCGGGGAACGGCGGTCGACGACCTCGATGGCGGAGCGCTCGAGGATACGGCGCGGCCTCGGCGCGTACGAGAAGACGCGGAACCACTCGATCCGGTCACCGCTGTAGCGGGCGACCCCGTAACTCCAGCCCTTGCCGGACGTATCCCCCGCCTCCGGGGCGTCCCAGCGCAGGGAGCAGTCGAAGGTGCCGCCGGAACGCTGGATCAGGCGTCGGCGCAAGCCGAACACGAACAACCCGACCAGGACCACGGCGACCACCAGGCCGCAGACAAGCAGAGCGAGGACCATGAGCACCGACCTCCTCGACTCGTCACGTTACGCAACCGACTTTGTCCCGCATTCACCTCAGCCGCGGCCGGTACTGGCGAAAACCAGTCCCGGCCGCGGCTGAGTCACGTACTCTCCGGCGTCGCCTCCGTCAGCGCGTGGCGACGGCGCGCAGACGAACGTCCGCGCGACGCTCGGCACCGGCGTCGGCATCCGACTTGGCGCGCTCGAGAGCGCGCTCCGCACGCTGGACATCGATCTCGTCCGCCAGCTCGACGATCTCGGCCAGCAGCGAAAGCTTGTTGTCCGCGAACGAGATGAATCCGCCGTGCACCGCGGCAACGACAGTCTCACCCGCACTCGTACGAATGGTCACCGGGCCCGATTCCAGCACACCGAGCAGCGGCTGGTGACCGGGCATGACGCCGATGTCGCCGGACGTGGTGCGCGCCACGACCAGGGTGGCCTCGCCGGACCAGACCTGGCGGTCGGCGGCGACCAGCTCGACGTGCAGCTCAGCAGCCAAGATGGCTCCTCGGGTCACCACCCGGCGGTTATGCCGGGTGTTGGGTCAAATTCTAGTGGGCGTATCGCAGGGGGCGGGACGCACCCGCCCCCTGCCGAAGTCACATGGCTCACTCACATGAGCCGGTGCTTCAGGAGACGCCCAGCTCCTTGGCGGCCTTCTTGAGGTCGTCGAGGCCACCGCACATGAAGAACGCCTGCTCCGGGAAGTGGTCGTACTCACCGTCGATGATCGCGTTAAAGGCCGCGATCGACTCGTCCAGCGGGACGTCCGACCCGTCGACGCCGGTGAACTGCTTGGCGACGTGGGTGTTCTGGGACAGGAAGCGCTCCACGCGACGGGCGCGCTGCACGACCAGCTTGTCCTCTTCGCCGAGCTCGTCGATACCGAGAATGGCGATGATGTCCTGGAGGTCCTTGTACTTCTGCAGGATCCCCTTGACGCGCATCGCGGCGTTGTAGTGGTCCGCCGCGATGTACCGCGGGTCGAGGATGCGGGACGTCGAGTCCAGCGGGTCCACGGCCGGGTAGATGCCCTTCTCGGAGATCGGACGGGAGAGAACCGTCGTCGCGTCGAGGTGGGCGAAGGTGGTGGCCGGGGCCGGGTCGGTCAGGTCGTCCGCGGGGACGTAGATCGCCTGCATCGAGGTGATCGAGTGACCACGGGTCGAGGTGATGCGCTCCTGGAGGAGGCCCATCTCGTCGGCCAGGTTCGGCTGGTAGCCCACCGCGGAGGGCATACGGCCGAGCAGGGTCGAGACCTCGGAACCGGCCTGCGTGAAGCGGAAGATGTTGTCGATGAAGAACAGCACGTCCTGCTTCTGCACATCGCGGAAGTACTCCGCCATGGTCAGACCGGCAAGGGCCACGCGCAGACGGGTGCCCGGCGGCTCGTCCATCTGACCGAAGACCAGTGCGGTCTTGTCGATGACGCCCGACTCGGCCATCTCCTCGATGAGGTCGTTGCCCTCACGGGTGCGCTCACCGACACCGGCGAACACGGAGACACCGTCGTGGTTGTTGGCGACGCGGTAGATCATCTCCTGGATGAGCACCGTCTTGCCGACGCCGGCACCACCGAACAGACCGATCTTTCCACCCTTGACGTACGGGGTGAGAAGGTCGATGACCTTGACGCCGGTCTCGAACATCTCGGTCTTCGACTCGAGCTCGTCGAAGTTCGGGGCCTTGCGGTGGATGGACCAGCGCTCGCCCTCGTACTTGTCGTCGGTGTTCAGGACCTCGCCGAGGGTGTTGAACACCTTGCCCTTGGTGAAGTCACCGACCGGGACGGTGATGCCGTCGCCGGTGTCGGTCACCGGGGCCTGGCGGACCAGACCGTCGGTGGGCTGCATCGAGATCGCGCGGACCACGCCGTCACCCAGGTGCTGGGCGACCTCGAGGGTCAGCGTCTTCTTCTCGCCGTCCTTGGCCGGGTCGGCGACCTCGACGTGCAGGGCGTTGTAGATGTCGGGCATCGCGTCGACGGGGAACTCCACGTCGACGACCGGGCCGATGACCCGGGCGACGCGGCCCGTAGCCGTGGCCGTCTCAGTTGTCGTCGTCATTACTTGTCACTCCCCGCGGTCGCGTCGGCCAGAGCGGCAGAGCCACCGACGATCTCGCTGATTTCCTGGGTGATTTCGGCCTGGCGGGCCGCGTTGGCAAGCCGGGAAAGGTTGTTGATCAGATCCCCGGCGTTGTCGGTGGCCGACTTCATCGCGCGGCGCGTGGCGGCGTGCTTGGAAGCAGCCGACTGGAGCAGCGCGTTGTAGATACGGCTCTCGACGTAGCGCGGCAGCAGGGCGTCGAGGACGTCCTCCGCCGACGGCTCGAAGTCGTAGAGCGGGCGGATCTCGTCCTTGGTGCCCGCTTCCTTGGCGACCTCTTCGAGGCTGAGCGGAAGCAGTCGGGCCTCGACCGCGTTCTGCGTCATCATCGAGACGAACTCGGTGTAGACGAGGTGGAGTTCATCCACGCCGCCCTCCGCCGTCTCCTTCTCGATGGCCTCGATGAGCGGACCCGCTACCAGCTTGGCGTCGCCGTAGGCGGGCTCGTCCGTGAAGCCCGTCCACGACTCGACGACCTTGCGCTCACGGAAGTTGTAGTGCGCGAGACCACGGCGGCCGACGATGAACGTGTCGACCTCCTTGCCCTCGGCCCGCAGCTTCTCGGTGAGCTGCTCCGCGGCCTTGATGGCGTTGGAGTTGAAGGCGCCGGCCAGACCGCGGTCGCTCGTCAGGAGCAGAACAGCGGCCCGGGTCGGGTTCTCCGCCTCGGTGGTCAGCGGGTGCTTGTCGCTCGCACCCGTGGCCACCGCGGTGACCGCGCGGGTCAGCTCGGTCGCGTACGGCGTGGAGGCCGCCACCTTGCGCTGCGCCTTGACGACGCGCGAGGCGGCGATCATCTCCATCGCCTTGGTGATCTTCTTCGTCGCGGTGACGGACCGGATGCGACGCTTGTAGACCCGGAGCTGGGCTCCCATGAGTCAGGTCCCTTCCGTCGTCACTTGGAGACGTTGACGGCAGCCGGAGCGTCCTCGCCGATCAGCTTGCCGTCCGAGGTCTCGAACTGCTTCTTGAACTCGGTGATGGCGTCCGCGACGGCCGTGAGAGTGTCGTCGGACATCTTGCCGCCCTCCTTGATGGAGGTCATGAGGCCCTGCTCCTTGCGGTGCAGGTACTCCAGGAGCTCCTTCTCGAAGCGGCGGATGTCCTCGACCGGTACGTCGTCCATCTTGCCGGTGGTGCCGGCCCAGACGGAGACGACCTGGTCCTCGGTGGCCATCGGCTGGTACTGAGCCTGCTTGAGCAGCTCGACCATGCGCTGACCGCGCTCCAGCTGCGACTTCGACGCGGCGTCCAGGTCGGAGCCGAAGGCGGCGAACGCCTCGAGCTCACGGAACTGGGCGAGGTCCACGCGGAGGCGGCCGGAGACCTGCTTCATCGCCTTGTGCTGCGCGGAACCACCGACTCGGGAGACGGAGATACCGACGTTCAGCGCGGGGCGCTGACCGGCGTTGAAGAGGTCCGACTCCAGGAAGCACTGGCCGTCGGTGATGGAGATGACGTTGGTCGGGATGAACGCCGAGACGTCGTTGGCCTTGGTCTCGACGATCGGCAGACCGGTCATCGAGCCCTTGCCCATCTCGTCCGAGAGCTTCGCGCAGCGCTCGAGCAGACGGGAGTGCAGGTAGAAGACGTCACCCGGGTAGGCCTCACGCCCCGGCGGGCGACGGAGCAGCAGGGACACGGCGCGGTAGGCGTCGGCCTGCTTCGAGAGGTCGTCGAAGATGATGAGGACGTGCTTGCCCTCGTACATCCAGTGCTGGCCGATGGCCGAACCGGTGTAGGGGGCCAGGTACTTGAAGCCCGCCGGGTCGGACGCCGGGGCGGCGACGATGGTCGTGTACTCCAGCGCGCCGGCCTCTTCGAGCGCACCACGCACGGAGGCGATGGTGGAGCCCTTCTGACCGATGGCGACGTAGATGCAGCGGACCTGCTTGTTCACGTCGCCCGAGCGCCAGTTGTCGCGCTGGTTGATGATCGTGTCGACGGCCAGGGCGGTCTTGCCGGTCTGACGGTCACCGATGATCAGCTGACGCTGGCCACGGCCGATCGGGGTCATCGCGTCGACGGCCTTGTAGCCGGTCTCCATCGGCTCGTGCACCGACTTCCGGGCCATGACGCCCGGTGCCTGCAGCTCGAGGGCGCGGCGGCCGGTGGACTCGATCTCGCCGAGGCCGTCGATCGGGTTGCCGAGCGGGTCGACGACGCGACCCAGGTAACCGTCACCGACTGCGACGGAGAGCACCTCACCGGTGCGCTGCACCGGCTGGCCCTCCTCGATGCCGCTGAACTCGCCGAGCACGATGGCACCGATCTCACGCTCTTCGAGGTTGAGCGCGAGACCGAGGGTGCCGTCCTCGAACTTCAGCAGTTCGTTGGCCATGGCCGAGGGAAGGCCCTCGACCTTCGCGATGCCGTCGCCGGCAAGGCTGACCGTACCGACCTCCTCGCGCGAGGCCGCGTCCGGCTTGTACGCCTGGACAAAGTTCTCCAGCGCGTCCCGGATCTCCTCCGGCCGGATCGTGAGCTCCGCCATCTGGGTTCCCTGCTCTCCTTGTTGGGCCCGAAGTTTCACTTGGGGGGTGTTCCTGATCGGACTCCCCCCACAAAGAGGTGAATCCTCTGCACGGCCCAACCGGGCCGTCGGTATTACGTGTTGAGTTGGTGAGGCGTCAGCCGGTCACACGGCGAGCGGCGTCATCGATACGGTCCGCGATCGAACCGTTGATGATCTCGTCGCCGACCTGCACCCGGATCCCGCCGAGGACCGTGGGGTCCACGTCGAGGTTGAGGTGCATCTCACGGCCGTACAGCTTGGCGAGGGCACCGCCCAGACGCTGCTTCTGCGCGTCGGACAGGGGCACCGCCGACGTGACGACGGCGACCATCCGGCTACGACGCTCCGCAGCGAGCTTCGAGAGGGACTCGAGGCCCCCTTCAAGGCTACGTCCACGGGGCGCGGTCACCAGGCGCGTGACGAGACGCTCCGTGACCGGCTCCGCACGACCGCCGAGCAGGCTGTGAAGGAGTTCGGTCTTGGCCGCCTTCACCGCGGCGCGGTCCGTGAGGGCCGCACGCAGCTCGGTGCTCGAGGAGACGATCCGGCCGAACCGGAACAGCTCGTCCTCGACGCTGTCGAGCGTGCCGTTCTTCTGCGCAGCGGTCAGGTCCGCGGTGGCGGCGAGCTGCTCGAGCCCGTCGACCAGGTCGCGGGGGGATGACCAGCGGGACCGCACGAGACCCGCCACCAGGTCGGCGGTCTCACCGCTCACCTGGCCGCCGAGCAGACGCTCGGCGAGCTGGGCCTTGGCCTCACCGGACTGCGCCGGGTCGGTCAGGACCCGACGCAGCGAGACCTCGCGGTCGAGCAGCGCGGTGACCGAGGCCAGCTCGTCCGCGAGCTTCGCCGCGTCGACCGAGGTGTTGTCGGTCAGTGCGTCGAGACGCTCGCGTCCGGCGGCCAGTGCCTCGCGGCTGGCTCCGTGCGCAGTCATCGAGTCGCCTCTGCCTTCTCCTCGAGCTCGTCGAGGAAGCGGTCGATCACACGGCTCTGACGAGCGTGGTCGTCGAGGGACTCGCCGACCAGCTTGCCGGCCAGGGTCGTGGCGAGGGTGCCGACGTCCTGGCGCAGCGCGGACGAGGCGGCCTTGCGGTCGGCCTCGATCTGGGCGTGACCGGCGGCGACGATCTCCTCACGCTGCCGCTGGCCTTCCGCGCGCATCTCGGCGATGAGCGTGGCGCCCTGCTCCTGCGCCTCCTGGCGCAGCCGCGCGGCCTCGTGACGGGCCTCGGCCAGCTGGGCCTTGTACTGCTCGAGAACGGACTGGGCCTCGGCCTGCATGGCCTCGGCGTTCTCAATGCCGCCTTCGATCTTCTCGTGGCGCTCTTCCAGAACCTTGTTGATGTTCGGAAGGAGCTTCTTCCAGAAGAAGAAGAACACGATGGCGAAGGCGATGGTGCCGACCAGCAGCTCGGGGCCGGGCGGGATGAGCGGGTTCTGCTCCTCCGCGTGCCCGCCTTCCGCAGCCAGCTGCACAAGGGTGGCGATCACATCAGTGCCTTTCGTCGGGTGGGGCTGTTCGTCTCAGGCGATCAGGAGCCGTAGACGAACGGCATGACGATGCCGATGAGGGCGAGCGCCTCACAGAAGGCGAAACCGAGGATCTGGTTGGCACGGATCAGACCGGCAGCTTCAGGCTGACGGGCCAGGGCCTCGGTGCCCTTACCGAAGACGATGCCGACGCCGACGCCGGGGCCGATGGCGGCGAGACCGTAGCCGATGGAGCCGAGGGCCTTGATGTCACCCTGCAGAGCGGCGAGCTCAACGATCGCGGACATGCCGTTACTTCCTTCTCTTTCATGGACCGGTGGGGGTTGGCCACCGGGCGTCTAGGGGGTCGTGGTGGGGCTGGCTCAGTGGTGTTCGGAGACGGCGCCCTGGATGTACGAGCAGGCGAGGAGCACGAAGACGTACGCCTGGACGGCCTGCACGAAAAGCTCGAAAACGATCATCCCCATGGTCATGATGAACGAGACACCGGCGGCGGGGATGAGCCAGCTGTTCAGGAGGTACCAGGAGGCGACGGTGAACATCACCAGCATCAGGTGGCCGGCGAACATGTTGGCGAAGAGTCGGACCGCGTGCGTGAACGGGCGCACAAGCAGGTTCGAGAAGAACTCGATGAACGAGACCAGCCACTTGATCGGGCCGAGCGACGGGTCGTAACCGGTGACGTTCTTCCAGCCGCCCACGAAGCCGTGGCGCTTGAAGGTCAGCGGGACCCACACCAGATACACGATGGCCGCGAGGACCGCCGGGTAGGCGATGCTCGCCGCGACCGGGAACTGGGCCAGCGGGATCACCGAC
The DNA here is from genome assembly GCF_040300965.1 of Streptomyces mesophilus. Classification (GTDB taxonomy): domain Bacteria; phylum Actinomycetota; class Actinomycetes; order Streptomycetales; family Streptomycetaceae; genus Streptomyces; species Streptomyces mesophilus_A. The sequence continues at coordinate 54,414 of NZ_JBEPEW010000019.1, read as the reverse complement.
CAGATGTTCATGATCCAGATGAAGAAGAACAGCGAGACCATCAGGGGGACGAAGCGCTCGCCCTCCTTCTTGCCGAGGGTCTCGTACACGATGCCGCGGCGGACGAAGTCGTAACCCATCTCACCGAGCAGCTGAAGCTTGCCGGGGACGACCTTCGCCTTGCCGAAGGCAAGGGTGAAGAAGGTGACGACCACGAGCGTGCTGAGCAGCGCCAGCAGCATGATCTTGTTGAACTCGAACCCGCCGATCGTGAAGATCGGCTTGAAGAGGAACGAGTGGAGGCCCGGCGCCGGGAAGCCACAGCCGTTGTCGGCCATGATCCGACAGCTCCAGTCGAAGGCGAGCTGGGTCTGATCAGCACTCACCGCGGGCTCCTTCGGCGTGACGCATAGGTACGGCAACCTCGTTGTGTCGGCGCGGCGCGCAGCCGCGAGTCGGCACCGGACTGGTGTTTCGGATGTGGGGGCGGCAATCAGGCGTTGAGCCTCGCGATGGAACAGGCGTCAGCTCTAGTGCCCGCGCCCGCAGTGCCGCAGTTGGCACCGGACGATAGCAGGGTCTGCGACGGGTCCTTATCCCGGCCCTACCCCTCACGAGGAAGAGCCCGTCTTCTCACCCTTCGAGGCATCGGAGTGCCCCGGGTCGATGTAGAAGATCTTGGCCTTCTTGTGCGCGAAAGCCATCGCCACGACCCAGGTGAGGGTGCAGGCGACGATTGCGGCCGCGAAGACCTTGGGGTTGAACGCCGTGGTGTCCTTGAAGACCGCCACGAAGACGAACAGCACAAGCAGCAGCGTCACATAGAGCGCAAGACCCATTGCCTGGAACAGACTTGGCCAGTGTTTGGCCGTGTACTGCAGGCCGAGAATTCCGGCGCCCATGAAGACGATCACCACAAGCGCGCCGATGACACCGCCAAGTGCCCCCGTACCACCATCGATCACTCCACCGACGACCGCGGTGACTGCACCGACGGCGGCGGTTGGAAGGGCGATGGGCAGGAGGATGCGTGCGTCGAGAGACGGCATGGCGGCAGCTCCGCTTACTTGCTGGGGACGAGTGTCGTCATGGTCGAGCGTAGACCCGGGCAACGATCGAGCTTTCGGCCAACAGACCGTCGCACTACGGTCTTTCGGCTCTACCCCGGGATCTCGTGAACCGTATCACAAACTATTTGATGAGGTCTTTACCTGCGAAGTGTGCTGGCCGTCACACATGAGAGGTAACGCGCGCGTCTGGGCGGGACTTTGGGCCCAATGTCTGCTATTGCGCAAATTTCCATGACCGTTTTGCTGTGACTTCTGAGGCCGCTGTGTGGGATTCCCTACGTGTGCAGGCGGTCCTTGAAGCGGCTCCGGCCGCCCACCGCCGTCGCCCCGTTGACCCGGCCCACACCTGCGGCCACCGGCGTCGGCTGCTCCTCCTCGCCGGCCGGCCGCTCACTCTCGTATACGACGGAACCGGCCCTGCGGCGGCGGTAGCGCGGCGGTACGAAGGCCTCGGCCCAGCTGGGCGTCCTGGGCGTGAAGCGCGGCAACAGGAGCAGCACGAGACCGACCGCGCTCAGTGCCACGATCGCCAGGACAATCCACATGGACGCCGAGTGAACGGAGTAAAGGACCGCGCCGAAGGCGATCAGGGCCGACCAGAAGTACATGATCAGCACCGCGCGGCTGTGCGAATGTCCGATCTCCAGGAGCCGGTGGTGCAGATGTCCGCGGTCGGCGGCGAACGGCGACTGGCCGTTCCATGTGCGCCGGACGATCGCGAGGACGAGGTCGGCCATCGGCACCGCGATGATCGTGAGCGGCAGAAGGAGCGGGATGTAGACGGGCACCGTCTGGTGCACGGCCGCGCGCTCGGAGCCCGCGAACACCTTGAGGGCGTCCGGGTCTACCTGGCCGGTGATAGAGATCGCACCGCCGGCGAGCACGAGGCCGATGAGCATCGAGCCCGAGTCGCCCATGAAGATCCGCGCGGGATGCATGTTGTGCGGCAGGAAGCCCAGGCACATGCCCATGAGGATCGCGGCGAAGAGCGTGGCGGGTGCGGCGGCCTCGATGCCGTAGCCGTACCACATGCGATACGCGTACATGAAGAACGCGGTCGCCGCGATGCAGACCATGCCGGCCGCGAGTCCGTCGAGACCGTCCACGAAGTTGACGGCGTTGATGGTGATCACGACCAGGGCGACCGTGAGCAGCGTGCCCTGCCACTGGGTCAGCGAGACCGAGCCGATACCGGGGATGGGCAGCCACAGGATCGTCAGACCCTGCATGACCATCACGCCCGCCGCGATCATCTGGGCGCCCAGCTTGATCAGGGCGTCGATCTCGAACTTGTCGTCGAGGACACCGACCAGCCAGATCAGGGCCGCGCCGGAGAGCAGGGCCCTGGGTTCGTTGGAGTTCTCGAAGACCTCGTTGAGGTTCTCCAGATGATCGGCGACCAGCAGACCGGCGCACAGGCCGAAGAACATGGCGATACCGCCGAGCCGCGGCGTCGGTTCGCGGTGCACGTCGCGCGCACGGATCTCGGGCATCGCCCCGGCGACGATGGCGAACTTCCGCACCGGCCCGGTCAGCAGATAGGTCACCGCGGCCGTGACGCAGAGCGTCAGCAAATATTCACGCACGGGCTTCCCCACAGGTATCGCTGGCCATCTCAGCCCCACACCCTAGCTTCGGTGGCATACGGTTGGGGACTTTCGGGTAGCGACGATGGTTGCACGCTTGACTGTGTCTGGCCCCGCGTCTACCCCGTACTAGCCGGTGTAGGGCGGAAACCTCCGCACCAATTCCCGCACTTCTTCGCGTACGGTCCGGCCCTGCGGCTCCTGCGTTCCGCGCAGCGCGGCACCGAAGAACCCGGCGATCCGCGCCATCTCCACCTCGCCCATGCCCTGTGTGGTGACGGCCGCCGTGCCCAGGCGCAGCCCGCGTACCTCGCCGTGAGGCAGCGCACATGTGTCGAGGACGACGCCCGCGCCGGCGAGCAGCCCCCTGGCCTCTTTGGCGTCGAAGCCGAGCGGGGTCGGGTCGGCGATCACGAGGTGGGTGTCCGTGCCGCCGGTGGTGATCGCGAAGCCCTCGGCGGCGAGGCAGTCGGCGAGCACCCGGGCGTTGGCGACCACCTGATGGGCGTACGCGGTGAAGGCCGGTGTCGCCGCCTCGCCGAAGGCGACGGCCTTGGCGGCGATGGTGTGCATCTGGGCGCCGCCCTGGGTGAACGGGAACACCGCCCGGTCCACCCGCTCGGCGAGCTCCTCGCCGCACAGGAGCATGCCGCCGCGGGGGCCGCGCAGGACCTTGTGCGTGGTGGCACAGACGACATCCGCGTACGGCACGGGGTTGGGCGCCGCTCCCCCGGCGACGAGACCGATCGGATGCGCGGCGTCGGCGATCAGATACGCGCCCACCTCGTCGGCGATCTCGCGGAAGGCCGCGTAGTCGAGATGGCGCGGATACGAGATGGAGCCGCAGACGATCGCCTTGGGCCTGTGGGTGACGGCGAGCTCCCGTACCCGCTCGTGGTCGAGCAGTCCGCTCTCCTCGTCCACCCCGTATCCGATGAAGTCGAACCAGCGCCCTGAGAAGTTGGCGGGCGAGCCGTGGGTCAGATGGCCGCCGTGCGGCAGACCCATGGCGAGCACCTTGTCGCCGGGGCGCAGGAGCGCGGCGTACGCGGCGAGGACGGCCGAGGATCCGGAGTGGGGCTGCACATTGGCGTGCTCGGCGCCGAACAGGGCCTTCGCCCGGTCCACCGCGACCCGTTCGGCGACGTCCACCAGCTCGCAGCCGCCGTGGTGGCGGTTGCCGGGATAGCCCTCGGCGTACTTGTTTGCGAGCGGTGAGCCGAGCGCGGTGAGCACCGCGGGCGAGGTGAAGTTCTCGGCGGCGATCAGCTGGAGTCCGCTGCTCTGGCGCTCGAGTTCGGCGAGCAGGATCTCGGCGAGCTCGGGGTCCTGCCGACGCAGGGCGTCGATCCCCGTGGACGCTCCGCTGATGCTGGCTGCAGTGGTGACCGACATGTGCGGCTCCGGGCCCGAGGGTGGGGTGTGGCGGCACTTTCCAATGTAGGGGCGGGCGCGGGTGCTCGCGCGGTGTCTGCGGACATGCGGTCGACGCACGGGCGAAGTGCCCCTCGGGCTGCGTCAGGAGTGCGCCACGGCCGGCGTCCGGCGTACCCCGCAGCCGGCGTCCGGCGTTCGTCACGGCGTACGTCAGGCGAGCCGCCACGACGTACGTGTCAGGCGTGCGCCGTCAGCCCCGTGAGCGCCGTCACCACGGGCTCGAGCGCCTGGTTGATCTCGTCGCCCACCGAGCGGAAGTACGTCAGCGGCGCTCCGTACGGGTCGTGGACCTCGTCTGCCTCGATGGACGGGGCGAGGAGCCACCCGCGTAGAGCCGCGGCAGCACGGACCAGGGCACGGGCGCGTTCGACCACGCCTTCGTCGAGAGGGTCGGGCAGGGTCGCCGGATCTATGGCCCGTACGAGACGGGTGAACTCCTTCAGGGTGAAGGTCCGCAGGCCCGCGGAGTGCCCCATCGAGATGACCTGCGCGCGGTGGTCGCGCGTGGCCGTGAGCACCAGGTCGGCCCGGATGACGTGCTCGTCGAGCAGCTCGCGCCCCACGAACCCCGAGGCGTCCGCCCCGAATTCGCCGAGCACGGTCGCCGCGTTCGCCTCCATCGGGGCCCCTTCGTGGCCCCAGGTCCCCGCGCTCTCCACGATCAGGCCGCCGGCGGCCTCGGGCCCGATCCGGTGCGTCAGGGCATGCCGCGTCAGCCGCTCGGTCATCGGCGAGCGGCACACGTTGCCGGTGCTGACGTGGAGGATGCGGAAGGTTTCTGCAGGGCCTTCGACGGTCGAGAAGCCCGTGAAGCTCGAAGAAGCCGCTATGCCACGCCCCTCAGGGGCCGTCAATTCGCCACCTCGAGGTCGGGTACCACCTTGCGCAGCTCTTCGGCGCTCAGCGCACCGGCCCGCAGCAGCACCGGCGTCTTGCCGGTCACATCGACGATCGAGGAGGGCACGATGCCGGGCGTCGGCCCGCCGTCCAGGTACACGGAGACCGAGTCGCCGAGCATCTCCTGCGCGGCGTCGCAGTCCTCGGGCGCCGGGTGGCCGGTGAGGTTGGCGGAGGAGACGGCCATCGGGCCGACCTCGGTGAGCAGTTCGATGGCGACCGGGTGCAGCGGCATCCGGATCGCGACGGTGCCCCGGGTGTCGCCGAGGTCCCACTGCAGCGACGGCTGGTGCTTGGCGACCAGGGTCAGGGCGCCGGGCCAGAACGCGTCGACGAGCTCCCAGGCCTTCTCCGAGAAGTCGGTGACCAGGCCGTGCAGGGTGTTCGGGGAGCCGATCAGAACGGGCGTGGGCATATTGCGGCCACGCCCCTTGGCCGCGAGCAGATCGACCACGGCCTCCGAGCTGAACGCGTCCGCCCCGATGCCGTACACGGTGTCGGTGGGCAGCACGACGAGCTCGCCGCGGCGCACGGCGGAGCCGGCCTCGCGCAGGCCGGTGGCGCGGTCGGTCGCGTCGTTCGTGTCGTATCGCCGTGCCATTACTCCCCAGCCCCTTCGTCGTACGTACGCAGCAGGAATGTCAGCGGAACAGTCATCACGGCATCGCCTTGCGGGCGGTGGCGAAGCGAGGCCGGTTGTTGAGGTCGGGGTGGTCGGCCGCGTCCGCCCAGCCCCGCTCCTCGGTGAAGATCCACGGCACCTGGCCGCCCTGGGTGTCGGCGTGCTCGATCACGACGACGCCGCCCGGGCGCAGGAGCCGGTGTGCGGTGCGCTCGATCCCGCGGATCAGGTCGAGGCCGTCCTCGCCGGAGAAGAGCGCGAGTTCGGGATCGTAGTCCCGTGCCTCGGGCGCCACATACTCCCATTCGGTGAGCGGGATGTACGGCGGGTTGGAGATCACCAGATCGACCTGGCCGTCCAGGTCCGTGAAGGCGTCACGGGCGTCGCCCTGGCGCAGATCGACCCGGGAGCCCTCGACGTTCTTACGGGTCCACACGAGCGCGTCCTCGGACAGTTCGACCGCGTGCACGCGCGAGCGCGGCACCTCCTGCGCGAGGGCGAGCGCGATGGCTCCCGACCCGGTGCACAGGTCCACGATCAGCGGCTCGACCACATCCATCGCGCGCACCGCGTCTATGGCCCAGCCGACCACGGACTCGGTCTCGGGCCGTGGCACGAACACCCCTGGCCCGACCTGCAGTTCGAGGTAGCGGAAGAAGGCGCGGCCGGTGATGTGCTGCAGCGGTTCGCGGGCCTCGCGCCGGGAGATGACCTCCCAGTAGCGCGCGTCGAAGTCGCCGTCCTTGACGTTGTGCAGCTCTCCACGCTTGACGCCGTGCACATACGCGGCGAGCTCTTCCGCGTCGAAGCGCGGCGAGGGCACACCGGCGTCGGCCAGCCGCTGGGTGGCCTGGGCCACCTCGGCGAGCAGAAGGTTCACGCGCCGTCCTTCCTGGGATTCACAGCCGTATCGCGAAAGCCGTATGAGCCGTATGCCTGGTCTGAGCCGTCTGTCTGGTCCGCGTCGTCCGCGTTACGAGGCGTCGGCCAGCTTGGCCGCCGCGTCCGCGTCCACACAGGCCTGGATCATCGCGTCGAGGTCTCCGTCGAGCACCTGGTCCAGGTTGTACGCCTTGAAGCCCACGCGGTGGTCGGAGATCCGGTTCTCCGGATAGTTGTACGTGCGGATCTTCTCGGAGCGGTCCACGGTGCGGACCTGGCTGCGGCGGGCGTCCGCCGCCTTGGACTCGGCCTCCTCCTGCGCGGCGGCAAGCAGCCTGGAGCGCAGGATACGCATGGCCTGCTCCTTGTTCTGGAGCTGGCTCTTCTCGTTCTGGCAGGAAGCGACCACACCGGTGGGGACGTGCGTGATGCGGACGGCGGAGTCGGTGGTGTTGACGGACTGGCCGCCGGGGCCCGACGAGCGGTACACGTCGATCCGCAGATCGTTCATGTTGATCTCGACGTCGACCTCCTCGGCCTCGGGCGTGACGAGCACACCGGCCGCGGAGGTGTGGATACGGCCCTGGGACTCGGTCGCGGGCACGCGCTGCACGCGGTGCACCCCGCCCTCGTACTTCAGGCGCGCCCAGACGCCCTGGCCGGGCTCGGTCGCCCCGTTGCCGCCCTTGGTCTTCACGGCGACCTGGACGTCCTTGTAGCCGCCGAGCTCGGACTCCGTGGAGTCGATGATCTCGGTCTTCCAGCCCACCCGCTCCGCGTACCGCAGATACATGCGCAGGAGGTCACCGGCGAACAGCGCGGACTCGTCGCCGCCCGCGCCGGCCTTGATCTCCAGGAGTACGTCCTTGTCGTCCGACGGGTCGCGCGGGACCAGGAGAAGGCGCAGCTTCTCGGTGGTCTCCTCGCGCTGCTGCGTCAGATCCTTGGCCTCGGCCGCGAAGTCCGGATCGTCGGCCGCGTACTCCTTCGCGGTCTCGATGTCCTCGCCCAGCTGCTTCCAGGAGCGGTACGTGGCCACGATCGGGGTCAGCTCGGCATAGCGCTTGTTGAGCTTGCGCGCGTTGGCCTGGTCCGCGTGCACCGACGGGTCGGCGAGCTTCTTCTCCAGATCGGCGTGCTCGCCGATGAGGTCCTCGACCGCCTCGAACATCTCCGGGCTCCTGTTTTCGTGCGGAAAGTGGGCTGAGCGAGAAAAACGCCGGCCCCGGTCGCCCCCACGAGGGGTGCGACCGAGGACCGGCGCTGGGGCTCGCTACTTCTTGGCGGAGCCGGCCTTGCCGAAGCGGGCCTCGAAGCGGGCCACACGGCCACCGGTGTCGAGGATCTTCTGCTTGCCCGTGTAGAACGGGTGGCACTCGGAGCAGACCTCGGCACGGATGGTGCCCGACGAGATCGTGCTGTGCGTGGTGAACGACGCGCCACAGGTGCAGCTGACCTGCGTCTCGACGTACTCGGGGTGGATGTCGCGCTTCAAGGGTGTCTCCTAGTTTCGGGAGGGCACCGGGTCGCAGACGCGGGATGCGGGTGCGTGAACCGGGGCCGACGTACCAGTTTGCCAGGACTGGCCGTATCTCCCAAAACCGGGGCGGGGGCCCAGGTATTCCCGGGAGCGTTTTGGCTGGTCAGGCGGTCTTGACGGCAGTCGGTGCGATACGGGGATCAGGCACCGTCACAGGTCGCGGATCAGTTGCTGTTCACGTAGGACCCGGCATCGCCCTTGTCGCCGGCCGAGTCCTTGGTGGCCGCGGCGGGGATGGGCTTGTCGGCCTTGAGCGCGTCCCAGACCATCTGGGACTGCTTCTCGAGCGGCACCACACGGTTCGGGTCGGCCGGGTCGTAGATCACCGGCATCGTGACCATGTGCATGTCCTTGGCGTCGATCGTCTTCAGCCCGTTGGCGAAACCGATCAGACGGTTCACCGAGTCGAGGTCGGAGTCGACGGTGGTGGCCTTGGTGGCGGTGTCCGCGAGGTCGTACAGCTTCTTGGGGCTGGAGAACACCCCGACGTCCTTGATCTGGTTGATCAGGGCCTTGATGAAGGCCTGCTGCAGCTGTATTCGGCCCAGGTCTCCGCCGTCGCCGACGGCATGCCGGGTGCGGACCAGGCCGAGCGCCTGCTCACCGTCGAGCGTGTGCTCGCCGGCCGGGAGGTTCAGATGGCTGTCGGGGTCGGATATCGCCTTGGTGGTGGTGATGTCCACGCCACCGAGGGTGTTGATCAGCTTCTTGAAGCCGGAGAAGTCGACCTCGACGTAGTGGTCCATGCGGATGCCCGACATGGACTCGACGGTCTTCACGGCGCAGGCCGGGCCGCCGACCGAGTACGACTCGTTGAACATCTGGCGCTTGCCACCGGGGTCGGTGCCGCCGTTGTTCGTGGTGCACGCGGGCCGGGTGACGAGGGTGTCCCTGGGGATGGAGACGATGCTCGCCTTCTTGTGGCCCTCGTACACGTGCAGGATCATCGCCGTGTCCGAACGGGCGCTCTCGCCGTCGCCGCCGCCGTACTTCGCATTGTCACCGGCGCGGGAGTCCGAGCCGAGGACGAGAATGTCCATCGAACCGTTGTCGACGTCCTCGGGGCGGTCGGTGCCGAGCGCCGCATTGATGTCGACGCCGTGCAGATTCCCGTTGAACTTGTAATAGAGGTAGCCGAGCCCGGCGCCGCCGAGCACGACGACGCCCGCCGCGGTCCAGGCCGTGATCACCAGGGCCTTGCGGCGGGTGCTGCGGGGCTTGCGCCGACGCCCCTTGGCGCCGCGCCGGCCGCTGGCCGGTCCGGCGTTCTCGGGGGTGGTGTCGCTCGCGTCGGGCATGTGCTCCTCAGTCCTCGGTCCGCCATATGTCAGACGTCCTGTCCGCAAAAAGGGTTGCACAGGGTCATAAGAGGTTCTTAAGAGCGAGCCGTGAACGGGCTGTGCCGGGGCTCAGGGCCGAGTTCCCACATCACAGTCCGGAAAACCTGCGTTCACCTGCTATTTCATCCAGTTTCCCACAGCCGGCCGAAAGGACTAGCGGGGGCGGATTCTGTGGCGAAGGTCTCGCGGTGTGACCTCTCCGTGACCGCCGCGAAGGACCGAAGTCCCGGCCGCACACGCACCGGCGCCCCCGCCACGAGTCGTGACGGGGGCGCCGGCGGACGTGCTGTGTGCTGTGCGTTTCCGGCCTGAATGTCAGGCGACGGTGTACATCGAGCCCCAGCCGCTGTTGAGCTTCACCGACGGGGCGAAGATCTCCGTGGTGCCCTTTCCGGTGCCCTTCAGGAGGTACAGCGAGCCGCTGGTCGAGCGGGCGACGAGGTCGGCCTTGCCGTCCCCGTTCACATCACCGGGGGTGACGAGCAGGTTGTACGCCGCCCAGTTGGAGCGCACCTTCACGGGCGCCTCGAACGGAGCGGTGGACTTGCCGGTGCCCTTGACCAGGTACAGGTCGTTGGTGCCACCGCGCCGGACCAGCAGGTCGGACTTGCCGTCGTTGGTGTAGTCACCGTTGCCGCGGACCTGGTTGTAGACCTGGTAGCCGGTTGCCGCCTTGGTCGCCGTGGCGAACGTGCCGTTGCCGTAGCTCGGGTACACCATCAGGTCACCGGTCGACGTCACGGCGACGATGTCGCCCTTGCCGTCGCTGTTCACATCGCCAGGAGCGGCGAAGGCGCGCACCGTCTTCCAGCTGCTGAAGATCTTCGTCTTCACATACGTGGAGCTGCTGACCGAGCGGTGCAGCCAGTAGACGTTGCCCGTCGAAGCCTCACGCGCGATCAGGTCCTCGTAGCCGTCCCGGTTCAGGTCCGTCTGCACGATGAAGTTGTACGCGCTGTACGAGCCCGGGAAGGTCTTGCGCGCGGCGAGCGACTCACCGAGCGAGGTGTAGGTGTAGCCGGTGCTGCCGGTGGTGCGGGCGAAGATGTCGGCCTTCGTGTCCCGGCTGAAGTTGGTGTCGTTGATACGCGGCTGGATGGCCGGGGAGTACGTCGAGACCTTGGTGTAGGCGTCGTACGTACCGGTGACGTTGCATACCCGCGTTCCCTGGATCGGTCCCCAGGAAGTGATGCCGACGATGCGGCCGCTGACGATCAGGGGACCGCCGGAGTCTCCCTTGCAGGTGCCCGTGCCGGTCGTGTCATCGCCCGTGCCGCCCGCGCCGGCGCAGATCATGTGGCCGGGCTTGTACTGGACCGGATCACCCGGCCCAGTCAGGCCCGTCGCGCACTCGGCGTCGGAGCGCAGGGGCTGGTCGAGGCGCTGCAGGACGTTCGCGAGCCGACCGGTGTCCGCGTCACCCGTGGTCAGACCCCAGCCGTAGGTGGTGGCGGTGGTTCCGGCGGCGTAGCGAGCCGTGTCGCCGTACGAAGCGGGCTGAGCCGTCTTGTACGGGAGCGGCTTCGACAGCGTCAGCACCGCGACGTCGTTGTCGATCGTGGCCGGGTTGTAGGAGCCCGCACGGTACACGCGGGAGACGTTGACCGCCGTCCCTTCGCGGTCACTGCCGGTCCCGCCGACCAACTTTGCGGTACCGCCGAGGACCAAGCCCCGGCCCGCGTAGTCCATGACGCCGTTCTCGTCGGTGACGCAATGTGCCGCCGTGAGCACCTTGTTCGGGGCAATGAGGGTGCCGCCGCAGGTGAAGTAGTAGAGGCCGTCGTTATCCCACTCGAAGAGGAGCTGCACCATCCAGGGCGCGCTGCTGTGCGAGGTCGAGGTACCGCCGATGATCTTCGGGGACGCCGAGGCCGTCTCGACCACCTCCACGCCCTTCGGCGGCAGGAACTGCGGCCCGCTTTCCTCGGCCTGAGCAGTAAGGGCCAGACCTCCCCCGAGCAGAGCCAGAGCCGCGACACCCGCGGATATGAGTCTGCGCATCTTCTTCACTGGTCTGCCGTGACGCGACATACGCACGCAATTCTCCTGCAATTCAAGGGATTTCAGAGAGTGCCGCGTGGGGGGATGGGAACGGCTGGCCGATATTACATGCAGAAATCCGCCCCGTCACTCGAGTGACGGGGCGGATTTCCGGGATTTCCGGGGCAGTTGGGACTTCTGACCTCAGTAGAGATCAGTCGTTGTTGCCGTTGCCCATGCCCGGGGTCGTCTTCTGGATCTGGAGCAGGAACTCCGCGTTGGACTTCGTCTGCTTCATCTTGTCCAGGAGCAGCTCGATCGCCTGCTGCTGGTCGAGCGCGTGCAGCACCCGGCGCAGCTTCCAGACGACACCCAGCTCATCGCTGCCCATGAGGATTTCTTCCTTACGGGTACCGGACGCGTCCACGTCCACCGCCGGGAAGATGCGCTTGTCCGCGAGCTTGCGGTCGAGCTTGAGCTCCATGTTGCCGGTGCCCTTGAACTCCTCGAAGATCACCTCGTCCATGCGGGACCCGGTGTCCACCAGAGCGGTGGCGAGGATGGTCAGCGAGCCGCCGTCCTCGATGTTGCGGGCCGCACCGAAGAAGCGCTTCGGCGGGTACAGGGCGGTCGAGTCGACACCACCGGACAGGATGCGGCCGGAAGCCGGCGCCGCCAGGTTGTACGCACGGCCCAGACGCGTGATCGAGTCGAGCAGCACGACGACGTCGTGGCCCAGCTCGACGAGGCGCTTGGCGCGCTCGATGGCGAGCTCCGCGACCGTGGTGTGGTCCTCGGCCGGACGGTCGAAGGTCGAGGAGATGACCTCGCCCTTGACCGAGCGCTGCATGTCGGTGACCTCTTCCGGACGCTCGTCGACCAGGACGACCATCAGGTGGCACTCGGGGTTGTTGTGCGTGATCGCGTTGGCGACCGCCTGCATGATCATGGTCTTACCGGTCTTCGGCGGAGCCACGATCAGACCGCGCTGGCCCTTACCGATCGGCGACACGAGGTCGATGATGCGGGTGGTCAGTACGCCCGGGTCCGTCTCCAGGCGGAGGCGGTCCTGCGGGTACAGCGGGGTGAGCTTGTTGAACTCCGGGCGGCCGCGGCCCGATTCGGGCGCCATGCCGTTCACGGAGTCGAGGCGCACGAGCGCGTTGAACTTCTCGCGGCGCTCGCCTTCCTTCGGCTGGCGCACCGCACCGGTGACGTGATCGCCCTTGCGCAGACCGTTCTTACGGACCTGGGCGAGCGAGACGTAGACGTCGTTGGGGCCCGGCAGGTAGCCCGACGTACGGATGAAGGCGTAGTTGTCGAGGATGTCGAGGATGCCCGCGACGGGGATCAGGACGTCGTCCTCGGAGACCTGGACGTCGGGGCCGCCCATCTCGTCACGGCCACGGCGCCCACGGCGGTCGCGGTAGCGGCCCCGGCGACCGCGGCGTCCGCCCTCGAAGTCGTCGTCGTCCTGCGGGCCGTTGTTGCGGTCCTGACGGTCCTGTCGGTCCGACCGGTCCTGGCGGTCCTGCCGGCCGCCGCCCTGCTGACGCTGGCCCTGCTGCTTGCCGCCCTGCTCGTCGCGGTTGCGGTCCCGACCGCGGTCACGGTCACGGCGGTTGCCGCGCTCACGACGGCCCTCGGCGTTGTCCTCGCCCTTGGCCTCGGACTTGTCGGAGGCCTGCTCGGACTTCGCCTCGGTCCTGGTCTCGCCCTTGGCCTCGGCGGTCACGGTCTCCGGGCTGCCGGCGTCGGCGGTGGCACGACGGCGGCGGCGTTCGACGGGAGCGTCGTCGGAGGCCGGCTGACCCGGAATCTCGATCTGCTTGGGAGCGGAGGCCTCGACGGCCTTCTCCTCGGCGGCGGCCGGCTTCTCGGCGGCGGCCGCGTCCGTGCGGGCCTTGGAGGTCGCCCGGCGCTTCGGCTTGGACTCGGTGCTGCTGTCCCCCGACGCCTTCGCCGGGGCGGAGCCGCCGGCCTGAGCTTCCTTGATGACCTCGATCAGCTGGCTCTTGCGCATCCGCGCCGTGCCCCTGATCCCGAGGCCCGATGCGACCTGCTGCAGCTCGGCCAGCACCATGCCCTCGAGGCCGGTACCGCGGCGCCGCCGCGTGGTGGGCGCGGCAGAGGCGTCCGTGGCGGGCGCGGCGCTGTCACTCACGCCCATCAGATCGGTGGTGTCGCTCACGAAGGGTCCTTCCCTGGAGCGGACGTCGGCCTGTCTGGCTCGGCGACCGGTTGTGCTGTCCGGCGGTGGTCCTCAGGTACGGACCTGCCGGGGCGGTGGTCCCGCCTCAAGCGGCGGAAGAGTCTGTGGTGACGGCGATTCCCGAAGCTGTGCCACCCGTACGTGCTGTGTCACTGGGCTGGGTCACACCGGTTCCGGAGCGTGCTCGCCAAAGGTCAGTGCAGTGCACAGAGCAGTTGGGGAAGCTCCCGGAAGGAGGGTTGTCCCGAGACGGGACAGGAAGCACCACGCCATTCATACGTCGGGTGCAGACTTGAGGTTAACACTACCGGATCCAACAAACATTCCCCCTCTCCTGCTCCGGCATACGTGTGTCAGGACGCAAGCGGCAACACGCTCGCTCCGCCGGAATCAAGGGCCAGACGGTTGGCCGCCCACCCCTCGCCGGCGACCTGGGCGACCTTGTCGGCCGTCGCTTCATCGACCAGCGCGAGCACCGTGGGGCCCGCGCCGGAGATCACTGCGGGCACGCCGTCGGCGCGCAGCCGCTCCACCAGGGCGGCGCTCTCCGGCATGGCCGGGGCGCGGTACTCCTGGTGCAGACGGTCCTCGGTGGCGGGCAGCAGCAGCTCGGGGCGCCTGGTCAGGGCCTCGACGAGCAGGGCCGCGCGGCCCGCGTTGGCGGCCGCGTCGACGTGCGGGACGCTGCGCGGCAGCAGGCCGCGTGCCGTTTCGGTGAGGACGGGCCTGGACGGGACGAAGACCACCGGAACGACGGAGTCGGCCGGGTCGAGCCGGATCGCGCGGGCCGCGCCCGCGTCCATCCAGGCCAGGGTGAAGCCGCCGAGCAGGCAGGGCGCGACGTTGTCGGGGTGGCCCTCGATCTCGGTGGCGAGCTCGAGCAGCGCGGTGTCGTCGAGCTTGGCGTCGCCGCCTATGGTCACGGCGCGGGCGGCCATGATGCCGGCGCAGATGGCGGCCGAGGAGGAGCCGAGGCCGCGGCCGTGCGGGATGCGGTTGGCGCAGACGACCTCGAGGCCGCGCGGCTGTCCACCGAGCAGGTCGAACGCGGTGCGCAGCGCGCGTACGAGCAGATGCGACTCGTCGCGCGGCAGGGTCTCCGCTCCTTCGCCCGCGATGTCCACGTGCAGACCGGAGTCGGCCACGCGCACGACGACATCGTCGTAGAGCCCCAGCGCGAGGCCCAGGGCGTCGAAGCCCGGGCCGAGGTTTGCGCTGGTGGCGGGGACGCGCACCCTTACGGCGGCGGCGCGGAAGGCGGGACCGGCCATCGCTCGCTGACTCTCCTTGCTCGTACTGCGGGATTGCTCACGGTGGTGCTGGGGTTCGCCGGGACTTCTCCGGCTGTACGAGAGGTACGTACGGGAGAGGTTCCGGCACCCGGAGGCCGACAACAGGCGGCACGGCCGCTCACGACTGGCATATGCGGCGGGCGGGTTTGGTACAGCCTATCGAAGGAAGGTTCTGTGGCGACATAGGGCGCACAGGAGGCGCACGATGCGTGTCGCAAGCCCCTTGTGCACCCCCTGCGCGGACTTGAGGCGTATGCCCCAGGTCCTCAAGTGCTAGGCGAGACCCAGCCGTTCGGCGGCGGCGGCCGCGTCGACCGGGACGGTGACCGGCTGCGGAGCGCCCGCGACGGCCCAGTCCGGGTCCTTGAGACCGTTGCCCGTGACGGTGCAGACGATGCGCTGCCCCTTGCCGAGCCTGCCGTCCTCGGCGGCCTTGAGCAGACCGGCCACGGAGGCGGCCGAGGCGGGCTCCACGAAGACACCCTCGCGGGAGGCCAACAGCTTGTAGGCGCGCAGGATCTGACGGTCGGTCACATCGTCGATGAAGCCGCCCGACTCGTCGCGCGCGGCCTCCGCGTACTGCCAGGAGGCCGGGTTGCCGATCCGGATCGCGGTGGCGATCGTGGAGGGGTCCTTCACGATCTCCTTGCGCACGATCGGGTTGGCGCCGGAGGCCTGGAAGCCCCACATGACCGGCGTGTGCGTGGCGATGCCGTCGGCCGCGTACTCGCGATAGCCCTTCCAGTACGCGGTGATGTTGCCCGCGTTGCCCACCGGCAGGACATGGATGTCGGGGGCGTCGCCGAGGCGGTCCACGATCTCGAACGCGGCGGTCTTCTGGCCCTCGATACGCACCGGGTTGACCGAATTGACCAGCGCCACCGGGTAGTTCTCGGACAAGTTTCGCGCCAATACGAGGCAGTCGTCGAAGTTGCCGTCCACCTGCAGGATCTTCGCGCCGTGCACGAGGGCCTGGCCCATCTTGCCGAGCGCGATCTTGCCCTGCGGTACGAGGACGGCGCTGACCATGCCGGCCTTGCCGCCGTACGCGGCCGCGGAGGCGGAGGTGTTGCCGGTGGAGGCGCAGATGACGGCCTTGGCGCCCTCCTCCTTGGCCTTGGAGATCGCCATCGTCATGCCGCGGTCCTTGAAGGACCCGGTCGGGTTGGCGCCCTCGACCTTGAGGTGGACCTCGCAGCCGGTGAGTTCGGAGAGCACCTCCGCGCGTACGAGCGGAGTGCCGCCCTCGCCGAGCGTGACCACGGGCGTCGCCTCGCTGACGGGCAGCCGGTCGCGGTACTCCTCGATGATCCCGCGCCACTGGTGGGCGCCGGTAGAGGTGGCGGTCATGTCTGGTTACTCCCCTTCGACACGCATGATGCTGGCGACACCCCGCACGGTGTCGAGCTTGCGCAACGCCTCGACGACCCCGGAAAGGGACGCGTCGGACGCGCGGTGGGTGACGACGACGAGGCTCGCCTCGCCGTCCTTCCCCGACTGACGGACCGTATCGATCGATACGCCGTGCTCGGCGAAGACCGTCGCGACCTGGGCGAGGACACCCGGCTTGTCGGCCACGTCGAGGCTGATGTGGTAGCGCGTGACGACCTCGCCCATCGGGCTGACCGGGAGGCGGGTGTACGCGGATTCGCCGGGTCCGGTGGACCCGTCGAGCTTGTTGCGGCAGACGGCCACGAGATCGCCGAGCACCGCGGACGCGGTGGGCGCGCCGCCGGCGCCGGGCCCGTAGAACATCAGCTGTCCGGCGGCCTCCGACTCGACGAAGACCGCGTTGTACGCCTCGCGGACGGAGGCGAGGGGGTGGCTGAGCGGGATCATCGCCGGGTGCACGCGAGCCGTGACGGACTCGCCGTCCTCGGCGCGCTCGCAGATCGCGAGCAGCTTGATGGTGCAGCCCATCTGGCGCGCGGAGGCGAAGTCGGCGGCGGTCACCTCGGTCATGCCCTCGCGGTACACATCGTCCAGGCGTACGCGGGTGTGGAAGGCGATGCCGGCCAGGATCGCGGCCTTGGCGGCGGCGTCGAAGCCCTCGACGTCGGCGGTCGGGTCGGCCTCGGCGTAGCCCAGGGCGGTGGCCTCGTCGAGGGCCTCCTGGTAGCCGGCACCCGAGGAGTCCATCTTGTCGAGGATGAAGTTCGTGGTGCCGTTCACGATGCCGAGGACCCGGTTGACCTTGTCGCCCGCGAGGGACTCGCGCAGCGGGCGGATCAGCGGGATCGCGCCGGCCACGGCGGCCTCGTAGTACAGGTCCTCGCCGTGGTCCTCGGCCGCCTTGTGCAGGGCGGCGCCGTCCTGGGCGAGCAGCGCCTTGTTCGCGGAGACGACCGAAGCGCCGTGCTCGAAAGCGGTGGTGATCAGGGTGCGGGCCGGCTCGATGCCGCCGATGACCTCGACCACGACGTCGATGTCGCCCCGTTTGACCAGGGCGGTGGCGTCGGTGGTGACCAGCGCGGGGTCGATGCCGGCGCGCACGCGGTCGGGACGGCGCACGGCCACGCCCGCGAGCTCGACGGGGGCGCCGATCCTGGCTGTGAGGTCGTCCGCGTGCGTCGTCATGATGCGGGCTACTTCGGAGCCGACGACTCCACAGCCAAGGAGCGCCACCTTCAGCGGACGCGTACGCATCATCCGACCTCGATTCTTGAACTTCTGCGGTTGGTCCAGTCTCACGCACCGGACCCGGGTTTCCGTCCCGGGTCCGGATAATGAGACGTCGATTTCATTTCGATGAGCACCGCGGGCCGGAAATCCGGCGTCCGCAGGGCCTTTCCTGCCGTGTGTCTTACGTGAGGGGTCCCACTTCGGAACGGTCAGCCGACGTCGAGGGAGAGCAGGTCCTCCTCCGTCTCGCGGCGGATGATCACGCGCGCCTCGCCGTCGTTCACCGCCACGACCGGGGGCCGCAGCGCGTGGTTGTAGTTGCTCGCCATCGAGCGGCAGTACGCGCCCGTCGCGGGCACCGCGATCAGGTCGCCCGGGGCCAGGTCGGCCGGCAGGAACGCGTCCTTGACCACGATGTCGCCGCTCTCGCAGTGCTTGCCGACGACGCGGGAGAGCATCGGCTCGGCGGTGGAGGTGCGCGAGACGAGGGCGACGCTGTACTCGGCGTCGTAGAGCGCGGTGCGGATGTTGTCCGACATGCCGCCGTCCACACTCACGTACGTCCGCAGGCCCTCGAGGTGCTTGATGGTGCCGACGCGGTAGAGCGTGAACGCGGTCGGGCCGACGATGGCGCGGCCCGGCTCCACGGAGATACGGGGCGTGCTGAGCCGCGCGGTCTCGCACTCGCGCGTGACGATCTCGGCGAGGGCCTTGGCGATCTCGTGCGGCTCGCGCGGGTCGTCCTCGCTGGTGTACGCGATACCGAGGCCGCCGCCGAGGTCGATCTCGGGGAGCTCGACGCCGTGCTCGTCGCGGATCTGGCCGAGCAGCTGGACGACGCGGCGGGCGGAGACCTCGAAGCCGGCCATGTCGAAGATCTGCGAGCCGATGTGGCTGTGGATACCGAGGAGTTCGAGACCGTCGAGCTTCAGCGCGCGCCGTACGGCCTCGGCCGCCTGGCCGCCGGCGAGCGCGATGCCGAACTTCTGGTCCTCGTGCGCGGTCGCGATGAACTCGTGGGTGTGGGCCTCGACGCCGACCGTCACGCGGATGAGGACGGGCTGGCGCTTGCCGAGCCGCTGGGCGATGTGGGCGACGCGGGCGATCTCCTGGAAGGAGTCGAGGACGATCCGTCCGACACCTGCCTCGACGGCGCGCTCGATCTCCGCCTCGGACTTGTTGTTGCCGTGGAACGCGATGCGCTCGGCGGGCATCCCGGCGCTCAGGGCGATGGTCAGTTCGCCGCCGGAGCAGACGTCGAGGTTGAGGCCCTCCTCGTACAGCCACTTGACGACCGCGCGCGAGAGGAAGGCCTTGCCCGCGTAGAAGACATCGGCCTGGGTGCCGAAGGCTTCGCGCCAGGCGCGGCAGCGGGCGCGGAAGTCGGCCTCGTCCATGAAGTACGCGGGCGTGCCGAACTCCTCGGCCAGGCGCGCCACTTCGATGCCTCCGACGGTCAGGGCGCCGTTCGCGTCGCGCGTGACCGTACGGGACCAGACCTTGGGGTCGAGGACGTTGAGGTCGGCGGGCGGGGCGGTGTAGTGGCCCTCGGGCAGCACGTCGGCGTGGCGGGGCCCGGCGGGGTGGGCGGAACGGCTCATCTCTTCTGTGTCTCTCTCAGAGGTGTTCGGGGGCGTCGATGCCGAGCAGGGACAGGCCACCGGCGAGCACCGTCCCGGCGGCTTCGGCGAGCGCGAGCCGGGCGCGGTGGGCGGCCTCGGGTTTCTCATCGCCTTGCGGCAGGACGGCCGGCTGCAGGTCGAGGAGCGCGTCGGCGACCGCGGTCAGGTGACGGGTGAGGCGGTCGGGGGCGCGGTGGTGGGCGGCCTGGGCGAGGACGCGGGGGTGGTCGGCGAGGGCGGCCTGGAGGGCCGATTCCTGTTGTACGGGGCCGGGGTCGGCGGTGAAGCCCAGGTCGGCGGCGTTGCGGGTGAGGGCGTGGGTGCGGGCGTGGGCGTAGCGGACCCGGAAGAGGGGGTTGTCCTCGTGCTGCACCAGGAAGTCCTCGGTCATCCGGGGACGGTCGTGGGCCGCGGCGCCGAGCAGGGCCCAGCGGGTGGCGTCGGGGCCGAGCCGCGGTGCCGGTTCGGGCGCGGGCACGGGTTGCGTGAGCGCCAGGCCGGGGGCGGGCGGGGTGCCGTGGGCGTCGATCCGGATGCCGAGGGCCGCCCACTCGGCGGGTGGCTCCTGCTCGCACGTACTGCGGACGAGGGCGCCTTGGGAGAGCAGGATCCGCCGCAGGGCATCGCACCAGACGGCGGCGCGCAGCTCGCGGCGGAAGTGCAGCTGCACGATCCGGCCGGTGGGGCCGGGGGCGTAACCGTAGCGGGTGCCTGCCGCGAGGATCTCCCGTACGACGGACTGGCCCTGGCTCCGATCGCTGTCGAGCGTGATGTTCAGGAAACCGGGGCCGGTGATCTCGACCTGGGTGATCCCGGGCTCGCGGGTGAGCTCGTCGGCGAGCAGCTGCGCGATCTCACGCGGAGGGCGCTTGGCGGCCCCCGCGAGCTGCAGCGCGGCGTTGGTCGCGTAATCCCCGCGCCCGCCGGGCCGCGGCCGCTCGACCACGATCCGCTCGGGCACACCCGCACCCAGCTCCCCACGCTCGACGGCGCGGCGCACCGCGCGCAGCACGGTGCGGGAGAGATCGGCGGGGGTCACGGGACAAGCGTAGGGGAGGTGGGGGGTGGGTAGGCGAGTCGGTTTCGGATGGGGAGACGGGGGGTGGGGGTGGGGGTGCGTGGTTGGGGCTGTGTCGGGGGCGTGGTTGGGGGGTGTGTCGGCGGGGCTGGGGGTGGGGGCTGGGGCAGGGCTCGGGGGGGGTGGGGTTCGGCTGGGGGCTGCGGCTGGGGGGCTTGGTACAGAGTGGCGCCGGATGGCCGGGCCGGGGGCCGGGGCACGGGGGCAGGGGGCAGGAGTCCGCGGGCGAGTGGCGGTGACATTCGCTGCGGCGTGGCGCTCGTTGTTGGCGGCTCGTCGTCCGCCATCCGTCATCCCCCGCTCGCTGCTCGCGTTCACTGCCCGCTGCCCGCTGCTCGCGTTCGCTGCTCGCTGCCCGCCCCCCCCCCCCAGCAGCAAAGGCCTCCCCTGCCCCATCCCGGATCCGCCTCGCCATCGGACCCTGTCCGCTCGCCCGCCTATCCGCCCAGCAGGCCAGGCGTCGCCCGGCCCGCCGATCCGGACCTACGGAATCCGGACGCGTCGCGGCTCACGCCTTCAGGCGGTCCGGCGTGACCGTGCGCAGGAACGGCACGATCGTGAACGCGGTGGCGAGCGCGAAGACGGCGAACGCCGCGCGCAGACCGGCAAGTTCACCGATCAGGCCCATGAGCGCGGCACCCAGCGGCATCGCTCCCCAGGTGAACAGGCGGGACGCGGCGCCGAACCGGCCGAGCATCTCGTCCGGCACCAGACGTTGCGTGATGGTGCGCGAGTTCACGGTCCACAGCGTGCCGCCCATGCCGCCGAGGAACGCACCGGCCGCCACGGCCCACACCTGAGTGGTCAGCGCCGGCAGCGCCGCCATCGCCGCGGTGCCGACGAGATCGGCGAACATCGCCCAGCGCATCCCGAGGAGCCGGTTGACGGTGGTCACGGTGAGCGCGCCGACGAGTCCGCCGACTCCGAGTGCGCTCAGGACGATCCCGTACTGGCTCGGTGTCAGGCCCATCTCCTGCTTCGCGTACAACGGGATCACTGCGAGCCAGCCGCCCCAGACGCCGCAGAGAACGGTCAGGATCAGCGCGAGCGTACGCATCAGGCGGTGGCGCCACAGGTAGCGCACGCCCTCCGCGATCTGCGCGTTGACGGAGACCGGCGTGCTGGTGTCGCGCTCGGCCCGGAAGCGTCCGGCGAGCAGCAGCAGGACGAGGGCGGCCGCGGCGTACGCGATCCAGGTCACCCCGAGGGCCAGCCCGGTGCCGGCGGCGAAGAGCAGACCGCCGACGAACGGGCCCGCGAACTCCTGGCACACCGTCTCGGCGCCGGACACCCACGCGTTGGCCCGCTCACGCCCGTCGGGCCCGACGGCCGCCGGAACGATGGCGGACCCGGCCGTACCGGCGATCACATCGGCCACACCGAGGACCGCACCGGCGGCGAACAGCGCGGCCAGGGGCAGGCTGCCGCCGGCGGCGCCGACCGTGAGCCAGCCCATCGCGGCGAGCCGCAGGCCGTTCGCGCCCCAGAGCAGCCGCCGTCGGTCGAACCGGTCGACGAGCACGCCGACATGCAGAGCGATCAGCAGCCAGGGCGCGGTGAGCGTCAGCGAGACGGCCGTGACCTGCGCGGGTGACGAGGTGAGTTGGGCGGCGAGCAGCGGCAGGGCCATCTTCATGACGCCGTCGGCGAGATTGGTGGCGGCGGTGAAGCCGACGAGGACGGCGATGTTGCGCCGGTTCGACTGCTGGGGTCCGGGACCGGCCATCTGCGGTTGTACGGGCTGCGGTTGCACGGGCTGCGGTTGTACGGGCTGCGGTTGTACGGGCCGCTGCTGCCCGGCCCCGGGCTGTTGCACGAGCACCTCGGCCGCCATCCCCACCCACCCCTAACCATCGCTCAGTCATCACTCAGTCATCACTCAGCCATTGCTCAGCCATTGCTCCGACTGACTAACCACCTATCGCGTTTACCGGTGAGATGAGCCTGACATGGAAACCCGCGGCCTTGCAACCGGCAAAACGGATAGCCGGTAAGATGGCTGAAGCGCGACGGAACGTCGAAGGGTGGAGCCGATGCTCGAACAGCCGACCGCGGCCGCACTCGTGGAGGCCTTCGCCAACACGGTCGACGTGGAGGAGGAGAGCGACGAGATCGCCACCCCGGCCGGCCTCGCCGCCTGGCTGCACAGCCGCGGCCTGCGCGACTCAAGGACCGCCGTACCGGCCGCGACCCACGCGTCCTACCTGTCTCTGCGCGCCGGGATCCGCGAACAACTGGGCGCCCACGTCGGCGACACCCCGAACCCCGATCACCTGGCGGCCGCCGACCAAGTCCTGGCCGACCACCCTGTCCTGGTCACGTCGAGCGGCTCCCTGCTCGCCACCCCCGACCTGCCGCCGGACCGCCGCCCCTTGGCCCAACTGGCCATCGCCTGGAACCAGTTGACAACAACAGGCGACGCCTCCCGCCTCAAACGCTGCGCGGAACACACCTGCGCCTGGGTCTTCTGGGACATCTCCAAGAACCGCAGCCGCCGCTGGTGCTCCATGAAGGTATGCGGCAACCGCAACAAGTCCCGGGCTTATGCGGCTCGGGTGCGGGGGCAGGAGGAAAATGACCCCGCGCCGAACTAGAGCGCGAACGGCTCGTAGGCCAACGCCCGATCCACGACCTTCTCAGCGGTCAACTCAGGATCCATAGTCCTGGTGGTACTTGGGGTTTCTGGGGTCCTGCCTGCACTCTGCTCGGCGAGACCGAAGGCCGGACCGGGGCGTCGGCGCGGTGTCGGCGTACACGCGTCCTGGCGGGCGTGCATCTGTCGGCGGAAGGTATCGGCACCTACGCTGATACCGGCGGCCGGCGAGCGGAGCGAGCCTCTTGATGGGCGTAGGGAAATTTTGTCCGCGTCACTGATCTTGGGCTGTGTCCTACTTCGCTTGATGCTTGACGCATAGGGTGGCGCGTCATGGGCTGCCTCACCGATGACCTTCCGTTGCTGAAGTTGCTGTGCGCCGCTGACGAAGTGCGGATTCGCGGCGAACTTGAGTCGTCGGGCCCTCACGAGAACGCTCCCGACGCGGTCGTGAACACATATGTGGTCGACGGCGGTCGGTTGCTCCTCACTCTCTGGCACGGCCGGCTGCATGAGGTGATCTACCAGACCCCGGCGGAGTCCGGAGAGGACGCATCGCGGCGCAATGACCGGCTGTTCGCACACTACGGACAGGGCGACGGCTGGGCCGAGATACTCGACAACGGTTTCGGCAAGACCTATCGCCGTACCGATCAGCAGCGGTACGCGTTGTGGAGCTACGCGATGGACATCCTGACCTTCGGCACGATGGAATTCCATCAGGTCAAGTGGTAGCTGCCTGCCCTTCTCGTCGCGCCCCTTCATGAGCACCTGCAGGTGTTCGGCACCGCGCCGGACGGACGGCCCTTCACCAACGAACGCGGCGGCATCGTCGGCTCCTCGACGTACTACCGCGTCTGGCGGGAAGCTCGCCTGCTGGCCCTCCCACCGGCCGCCGTGGCCTCCCCGCTGGCCGCGCGCCCGTACGACCTACAGCACTCCGCTCTGTCGACCTGGCTCAACGCGGGGGTCGACGCGACCGGGGTTGCCGCGCGTGCGGGCGACAGTGTCGAGGTACTGCTGAGCGGTATGCCAAGTGCTTGGGCGGTCGACAGGGAGTCGCCAATCGGCGCATTGAGGATCTGCTCCGAGAATACGAGTAAGGACCTGGGCTTCGGTCCCCCGTCGTGGAGCCCTCTACGAACTGCCACCGTCGGCTTCAGTCACCTGGCCAGCGGCTCGGCGAGGAGGACGACTCGATCAGCCTCCACATCGAAGCCGAGGATCGGATGGCCAGAGTCGCCCTCCCGATCCATCAGCACCGGTTTGCCCAGCCGCCGCCCGATCTCCCGAAGGAAGCCGCAGAACACGTCAAGTCGCTCCTGGCTTTGCAACTCCCGCAGGTCGACGTCGAAGTCGACTTCATCGTCGGCATGGAAACGGAAGATCGTCAGCACGTCGGCAGTCGGCCAGACCCGCAGGCTCGGGCATTCGGCATCTGCCGGGCGGGACAGCGCGACCTCCGCCCGGGGCACCGGAAGTACCGTCTCCCCTTCGGAGTACTGGCACTTCCAGCCTCTCTCCGCGACAAGGTCGAGGACCGCCTGCCAGTCCTCCGCCGAGGCATCTGGGACACGCACGTCCGGCAGCGACCCCATCAAGTCCGGGTCGAAGAAGCACTTCACGTCATCCCACAGCAGATCAGCCACCTCGCCATGCTGCCCGGCTCCCCAGCCCAACGCACCCCCGTTAGGGGCGCCCAGCTCGACGGATGTCGGATACTCCGCCCGTGGACATATCCGATGACGGCCAGCGTCTGGATCCGCGCTGGATCGACGTCAGCAACAACATCTCCGGGGTGGTGCAGAACTGCCGAGACAGCGGTGCCGTGGCTGCTGCCTTCGTCCGAGCCGGCTGGTCATCGCGTTCGTCGTCTTGGTCCGGATACGAGGTGGAGAACGGCTGGGCTCAGATCGAGCTTGATCCCGTGGAAGGGCGAGAGGTCTTGCTGAATGGCGTCATCGACCCGCAGCACCTCGACGATCTTGCAGGCGTGCTCCGCTGCCTCAGCCGCGAGTTCGTTTTGGAGCTCTATGACGACGCCGGTGCCTTGGTGCGGGAGATCCGAGCCTGAGGCATGCGGCGGGGCCCTCGGATTCGTCTGGGGCCTTCGCCGTTTCCAGGGCGGACCCGCGGAAACGTCCCAAGATCCATCCCGCAAATGCGCCGCAGCGACCGACATAGTGCTGCTCAGGGCCGCATCTGCCTGCGCATACGCGAAGACCCCGGCCTCAGCGTTTCCGCTGGTGACGGGGTCTTTAGGCACCTTCTGCGAGGTGCCCCCGGCAGGATTCGAACCTGCGCACACGGCTCCGGAGGCCCTTTCGCCTCACGGATAACGTGCTGGTCAGCAGCTTGATCAGGCCATTTTCCTCTGGCTCTGTCCACAGATAGTCCAGACACCAGCAGCCTCGAATATGGCGTCGACCAGCCTTGAAGTGATGCTGCGGCGTGGTCGAAGGAATCGAGCTTGGTGACGTAACTCGGCCCGGTCGCAGGTCCTCTCAGGTTGCGCTGGCTGTGCGCCCTTGCGGGGAACCTGACTGCACGTCACCGTCGAACTCTGGCAGTTGCCTCTGACAGTGCCGCGAGTACGAGGGGGAACGATATGGGGGACCTGAGCGCCAGCACACCATGGTCATGGAGCGTCTTCGGCGAGCTGGCCGTGCCACTGGCTAGGCGAATCCCAGAGTGCATTGGCAGGGCCCATGAGCGCGCGCGAGACGGCCACCGGGGCGTGGGTACACAGACCCTGGAAGCTTACGGGCATGGGCTGCACGCCTCGCAGTACGAGGAGTTGGCAGCGGGACTCGCAGACATTCCTGGGGTTGAGGCTGTACGGCTGCAGGCGCGAACGGTAATGGTCGTCGCCGGCCAGGTGCTCTACCCGATCCGTTACGCAAAGCGGGATGTGCCAGTAACGGTGGCTCGCCTTCGCCGCGCGGTCGGCCTCCGAGCTGACCTCATACGACGCCACGGGCCCGAGCCGATGCAGGCAGAATTGGATCTCGGGCTCGAGAAGTTTCAGGAGCAAGAGTTCCACAAGGACCTAGGTCAACTAGCCTCGGACGCCGGCCTAGTTCTCCTGGCGTACGCATGTGCCATGAACGCCGGGGTTATGCGCCTTGAGTGGGGCGATGCAGAGCTGCGTCGTGGAGACCGACACCTCATCTGGCACAATCACGAGCCGCTGAACCTGCCGACCAGTAGAAAGTCAGCCTGACCTGGTCCTTTGACCACGAATCAGTGGCCACACCGGGCTGGGCACCTGGCCTGCACTAGCTCCGGCATCAGCCCGCACTGAGCGGCTGTCCGTTGCCAACCGGCCGGATAGCCGCTGGCTGCGGCGCTCACTTCAGCCAACCAGACACGCTGCCATCTGGTTTGCACTAAGTTCAGTGCTCTTGCCAAGGAGGGGAGTCGGATGCTGGAGCTGGTGGCTGCGAAAGTCGCAGGTGCGGTGCTGGGGGCGGCGACGAGCGCGGCAGTACGAGCCACGATGCCAACCCCCGGAGCGGGTCTCGCCAGAACGCCTCGGCGTCGCTTGCGCTTCTCTAAACCGACGACTGTCGAGCAGAGAGATGTCGAGCACCTAGCAAATCACGTTGCCAAGAAGTTGCAGAATTACGTCGACCGCGAGTTCCCCGGAATCTCCGAAAATGAAACCTCTGCAGTAATGCTTCTCGTCGGAGACAGCTTTGCAGCTTCCAGAGTGGACATCTGGGACGTTGATCTAGACGCGGAAGCATACGCGCGTGAGGTTATGGGGCAGGCATCCAGATTACGCAGAAACGCGCGCCTGTCAGAAGATGCCGATGTGTATTTTGAAGTATTGATACACCACACCTCACTGCACGTGGTTCAATTCATCACATCGTGGCCAACTTTTTGCGCACGAGCGGATGTGGAGCAGCTTCAACGCCTGCGATCTGTAACAACAACACTTGAGAGAGTGCACGAAAAGATGGGCGCCGACTTACGGACCCAGGATCTCGATTTCGAGCAGAACTACACTGCTCTCATCATCGACGCACTCGATCGCATGGAAATATTCGGACTAGATCTCGCCGAAAGGTCGAGACGGTCCTATAATCTCACTTCCGCTTACATCACTCTGAGCGTGGCCCCTGCTTCCCAAGTCACCCAGATTGAAGACGGTCTTTTTGGCGCAGCGATCACCCCTGGGGTTGAGTCAGAGTCGGCAAGACCTCGAAGTGGTGGCGCCTTAGGAATGCGCGCGGAGACAGCCATCTCTTCGTACAAAAGAATTCTGTTGCGCGGCGATGCCGGATCCGGCAAAACTACCCTTCTGCGGTGGCTTTCAGTCAATTCCGCGCGACGAAGCCTCGCTGGCGAGCTCAACGAGTGGAACACGTTAGTTCCCTTCATTCTCCCATTGCGAAGATTCGCCAATGGTGAACTCCCCAGCCCGAGTAGGTTCTTCCCTGAAGTAGGCACGCACTTGGCAGAAGAGATGCCAGAAAAGTGGGTGCATCGGGTGCTCCGTGCAGGTCGAGGACTTGTATTGATTGACGGAGTTGACGAACTCCCATCAGAGCAGCGCGATTCAGCAAGAAATTGGCTCAGAGAACTACTGAGAACCTACCCTGCTGCACATTATGTGGTTACATCTCGGCCAGCGGCCGCTGAAACTGATTGGCTTGCGCAAGACGGGTTCGTAGCTCTCGATATGCTCCCGATGAGCCAAAAAGACGTAGAGAGCTTCATCAGACATTGGCACGACGCGGCTCGCGAGATCGAGGCTGATCAAAAGGAAATCGATACGCTGAATCAGGGGCAAAGAGATCTTGTAGCCTCCGTGAGGGAGGAACGCCAGTTGAGGCGTCTTGCCTCTAACCCCCTGCTATGCGCGCTCCTGTGTACGTTGAATCGCGATCGACACTCACAACTCCCGAAAGACAGGATGGAGCTATATCGCGCCGCACTCGATATGCTGCTGCTGAGAAGAGATCGCGAGCGCAAAATAAACTACCCCGAGCCGTCGAATCTAACAGATTCGCAAAAGAAGTCCATTCTTGGCAGTTTCGCACACTGGCTTATCCGCAATGGGCTGAGTGATGCTGCAGAGGAACAGGCTGTACGGCAGGTTGGATTCTCGCTACAGACCATGCCATCGGTGACCTCGGGTGAGTATGACATATTCGACTATCTGCTTGTGAGGAGTGGCTGCCTACGACGCCCAGTCGAAGGCAGGATCGACTTTGTTCACAGGACCTTTCAAGAGTTCCTGGCAGCCGCACGCATCGTGGAGATTGATGACCTTGAAAACCTCCTGCTGAACGCTCACCTCGACCAATGGCACGAGGTCGTAGTGATGGCAGTGGGGCACGCACGCCCCCGTGAACGCTCGATGATTCTGAATCGTCTGCTTGACAGGGGTGACCGGGAACCGGAGCACCGGAGCCGACTCCACTTGCTGGCTGCTGCTTGCCTTGAAACTGCTGGCGAATGCGACCCAGAAGTCTATGAAAAGGTCAAAGACTCCACTGCTCGTTTGATCCCACCTCGCCGCATGTCTGACGCAAAAGACCTGGCATCGGCCGGCGAGATGGTGATTCCGCTGATTCCAGAAAGAAGGTTGCCCGCCGGGGAGGCTGCGGCAACAATCCGCATGGCCGCAACGGTCGGCGGCGACGCGGCGCTGTCACTGATTGCACGTTATGCACGTGATGAGCGAGTGACTGTCAGACGTGAACTGGAGAGAGCCTGGCAGTACTTCGAGACGGATGAGTACGCAAAAAAGATTCTGGCTCAGGCACCTGAGTCCTGGACCAAGCTAAGCATCGCGCTTCCAGAGATGTTGAACTCCCTGAGGTACCTGCCCTCACTCCGGTCGCTTGATGTATTCTGTCCAACTGAAAACTTGGATTGGTTGCCAGAATCACGCCAGCTCCGTGAGCTCATTCTAAGACGTTCAGTTCACAAGTTTGATTATGAGGATCTCCTGAAATGCCCTGCCCTTGAGTCGGTGATTCTCAATTTAGGGCACGCTGAGGGCGATTTCACCTCACTGGGTGGCCTAACGTCACTTAAGCGCCTCCTGGCGATTCTGGGAAATTCTGGGAACTTGACCAATTTTCCATCGCTCCCAGAACTGGTGGATCTATACCTAGTCGGTGTTCCGCGTTTCGATTTTGGATGGCTCCCATCCGCGACACCCAAGCTCGCATCG
This sequence comes from Streptomyces mesophilus, assembly GCF_040300965.1. Taxonomy (GTDB): domain Bacteria; phylum Actinomycetota; class Actinomycetes; order Streptomycetales; family Streptomycetaceae; genus Streptomyces; species Streptomyces mesophilus_A. The sequence continues at coordinate 25,469 of NZ_JBEPEW010000019.1, read as the reverse complement.
CTCACGATCGAAACAGATCATGACGTCAACTTTGCGAGCATCAAAGAGCTGCCGGATCTTGTGGCCTTGAATGTGTGGAACCCTGGCGACCACCACGCGCATGTGGTTTCTACGTTGCCCACTCTCCGGACTCTGGGAATTCGGGGAGACAATCTAGATTTTCGTCGAGCGGCTGATTTCTTGAGCCCCAATCTACGCGCCTTTAATTGGACGCCGTATAGACCTACTGCGACAGAAATCGATCTAGAGCCGTTTCTCGATAGAGAAGATCTGAGGATGCAGATCAACACGTATGACGGCATTAGGTTGATCGGCTTGGACGACCCGCGAGTGGAAGCCGAGACTACGGATCGGAACCAGGACGGAACCGTCACGTATTGGATTTGGGTCAACCCGAAACCTACACGGCAGCATTAGGCCGGATCTGCGGCTTTGGCCGGTGTCCTGCCTGGTTTGGGGTCGGGCATGATCAGGGGGCCGTACGCTGGTTGGCCACTCGGGCAGGTTTGTGAGCCTGCCCCTAGGTAGCACGAGTGGCCCCCTGGTCTTGCTCGACGCGGGTCCCGGACCTGGGAGGTGGGTAAAGCCGCAGATCCGGCCGCCCCCGCCGATGGGCAACGACCATGGAAGCGGGTCCGTCGACAGCGCACCGCCGCCGCGATCCGGCCTTAGTCGAAGCACAACGCGTCTTTGACCTGCACGTATGGCGCCCCCATGCCCCCTTTGACCATGTGTTTCTCGCCCCTTGCGGGCGCGGGTGGTCGCCGACGCGCGCCCCCACTGGCGTAGACATGGTGGAGGGCGCGCGTCGGCGCCCGCCCGGCGCCGCCGCGCTGTGCGCGGCCCTCAATCCCTGTGATTGATCCTTCTGGACTTGGACCAACTTCGTTGTCCTGGTGGTACTTGGGGTTTCTGGGGTTCTGCCTGCACTCTGCACTGCGAGATCAACCGGCGCTCTTCTTCCCTCTCCCAGGCCGGATCGCGGCGGCGGGGCGATGCCGACGCGCACGCGTCGCCATGGACGTGATCCTTTAGGCGGGGTCGATCACGGCCCCCGAGGGAAGTCCACAGACCCCCGGTCGGCGAGCGAAGCGAGCTCTTGATGATGTAGGGAAACTTTGTCCGCGTCGCCTCACGCGCCAAGATCGCTACCTCTCGGTGCCTCCTGGTGCAGTACAGGCGGTTGCCCGACGGGCTGGATGCGCCGGGCGGCTTCCGCTACTCGCGGCTGAGGGTTTGGTATTTCCCGTATGAAGGATCTCCCACGAGGGCCCGCATTTTCGGATGCGCCTTCGAGCCGCCGAATTCCCACGGGCTGCCGTCGCAGACGCTGGTCCCCAACTTCTGCGCTTCCTTGTCGTCGGGATACAGCCACCACGTGCCGGTGCCGCTGCACTCCGACACCTTGACGACGTTGTCGGTTTCGTTACTGAACACAGCAAGGTTGGTGACGACGACGGTGCCATCGTCCTTGAAGTGCAGGGTCCCGGTCCCGGTATCGCCCTCGGTCCAGGTGCCTACGATGTCGGCCCGAGACAGTGTCTGTTGCTGCCATATGCACCCCGTGGCCAGCGTCAACACCGCGACCGCCAAGACCACTCCACGCATCCCCGCAGCGACTCGCCCTCGTTCGTCACGCATGACTCCCCCTTGCGCACGTCAAAGCCTGGTGGCTTCGCTCACCAGATCGTCTGGCGCTCACGCTGCCACGAAAGTTGAACATGTTCAACTCTGCTCAGAGTGCGCTGACGGCCCCACTCCACACCGCATTGAGCGGTGCACCTGGTCGCTCGCCTAGAAAGCCATGATCCGGAGCGGCTGGCCCCGGGCTGTCGGCGACCTGCGCTGCTCGACTACGGTGCTTTCCATGCCATCTGCACTCGATACGCCGCAAGGAGCCGCCGAGTTGGCCGGGGCCTTGCTGCCTCCCCTCGGGAATCGCTGGTTGCACACCCAGGCCGTAGCGGCAAGGGCGGAGGAAGCGGGTCCGGCTGTGCCTGCCGAAGAGCGGGATCTCCTCGTGGCTGCGGCTTGGCTGCATGACATCGGATACGCGCCCGAAGTGCGGGAGACCGGATTCCATCCGCTCGATGGGGCCCGCTACCTGGCGTCTCTCGGCGCTCCTGATCGACTGGTGCGCCTCGTTGCTCACCATTCCGGCGCGGTCTACGAAGCGGAGCAGCGCGGTCTCGCCGCCGAACTTGCGGTGTACGAGCGCGAGGATTCGCCGCTCCTGGATGCTCTGATCTATGCCGACATGACGACGGGCCCCGCCGGCCAGCGGTTCGTTTTCGACGAGCGCATCGATGAGATCCTCGACCGCTACGACATCCGCAGCGACGTGAACGCCTCTATCACCAAGGCACGTCCCTATCTCGGTGCCGCCGTCGAACGGACCCAGGATCGCCTAAGCCGCGGGGCAGAGGTCTAGAGGGCGCACGGCGAGCAGGCCCCTCAACCAATGTAGGGCTGGGGCCTGTTGGCCAAGCCGTGCTCGATGCGCATGCGCATCGACGGGTGGATGTTCAGCTCGTCCAGCTTGCTCGGCGGCACGAACGCGACTTCCTTGCTCTCGCGGCTCGTCCGAAGTTCACCCCCGACGATGCGGGCCGTGAAGCAGATCGAGAACTGCTGGCGCACCTCGCCATCGTCATACGCCATGACGTGCGCGGGGTTTGTGTAGAGCCCGATCAGTCCCGTCACCTCGACGTCGAATCCGGTCTCTTCCTTGGTCTCTCGAACCGCCGCGTCAGCGACGGATTCACCGACATCAACGCCACCGCCCGGCAGCGCCCAAAGGTCGTTGTCGGTCTTGTGGATGAGCAGGACCTCGCCGGCCTCGTTGAGCGCGACCGCCGTTACGGACGGGACGATGCTGTTCGCTTTCGGAGCGTTCGGATCGTTGAAGTAGTCGATGCGGGCCATGACTCAAGCCTCGCACGGTCGTCGGCTTCTGCGGCTACGCGGTTCGTGCGCGCTCCCATGCGTAGTCGAAGCTCTTCATGTAGTGGCGGAACGTCCGGGCCCCGGGGATGTACCGGAAATGCAGGACCGGGTTCTGCCCGGCGGGCGCTCCGAGCACGTGCGGGTTGACCAGCACGTCTTCGTCGAAGCGGTAGATCGAGTTGTAGAGGATTGTGTCGTGCAGCCGTAGTTCGACTCCGGGCATCCCGAGCGCCGGCTCAAGGTAGCGGCGTGTGATGCGGGCGCGTGCGGCCAGATCGCTCCCGATGCCTTCCTCTTCGCCTCGCTGGCGCACCATCTCCGAGTCGGGGTCACCGATCAGGAGCCGGACCTCCGCGCCGCTCTTGGCCTTCTCGGCCAGCTGGTCGGCGAAGTCCGGGTGGCTGTCGAAGAGGAACAGCCCGGCGTACACCAGGATTTCGATGTTGGTCGTGGCGCGGTCGATGAGCGTGGACCACAGGGCGGTGGGAACGGCGCCCCTGTGGGGGTAGTACGTGATGAGCTCGGACGCGCTGGCGGTCTCTGCCTGCTTCTCGACGGAGGGCCAGAGATAGACCTCATCGGCATCCAAGAACCCCGCGGCCTTCCATCGGTGGCCTCGATGCGGTGTTCGGTCCGTGGTGATCCATCGTTCTACGGTCTTCGGATCCACCTGAACGTGCTCGGCGAGCGACTGGATCGTCTCGCCCTTCGCTGAAATCGCGGCGCGTAAGCGGTCGTTGGCCATCGCGGGTCCTCCTAGGACACCCGGGGACGTTTTGACCGTAGCGCAGACGTCCCTAAGCGTCCATACAGGCCGTGATGCGTCCACTACATCTCGCGGTTCTCTGATCTAGCTGCCGCAACTGCGGCCCAACTACCCGCTAGATCAGGAGACAAGACGATGCGTCAGATTCCTGTGGACACGAACGCGATGACCGTGATGCTGATCCAGGTCCCGGAAGAGAAGGTCAAGAACCGGGAGACCGGCGAGGTCGCGACGGACCGGCAGTCGGGCAAGACTCTGTTCAACGTGAACGTGGCTGTGATCGTGGATGGCCGTCCGGACGCGCTGACCGTGGTGGTCGCCGAGGACGGTATCCAGTCGGACCTGGTGCCGGGTATGCCGGTGGAGTTCCCTGGCCTGGTCGCCCGCCCGTGGGAGAACGACTTCGGGCACGGCATCAGCTACCGCGCGATCGCGGTCACCGCGAAGGACCTGACCCTCGCCGGCTCCAACGGCAAGGCGTGATCGCCATGCCGCTGACCGAGCTCGTGCTCTTCGCCTTCGCGCTGACGGTGCTGGCGCTGGTGACTAGGGTCAAGTTCCCGGCTGTGTACTGGTCTCTGTTTGGCCTTCCCGCCGCCCTGTACCGGGTGTGCTCGGCGTACCGGCAGACCATGGAAGCATGCGAGCTGACCGTGTCTCCGCCGTGGTGGAAGGTCTTCGCGAAGAAGGCGGTGGGCAAGGAGACCGCTCGCCCCGGGATCCCGAGGATCCGCGCGATACGGCCAACCACGACCGGGCTGCGTCTGAGGTTGCGGCTCCCGGCGGGCCTGGCCCCCGAGCACGTGGTCAACTCCGCCGAACGGCTGCGTCACGCCTGGGCCATGCACTCCGCCCACGTGAGCGAGGTCAAGCCCGGCATCGTCGACCTGCGGATGACCGGGATGGACGTCCTCGGCACCGTACGAATGCCGCGCCGGCTGGTGCCCGGACCGCTCTCCGCGATCGTCGCCTTGCGTGAGGACGGGCAGCCCTTCGTCCGTAACTACCGAGAGGTCCCGCACGCGTTGACCATGGGCGCGTCCGACTCCGGCAAATCCATGTACCAGCGCTGCCTGATCAAGTCACTCGCCCCGCTGGAGGCAGCCCTGGTCGGGATCGACTGCAAGCGCGGTGTCGAACAGGGCCCGTTCGGCCCTCGGTTGTCCGCTCTGGCCACCAATCCCGACCAGGCTGAGGGTCTGCTGGATGCGCTGGTCCAGGAGATGGAGGATCGTTACGACCTGCTCTGCCTGCACCAGGGGATCTCGCCCGGCACCCTGCTTGAGGACATCACGTCCGACATCTGGGGCCTGCCCGCCAAGCTCCGCCCGATCCCGATCGTCGTCTTGATCGATGAGGTCGCCGAACTGTTCCTGATCGCCTCGAAGGTCGACGCACCGCGCAGGGATCGGATCGTCACTCAGCTTCTGCGGCTTGCGCAGCTCTCCCGTGCGGTGGGGATCTATCTGGAGATCGCCGGGCAGCGCTTCGGTACGGATCTCGGCAAGGGCGCTACCGCGCTGCGGGCTCAGCTCACCGGGCGTGTGGTGCACCGCTGCAACGACAAGCAGACCGCCGAAATGGGTCTCGGGGACATCAGCGACCTGGCCGTACCCGCTGCCACCGCCATTGCTCCGGAGCGACGAGGGACCGCGATCGCAGGGGACACCTCAGGCGGCTGGACCCGTATCCGCACTCCGATGACCACGCTCGGTGAAGCGGCGGCCGAGTGCCGCAAGTACGCACACCTCACCCCGAGCCTTCCGGTCCTGGAGCCGTTCCGCCCCGTCGCCTTCGAGGCACCGGCGCCGGCTCCCGCCTCGTAACACCTTCCTGCATCGCACGGTCGGCGTGACCGCCTTCGCGCCAACTCCCTACCCCCGCCATGCCCGAAACCCGAGGAACGCCATGCTCCACTCGCTGATCACGATCGTCGCCCGGGTCCGAGGAGCGTTGAGGCGCCGTGCTGCCAAGCCGTACGGGACGGCTGAGCTGACGCGCCACGACGAGTTGCTGACTCGCCTGGAAGCCTCGTCGCGGGCAGCCGAGATCGATCACCGACTGCGTGCCTGGGACCGGTGAGCGTGATGTGTGATCACTGCGGCGACTTGAACCGCACGGTGCTGATGCTCGGCTTCCTCGTGGCGTACGCCGAACAGCCCGGCCACGACGAAGAGTTCGCCGATGTGGTCGGTGGAGCGCTCGCCATGTCGCTGCCGCTCGACAGCGCCCGGCCGTATCTCGGCCTGCCGCCCGAGTCCGGATCGGAGCAGTGACCGTGGCCTCCAAGAAGCCCCGCACCGACCCGCCGGCTCCTGCGAAGTGCAAGCCCTGCAAGGGCACCGGAGAGGTCTCCCGGACTGTCCGCGTCGGCCGCAAACACCGACCCGTCGGCGAACAGACCGGCATGTGTCTGAGCTGCTTCGGCACCGGCCACGCCCCCACCGAATAGCTCGCTGTCGCCGGGCGGCCGGCCTTCGAGTCCCGCCCCGCGACGGCCCAACCCCTTGGAAGGAGGACCCGTGAAGCGCTCGCCGTTCCGACTCGACTTCGTACTCGTACAGGCCGTGATCGCCGGGGCCCTGTCCTTCGCCCACCTGCACGACATCGCCCACGCTGCCGGCCAGGACGGCTGGAAGGCCTGGGCCTACCCCATCTCCGTCGACCTGCTGCTCGTCGCCGCGTGGCGCCGGCTCCGCACCGGACACACGCCGCGTCTGGCCTGGTCCTGGTTCCTCGTGGCCCTGGTCGCCTCGCTCGGTGCGAACGTCGCCACCGCCGGATTCCTCGACCTCGAGCAGCCCCCGGCCTGGCTGCGGGTCCTGGTCGCCGGCTGGCCCGCCCTCGCCTTCCTCGGCGGCACCCTCCTGGCTCATGCCCCCGGCACCGAAGAGCAGCCGAAGGCGGTACCGGCGGTGGAGATCGAGCGTCACGAGCCTCGTGATCCACACCCTGTGGACACAGATTCCCAGCGCGAAGAGCCCGCCGCTGTGCAGGAGTTGCCGCCCGCGGTCGCCGTGCCGGACGCACTGCTCACGCAGGCCCGAAAGATCGCCGACGCTCACCGTGCCACGACCGGCGACGAGATCGACGCCGACACCCTCAGCGCCCGCCTTCGGGTCCCCGCCCCGATGGCCGCCGCCATCACCACCCAACTCGCCTGAAAGGAACCGGCCGTGTCCGTCCCGCTGTGGCTCTTCCTCCTGATCGTCGGTTGGCTCGGCGTCAAGCTCTTCCGCCCACCACTGTGGCTGGTCGCGGTGCTCCTGCTCGGCGGCTACCTCCTCGCCGACACCTTCCTCGCCCCCGCGATCGACTCCGGCACCGAGACCGGCACCAACGTCGTCAACGAACCGCCCAAGTGACCTTGCCCAGAAGGGAGAACCGCCGTGATCCGCCCCGATGCACAACTGCGCGCCGGCCACATCCCGGCCGACTTGATCCCGCCCGGCACCGACCCCCGCACCGTGGTCATCGTCCACACCGCGCCCCGCTCATGGACCGGCCCGGTGCTGCTGATCCTGGCAGGCACGGTCGGCGTCTGCGCTCTGGTCTACATCACCACCGCGGCCGTGCTGTCCCTGCTCCAGGTGGCTGCGACCACAGCCGTTGCGCTCAAGGCTGCGATCCCTGTCCTGATCGGCGGCGGTGGGCTCATCTCGTTCGCGATCAAAGCCCCGAAGTCCGGCGGCAATCGACCGCCACTGAAGAAACGCTGACCTGCCCCCGGGACGGCCTCAACCGCCAAGTATCCGCCGCCCGGACGGCACGGCCCCTACCCGATCACTCAAACCGGAAGGAAGAACCATCATGCCCGACCGCCAGAACACCCCTGCCCAGATCTGCAAGGACTGCGACGGCTTCGCTTCCGTCGCCGTGACCCTCGGTGGACGTGATCGGCACGGCCACCTGCGCACCATCACCGCGCACTGCAAGGGCTGCGACGGCATTGGCACTCAGGCCCAGACCGCCAGGAAGCCCGATGCGCTGATCAGCGTGGGGCGGTGACAGCTATGGGGCTCCTGAACTGGAACTCCGGCCAGCACTACGACCACACCGAAGACTGCGCCTGCACCCAATGCGGCAAGCCCACCCCGTTACGCGCCCACTCCGGCGAACCAGTCCACAAGATCTGCGCAGAGGACTGGAACGACCACAACCTCAACGCCCCGCGCCACCTGCACGAAGAACGGGACCTCGGCACCACGCGCTTTCACTCCGATCAGCCACGCAAGAAGTGCAAAGGCGGTGCCCGATGACCGCGCGCCCCGAGATCCGCGCGCTCACCCTGTGGCAGCCCTGGGCGTCCGCCATGGCGTATGGCACCAAGCGCATAGAGAACCGCCGTTGGGCCACCGACTACCGGGGCTGGGTCCTCATTCACGCCGGCCTGACCACCGACCGTGAGGCATACGGTGTGCCGCTCGCCCGGCCGTTCCTGAAGCGCCCTCAGCCTCGAGGCGCGATCCTCGCCGTGGGCCGGCTCGTCGACTGCCACGCGAGCGACGGCTACTGCACCTTGTGGTCTGCCCCCGGACAGTGGCACTGGAAGTTCACCGACCTGCGCACCCTCGCCCACCCCCTGCCCTGGGCCGGCGCACGCGGACTGTGGACCCCCACACCCCAACTCATTGCCTCCGTCCGGGAGGTGATCGCCCATGCCTGACACGAACACCCTTGATCCGATGGTTCTCGCGGACGTGCTGCGGGTGGCTTCCGCCCCGGACTTCGAGCAGTGGCGCGAGCAGATCCGGCGTACCGGTGGCTGCTCGAACCCGATTCACCTGACGGGCTGGTCGGTGGTCAAGGACAAAGCCACGGGCCAGGTGCTGCACCACACCGACACCGGGGAACAGCCCGGAGGCCGGCTTCGGGTCGCCTGCGGGAATCGCCGCGCTTCCCGCTGTGAGCCGTGCGCTTATCTGTATGCCGGAGACGCCTACCGAATCATCCGCGCCGGACTCGCCGGAGACGACGCCATCGGCATCCGCGAGGAGATCCGAGAGCGCCCCCGGGTCTTCCTGACCCTGACCGCGCCCTCGTTCGGACGCGTGCACAACATCCCCGACACCGGGGCATGCTGCCGCTGCGGGATCCACCACGCGAAGGACGATCCCGCCCTCGGCACGCCGCTCGACCCCGAGACCTATGACTACGCCGGCGCCGTGCTGTTCAACAACCACGCAGGCGAGCTGTGGCACCGCTTCATCAACCGGCTCCGCCGCGAGCTCGCCACCCGCGCAGGCATCACCCAGACCGCATTCCGCGAGACCGCACGCCTGACCTTCGCGAAGGTCGCCGAATTCCAGGACCGCGGCGCCATCCACTTTCACGCCGTGATCCGCATCGACGGCCCTGACGGACCCGATACCGAACCACCTTCCTGGGCCACCCTCGATCTGCTCACCGACGCGATCCACGCGGTCCGCAAGCACCCGTACGTCTCGGTGACCGTGCCTGCCACAGGCGACCAGCCGACCCGTGTCCTGCGGTGGGGCAAGACGTTCGATGTCCGGCCGATCAAGGCGTTCGGCACGGATGATGTCAGTGAGGGCAAGGTCGCCGCTTACGTCGCCAAGTACGCCACCAAGGCGGCCGAAGCGACTGGGACTCTGGACCGGCGTATCGACGAACTGACCGAACTGGACCGCGCCCACGTGCCCGAGCACGCAAGCCGACTGATCCGGGCCTGCTACGACCTTGACCCGATCTACCCCGACCGCAAGCTCTGGGCCTGGGGCCACATGCTTGGCTTCCGCGGCCATTTCCTCACCAAGTCCCGGGCCTACTCGACCACCTTCGGCGAACGCCGTGGCGTCCGCGCCGAGTACCGCGCGGAGCAGCAACGCCAAACCCTCGGCCTCCCGGAGCCGGACACCACCCTGGTCCTGGCCCACTGGCAGTACGCCGGCCACGGCCACACCCCCGGCGAATCCGCCCTCGCCGCATCGATCGCCCACGACATCGCCCTCAACCGCGAAACCGCCCGCGAAGAACGGCAAGACCTCCCCGGACCGAGGAGGCATCAGCCATGAAGGACGAGCTGATGACCGTGCCACAGGTACTGGCTGAACTCGGCGGAGTCTCGCGCCGCACCTTCTACCGATGGCGTGAACTCGGGCTCGCTCCCACAGCCTTCAAGCTCCCCAACGGAGAGCTGCGAGTGCGACGAAGCGACTTCCAGACCTGGCTGCGGAAGCTGGAGGAAGCCGCGTGAAGTCCCTGGACGTCAAGGTCTGGAGCGTTCGGAAGCGGGACACCAAGACCCCTTCCTACGGGGTTCGCTGGTACGTGGCAGGCAACGTCTTCTCGGACACCTTCCGCACCAAAGCCCTAGCCGACCACTACCGCTCGAAGCTCATGCGAGCCATGCGGGACGGCGAGGAGTTCGACTCGGAGAGCGGCCTCCCTGCCTCGTTGCAGGAGGAGGCGGCCAGTGTCACTTGGTACAGCTTCGCGCTGCGCTATCTCGCGATGAAGTGGCCGCACGCCGCTCCGAACACGCGGGATGGCATCAACGAGTCGTTGACCAGCATCACCTTGGCCCTCCTCGACGAGCGAGCCGGCCGCCCCTCCGACACGAGCCTGCGGCGCGCTCTGCGGAACTGGGCCTTCGTCCTCCCGGGGCCAGACGCTCGGGAAGTTCCTGACGACGTGCTGAACGTGCTGCACTGGGTCGCCAAGGCGTCACGGCCCTTGGCCGATCTGGCGGACCCCGCGGTCGCCCGCCAGGTCCTCGACTCGCTCAAGCTGAAGCTCGACGGCACGGCTGCGGCTGCCGAAACCGTGCGACGCAAGCGACGCACCCTGGTCAACGCCGCTGGCTACGCGGTGGACCTCGGGGAACTGCAGGAGAACCCCATCACAGCCATCCGTTGGCAGAAGCCGAAGGTATCCAATCAGGTGGACCCTCGGGTGGTCGCCAACCCCGAGCAGGTCCGCAACCTGCTTACGGCTGTCTCCTACGTTGGCGGCTATCGGCGCGCCCGTGGTCGGCGGTTGGTCGGCCTCTTCGCCTGCATGTACTTCGGAGGCCTCCGGCCGGCTGAAGCGGTCGGCCTTGCCGAGACCGATCTTGCCTTGCCGGATCAGGGATGGGGCTCCGCGCTGCTGCATCGCACGCGCCCTTCCGTCGGGCGGAAGTGGACCGACACAGGCGAGACCCACGACGACCGTGGACTCAAGAACCGTCCCACCGAGGACGTCCGGCGCGTGCCGATTCCGCCTCAACTCGTTCGCGTGCTTCGCGAACACCTGGACACCTTCGGCACGGCTACAGACGGGCGGCTCTTCTTCAGCGAATCAGGGGCCGTCGTACCCTCCTCGACCTACTACCGCGTGTGGCAGGAGGCCCGTGCCCTCGCGCTCCCCACCGCGGTGGCGGCCTCACCGCTCGCGAGCCGGCCGTACGACCTTCGGCACTCCGCGCTTTCCACCTGGCTCAACGCCGGCGTCGACCCCACAGAGGTCGCTGAGCGCGCAGGCAACAGCGTCGAGGTCCTGCTCACCCGATACACGAAGTGCCTCGACGGGCGTCATGAGGTGGCCAACCGGCGCATTGAGGAACTGCTTCGCGAGTACGAGTGACCTCCCTGCCCGGGGAGACAGAGGCCTTCTGGCGTCCGTACTGACGCAGCGGGGCCAAGCCAACCTGCGGCCTCAGTCCCCGAGAAACCACAGGTAGAGGGCCTGTCCGTTGAGAACTACCTGTCCCAGTTCGGCGAGCTCTCGCGCGAACTCGTCGGTCACCACGCCCGACGGCAGTCGCGGTAGCTCGTCCAGCAACGTCACCACCTGCCGGTGGTTGAACATGGTGTCTGCGTAGGGCAAGAGGTGCCCGAACATCGGAAATGCCGACTGATCGAGCCCGGCCAGCTCCCCGCTCCAGACCACCGCATGCCGGCTGTGGACCTCTATCGTGCCGTTCTCGTCGCGGACCTGGACGTTGATCATCGTCATCGCCAGAGACTACGACCCCGTGACCCGCCGCACAGACCCTGCTAGAAATGCGTGGGCCCACCTGCGGAAACGCTTCAAGATCCCGTCCACAGGTCGTCCACAGGACCCGACATACGGCCGCTTTGAGCGGCACAGAGCTGCGTTCGGCTGCAAACGCAAGAAGACCCCGCCTTCAGCGTTTCCGCTGGTGACGGGGTCTTTAGGCACCTTCTGCGAGGTGCCCCCGGCAGGATTCGAACCTGCGCACACGGCTCCGGAGGCCGTTGCTCTATCCCCTGAGCTACGGGGGCGTGTCAGGCGCTGCTTGAGCGGTGACGGGTAGAACCCTACCAGCTCACCAGGGGTGCACCGGAACCGGATTTCGGGGGTGCTGCGGTGTGGGTTCGGGGCGGTCCCGGCCCAGGGATCGAGGTGCGTCCGGGCCGGGGTTCGAGGTGCGTCCGACCCCTGGGTTCCTCAGTGGGCTGGGCCCTCCATCCTCAGCGGCCCGGTCCCCCCTTCGGTGGGTTGGGTGACCGCCCTCGGCGGGCTGGCCCCTCCGTCCTCGGCGGCCCGGGTCCCCGCCTTCGGTGACCTGGGTCCCCGTCCTCGGTGGACTGGGCCCCGCCCCGGCGGCCAGGTCCCTCCCTCGGCCGCCCGTGTCCCCGTCCTCAGTGAGCCGGCCCCTCCATCCTCAGCGGCCCGGTCCCCCCTTCGGTGGGTTGGGTGACCGCCCTCGGTGGGCTGAGCCCTCCATCCTCGGCGGCCCGGGTCCCCGTCTCGATGGCCCGGGCTCCCCGCCCTGGGGCGGCCCGGGTCCCCGCGCTCGATGGGCCCGTCCCCGCCCTCGGCAGCCCTGCCCGCAACGCCCCCCACCCCACCACCCCGTATACGCGGAAGTAGCGAAAACCCGGACGCGGTGGGCGGGGCGGACCTACCCTCGGTTTTGTGCCAGGGGCGTCCGGCCGGGTGCTTGTTGTGGACGACAACAAGGTGATCCGGCAGTTGATCAGGGTCAACCTCGAGCTGGAGGGCTTCGAGGTCGTGACCGCGGCCGATGGTGCCGAGGCGCTGGACATCGTGGAGCAGGTCAGGCCCGATGCCGTCACGTTGGATGTGGTGATGCCGCGGCTCGACGGGCTGCGGACGGCGGCGCGGTTGCGGAACGATCCCGGGACGCGTGAGCTGCCGCTCGTCATCGTGAGTGCGTGTACTCAGTACGAGGTGGAGAGCGGGCTCGAGGTCGGGGTCGACGCGTTCCTGGCCAAGCCCTTCGAGCCGGCGGAGCTGGTGGCGCTGGTCAGGCGGCTGGTCGAGCAGGGGCGCGGCTCCGACGCGGAGGCCCCGGCGGAGACGTCCGCGGCGGCCCAGGACACGCGGGCCAAGCCCAAGGAGCGCGCCGGGCGCGGTCGGCGCTGAGCCCGGCCCCCTGAGGCATCCGCAGGGCTACCCACGCCCCGACGAGTATCCGTACGGATTCCCGGCGCCGACCCGCGCCGCGACCGTGGATGTATGACTCCTCAGATCGCAAAGGCCGTAAAGACGGAGAAGGGCGCGAAGGCCGCGAAGGCCGTAAAGGCCGTGAAGGCCGTAAAGGCCGCAAACATCGCTAAGGCCTCCAAGAGCGCCAGGAGCGCCAAGACCACTCAGGCTTCGCCGACGGCGCGCGTGACGCCGCCCGGGCCGTTCGGGCGAGTCAAGTGGGCGGCGAACAGGGCCCTGTTGAAGAGTGTCGGGCGTCTGAGCAAAGGCGTCCGGATCGGTTATCGGTACGGGTTCGACAGCGGGACCATGCTCGATTACGTGTACGTGAACAAGGCGCAGGGGGCGCTGGGGGTCGGGGCGCTCATCGACCGGATCTTCCTCAACGCCGTCGGGTGGCGGGCCATCCGGGCTCGCAGGGCGCTGCTGCTCGCGACGCTGGACGAGGAGATTCTCGCGCGGGGCGGAAGCGGCGGACAGGACGGACGGGGCGGGAGTGTGTTCGTCCTCGATGTGGCCGGCGGACCCGGGCGGTATCTGCAGCAGCTGATCGCCGGGCATCCCGAGGGCCGGGTGCGGGTCGAGTGCCGGGATCTGGCGGAGGCCGGGCTGCGGCAGGGGGAACTGCTCGCCCGGGAACGGGGGTTGAGTGCGGAGGTCATCGCGTACGAGGTGGGGGACGCACTGGATCCGAAGCCGCCGTCGTCCGGGGCGCCCGATGTGATCGTGGTGTCCGGGCTGTACGAGCTGCTGCTCGATGAGCATCGGATCAGGGAATCCGTCCAACGGCTGCGGGGGCTGCTCGCGCCCGGTGGCTCATTGGTGTTCACCACGCAGACGCGGCACCCGCAGCTCGACTACATCGCTCACGTACTGCCCAATCGGGACGGGGAGTTGTGGGAGATGGAGTGCCGGAGCGTGGAGGAGGCGGAGCGGTGGGCGCGGGACGCCGGGTTCGGTGAGGTGGAGAGTGCGATGGAGGCGGTGGGGTTGTTCGCGGTGACCGTCGCGCGGGGGTGAGACGCGGGTGAGGGACGAGGGGTGAGGGGGCGAGGGACGGTCCGCGCCGCGGGTGAGTTCAGGCGGACTTCCTCTTCGCCCCCGCGGCGCTCTTCGACGCCGACTTCTTCGAAGCCGTCTTCTTGGTCGCCGTCTTGGTCGCCGTCTTGGTCGCCGTCTTGGTCGCCGTCTTGCTCTCTGTCCTGCTCGTCGACTTCTTCGCTGTCGACTTCGTGGCCGTCGACTTCGTGGCCGTCTTCTTCGACGCTGTCTTCTTGGCCGTGGAAGCCGTCGACTTCTTGCCTCCGACCTCCTTCGGCGCCGCCGCGGCCGACCTCTTGCGCGACTTCAGCTGGGTCACCTCGGCCACCTCGCCGTCCGAGCCTGACGACTCGCCGCGCGCCTCCTTGGCCGCCCGGACACTGCTCTCCAGGGCCGCCATCAGGTCGATCACCTTGCCGCCGCCCGCGGGCTCCGCGGGCGCCTGGGCCACGGCCTGGCCGCCGCCCGTCTTCGCGGCGATCATCTCCTCGACCGCGATGCGGTAGTCGTCGTGGAGGGTTTCGATATCGACCTCGCCGAGCGTCTCCATCAGGGCGTCCGCGAGGTCCAACTCGGCGTCGCGGACCGTGACATGGGTGTCGGGGGCGACCTCGTCCGCGGCCCGGATCTCGTCGGGCCAGAGCAGTCCGTGCATCGCGATCGCGTTGTCGACGACGCGGAGCATGCCGAGTCGCTCGCGGCCGCGGAGGGCGAATTTGGCGATCGCGACCTTCTGGCTGCGCTTCAGGGCCTCGCGGAGAAGGGTGTACGGCTTGGCCGCCGGGACCCCGTTCGCGGCCAGGTAGTACGCCGTGTCCATCTGGAGCGGGTCGATCCGTTCGGCCGGGACGAAGGCGACGATCTCGATGGTCTTGGCCGTGGGGATCGGGAGCGACGCCAGGTCCTCGTCCGTGATCGGGATGATCGAGCCGTCGGCGTCCTCGTACCCCTTGCCGATCTCCTGGGACGTGACCTCCTTCTCCTCCAGCTCGCACACCTTGCGGTAGCGGATCCGGCCGCCGTCGGCGGTGTGGATCTGGCGGAAGGAGACGTTGTGGTTCTCGGTGGCGTTGACCAGCTTGATCGGGATGCTGACCAGGCCGAAGGAGATGGCGCCGTTCCATATGGATCGCACGTTTTGCCCCTTCCACGGGAATTCGGCAGGTTCATACGGTCTTACGTGGGATTCTTATCGTATGACGCCGATCACAGAGGTGGAGGGGCGGCGCCTCGCGCTCTCGAATCTGGAGAAGGTGCTTTACCCCGCGCACGGCTTCACCAAGGGCGAGGTCCTTCACTACTACGCGGTGACGGCCGGATCGCTGCTCGCGCACCTGTACAACCGGCCGGTCTCCTTTCTCCGCTTCCCGGACGGGCCCGATGGCCAGCGGTTCTTTGCGAAGAACGTGCCGCCGGGGACGCCGTCGTGGGTGCGGACGGCCGAGGTTCCGCGTCGCTCCGAGGGCCGTACCGCCAAACAGGTTGTCGTCCAGGACATGGCCACCCTGATGTGGGCCGCGAACCTGGTCACCGAATTCCATACGCCCCAGTGGCAAGTGGACGCTCCCGGCAAGGCGGACCGGATGGTGTTCGACCTCGACCCCGGGGAGCCTGCCACCATCGTCGAGTGCTGTGAGGTCGCGCTCTGGCTGCGGGAGCGGCTCGAGTCGGACGGGCTGAACGTGTACGCCAAGACCTCCGGGTCCAAGGGGCTGCATGTGCTCGTACCGCTGCAGCCGACGCCGTCCGAGAAGGTCTCCGCGTACGCGAAGGAGCTGGCGATCGAGGCCGAGCAGGAGCTGCCGGGACTCGCGCTGCACAGGATGACCAGGGCGCTGCGGCCCGGGAAGGTCTTCGTGGACTACAGCCAGAACGCGGCGGCGAAGACGACCGCGGCTCCCTATACGTTGCGGGCGCGGCCTCTGCCGACGGTGTCCGCCCCCGTCACCTGGGAGGAGGTCGAGGGCTGTGAGCACCCCGATGACCTGGTGTTTCTGGCGAACGACATTCCGCCGCGGCTACGGGAGCACGGGGATCTGCTCGGCCCGCTGATCAATCTCAACCGGGCCGGCAAGCTGCCCCGGGGGTTCCGATGAGCACGGGAAGGGTGTCCCGGTGAAGCCGCCCGTGACGCTGGCGCCGCCCGTGAAGGTCGCCCTCGCCGAGTCGGTGAGTGCGCTGCCCGAGGGCGCGGGCGGCTGGGCGTACGAGCCGAAGTTCGACGGGCACCGGATGGTGCTCTTCCACGTCGGCGGGCAGGTGCGGCTGCAGGCGCGGTCCGGGCGGATCGTCACCCGCTCCTTTCCCGACATCGCTCAGGCGGCGCGGGCGCTGCCCGAGGGGACCGTGATCGACGGCGAGGTCGTGGTGTGGACGGACGGGCGGGTGGATTTCGCGGCCGTACAGGCCCGGGCGATGTCGACGCCCGCGCGGGCCGCGGAGCTCGCGCGGACGCTGCCCGCCTCGTATGCGGCCTTCGATCTCCTGGCCCTACGGGGTGAGGATCTGCGTCCGGCCCCGTACACGCGGCGGCGCGAGGAGCTTGTCTCGCTGCTCGCGCCGCTCGGGCCGCCGCTGCAGGCCGTGCCGATGACCACGGACCGCGAGCTGGCCCTGAGCTGGTACGAGGGGCTGCGGGACACCGGGATCGAAGGGCTTGT
Source organism: Streptomyces mesophilus (assembly GCF_040300965.1). Taxonomy (GTDB): domain Bacteria; phylum Actinomycetota; class Actinomycetes; order Streptomycetales; family Streptomycetaceae; genus Streptomyces; species Streptomyces mesophilus_A. The sequence goes on along the minus strand of NZ_JBEPEW010000019.1, from coordinate 8,636 downwards.
GGTCAAGCGGCTCGATCAGGGGTACCGGGCGGGGCGGCGGTCCTGGCTGAAGCTGCGGCACAGCGATACGCGCGATGCGGTGGTGGTCGGGTTCACCGGGCCGCCCGCGCGGCCGCAGGCGCTGGTGCTCGTGCTGCCGGACGACGACGAACCGGTGCTCTCGAGTCCCCTGTCGCCCGGGGTGCGGGCCCAGGCGGCCGGGCTGCTGCCGCCCGCTCAGGGCACGGGTGAGCTCAATGCGGTGGGGCTCGGGGATGTGACGTATCGGAGCGTGGTGGGCGGGCCGGTGGTGGAGGTGCGGCAGCAGGTCACACGGCATCAGACGGTGGCGGTCGTACGGTTCCGGTGAACTGAGCGGTCGGGTGCGGGGCCAGGTCCAGCTGTCAGGCCACGGGTGCGCAGCCAGGTCCAGGCTCAGGCCCACGGGTGCACAGCCAGGTCCAGCTGTCAGGCCCATGGGTGCGCGGCCAGACCCAGCGGTCATGTGCGCAGCCAGGCCCAGCGGTCACGTGCGCTGCCGAATCCGCCGCTCACGTGCGCAGCCAGGTCCGCCTGTCCCGCGCCTGTGCGTACAGCGTCTCGATGTCCGTCGGTTTGTAGACGCCGGCGAGGGTCGCGAAGGTGGTGAGGTCCGTGTCCTCGACGACGCGGGCCTCGCGGAGCGGACCGCGCAGATCGACCGCCGTCGCCGCGACCACCGCGAGGACCGGGCGGACCTCCGTGGTCAGGGCCAGGCAGGCGCGGTCGGCTTGGTGGCGCAGGCGGCCGAGGAGCGGTTCCGCCTGGGCGCGGCCCACCGTGACCTCGGGGTCCGTGACGCGGACGCGGTGCTTGGCGGCGTGCAGGGCGTGCAGCGCGAAGACGCCGCCCGGGCCGATCAGGAGATGGTGCAGCAGGCCCCCGCCCGGGAGCGGCAGGGAGTGCAGGACGCGCCAGCCCGCCGGTTCCAGGCGGTCCAGGGTCTCGCCGACCGCCTGCTGAGCGAGCAGGTCGCGCCGGCGCTGGTCCGAGCGCAGCCGGCGGACCGGGGTCGGGTCGCGGTCGAGGGCGATCAGAAGCGCCTCGCCGGGGCGGTTGGGGGCCAGGTCGTCGTCGGGATGCAGGGCGAGGCGGGCGAGTTCGGCGCCGGTCGGCACGGGCGGGGCGCCCACCGTGACCGGGCCGGTCAGATAGGGCCCGAGGGCCCTGAGCACCTCTTGCCTGCGCTCGTCCCTGAGGAGATTGACCCGGCCGGCCTCGCGGTCGTACCAGGCGATGTTCCTGCCGTCCGGGAGGAGTACGTAGTAACGCTCGTGTCCATGTCGCCATGTGGGTACGACCCGCAAGTCGGTCATGCCGCATCACCCCACGACCATGGGAACAGCTCGGCCCGGTCCGGGCAATAACCCGGTCGGGCCCGGAACCGTTCGAAAGTACCTACGCTGGAGGGGACTTGAGGGGGTTTGCCGATGCCCACCAAGCTCTCGTTCTCGGAGGTGCCCTCGCCGCGCCGTCGTTGGGACGAGATCGTGCCCGGGCTCTCCATGGGCGGACATGAGATGCGGGAGCAGGACGGGCCGGTCGAATCCGTCGTCGTGGGCGCGGAGTTCGAGGTCGTCTGCAGTCTTCATACGATCCCGGGCCACGGCCCCTCCCCCGGCGTCGAGCACCACGTCCTGGACATCCCGGACGCCGCGCTGAGCGAGGAGCAGCTGGCCGAGGTGCGCCGGATGGTGTGGTGCGCGCATGCCTCGCTTGCGGCCGGGCGTTCCGTCCTCGTGCGCTGCTACAGCGGGTACAACCGGTCCGGTCTGGTGGTGGCCGGGGTCCTGATGCTCGGCGGATACGGGGCCGAGGACGCGGTCGCGCGGATAAGGGAGCGGCGGTCGCCTTATGCGCTGCACAACCCGCTCTTCGTGCAGTACCTGGTCAACGGGATGCTCAGCGAGTGAGGCCTGGGCGCGGCTCACGGCGGGGTCCGTCGCCGGTTGAAGGCTGAAGCCGCCGGTTGAAGGCTGAATAAGTAACGGCTCTGTCCGGACAGCTATGGGCCGCCGTTACACAGCTGCCGAATTGCCGCAATGGCGGACACATACCTTCGAATACGTCAGCCCGTCCGGTGGCCTCAGCAGCCCGCGTCGTAAGGACCCCTCGTGAGCACTTCCCGTCGCACTCTCGTCCGCACGCTCGCCGTCTCCGTTCTCACCGGCGGTGCGCTGCTGATGCCCGCCGCCGCCTCCTTCGCGGCCGCGCCGGCCTCCGATCTGTCCACGCACACCGAATCCCCCGCACTGCTCGCCGCGGGCGGCGGTGTCGCGGCGGCCGGTGCCGCGGGCCTCGGCTTCGCGATGCTGCGCCGCGGCCGCACCGACGGCTGCGACCGCACCGAGAGCTGACCCGACCCCGCCGACCTGCCCCCCACTGGAGCACTCCGTGACCACCCCCACCCTCCCCCGCCGCACCACCCGCATAGCCGCCGCGTCCGTCCTGACCGTCTCGCTCGGCGCCGGCCTCTTGGCCTGCGGCCAGGGCGCGCAGCCCGGCCCGGACGTGAAGGTCGCCAACACCGCAACCACCCAGGCCGCGCAGGCCCCGCAGCCGCTGAAGCAGTCCAAGCCGACCGGTCTGCGGATCCCGTCGGCCGGTGTCGACGCCGCGTCGATGCTCGATCTGACCACGGACGCGAGCGGCGAGCTGAAGGTGCCGCCGGCCGACAAGGCGGAGCTGCCGGGCTGGTGGCAGGACGGGCCGACGCCCGGCGAGAAGGGCGCGGCCGTCCTGGTCGCGCACTACGACACCGCCAAGGGCCCGGCGCTGATGAAGAACGTCAAGGACATCAAGGTCGGCGACGCCGTCGACGTCCCCCGCGCGGACGGCACCACGGCGCACTTCAAGGTCCGCGAGATCGAGCAGGTGAACAAGAGGGACTTCCCCACCAATAAGGTGTACGGGGAGACGAACCGCGCCGAGCTGCGGCTCCTCACCTGTGGCGGCGGACTGAAGGACGGCCACCGCACGGACAACATCATTCTCTACGCCGACCTGGTGCAGTAGCAGCGACCGACGGAGCTGCGACCGACGGCCAGGTGCGGTGACCGCCGACCCGGAGTGCCGATGTGAAGCCCCGTTCCGCCGCTCTCGTGCTGCCCGCCGTCGCCCTGCTCGCCGCGACCGCGGTGGGCTGCGGCAGCGCGGGCGGGCTCACGAGCGCGGGTGCGACCCCGAGTGCGGTGGGTCCGGCACGGCTGTGGCCCGAGCTGCCGCCCGCGAAGAGCGACACCCAGGACGATCTCGGTGACGTCAAGCCCGAGGTCGTACCGGGGATCGAGGTGCCGGACGGCGACCTGCACCGGGTGAACGCGCTCGCCGTGGTGCAGGCGGAGGTGCGGGCCCACCCCGACGAGGCGACCGGGCAGGACGCCATGCCCGCCGAGATCCGCACGAAGATCCTCGACTGCAAGGGGAAGGCCGGGGACAAGGGCTGCCCGGTGATGACCGCGTACTACCGGGACCTGACCGGCAGCGGGAAGGACGAGCTGATCGTCGGGATCGATCTGGGGGACCGGGACGCGTACGGGATCGGCATCCGCGCGTATACGCAGGACGAGGGCCATCTCGTACGGATCATGTCGACCACACAGCCGGTGATCAGCGCGGAGCTGGCCGGACGGGATCTGATCCTGCGCTCGCCGGCCCAGTTCGCCGGGTACGAGTTCCGGGATGTGTGGTCCTGGGACGGGTCGGCGCGGTCGATGCTCCCGAAGCGGATGGAGATCGTGCGGGCACCCGGGGCGAGCGCACCGCCCGGGCTCTCCTCCGCGGCCCCCTCCGCCCCCACGGCCTCCCCCTCCGCGGCGGCCACCCCGTGAAACCCCGCTTCCCCTCCTGGACCGCATCCCTGACCTGGAAGGCCGCGGTCTTCATCACGGTCATGTGCTGTGCGCTGGCCGCGATGCTCGGCGCCTTCGTGCATGTCGCGGTCACCGGCCAGACGGTCGGCAACGCGCGCGAGAAGGCGCTCACGAAACTGCAGGACGTCACCCGTTTGTACGAAGCGGGCGACCGGCTTCCGCCCGACTCCGGGATCGATCTCGCGGACCTGCCGGGCTCGCTGCGCGACCTCGCCCTGCAGGGCAGACGCGGCACCATGGTCGCCGAGTACGACGGCCGGCCCATGATGTGGGCGGCGGGCCCGGCGGACAGCGGCCAGGTGGTGGCCGCGGGCATCGACTACGCGCAGAGCGCGCGCACCATCGAGGGCCTGGACCGGGCGATCGCCGTCTCCTCGGTCCTGGCGATCGGGGCGACGCTCCTGGTGGGCGCGTTCGGCGTGACCCGTGTGACGCGGCGGCTGCATCAGACGGCCACGGTCGCCCGCCGGATCAGCGCCGGCGATCTGGACGCGCGGGTCAACGACCCCCGTACGAAGGATCCCGACCGCGCCCCGGACGAAGTGGCCACCGTGGCGGGGGCGTTGGACACCATGGCCGCCTCGCTGCAGGGCAAGCTGGTGAGCGAGCAGCGGTTCACCGCCGATGTCGCGCACGAGCTGCGGACCCCGCTGACCGGGCTGCACGCCGCGGCCGAACTGCTGCCGCCGGGGCGTCCCGCCGAGATGGTGCGCGAGCGGGTGCAGACGATGCGGACGCTCACCGAGGACCTCCTGGAGATCTCGCGTCTCGATTCACGGCGCGAGGAAGTCGACCTGGACTCCCATGAGTTGGGGCCGCTGGTGGAGCGGGCCGCGCAGGGTACGGACACGCGGGTCGAGGTCGTACGGAACGTGCGGATCGAAACCGACCGGCGGCGCCTGGAACGGGTCCTCGGCAATCTGATCGCCAACGCCCATAAGCACGGCCGCCCTCCGGTCCTCGTGACCGTCGACGGCCCGGTGGTCAGCGTGCGGGACCACGGTGACGGCTACCCGGACTATCTGGTGGAGCACGGGCCGCAGCGGTTCCGTACCGAGGGCGGCGCCAAGGGACATGGGCTCGGCCTGACCATCGCGGTGGGCCAGGCGCGGGTCCTGGGTGCGCAGTTGAGGTTCATGAACGATCCGGACGGTGGGGCGGTGGCCCGGCTGACGCTGCCGCACGAGGACCGCGAAGAGGCCTGAGTCCTCGGTGCGCTGGAAGCCGAGTCCGCTTCTCGGCGCGCCCTGAGTCCGTTTTGCGTACTTCCGGGTCCGCTCCTAGCGTGATCACACCGGTTCGCCCCTTCGAGGAGGCCCTCATGTCGCTCCGGTCCACCGCCCTTCGTGTGGGCATATCCGTCTCGCTCGGCGCGCTCTGCGTGGCCGGGGCCGCGGTCCCTTCGTCCGCACAGCCGCAGACCACCGTCCGGGCGGCACCCGGGGACCCCGGCAACAACCCGCCGCCGAGCTACACGGGCCGCATCAGCGCCCGCAACGGGCTGATCCTGCGCGACTCCCCGACCCGCGGCAGCCGGATCGTCCGCACCGAGCCGTACGGCGCGATCGTGCACATCTTCTGCAAGACGCGCGGCGAGAACATCCAGGGCAACGACCGCTGGTACCAGCTCACCGACGGGACCTGGGCCTGGGGCGCGGCCTACTACATCGACAACATCGGGCCCGCGCCGCGCTGGTGCTGAAGGTCCGGCCCCGCCTGGTGCGGAGAGCCGCCCGACGGCTGGGCCGACTCACCCTCGTATGACAAAAACGCCCGGACAAAGCGGGATATCGTCCCCGCCCATTGCTACCGTCCGCGCATGACCGGATCGACGGCCGACTTCCAGGACCTGGCGGAGCTCACCAACCCGCAGGACGCCGCCGTCACCGGGGCCGGGCCGATGCGCAGGCGCGGGGTCGAACTGGCGCTGCTCTTCCTGGCCGTGGGCCTGAGCGTCTGCGGCTATGTGTCCGTCGGCCTCGCACGGCACGGTGTGGTCCCGCCGGGCGCGGCCGGCTACGGAGCGGGGCTCGGTGTGCTCGCGCTGCTCGCGCATATCGCGGTGCGGCTGCGCGCGCCGTACGCCGATCCGCTGCTGCTCCCGACCGCGGTGCTGCTCAACGGGCTCGGGCTCGTGCTGATCTACCGCCTCGACCAGGAGACCCCGCACGACCAGGCCGCTCTGGCCCAACTGGTGTGGTCCACGGTCGGGGTGGGGCTCTTCATCGTGGTCGTGCTCGCGCTCAAGGACCACCGGGACCTGCAGCGTTACGCGTATCTGTCGGGCCTGGCCGCCCTGGCGCTGCTCGCGGTGCCGATCTTCTTCCCGCCGGTGAACGGGGCGCGGCTCTGGGTGCGGATCGCCGGTCTGTCCCTGCAGCCGGGCGAGTTCGCGAAGGTTCTGCTCGCGGTGTTCTTCGCGGCGTATCTGGCGGCGAACCGCAGCGCGCTCGCGTACGCGGGCCGGCGGGTGCTGTGGATGCGGCTGCCGACGGGGCGGGTGCTCGGTCCCGTCGTGGCGATCTGGCTGGTGAGCGTCGCGGTGCTCGTGGTGGAACGGGACCTCGGCACCTCGCTGCTGTTCTTCGGGCTCTTCGTGATCCTGCTGTTCGTGGCCACGGGACGTAAGGGATGGCTCGCGGTCGGGCTGCTGCTCGGGGGCGCGGGGGCGTACGCGGCCGCGCGCTTCGAACCCCATGTGCACACCCGCGTGTCCGACTGGCTGCATCCGCTGGCCTCGATCGAGGCGGGCGAGGGGCCGAACCAACTCGCCCAGTCGCTCTTCGCGTTCGCTGCCGGCGGGATGCTCGGCACCGGGCTCGGCAAGGGCGAGTCGATCCTGATCGGCTTCGCGGCCAAGTCCGACTTCATCCTGGCGACGGCCGGCGAGGAGCTGGGGCTCGTGGGCCTTTCCGCCGTCTTCGTGCTGTACGGGGTGCTGGTGGCGCGCGGTTACCGGGCGGGGCTCGCGCTGCGGGACGCGTTCGGGCGGCTGCTCGCGGTGGGGCTGGCCTCGATCCTCGCGCTCCAGGTGTTCGTGATCGCGGGCGGGGTGATGGGCCTGATCCCGCTGACCGGTATGGCGATGCCCTTTCTCGCGCAGGGCGGTTCATCCGTGGTGACCAACTGGATCATGGTGGCGCTGCTGATCCGGCTGAGCGATTCGGCGCGCAGACGTCCCGAGGAGGGATCCGAGTGACCCGCCAGATCCGTCGGGAGGGATCCGAGTGACCCGCCAGATCCGCTGGGCGGCGGCTTTCTGTCTGCTGCTCACGGCGCTGCTGCTCCTCAACGCGGCGCGTATCCAGCTCGTCCAGTCCGCGACGTACGACGACAATCCGGCCAACCGCCGCCAGGCCATCGCGCGTTACAGCCAGCCGCGCGGGGACATCTACGTCGACGGGCGGCCGGTCACGGGGTCCAAGGACACGGGCGAGCAGCTCCGCTATGAACGCACGTACAAGAACGGTCCGTTGTACGCGCCGGTGACCGGCTACGCCTCGCAGGTGTACGGATCGACCTTCCTGGAGAACTCCGAGGACCGCATCCTGGCCGGCACCTCGCCCCTGCTCGCGCCGCTACCGCTGTGGGGCGACCTCACCCGGGAGCTGCAGCCGGGCGGGCGGGTGCACACCACGATCGTGCCCGCGATGCAGCGGGCCGCGTTCGACGGGCTCGGCGGCAGGCAGGGGGCGGTCGCGGCGATCGAGCCGTCCACTGGCAAGATCCTGGCGCTGGTCTCGACTCCCTCGTACGATCCGGGACTTCTGTCGGGCAACGACGTGACGGCCGCGAGGAACTGGTCCCGGCTGAACGCGGCCGCGAGCAAGCCGATGCTGAACCGGGCGATCCGGCAGACGTACCCGCCGGGTTCGGCGTTCAAGGTGGTGACGGCGGCCGCGGCACTGGACGCGGGAGTGATCACGGATGTGGACGCGCCGACGGATTCGCCCGACCCCTATCGGCTGCCCGGCACGTCCACCTCGCTCGGCAACGAGGTCAAGGGCTGCGAGAACGCCTCTCTGCGCCATGCCTTCACCTGGTCCTGCAACACGGTGTTCGCCCGTCTCGGGGTCGATGTCGGGCTCGGCGCGATGGCCGGAACGGCGCAGCGCTTCGGCTTCAACACCCGGGGGCTGCGCATCCCTTCACCCGTGGCCACCAGCAACTTCGACACCTCGATGGACCAGCCGCAGCTGGCGCTGTCCTCGATCGGGCAGTACGACACCACGGCCACCCCGCTGCAGATGGCGATGGTCGCCTCGGCGGTCGCGTCCGGCGGCGAACTCATGGCCCCCTATCTGGTCGACCGCACGACGGACGCCTCCGGCGACACCGTCTCGCTCCCCCAGCCGCGCTCGCTGCGTCAGGCCTTCAATCCCGCGACGGCCTCGGTGCTGCGGGAGTTGATGGTCGAGGTGGTCGAGAAGGGAACGGGCCGCAACGGGGCCATTCCGGGCGCGGTGGTCGGCGGCAAGACGGGCACGGCCCAGCACGGCTACGGCAACACGGGCCTCCCGTACGCCTGGTTCATCTCCTGGGCGCAGCCCGCCGATTCCGCGACCCCGGCGGTGGCCGTGGCCGTGGTGGTGGAGGACGCCTCGGCGGTACGCGACGACATCAGCGGCGGCGGCATCGCGGCACCCATCGCCCGCGCGGTGATGGAGGCGGGGCTGGCGCGGGCGGGGCGGTCGGAGCCGGGTCAGCGGGGGTGGCCGGGGCGACAGGAGGAGTGGCCCCAGCGGC
>NZ_JBEPEW010000018.1:0-87792 GCF_040300965.1 Streptomyces mesophilus | reverse complement strand
GTCCTGCCTGCGGCGGCCCCACACGAACGCCCCGATGAGCATGCCCACGATGGCGAGCCCCACCAGGGCCAGCACGACACCGACCGCGGCGCCCCGTGCGGCGGCCTGCTCGGTCCAGCCGGTACTCATGACGTTCATCCCGGTGTTCATGGCGTTCATGGCGTTCATCCGTCGCGAGTACCCGCCCGGCCGCCGCTCAGGCACACCCCCTCGCACAGCTCCCACGTCCTCCGGCACGCCCGCTGTCCCACTCCGCACGGCCCCACACCCCCTGTGACCCGTAACACGGGAACCCGCCGCAAGCCGCGGAGAGGACGTGATGTGAGGTGGAACGGCGACAACGGCATGGAGTACGGATGCGGGAACGGATCAGGGCGGGCGACCGCGAGGCCTTCGCGGAGCTCTACGAGGAGCACGCCCGGGCGGTCTACCACCATGCCCTGCGGCTGACCGGCGACTGGTCGGCGGCCGAGGAGATCATGTCCGACACGTTCCTGGACGCCTGGCGGACCCGGGAGCGGGTGGAACCGGAGGGCGGCTCCCTCAAGCCCTGGCTGCTCGGCATCGCCACCAACAAGGCGCACAACGCGAACCGGGGCAGGATCCGGCGCCTCGCCTTCCTGGCCCGGCGCCCGGCGCCGCCTCCGGTCGCGGACTTCGCGGACGAGACCGCGGGCCGTATCGACGACGCACGCCAACTCGCCGCCGTGCAGGCGGCGTTGGGCAGGCTGAAGCGCCCGGAGCGCGAGGTTCTGGCCCTGTGCGTGTGGGCCGGTCTGGACTACGAGCAGGCCGCGCAGGCGCTGGATATCCCGGTGGGGACGGTTCGTTCGCGGCTGTCGCGCGCCCGCGCACGACTGCGCCGGATCGCCGACGAGGAGGTCCTGGTCCGGCGGGAACCGTCCGGGGACGGCGGAGAGAAGAACAGTGGCGCCGCGTTCGCGGCTCTGCCCGTACAGGAGGCAACTCGATGACCGCCCCGATGAATTCGGCATCCGGCCCCGACCGGGCCGCACGCGATGAGGTCGCCGCACTGCTTCCGGTGCCGCCCGAGAGGGCGCTCCCCGCGGGCGTTCACCGCCATCACAAGGACAAGCTCATGCAGTTGATCGACAACGACCAGGCGGCCGCATCCGCACCTCGGCGCCGCCCGCGGGTGCGCCCGGCACTGCTCGTACCGGCCGCGCTCGCGGTCGCCGGGGCGCTGGTCGTCGTGCTCGGCACCGGATCCGACGGGCAGCCCGGCGCCGGCCCGGCGAAGGGGAACCGGATCGAGGCACAGAACCAGCAGGGCGCGATCGTCCTGCTCGACCGGATCGCCGCGGCCGCCGAGGAGACCCGACCGGCGAAGGTACGGGCCGACCAGTTCGTCTATGTGCGTTCCCTGCAGACTGGCAACCAGGGCGACTTCAACGGCAGGGTCGAGGTCACCCCCGCCGCACCGCGCGAGGTCTGGATGTCGCAGCGGCCGGGCCCGGCGCTGCGGTACGGGCTGATCCACCAGGACGGCGACTACTTCCCCATCGAGGAGGGCGTACCGGACGGCGAGACCTCCAAGGGCACTCCGGAGAGCATCCACCGGCCCACGTACACCTGGCTGGCCGGACTGCCCACCGACCCGGACGCGCTGCTCGATCTCCTGTACGCGCAGACCGAGCCGAGCGACGTGACGGACGCTCACCAGGCGGTCTTCGAGGCGATCGGCAACCTCATCGCGGAAACGGTGCTCCCGCCGGCGAACGCCGCGGCTCTCTACAAGGCCGCCGCCAAGCTGCCCGGCGTCACCGAGGTGGCCGACGCCGTGGACGCGAAGGGCCGGCACGGAATCGGCATCGCCCGTGTGGACCCGTTCTCGTCCGTACGCACCACCTGGGTCTTCGACAGGAAGACGCTGTCCTACCTGGGGCAGCGCGACACTTTGACGAAGGACACCTTCCGCGGCGACGCGGGAGCGTTCCTGGGCGCGTCGGCGGTCCTGGAGCGCGGCATCGTGGACGCGGAGCGCGAGCGCCCCTGACGGCGGCCCGGTGGGGCGCCGCCCGGACGGCGCCCTACTGGGGCTTGGGGTGTTCGGCCTGGAACATCCAGTGGTGCTTCTCCAGCTGAGCGGTCAGCCCGAGCAGGACGTCCTGGCTCACAAGGTCGGTGTCCCCGGTGATCCGGATGCGTTCGTGCATCCGCCGGATCGTCCCGGCGAGTGCGTCGATGAGCAGTTCGACGACGGCGTGCTCCTGCAGCCAGCCGTCCGGCGGCTGGGCGACATCCGAGTGCCGGGCAAGGGTCGCGGCCCGTCCGTCGGGCGGGACCCCGATGGTCGACGAGCGCTCGGCGATGGTGTCCGCGTAGGTACGTGCGGTCGCGACGACCTCGTCGAGCTGCAGATGGATCGAGCGGAACCGCGGCCCGAGAATGTTCCAGTGCGCCTGCTTGGCGATCAGCGACAGATCGAGCAGATCGACGAGCGCGCCCTGCAGGACTTCCCCGGTGGCTTTGATGTCGGCCTCGGGGACCGGGCTGTTCACGGCAGTCATCTGACAGGCCTCCTGGGCGGAAAGGGAAGAGTGCTGATCGACCGGGTGCCCCACCGTCCGGCGGCCATTCACCCCTGTGGATACGGGGCTCGGGTGACGTGGGGCACAGGCCTGCCCGGGGTCCGGAAGGAGACGACCTTCGGGGGCGTTGTCACAGATCCGCACGGTCCGGCATCCCATGGGTGACCGCCTTCCGACCGCACCGAGGAGCCGCAGATGAGCCAGTCCACGGACCCCGCCACCGCCGCCTTCGTCGAGCACCGCAATCTGCTGTTCACCGTCGCGTACGAGATGCTCGGCTCCGCGGCGGACGCCGAGGACGTGCTGCAGGAGACGTGGCTCAAGTGGACCGGTGTGGAGCTCGACGAGGTCCGTGAGCCGCGGGCGTACCTGGTGCGGATCACCACCCGGCAGGCGCTGATGCGGCTGCGCTCGCTCAAGCGCCGCAAGGAGGACTACGTCGGGCCGTGGCTGCCCGAACCCCTGCTCACCGCCCCGGACGTGGCCGAGAACGTAGAGCTCGCGGAGAGCGTCTCGACGGCGATGCTCCTCGTCCTCGAGACGCTCTCGCCCACCGAACGCGCGGTGTTCGTGCTGCGGGAGGTCTTCGCCCTCGGATACGACGAGATCGCCGCCGCGGTCGACAAGTCCCCCGCGGCCGTACGCCAGATCGCGCACCGCGCCCGCAGCCATGTCGCGGCGCGCAGGCCCCGCGAGACCGTCACCTCGCACGCGGCGCAGGGCGCGCTCGACGCGTTCCGGCACGCCGTCGAGACCGGTGATCTGCAGGGTCTGCTCGACAAGCTGGCACCGGATGTCGTGATGCTGACGGACGGCGGCGGGGTCAAGCAGGCACTGCTGCATCCCCTCGCCGGTGCCGCGGAGGTGGGTTCCTTCCTCGGGCTCGCCCTGCCCCGGCTCAAGGAGACCGGCTCGGTCGAACCGGCCCAGGTCAACGGGCATCCGGCGCTGATCATCCGGATCGGCGGGGACCTGGACGGGGTGCTGACCGTGCGGATCGACGAGGGCCTGATCACCGGCCTCTACCACGTCCGCAACCCGGAGAAGCTCTCGCACATGGCGGACGAGACCCCCGTCGGCCGCTGAGGGGCCCCGGGCTTGATCCGTCGCGTGCGCGGTACCCGTCCTCGATGACCCGTATCGACACCGTGGCCGGCGTCCGACGAGCGGAGGGCCGCCCGTGATCACGCACTCCGGTTTCACCACCGAGCCCTGGCAAGTCCGGGAGGAATCCCTGCAGTTGGATGTGCTGCCGCAGACGGAGTCGCTGTTCGCGCTCTCCAACGGCCATATCGGCTGGCGCGGCAACCTCGACGAGGGCGAGCCGCACGGGCTGCCCGGCAGCTACCTCAACGGTGTCCACGAGCTGCACCCCATGCCGTATGCCGAGGCGGGCTACGGCTATCCGGACTTCGGCGAATCCGTCATCAATGTCACCAACGGCAAGGTGATGCGACTGCTCGTCGACGACGAACCCTTCGACCTGCGCTACGGCACCCTGCACCACCACGAACGCACCCTCGACTTCCGTACGGGACAACTGCACCGCGCCGTCGACTGGACCTCGCCCGCGGGACGCCGCGTCCGGGTGCGCTCGACCCGGCTCGTCTCGCTGACCCAGCGCGCCGTGGCCGCGATCCGCTACGAGGTGGAGCCGGTCTCGCACGAGACGCGGGTCGTCGTGCAGTCCGAGCTCGTGGCCAATGAGCAACTGCCGCCGCACAACGGGGACCCGCGCGGCTCGACCGTGCTGCAGTCGCCTCTGCGCTCGGAGGAACATCACGCCTCCGACGTGCATCTGGGCCTGATCCACACCACCGACAAGAGCCGGCTGCGCGTCGCCGTGGCCGCCGAACACCGGGTGGACGGGCCGGACGGCTGGCAGGGCACCTCCGAGGCCGAGCCCGATCTCGCGCGCTTCACCGTGGTCGGCCGGCTCTCCCCCGGCGAGCGGCTGCGGGTGGACAAGACGGTGGCGTACGGCTGGTCGCGTACCCGCTCGCTGCCGGCCCTGCGGGATCAGGTGGACGCCGCACTGGCCGCCGCCCGGCATACGGGGTGGCAGGGGCTCGCCGACGAACAGCGCGGGCGCCTGGACGCCTTCTGGGACTGTGCGGATGTGGAGGTGCGCGGCGACCAGCGGCTCCAGCAGGCCGTGCGGTTCGCCCTGTTCCATGTGCTGCAGGCGGGCGACCGGGCCGAGGAACAGCCCATCCCCGCCAAGGGTCTGACCGGTCCCGGCTACGAGGGGCACTGCTTCTGGGACACCGAGGCGTACATCCTGCCGATCCTCACCTACACCGACCCCGACGCCGTGGCCCAGGCCCTGCGGTGGCGGCACAGCACCCTGCCCCTGGCGCAGGAGCGCGCGAGCCAACTCGGCCTCGCGGGTGCGGCGTTCCCTTGGCGCACCATCGCGGGCCGGGAGTGCTCGGGCTACTGGCCGGCCGGTGCCGCCGCCTTCCACGTCAACGCGGCCATCGCCGCGGCGGCGGTGCGCTATGTGGAGTGCACGGGCGACGAGGAGTTCGAACGGCACATCGGCGTGGACATCCTGGTGCACAGCGCACGGCTGTGGCATTCGCTCGGGCATCACGACGATGCGGGCACGTTCCATATCGACGGGGTGACGGGTCCCGACGAGTACAGCGCCCTGACCAACGACAACCTCTACACGAATCTCATGGCCCAGCAGAATCTCCGCGACGCCGCCGAAGCGGTGGAGCGGCACCCGGAGGCCGCACGGCGCCTGGGGGTCGACGAAGGGCAGGTGCGCTGCTGGCGCCGGGCCGCCGACGCCATGGCCGTCCCGTACAGCGAAGAACTCCAGGTCCACGAGCAGTCGGCCGGGTTCACTCGCCGCGCCCGCTGGGACTTCGCCGCCACGCACCCCGACCAGTACCCGTTGATGCACCACTTCCACTACTTCGCCCTCTACCGCAGCCAGGTGATCAAACAGGCGGATCTGGTGCTCGCGCTCTTCCTGCGCGGGGACGCGTTCACCGACGAGGAGAAGGCGCGGGCATTCGCGTACTACGAGGAGCTGACGGTGCGGGACTCGTCCCTGTCGGCCGCCTTCCAGGCGGTCGTCGCCGCGCGTACGGGGCATCTGGACCTGGCGTACGACTATCTCGGCGAGACCTCGCTCATCGATCTGCTCGACCTGGAGCAGAACACCCGCGACGGCCTGCATCTCGCCTCGCTCGCGGGCAGCTGGATCGCCCTGGTCGCGGGTTTCGGCGGGCTGCGCCGGCAGGGCGGGGACCTCTCCTTCTCACCGCGGCTGCCCGGCCACCTCTTCCGCCTCGCGTTCCGCATCACCGCGTTCGGCCGCCGGATCTCCGTGCGCATCACGCGCGACGCGGCGGAGTACACGCTGCTCAGCGGCGAGCCCCTGGTCATACGCCATCACGGCGAGGAGGTGCGTCTCGCCCCTGAGCGCACCGAGACCCGTGCGCTGCCCGACCTGACGCCGCCGCGCACACCCGCTCAGCCGAAGGGACGTGAACCGGTGCCGTTCGCGCAGCAGTGAGGCCCCTGCGTCCTCGGCGGATACGGGGTTCCCATCGGTTCAGCGGAAACGGGTGCCGTACCGCTCCCTGCGGCGCCGGGCCCGCAGCATCGGCACCCGTTCGGCCTCCGAGGTACCGCCCCAGACGCCGGACGTCTGTCCGCTGCGCAGCGCCAGGTCCAGGCACTGTCGCGCCACCGGACACCGACCGCACACCGCCTTCGCGTCCTGGAGGTCCCGCAGCGCAGGGCCTGTCGTGCCGACGGGGAAGAACAACTCCGGGTCCTCCCGCACGCATTCGGCCCGTTTCATCCACTCCATGTCCATCCCTTCACGGCACCGGAGCCTCGCGGGTACCCCGCGTACCGCAGGAGATGGGTGAGCCAGGGAACGAATTCGGAGCCTCGGCCCGACGTCCGGGCCGCATCAGACGGTCTTGGCAGGGCACTCGCCGGCGAGAAGTGACGCGGGAGAAGCCGCCGGAGCGAAGTCCCCGGAACGAAGTCACCCGAGCAAAGACACCGGAACACAGGAGGTTGATCCCCATGCCGGTCGCCACGTACTGCCTGGTCGCCGTCGACTGCCCCGACCCCGCGGCCCTCGCCGGCTTCTACGCCGCTCTGCTCGGCGGCGAGATCAAACAGGACAACGAGGACTGGTACGACCTGTACGCACCGGGCGGCCACCGCATGGCGTTCCAGCGGGCTCCGGGCCACCAGCCGCCGCAGTGGCCGCGCGCCGACACCAACTCCCAGCAACTGCACCTCGATCTGACGGTCACGGACATGGCCGACGCCGAGGCCCAGGCCCTGGCGCTCGGCGCCATGCCCTTGGACCTCGACGACGACAACGGCCGCCGCGGCTTCCGCGTCTACGCGGACCCGGCAGGCCACCCGTTCTGTCTGTGCCGCGCCTGAGCGTCAGTGGCAGTGGGTCATCCGGCCCAGTGTCTCCACCGCAGTCGCGCCCGGGCGGGTCCACTGCGGTGTGGGGCGGCCGGTCGGGCCCCAGGTGGGGTTGCCCTCCGCGTCGAAGCGCCAGGACCAGCACGCGTCGAGTCCCTTGGGCCAGCCCTCGGGGTTGTCCTCCCACTGCTCGCCGCGGCCGTACGGTGTCATGTCGAGCAGACCGAGGGCCGGGTTCGCGCGCTCGTTGCCGCGGCCCGTCGTGGAGTACGTGAGGAACGTACGGTCACCGTCGCGCAGATAGCTCGTGAGGTAGCCCATCTCGCCGCCGGCCGGCTCGTCGACGCCGCGCACCGAGTACCAGGGCTGGGTGTAGCCCATGAACTCGACGTAGGCGGCGACTTCGTCCCAGGCGCCCGTGGTGACGACGGCGAACGAGACGTTGCGGGCGTTGAGATAGACGGAGTCGTCGAGGTGCCAGGCCGTGGTGGTGCAGCCCTCGCACTGTCCCTGGTGGGGCGCGCCGTCGTACCACATGTGCTTGTAGACCACGAGCTCCTCGCGCCCCTGGAACAGGTCGAGGAACGGCACGGCCCCGTCGGCGCCGACCACCTCGACGCCTCCGTCGAACTCCACCATCGGCAGCCGCCGCCGCGCCGCCGCGATCGCGTCTCCCTCACGTGTGTGCGCCTTCTCGCGTACCAGCAGCTCGTCGCGTGCGGCCTGCCAGGTGGGGAGGTCGGCGACGGGCGGGCGGCCGGGCAGTTCGGTCGTCATGGGTTCTCCGCGGTGTCTGGTGCGGGCGGCGTCGTACGGCGCCGCATTTCCGGTCATCGGAGATGACTCCGCGCGCCACCGGAACTCATCGGCGTCTAGGCTCGGTGTATGGCTGGTGGTGGAGAGTTCAAAAGGGATCAGAACTACATCACGACGCGGATCACGGCCGACGGCCGCGACGGCTTCCCCGTGGAGCCCGGGCGCTATCGCCTGATCATCGCCCGCGCCTGTCCCTGGGCGAACCGGGCGGCGATCGTACGGCGTCTGCTGGGGCTCGAGGACGTGCTTTCGATGGGCATCGCCGGACCGCTGCACGACGAGCGCAGCTGGTCGTTCGATCTGGACCCCGGCGGCAGGGACCCCGTGCTCGGCATCGAACGCCTGCAGGAGGCGTTCTTCAAGCGGGATCCCGACTATCCGCGCGGTATCACCGTGCCCGCCCTCGTCGACATTCCGACGGGGCAGGTGGTGACCAACGACTTCGCACAGATCACGCTCGACTTCGGGAGCGAGTGGGCGGCACATCACCGGGACGGGGCGCCGGACCTCTATCCGGAGAAACTGCGCGACGAGATCGACGACGTGGCCGCCAAGGTCTTCACGGACCTCAACAACGGTGTCTACAAGTGCGGTTTCGCCACCTCGCAGGAGGCGTACGACAAGGCGTACCGCCAACTGTGGGACAGGCTCGACTGGTTGGAGGAGCGCCTGACGACGCGCCGCTACCTGGTCGGCGACGCGATCACCGAGGCGGATGTGCGGCTCTTCCCCACGCTGGTCCGCTTCGACGCCGTCTACCACGGTCACTTCAAGTGCAATCGGCACAAGCTGAGCGAGCTGCCCGCCCTGTGGGCGTACGCGCGGGACCTCTTCCAGACGCCCGGTTTCGGCGACACCATCGACTTCGAGCAGATCAAGACCCACTACTACGGGGTGCATCGCACGGTCAATCCGACCGGGATCGTCCCACTGGGACCCGATCCGAGCGGCTGGCTGACGCAGCACGGGCGGGACGAGCTGGGCGGCCGGCCGTTCGGCGACGGCACCGCGCCGGGGCCCCCGCCGGCCGGCGAGCGGGTCCCGCCGCTGGTCTGACGGCGCGGGCCTACCCTGGCCGGATGTCCCCCACGGATCCCGCGACAGCAGCCGCACTCCACACCGGTGGCACTGTGTCCGGGGTGCGGGACCGCTCCGGGGCCCTGTCCGAGGTGGAACTGCTCGACGGGCGCTCGGTGATGGTGAAGCAGAACCGTGCGCCGGGGGCGACGCGGGCCGAGGCCACGGGCCTGGAGTGGCTGGCCGCGTCAGGAACCGTGCGGGTGCCGTTGCTCCACGGGTGGGACGAACGGTGGCTGGTCACCGAGCGGGTGGTGACCGGACCACCCGGTCGCTCCGCGGCCGTGCAACTGGGGCGCTCCTTGGCACGGATGCACCGCGCCGGCGCCCCCGCGTTCGGCGCCCCGCCGCCGGGCGGCCCCGTCGAGGCGTACATCGGAGAGGCGCCGATGGTCAACAACGCCCAGGACAGCTGGCCGAGTTGGTACGCGGACCATCGTGTCCTGCCGTATCTGCGCACCGCCGTGGATCACGGCACGATCCGGCCGCGGGAGGCCGAGACCGTCGAGGAGCTCTGCGACCGGCTGCCCGGCCTTGCCGGTCCGGCCGAACCACCGGCCAGGCTGCACGGGGATCTGTGGAACGGCAACGTCCTGTGGGGCGCTGACGGCCATCCGTATCTGATCGATCCGGCGGCACACGGCGGCCACCGGGAGACGGACCTGGCCATGCTCCATCTCTTCGGCTGCCCCCAACTGCCCTCGGTCGTCGAGGGTTACGAGGAGATCGCCCCGCTGTCCGAAGGCTGGCGCACCCGCATCGCACTGCACCAGCTCTTTCCGCTTCTGGTGCACACGGTCCTGTTCGGCCGCGGTTACGCCGAACAGGCCCTGGACGCGGCCCGATCGGCCCTCACCCTCTGAACCCGGCGCGGACTGAGGGGCATTCGGCGGTACGTCCCGCACAGCGCGCGCCGGAACAGCGAACGGCTCGCGCCCGGGTACGGCCGAAGGTGGTAACCGGCTGCACGGATACGGGCAGACGGGCATGAGCGGTGTGAGGTCGGGCACACGCCACGACGAGGTGCACTCAGATCGCCGTCGTCCCACCCGAAGAGAGGCACTCCCCATGCACCGGCACTTCCGCCACGGCAGTGGATCACCCGACCGGCACTCGCCGCCCGGCACACCCGCCGAGGCACGCGCGCGCGTCAAGCGCCTGCTCGCCTTGCGGTTCGGGGCCAACGGCCGTGAGCTGACCCGGGATCCCGGCGTCGCGGACATCCTCCTGGTGACCTCCGAACTGTGCAGCAACGCACTGAACCACGGGGGTGGCATCGCCGCCTTCGGTATCCACGTCGAAGAGGACGGCGTGGCCCTGGAGGTGGCCGACCACTCCTTCCGGCTCCCGGCCACGCGCGCCGACGCCACCGATGCGGAGGCGCCGGGCGGCTACGGATGGAAGCTCGTGGAGCGGCTGTCCGGCGACGTGAGCGTCATGCTCTGCTCGGACGGCAAGGTCGTCAGCGTATGGATGCCCTTGCGCCCTCACCCGAAGCGGACGCTCGCGGCAACGGCCTGACACCAGCGGCCCCCTCACACCGCGGCGGCCGACGGAATCCGGCCGGCCGTACTGCCGCATATGCGCGCCCAGGGCGGCGGACGCGTCATCAACATCTCGTCGGTGCTCGGGATCGCACCCCAGCCCTTCATGGCTCTCTACGTCGCGTCGAAGCACGCCGTCGAGGGCTACTCCGAGTCCCTGGACCACGAGGTCCGGCAGACGACGCCCCCGCCGTCGCCGCCCAAGTAGCCCCTCACCGGGACAACCCCGGCGACGGGTGTCCCAACGCCGCCCTGCTCGACGGGATCGGGCGCTGTACGGAAGCGACCAGACAGGCGTACACCGACGGCCTGCTGACCGTCATCGACGGCTTCGCCGCCCGGCTCGCGCCCGACGACCCACCGTCGGCCCGTGTGCGGGCACTCGGCCTTCTCGGCATGCTGGCCGGGACATTGCGCAGCTCTCCCGAGCCCTGACCGACCGGCAGCTCGCCGACGAACTCCTCGAACAGGGCATCCGCAACGCCCCTCGCACTGATGCGCCGAGCAGCGTGACTCAGGCTGCGGTGACAGTGATCGGGCCGCTGTACGCGTCGAGCATGCCGGCGGCAGACGTGACCAAGACCCGGTAGGTGCCCGGTGCGAGGTCGGGCACGGTGACGACGGCGCGGCGGTCGTCCGTGCCGATCTCGGTGGCGAGGACGGCTTCGGTACGGACCTGGGTCCCTGCCAAGGTGACGAGTTCGATGTCCACCACGTCGCCGGCCTGGCCCACGACCCACCAGGTGACGCTCTGCTCACTGCCGCTGGGACAGATCGCACCGGCCTCGGGCGTCTGCACGAGAAGGCTGTCCGATTCCAGCAGCACCGCGGCTTCGGGACGGTTCAGACCACGCCAGAGGCGCTTGGCGGACGACACGACAGAGCGGGCGCTCGACATGGTGCTCCCTTGCAGAAGACGCACCGGTGAACCCGGTGGGGGCCTTGCCCCTGTTTGCGTCCGACCAGGGTCTCGCACCTGGGGCATCGCTCCGTCCGGCGGTAGTCCTCGCTTCGCGGCCCGAAGGGCCCGACGGGTCCCTGACCGGGCTCAGCCTTTTGACCGGCTGCCGGAGCCGGCGCATTGGGCATCGATCGGCGACGTTCCGGCTCGAGCTTGCGCCACCTATCGAGTTTCGATAGATTCCCATCGCTTATCGATGAGGAGATGGCATATGGGACAGCTCACCGTGCGCGCGCTGCGCGCCGTGCTCGTGGTGGTGTTCACCGGCACCGTGTTCGTACAGGCATTGATGCTGTGGGCTCTGGTCAGCGGCAATGACCCGGAGGACGGGTCGCTCCCGCTGACACCGCTGCGCGTGATCACGATCGTGGGCATCGGGACGGTCCAGGTCGCTCTCGTCTGCGTATGGCGACTGGTGACGATGGTGCGACGTGGAACCGTCTTCTCCCACGCCGCCTTCCGCTACGTCGACGGCATCATCGGCGCGATCGTCGCGGCCGCACTCGTTTGGTTCACGGTCACCGCCGTCAACGCGCCCGGCCAGCGGGACGACCCGGGCGTCACCGTGATCATGGGCGGGATCGGCGTAGCCGTCCTGGGAGTCGCCCTCATCGTGCTCGTCCTGCGGATGCTGCTCGCCCAGGCCGTCGCCCGCGACGCCGAGGCGGCACAGTTCCAGGCCGAGCTGGACGAGGTGATCTGATGCCGATCACCGTCGACATCGACGTGATGCTCGCCAGACGGAAGATGTCCGTGGGCGAACTCGCCGACCGAGTGGGGATCACGCCCGCCAACCTGGCGGTACTCAAGAACGGCCGCGCCAAGGCGGTGCGCTTCACGACGCTCGCCGCCCTCTGCGAGGTACTCGAATGCCAGCCGGGCGACCTGCTGCGCTGGGAGGCCGAGAGCACCACGGGCGAGTGAACCGGCCCTGCCGACGCGTCGGCGCCGCGAACTCCGCAGACGGAGCTGCGGAGTTCGCGGCGCTCCACGTCCAAACCGTCATTCCACCGCATCAAGGAAGGTCAGCACCGAGGCGTCCTCCTCTATCAGCGGGGCGAGTGCCATGTTGAACGGGGCGCCGTACGGAGCTTTCAGGTGGGCCTGGAAGGCTGCTTCGTCCTCGTACACCTCGAAGATCCAGAAAGCCCGCGGGAACGCCGCCTTCGTGTAGATCTCGAAGGCGAGGTTTCCCTCTTCATCACGCACCTTGCCGGCGTACTCCCGAATCAGCCGGGACACCTCACCCTCCGCTCCCTCGCGTGCGGTGAACTCGGCGAGCAGGGTCTTGGGCTTGGCATCGGGCTTGGGCTTGGCATCGGGCTTGGGCTTGGCATCGGGCTTGGGCTTGGCATCGGGCTTGGGCTCGGTGTTGGTCTTGCGCACTGTGTCGAGTCCTTCGCGGTCGGGCCGGATCAGTCGCGGTACGAGTCGAGGCGCCATACGCGGGCCTTGTCCAGCTTCACCGAGCCGTTCTCGGCGAAGATCTCCACTCCTCGGGCGTCCGGGTCGGGGAAGATCTGGTCGGTGATCACGGCTTCGCCCTTGCCTCCGAAGACCTCGACCGACGACCAGTCGACGAGGATCCGCAGCTTGACCTTGCCGTTCTCGGCCTTCAGCGGTGCGCGTTGGACGCCGGGGAAGCTGTCGCTGAAGTCGACGGCACCCGAGCGCGTGCGGTCCACGTACAACTCCTGGGTGGTGGCGTCGTAGCCGATGACTGTCTCTTCGCCGCCTGCGCCGGTGCGCACCTTCAGGCCGAAGCGCTCGGCGTCCTCGAGGGAGAAGGTCGCCTCGATGTCGAGCGCCTTCCCGGTGGCCGACTGTCCGCCCAGCGGCCGCGAGGTGTTCGTGACCGTGACGCCGGTGGCCGTCGCCGCGTCTTCCTGGCGCAGCGACTTGAGGCTGCCCACCGGCTCACTGGTCAGCCGGATCCGGCCGTCCACGGTACGCAGGGCCATCTGCCGGGGCACGCTCTGGGCGCTGCGCCATGGGGAGGTCGGGGTGGCGCCCGCGTACTCCCAGTTGTTCATCCAGCCGACCATGTAGCGCTTGCCGCCCGGTGCGTTCTCCCAGGACACCGCCGCGTAGTAGTCCTTGCCGTAATCGGCCCAAGCGGCGCGCTGCACCGTGGATTCGGCCGGCGCGTCGGCGGTCGTGAACTGGTCGGCGAGGATGTGCCCCATGCCCCCGGTGTTCCGGTCGACGAGCTGGATCCGGGCCTTCTTCCCCGCGTACGGTCGCAGGTCGAAGGAGGCCCAGTCGAGGGACTCGGTGTGGGTACCGCTGGCGCTGCGGACCACCTTGCCGTCGACGAGGAGGTTGACGGCCGTCTCGCGGGAGACGGGCTGGGCCGCGGCGTCGGACAGCATGATGTGGTCGACGTTGATATGGCCCCAGCCACCGGTGTGATCGTCGACGATGCGGATCCGCGCCGTCTTGCCGGCCAGCGCCTTGACGTCCCAGGAGGCCCAGTTGAGTGCCTCACCGTCCTTGCCTGTCGTGCTGCGGACGACTTCGCCGTCGACGAGGAGTTCGACGGCCGTGGGGTTCTCGGCACTGGACGGATGATTGCCGCCGCCGACGAGGAAGTTGATGTGGTCCTTGTCGACGGTGAACTCCGGCGAGGTGAGTGTGCCCGTGGTGGAGTCGCCCTGCCGGAAGCTGTTGACCAGGCCCTTGCCCAAGTACCCGTCGACTTCCTGCTGGTTGGGCAGGGTGCCGGCGGCGGGTGCCGCACCGAAGGCGTTGCCGGTCGTCGTCCAGTCGCCGTAGTCGCCGCCTTCGAAATCGGCGAGGACCGTGCCCGCGGGCGGATCGGCCGGCCCGGGCACCGTGCCGGGCTTGTGCGGGTGCCGTCCGCCGCCGACCTTGAAGTTCAAGTACCGGCTGTCGACGGTGAATTCGGGCGAGGTGAGGGTGCCGGTGGTGGCGTCGCCGCCGTGGAAGCTGTTGGCGAGCCGCGCGCCGTCGAATCCGGTGACCTCCGACTGCCCTGCCAAGGCGCCTGCCGCCGGACCGTCGCCGAACGCGGTGCCGGTGGCGGTCCAGGTGCCGAAGTCGGCTGCTTCGAAGTCCTGCACGACGGTTCCGGCAGGCGGGGTGTACGTACCGGAGTCCTCGGCGGTGAACTTCTTGCCGTCGAAGTCGCCCACGAAGTACTGGGCCCCCGAACCTCCCGCGATCCCACCGGGGTTCATGTTGACGACAAGGACCCACTTGGTCTTCTTCCTGTCGCCGTCGACGGGAAGGGGGAACAGGTCGGGGCATTCCCAGACCCCACCGGTCGCGCCGGCCGGACCGAACTCGCTGAGCAGCTCCCAGTCCTTGAGGTTCTTCGACGAGTAGAACCGCACCTTGTGCTCGGTGGAGAGCGAGACCGTCATCAGCCAGCTCTTGGTCGGCGCGTACCACTGCACCTTGGGGTCCCGGAATTCCTTGGACCCGATGTCCAGGACGGGATTGCCCTCGTACTTGGTCCAACTGCGGCCCCGGTCGGTGCTGTAGGCGAGCGCCTGCGCCTGCACACCGGTGGCCTTGTCGAGACTGGTGTAGATCGCCACCATGGCCGGGTCCTGCTCCGTACCGAACCCGGTGGTGTTGTCCCAGTCGACGACCGCACTGCCGGAGAACACCATCTCCTTGTCATCGTGCGACAAGGCGAGCGGAAGCTCCTTCCAGCGGACGAGGTCCTTGCTGACCGCGTGCCCCCAGGACATGTCGCCCCACGAGTTGCCGTTCGGGTTGTACTGGTAGAAGAGGTGGTACTCGCCCTTGTAGTACACGAGCCCGTTGGGGTCGTTCATCCAGTTCTTCTGCGGCGAGAAATGGAACTGGGGGCGGTACCTCTCCGAGAACGGCGGGGAGTCCGGCGGAGTGTCGGACGCCGCGGCTCGGGACGGCAGCGTGGCGGCCTGGGAAGGCAGCGTTGCGGCGGACATGGCGCAGACGGTTGCCACGGCGGCGATCAGCCGTCTGCGGGCGGGCCGGGATTCGCGTACAGAGCTCATGATCTCTCCTGTGCGGAGGGAGGTGGAGTGAAGGGCCGGGTCGGTGTCATCGTTGACTTATGTCATCGATGACACCGGCGAGCCGATGATGGAGTCGAGTCGGCCGTCGCGTCAACGGTTCGCGCACAAAGCCCCGTTGAGCGCCGCACGGCTCGTCAGGCTGAACGCCGCACGGCTCGCGAGTTGAGCACCGCACCGCTCCTCAACCGCGCCCACTGGTGGCGAGCTGCTCAACTTCGCTCCGCCACGGCGGGTTGGGGCCGGGAAC
Source organism: Streptomyces mesophilus (assembly GCF_040300965.1). Lineage (GTDB taxonomy): Bacteria > Actinomycetota > Actinomycetes > Streptomycetales > Streptomycetaceae > Streptomyces > Streptomyces mesophilus_A. The sequence continues at coordinate 72,148 of NZ_JBEPEW010000018.1, read as the reverse complement.
CGAGCAGGTCAGGGCCGCGACCCGGGAGGCGAACCGACAGGCTCCCGCCACGTCGTCGAGGCGCACGTCCGGCAGCCGGCCGCCGAGCAGACCTCTCGTGCCGAGATGGTGCAGCAGTCCGGCGGTGAAGGAGTCCCCCGCGCCCACGGTGTCGACGACGACCGCCGCGGTGGCCGGCATCTGCAGACGTTCACCGTCGAGCGAGGCCAGCACTCCGCCTGCGCCGCGCGTGATCACGACGAGCCGCGCACCCGCCGCATGCCAGATGTCGCACGCCTCCTCGGGCGAGGTGCCGGGCAGCAGGATCTCCAAGTCCTCCTCGCTCAGCCGCAGCACGTCGGCGAGGGTGCACCAGTACGCCAGCCGGTCGCGGTAGACCTCCGGCCGGACCAGCAGGGGCCGGACGTTGGGGTCGATGCTGATCGTCGCTCCGGGGGACGCTGCCGCCAGGAAGTCCTCCACCACTGGCGCGCCGGGCTGCCGCACCAGGGCGAGGGATCCGGTGTGGACGCAGGCGGTCCCGGACAGGTCCACGCGCGCCAGCTCCTCGGCGCTCCACTGCCAGTCGGACGTGCTCTGCGCATGGAACGAGAACGTGGCCTGCCCCTGCGCGTCCAGCTCGGCCACAGCCAGCGTGCTGGGCTCGGCCGCCTCGACGGCGTATGACAGATCCACGCCGGATGCCTCGAGATGGCCGCGGAACAGACGGCCGAACACATCCCCGGATATGCGGGCCAGGAAGCGGGCCGAGGTGCCGAGCCGCGCCAGGGCCACTGCCGTGTTCGCAGGTCCGCCACCCGGCAGCACGCGCAGCGCCAATTCGCCGGTGGCGCTTGCCGGTTCGGTGAAGGCGTCGGCGACGCACTCACCGAGGACGGTGATCTGACGTGGAGTCATGGGCAGCTCTTCTCTCGGAAGTACGGGCGGGAAGTACGGGCTGAAGTGCGGGCTGAAGTGCAGGCTGAAGTGCAGGCTGAAGTGCAGGCAAAGGCGCACCTGCGCGGCACCGCCGCCGCTCGACTCCGTACGGCGTCACGAGGCACTGGACCGTTGCCGGTTCACCGGGGCCGGAAGGTGCGTTGCCGATTTGTGACGAGCGGAAGGCATTGACGTTGCCGGGATGCGGAGTCCATCATCCTCGCCAGGCAGTGTCAACGATGACATAAGTCAACGATGACATCGGGCGGACCCCTGAGGCCACTCGCGCAGTGCTCAGAGCCCGACCCGACCCGGCCCGACCCACGCCGCCAGCCATCCCACAGGAGTCGCCATGTCACGCACCACCCGTACGTCCCGCTCCACCCTCACGACTCGTACGTCCCGCTCCGCCTTCGCAGCCGCCGCGCTCACCACAGCAGCGGCACTCACGCTCGCGGCCTGCGGATCCGGCTCCGGATCGGGCCCCGCCGGCGGCAGTTCGGACAGCGTCAAGGTCGGCCTGATCACCAAGACCGACACCAACCCGTTCTTCGTGAAGATGAAGGAGGGCGCCGAGCAGGCAGCGAAGGAGCATGGAGCCGAACTGCTCACTGCGGCGGGCAAGTTCGACGGTGACAACGCCGGACAGGTCACGGCGATCGAGAACATGGTCGCCTCGGGCGTCAAGGGCATCCTGCTGACCCCCAGCGACTCCAAGGCCATCGTGCCCGCGATCGAGAAGGCCCGCGCCAAGGGTGTCCTGGTCATCGCCCTGGACACCCCGACGGAGCCGCAGAGCGCGGTCGACGCCCTGTTCGCCACCGACAACCTCAAGGCCGGTGAGCTGATCGGCCAGTACGCGAAGACCGCCATGGCCGGAAAGTCCGCGAAGATCGCCACTCTGGACCTCGCGCCGGGTGTCTCCGTGGGCGTCCAGCGGCACAACGGCTTCCTGAAGGGCTTCGGCATCAAGGAGGGCGACCCCTCCGTCGTCTGCTCCCAGGACACCGGCGGCGACCAGGCCAAGGGGCAGACGGCGATGGAGAACTGCCTCCAGAAGGAGCCGGACATCAACGTCGTCTACACGATCAACGAGCCGGCCGCCCTCGGCGCGTACACCGCGCTCAAGGCCAAGGGCCGGGAGAAGGACGTCCTGATCGTCTCGGTCGACGGCGGCTGCACCGGGACCCAGGCGGTCAAGGACGGCAAGATCGCCGCCACTTCGCAGCAGTACCCGCTGAAGATGGCCGCGCAGGGGGTCGAGGCTGTCGTGAACTACGCCAAGGACGACAAGAAGAAGGCGTCCGGCTACACCGACACCGGGGTCACGCTCGTCACCGACAAGGCGCAGGACGGGGTCACGTCCGAGGACACCGGCTACGGGCTGGAGAACTGCTGGGGCTGAGCCGCCCCACAAGGACGACAACCCCCGTATTCCGACAAGGACTTGGCATGACAGCAACGACCACGCCGTACTCCGAGCTCGCAGCGCCGTCCACGGCCCGCAGGCTGTTCGCGGCACCGACCACAGGGCCCCTGGTCGCCCTCCTGGTGGCCTGCGCCTTCTTCTCCGTATCGACCGATCAGTTCCTCACCGGCGGCAACTTCTCCCTGATCGTGCAGCAGGTCATGGTGGTCGGCACCCTCGCCATCGGCCAGACGCTGATCATCCTCACCGCGGGCATCGATCTGTCCTGCGGAGCGGTCATGGCGTTCGGCAGCATCGTGATCGCCAAGATGGCGGCCGAGGGCTCTCTGCCGCCGCTCGTCGCCATCGCCCTCGGCATCGGCGTATGCGGTGGATTCGGGCTGCTCAACGGCCTGTTGGTGCAGAAGATCCCGCTGCCGCCGTTCATCGTCACCCTCGGCATGCTGAACGTGGCGTTCGCGCTGACGCACATCTACTCCGAGGAACAGACGATCTCCAACCTGCCCGGGCCCCTCACGGCGTTGGGCGAGACCTTCCCACTCGGCAACACCGACATCACCTACGGCTCCCTGGTCACCATCGGCCTCTTCCTCCTCCTGGCGTACGCGCTGAGCAGCACCGGCTGGGGTCGCCATGTCTACGCCCTGGGCAACAGCCCGGAGGCCGCACGCCTGAACGGCATCCGCACCTCCCGCCTGACCATCGGCGTCTACACCGCCGCCGGTCTGCTGTACGGCATCGCCGCACTGCTGCTCATCTCCCGTACGGGGGTGGGCGATCCGCAGGCCGGCCAGACGGACAACCTCGACAGCATCACCGCGGTCGTCCTCGGCGGCACCAGCCTGTTCGGCGGACGCGGCTCGGTCCTGGGCACCTTCATCGGTGTCCTCATCGTCGGAGTCTTCCGCAACGGACTGCAGCTGATGGGGGTCGCCTCCATCTACCAGACGCTGATCACCGGAATCCTCGTGATCCTCGCGGTGACCGTCGACCAGATCTCCCGGAAGAAGGCACGATGACCTCCATGGAAGGCCCGATGGCCGCGATCTCCTCCCCCACCCCCGTCCTCCAGGCCCGCGGTCTGGTCAAGCGCTACGGCCATGTGACCGCCATCGACGGAGCCGACTTCGATCTGCTGCCCGGCGAGGTTCTCGCGGTCATCGGCGACAACGGAGCCGGCAAGACCAGCCTCATCAAGGCCCTCACCGGCGCGGTGGCCCCGGACGAGGGCGAGATACGGCTCAACGGCGAACCCATCACCTTCTCCGGCCCGCAGAGCGCACGCGCCCACGGCATCGAGACCGTCTACCAGGACCTCGCGGTGGCCGCCTCCATGGACATCGCATCGAACATGTTCCTCGGCCGCGAACTGCGCCGCCCCGGTCTCCTCGGCAGCACCCTGCGCATGCTCGACAAGAAGCGTATGCGCCAGGAAGCCGCCGAGCACATGGCCGACTTGAAGATCGGGCTGCGCTCGCTCACACAGTCGGTCGAGACCCTCTCCGGCGGCCAGCGCCAGGCCGTCGCGGTCGCCCGCGCGGTCGCCTGGGCGCGCTCGGTGGTCGTCATGGACGAACCCACGGCCGCCCTCGGCGTCAAGGAGTCCGGTCAGGTACTCGACCTGATCCGCAGGGTCCGGGACAAGGGCCTGCCCGTCGTCCTGATCAGCCACAACATGCCGCATGTCTTCGAGATCGCCGACCGGATCCACGTCCACCGCCTCGGCCGGCGCGCCGCTGTGATCAAGCCGGGCGACTACTCGATGGCGGAGGTCGTCGCCATCATGACCGGGGCTCTCAGCATCGACGAGGCCGGGGATACTGTCGTAGCGGATTCCGAGGCGGCGAAGGCCGCGGGAGTCCACGCCAACTGACGCGTCACGGGTCCCGGCGGCCTCGGCCGGGACCCACGGGAGCCGGGACCCACCAGGACCGGGACCCACGAGCAACAGGAGACTGTTTCCGCCATGGCAGCGAAGCGCCGCCCCACGCTGGCAGACGTCGCCCGAGAAGTGGGCGTCAGCGCCAAGACCGTCTCCCGCGTCCTCAACGAGGACGGGCCCGCCTCGGCCGCGACCAAGGAGCAGGTGCTCGCCGCCGTGGCCAAGCTGGGCTTCCAGCCGAACCTCATGGCACGCAACATCCGCGTCGGCGGCCCCGACACCACCGTCGGCCTCGTCGTCCCCGACCTGTCCAACCCGTTCTTCGGAGCGGTGGCCCGCGGTATCGAGGACGCGGTACGCGAGCGCGGACTGACCCTGCTCATGGGGTCGTCGGCGGACGATCCCGACCGGGAGCGCGCGCTGACCGACAAGTTCCTCGGCCGCCGTATCAGCATCCTGATGGTCGTGCCGTCCGTCGGCGCGGACCATTCCCCGCTCAAGGGTCACCGCTCGGGAGGGCTGCCGGTCGTCTTCCTCGACCGGCCGGGTACGGGACTGGCCACGGACAGCGTGGTCAGCTCCAACCGGGAGGGCTCCCACGAGGGCGTCGCCCACCTGATCGCCCATGGTCACCGCCGTATCGGATTCGTCGGCGACCTGCCCACCAAGCTCTACACCCGGCGCGAGCGTCTGGCCGGCTACCGCTCGGCCCTGCAGGAAGCGGACATCCCTTACGACCGGTCGCTGGTCGTCAGCGCACATGACCAGCAAGGGGCCGGGGCCGCCACGTCAGGTCTGCTCGACCTGGCCGATCCGCCCACGGCTCTGTTCGCCGGCAACAACATCATGGCCCTCGGCATCGTCGCCGAACTCGCCCGCAGCAAGCGCAAGGACGTGGCGGTGGTCGCCTTCGACGACGTCTCGCTCGCCGAGGTGCTCGAACCGGCCCTGACGGTCGTCGCCCAGGACCCCGAGGAGATCGGCAGGTCGGCGGCGGCCACCGCCCTGGCCCGGCTCGACGGCGACCGTTCCCGTGCACGTACCGTCACCGTGCCCACCCGGTTGATCGTCCGGGGTTCAGGTGAACTGCCCATGCGGGTGACCGAGGCCGGACGTCGGTGAAGGGCGGCGCATCGGCCGCCCTTCACTGCTCGTACGCCTGGGACTCAAGCCTCCTGCCCCTGCCCCGATCCCGCCGACAGCGCCTCATGACGGGCACCTTCGGGGGACAAGTCCCATGCTTCTACGGCGAATTCACTGCGCCCGGCACCGGTCGTACGGGCCTCCAGTCGCCACGGCCCGTCGGCGCGCGGATAGAACCGGAGCGTGAGCGCCTGCTCGTCGGCCACGTACACCTCGGCTATGGAGCGGTCCACGATCACGCGCAGTTCCACCTCGGCGCCGGGGTTCGCCGCGGCCGGGCAGGGCGCGGTGAAGGAGCCGCCGCGCGCCCGCGGGTCGTGCGATGCGTGGGTGCGGTCGACGACGAGATGACCCGCCGCCGGGTCAAGGCTGATGTCGAGGTACTCGGAGCCGTCGGCTGAGGTGATCAGCCGCAGCCCACTGGTACCCGTCGTGTCGGGGATCAGGGCAGCAGTCAGGTCGAAGGCGGTGCCGACCTGCCCGAGTTCGACCGGCTCGGACGCCTTGGCGTGCCCGGCGCGGTGCAGTACTCGCGCCCCGCGCAGGGCGAGGAGTTCCCGGGCCGGCCGCTGGGCGAGCGTGCCGTCGGCGTTGAGACTCACCTCGCGCGGGAGCGTCAGGACGCCTGCCCAGCCGTCCTCGTGCGCCCACGCGTCGTCGCGCGCCTCCCAGGACCAGCCCCACATCAGCCATCTGTCCTCCCCCGGCACATCGCCCGGTGCCTTCAGGAGCGCGGGGGCGTAGAAGTCGGGTCCGTGGTCGAGGGGTTGGGGCTGTGCGCTCGGCGTGAAGGTGCCGTTGTGCTCCCGGCCGATGTGGACGGTGGTGTGACTGGGGCCGCCCTGCGGTGTCCAGTCACTGACGATCAGGACTCCGCGGTCGCCGAACGGCGCGTACTGCGGGCACTCCCAGCCGACCGGCCCGCCGTCGACCGCGGCATCGCTGCTGTGGAACGGGCCGCGATACGCCCAGTGCTCCAGGTCTGCGGACTCGTACAGCTGCGCCGCGCCCCGGCCGTCCTCGAGCGCGGAACCGACGAGCATGCGCCAGCGGCCGTCCTGCCGCCAGACGTACGGGTCCCGGTACATGGTGGTGTCGGTGGGTGGCTCGGGGATGAGCAGGTGGGGACGTTTGGTCCAGGTGCTGCCGTTGTCGTGCGACTCGGCCGTCGTCACCGGTTGCCACCAGCGGTCGTCGCGATGGGCGGAGTAGAAGGCGACCAAGCGACCGTCGACGGAGATGGCGTTGCCCGAGTAGCAGCCGTCGGCGTCGTATCCGCCGGGGGTGGGGGCGAGGGCGACGGGCAGGGGCTCCCAGTTGATCAGGTCCGGGCTGCGGAAGTGGCCCCAGTGCACGTGCTTGTGCTGAGGTCCGTACGGGTTGTACTGGAAGAACACGTGATAGTGACCGTCGTGGAAGACCAGCCCGTTGGGGTCGTTGACCCAGTTGCGGGGCGGTCGCAGATGGACGGCGGGCAGGTGGGCGGCGCGGTGCGGCGACGTGGGCACACGGAACCTTTCTCAGGGCGTGCGAAGCACACAGAGATCATGGGGAAGGGCGGCACAAGGGGTGCGGCGCGGCAGCTCGGAGCCGGCGCGGGATGCCGGCGCCGGGCCGTTCACGGCTGAACGGCCGGGCGCCGTAAGGAAGTCAGCCCTTGACCCCGGTGGAGGCGATGCTGCTGACGAAGGCCCGCTGGAACGCCACGAAGAGCGCCAGGATCGGCACGGTGATCATGGAGGAGTACGCCATGATCTGGCCCCAGCCCACGTTCAGCTGGAAGAAGTAGGAGATGCCGACCATCACCGGCCGCAGCTCCTCGCTCTGCACCACCATCAGCGGCCACAGATAGGAGTTCCAGGCGGGCAGGAAGGTGAGGATCGCGACCGTGGCGACGGCCGGCCCGGACAGGGGCATGACGATCCGGCGGTAGATCGTGAACCAGCCGGCGCCGTCCACGATCGCCGCTTCGTCCAGCTCCTTGGGGATGCTGCGGAAGTACTGGTGGAAGAAGAAGATCGAGAAGGCGTTGGCCACGAACGGCAGGATCTGCACCTGGTAGGTGTCCATCCAGCCCGTGGTCCACTCGAGTCGGAAGCCGTTGGCGCGCAGCAGCGGCAGCTGGTTGACCCACCACACCAGGGGCAGCGCGAACGTCTCGAACGGCACGATGAGCGTGGCGATGACGGCGGTCAGGACCAGCTTGCGGCCGGGCCAGCGCATCCGTGACAGGGCGAAGGCGGCAAGGCTGTTGACGATGATGCCGAGCACCACGGTGATGGTGGAGATCAGCACGGAGTTCAGCAGGAACCGCGCGGCCGGGACCCGTTCGAAGACGCCTGTGTAGTTGTCCAGGGACACGTCTCCGAAGGGCAGGAAGGCGCGCAGGGAGCCCAGGTCTCCGAAGATCTGGTCGTCCGGTTTGAAGGACGAGACGACCATGAACACGAGGGGCAGCGCGAAGACCAGGGCCAGGGCGACGCGGACCCCGTGGCCGCCGAGGCGCTTGAGGAAGGCGGCCATGTCAGTCCCTCTCCCGGGTCAGGAATCGCTGGACGAGTGACACCGCGAGAACGAGTACGAAGAAGATCAGCGAGATGGCCGCCGCGTACGCGGTCTGCTGCTGGTCGTAACCGGTGTGCACCGCTTGGTGGACGACGGTGGTGGTGGAGTCGAGCGGACCGCCCTGGGTCATCACCCGGATCTGGGTGAAGAGGCTGAACGCGGCGATGGTGATGGTGACGAGCACGAACGTGCGGGTCTCCCGCAGGCAGGGCCACGTGACATGGCGGAACCGGTCCCAGCGGGTGGCGCCGTCGAGGTCGGCGGCCTCGTACAACTCGGCCGGGATGGTCTGCAGCCCGGCCAGCCAGATGACCATGTGGAACCCGACGCCCTGCCACACCGACATCAGGATGACGGCGGGCATCGCGGTGGCCGGGTCGCCCAGCCAGTCCGGTCCGTCGACGTGGCCGAAGGTCAGGGTGGAGATGACGCGGTTGACGAGGCCGTCCTGCCGGTAGAGGAAGGTCCACAGGAGGGACACCACGACCATCGATGTGACGACCGGCAGGAAGTAGACGGTGCGGAAGAAGTTGACGCCGCGCACCTTCGCGTTGACAAGGAGCGCCAGGACGAGCGCGAGCCCGGCCTGCAACGGGACGACGACGGCCGCGAAGTACGCCGTATTGCGCAGGGACTTGTAGAAGACCGGGTCCTCGAAGAGCCGGGTGAAGTTCCTCAGGCCGACGAAGCGGGCCGGGGTGGGCGAGATGAGCCTCGCGTCGGTGAACGCCAGAGCGAAGGCGAGGGCGACCGGTACGACGAGGAAGACGAGCAGCAGCACGACGGCCGGGGTGGCCATGCCGAAGGCGGTGAGGCTTTCGCGGCGACGGGCGCTTCTCGTTCGGGTTCGCCGGACCGGACGCAGCCGCTCCAGGGCTGCGAGCATGGTGGTCACGTTTCTCCAGAGGGCCGGTCCGGTTCGGGGGCGCCCTCGCGGGCGTGGTCGGGCCCGAACCGGACCGGGCCGGATCAGCCTGAGTAGTAGTCGTTCGTCTTCAGGTTGTTGTCGATGTTCTTCGCGGCCTGGCCGAGCGCGTCCTCGGGGTCGGCGCCGGCCAGGAGGTCCTTGGCCGCCTTCTCGAACTCCGTGGAGATGTACGGGTAGGCCGGAGTGGCCGGACGCACCTGCGCGTACTCGCGGGCGAAACGCACAAGGATGTTGAACTTGCCGCCGGGTTCGTAGCCCTCGGTCTGTTCACTGGCCGCTTCCGTGGCCGGCAGGGTGCCTGTGGCCTTGGCGTATTCGACGAAGTACTTGTTCTGGCGGGAGAACTTCAACCAGGCTTGCGCGCCTTCCTTGTTGGAGCAGGAGGAGCTCATCGCCCACTGCCAGGAGGCGCCGCCGATCTTGGGTCCGCCGCCGAAGTCGACCGGTGGCAGGATCGCCAGATCGTCGCCGAACTTCTCCGCGTTCTTGGCGGCGTTCCAGCTGCCGTCCCAGTGGATGGCGCTCTTGCCGGCCAGGAAGTCCTTGTTGGGATCGGCCCCGGACTTCTTCGCGATGTAGCCCTTGGCGGCCAGGGAGCTGAACCACTTGCCCCACTCCACGGAGTCCTTGCCGTCGAGGGTGCCCGAGGCGCTCTTGTAGTCGCCACGGTCGATCAGGTCGCCGCCGAAGCTCTGCAGCTGCGGGGAGTACCCGTACGACCACCACTCACCGGTGCCGCCGGTACCCATCTCCAGGGGATGGTCGAACTTGCCGCTCTTCTTCAGCTTGGCGAGCGCGGCGTCGAACTCGGCCTTCGTCCAGGGTTTGTCCATGGTGGGGATACGGATGTCGTGCGCCTTCAGGACCGACTTACGGGAGAAGAACGCGAGCGAGACGTCATAGAAGCCGAACGCGTAGAGCTTGTCCTTGTAGCGGCCGACCGTGCTCTCGAGCTGATCGGTCAGCGGCACCTCGCTGTCGGACACGTCGATCGGATCGAGATAGCCGCCCCAGGCCCAGTTCGCCACGTTCGGGCCGTCCACATCGAGCAGACAGGGCAGCTTGCGGGCCGAGGCCGCGGCCACGACCGAGCTGTTGTAGTCGCTCTGCGGGAACGCCTGCAGCTTGACCTCGTACGTGTCCTGCGAGCCGTTGAAATCCTTGATGATCTTCTTGACGACATCGAGCTCGGCCGAGTTGCCGGCATTGTGCGTCCACAGGGTCAGCGTGTTGCCGTCGGCTCCCGACGTACTGCCGCCGCTGCCCGATGCGCAGCCGGCGACCAACGCGGTCGCCGACGCGACGGCTACACTCGCCATTGCGAGGCGCCTGGTTCTGAACACCACGAGGTTCCTCCATCTCACTGAGGCGGGTCTTGCCGGACCCGCCGTGGCGACCGGTTGCGTCGGTCGCTGTTTCTGGGTGGGGAGTCCCGTCACTCCGGTGGATCGGAGCGGCGGGACTTCTGTCTTCCTTCGCCTGTACGCGTGCCGCTGTCAGCCCGTGGCGGGCGCGCCGATCGAGGCACGTTCCTGCAGCGGCATCGGCACACGGTGCACGACGGCTTCGAGCGGCCCGCCGCGCAGGGTCAACTCCACGGCGAGGCGGCCGAGTTGGTAGTGCGGGAGCCTCAGGGTGGTGAGCGCCGGGCGGAGTACGGACGCGATGTCCTGGTCGTCGAACGAGATCACCGATACGTCCCCGGGCACCGACAGGCCTGCCTCGGCGAGCGCCTGGTACGCGCCGAAGGACAGCCGGTCGTTCAGGCACACCAGCGCGCGGGGCCGGTGCCCCTGCGCAAGCAGCGCGGTCACCTCACGGTGGCCGTCCGGTGTCCCCCAGTCGCATTCGACGACGCCCTCCAGGCGCGCACCGCCCTCCCGCAGCACCTCCTCCAGACCGCGCATGCGCTCATTGCCGGCGATGATCCCCTCGGGCGTGGCCGGCAGAGCCTGGTGGCCGCCGATCGCCCAGATGCCCTCGGTGTGACCGGCCGCGAGCAGCGCACGGGCCGCGTCCCGGCCGGCTTCGACCTCGTCGGGCACCACGGAGGGCGCGGCGAATCCGGGGGCCAGGCAGTTGAGGAGCACCACGCGGCGCCCGAAGAGTTCCTTCGGCGGGGTCACATAGCGGGTGAACATGGATGCGTAGATCAACGCGTCGACCTGCCTGTCGAGCAACGCGTGGACCAAGGACGACTCGGCGGCGGGATCCCCGCCCGCTTCGGTGATGAAGAGCAGGTTGTCCTGCTCCCGTGCGGCCTCCATGGCGCCGCGGATCACATCGCCCGCGAACGGTGTGGTGGTGATCCGATCCGACACCAGACCGATGGTCTGCGTGGACTTCGTCCGCAGACTGCGCGCGGTGACGTTCGGCCGGTAGCCCAACTCCTCGGCGGCTTCCAGGACTCGGGCGCGGGCCGCATCGGAGATCCGCATGTCGGTCCGGCCGGCCAGGGCGAACGACGCGGTCGTCGACGAGACACCGGCCTTGCGGGCGACATCGGCCATGGTGATGCGCCGTTCGGACATCAACGACTCAACTCCAGCTTGTTAAATCGGATTAGCAAGTGGGTTGAGAGTGCTGGACCGGCCTACTCCTGTCAACACTCCCGTCATCTCGCCCTCAAAGCAGTGCCGTTATGCGGCATTTTGCGGTGACTCCGGGTTACGCAAGGGAGATTCCGTATGCGTTAGCACTTGCGTTAGCGGGAGCGGGACTTGAACCATGCCGAGCCATCGCCTAAACCGATTTGGCGGTACGCAGTGCCCACCTCGACCCCCACCGGAGGTCCGGAATGCGACCACGCTCACCAGCAAGGCCGGCGAAGCCGGCAAGACCGGCGAGGGCCCTCAGGCCCGGACTGCTGCGCCTGATGCTCGCGCTCGCGATATGCCTCGGATTCCTTACGCCCCTGACAGCGCAACCCGCGGACGCGGCCCAAAGCACCCTGTCCAACCCCGGGTTCGAGACCGGTGACCTCAGCGGCTGGACCCCCACCGGCACCGCCTTCAACGGATCGGTCACCGACGATCCGGGCTGGGGCTGGGGCTGTTGCTTCAACCACGAGGGCACCCACCACCTGTGGGGATTCGCCTCGGGCGGTGACGCCCCCACCGGAACCCTCACGTCCGAGCCCTTCACCCTGACCGGCACGGGAATGGTCAGCGTCCTGGTCTCCGGCGGCCGCGACGAAACCCAGCTGTACGTCGCCCTGACCACGCAGGACGGAGACGTCCTCAACAAGGCGACGGGCACCGAGGACGAGGCGTACCGCCGCGTCACCTGGGACGCGCGTGAGCACCTGGGCGAACAGCTGCGGATCACCGTGGTCGACCGGGCGACCGGCGGCTGGGGACATATCAACCTCGACGACGTACGGGTCGGCGTCGACAAGCCGCCCGCCCCGGGCGAGGACGGCCTTGCCGCGCACTGGGACTTCGCCGAAGGCCAGGGCACCACGACAGCGGAACGGATCAGCCAGGGCGCGGATCCCATCAGCTATGTGTTCAACGACGCCGTGTACAAGCCGGACAGCGACCCGCTGTGGAACGCGAAGCGCCCCGAGGACGGCGTCCTCTCCGGAGCCCTCCTCTTCGACGGCTACTCCACCTGGGTCTCGCGCGCCGCGTCAGGAACACAACTCCCCACGGACGGCATGACCCTTGAGGCGTGGGTGGCACCGCGCGCCTTCGAATGGGGCGATGAGGGCAAGCCCTCCGCCATCGTGAACCAGCAGGACAAGAACGCCCGCCGCGGCTTCTCCCTCGGGGTGGGCCGGCACGGCATGTGGCAGTTCGGCGTGGGCACCGGTGACGCCTGGTACGAGACGCGGGTACCCAAGACGGCGGCGCTGGCCGCCGGCAAGTGGGCGCACCTGAGCGCGGTATTCGCGCCGGGCCAGGGCGCCATGAGGCTGTACCTCAACGGCGAGCAGGTCGCCGAGACCGCCGTCCCCACCACCGCGCGCCTGGCCGAGGCCGACGTCCCCCTCGTCATCGGCCGGCACAACCAGCCCGCCATCATCAACGGCACCTTCGCGGTCAACATGTTCAACGGCCTGATCGACGAAGTGAAGATCCACACCAGCCCGCTGGCCCCGGCCGCCGTGACGGCCGGCCACGCCAAGGACATGCAGACCTTCTCCGGGGGCACCATCCCCCAGGCCCGTATGGCCATGGACCGCTCACGCTACGACGGTGACCGCTACCGGCCGGGCTACCACTTCACCGCCCCCAACCACTGGATGAACGAGCCCCACGCCCCGATCCAGGTGGGCGGCAAGTACCACCTCTTCTACCAGCACAACTCGCACGGCCCGTACTGGCACAACATCGCCTGGGGCCACGCCGTCAGCGAGGACCTCGTGCACTGGCGCGACCTGCCGGTGGCCCTCGCCCCCACCGCCGACAGCGTGGCACCCGACGGCGTCTGGTCCGGCGCCTCGACCCTCGACGAGAACGGCGTCCCCGTCCTGCTGTTCACGGCCGGCAACGACGCTCAGCGCCCCAACCAGGCAACCGGTCTCGCACGCCCCGTCGACCCCGGCGACCCCGATCTCGTCGAATGGAAGATGCACCCCACTCTGGTCACCAGCCAGCAGGCCGACCTGGACGTCGGCGCGGGGCGCAAGGTCCGCTTCGGCGACTTCCGCGACCCCTTCGTGTGGAAGCAGGGAGACACCTGGTTCCAGCTCATGGGCTCGGGCGTCCAGACCACCTCGGGCACCGACGTCGGCGGTACGGCGCTCCTCTACACCTCCAAGAACCTCACCGACTGGACCTATTCAGGCCCCTTGATGGTCGGTGATGTGGCGGCCCACCCCAAGACCGGCCAGGTCTGGGAGCTGCCCACCTTCCTGCCCATCGGCAAGGACGCCCAGGGACGCGAACGCCGGGCACTGCTCGTCAATCCGGCGTTCCCGGCCGGCCCCGGCGAGTACAGCAGCAAATTCACGTACTACTGGGTGGGAACCTGGGACGCAGGGGCGCGCCGCTGGACGCCGGACACCACCGAGCCCAAACTCCTCGACTACGGAGAGCACTTCACCGGCCCGAGCGGCATGGTCGACGACAAGGGACGTTCCCTCGTCTTCAGCATCGCGCAGGACCGGCGCACCGAACGTGCCCACTACGACGCCGGCTGGGCGCACAACGCCGGGCTCCCCATCGAGCTGTCGATGCGGCCCGACGGAGACCTGGGCATCCGCCCCGTAGCGGAGGTTTCCCGCCTGCACTCCGGCGACCCGCTCCTCGACCTCACCGCGCCGACCTCCGTCGCCACCGCCAACGAGCGACTGGCCGGCATCAAGGGAGACATGCTGCACATCAAGCTGACCATGGAACGCGGCAGCGCCGACACCTTCGGCCTCGACGTGCTCCGCAGCCCCGGGGACGAGGAACGCACCCGCGTCTTCTACGACGCACCCGCGGGCCAGTTCGGCGTGGACCGCACCAGGTCCGGAAACAACTCCAGCACCGAGGCCGACCTGGGCACCCATAAGGGCCCGCTGGCTCTCACCAACGGCGAGCTGACCCTCGACGTGTTCGTCGACCGCTCATCGATCGAGGCATACGCGAACGGCCACAAGTCCCTCACCACGCGCGCCTACCCGTTCCGCCAGGACTCGCTCGGCCTGCGGCTCTTCGGAGACGGCGGGGTCGTCAAGTCGATGACGGTCTGGAAGATGGGCAACATGACCGACTGAGCACGGCATCGGGCGTTGGGGCAACGGAGAAATCCGCCGCTGCCCCAACGCCCACCGGAAAGGGCCCGCCATGAGGTGGCGGGCCCTTCACGCCCCGTCAAGCCGACGAGCATGCGTGTTCCGCTGAGAACGATGACTCGCCGCGAGCACGTTGTCCATCAGGCGGTCGGGGAGGTGGCGGGCCAGGGGGACGGTGAAGGCGGCGTCCATCCCGAGCGTGTACCGGGTGCGCGGTCGGGCCTTCGTCGCCACGTTGGCGATCTTGGCTGCTGCCTTCTCGGCGGGTACGGCCCGCTTGAGGAAGGCGGTGTTCGAGGCGACGGTCGACCTGATCAGGTTTCCGTAGAGGCGCTCGTGCTCGGGGCTCATCTTGTCGGCGAACCCGAGAGAGATCTCGCCGCTGTGGGCTGCCATCTCGGTCTTGACGCCGCCCGCCTGGACCACGACCACCTGGATGCCCTGTGCCTTGACTTCGCGGCGGAGGGCATCGCTGGCCGCTTCGAGGGCGAACTTCGTCCCGGCGTATGCACCGAAGATCGGAAGTGCGGCCACCCCGCCCACGGAGCTGATGTTCACGATCCTGCCTCGGCTCTGCCGCAGGAACGGCAGGAGCTTCTGGATCACGGCGATGTGTCCGAACAAGTTGACCTCGAACTGCTCACGCCACAGCTCGAGTGGCAGCACCTCGATGGGTGCGTTGATCTCGATCCCGGCGTTGTTGATGAGGGCGCGCAGTCCGCGCTGTTCAGGGTCGTCCGCGATGCGCTGTGCGAGGGCTTCGATGTGCCGGGGAACGGTGATGTCCAGCATGACGGGCTCCACCCCGTCCGCGCGAATGGCCTCGGCTTCTTCGTCGGTGCGTACGCCGGCGAGGACGTGGAATCCCCTTGAGGCGAGCTGCTGCGCTGTCGCGGCCCCGATGCCGGTTGCAGCCCCGGAAACGACCATGAGCTCTTTGTTCTGCGGCTGCGTCATGGCAGGGGTCTCTTTCCGGGAAGGCGGGAGGAATCGGACATCACCCCAATGTAGACACTGGCAACAGTGTTGTCAATGACAACATTGGGTCGATATGCTGCTTCCATGCCTGGACGTGCTGAACATCAGCCCTACCACCACGGAAATCTCCGGGCTGCGCTCCTCGACGCAGCCGAACGAAGCCTGAGAGCGCACGGAGCCGACCAACTGTCGCTCCGGGATCTGGCCAGGGAGATCGGCGTGAGTCACGCTGCGCCGCGTCGGCACTTCGCGGATCGCCAGGCGGTGCTGGATGCCCTCGCGGAGGCCGGATTCGTCCGCCTGGGCGCTACCCTGCACGCCGCGCTGACCAGGAGCGAAAGTGAGGGTGACTTCTCCGCACGGGTGCAGGACGCCGTATCGGCCTATGCCCATTTCGCGACCGAGAACGCCGCGCTATGCGAGCTCATGAACGCCGGCAAGCACCACCCAGGAGCGACTGCGGTCACGCAGGCTGCCGCGACCGCGTTCGGGCAGATGACCGATCTGATCGAAGAGGGACAGGCGCTCGGTGAACTCGAACAGGGCGACCCTGAACAGCTCGGGCTCATCCTCTACGCCACCGTGCAAGGCATCACCACCATGGTCAACAGCGGCGCGGTCGGCGCGGATCAGCTCGACGGACTCATCAGCACTGCGGTCACACAGTTCCTACGCGGTGCTCGCCCTCGCACCTGACCGCACGCTTGCTCGCGACCACCGCGTCTCAGTGCGCCGGGGGCCCCTGCTTCGCCACCCCGCGCCGATCACCGCTCGAATCTCAAGCCGGGCAAGCGGGTGCGCCGGTCAGCGCACCCGCCCCCGCGCCTTCAGCGGCACCGCGGGAAGTTCGGGGGCCGGCAGCGGATCGCCGTCGTATCCCTTCACCTCGCCGAAGCGGGTGCCGGTCATCCAGTCCGCGCGGGCCTGTTCGATCTCCGCCTGCGTACGCCCGATGAAGTTCCACCACATGATGATCTCCTCCTCGAACGGCTCGCCGCCCAGGAGCATGATCGAGGCGTCCGACTCGGCGCGCAGCGGGAGTTGGGTGCGGCCGCAGCCGAGGTAGAGCATCGAGCCCGGGACGACGGGGACGTCGTCCACGTGGACCTCGCCGGACATGGAGAGGACCGCGTACTCGAAGTCCGGCTCCAGGGGCAGCGAGGTTTCGGTGCCGCGGGCCAGCGTCAGGTCCGCGCCGACGATGGGTGAGTACGTGGCGCCCGGCGAGGTCGCCGTGTCGAGCGTGCCGAGGATGACCGTCGCCGTCAGGCCGGCGGCCGTGAGCTGCGGCAGGTCCGTGTGGTGTTCGAAGTGGGCGTCCACGTGCCGGGCGCCGTCCGGCAGCGCGGTCCACAGCTGGGCGCCGTGCAGGAAACGCGAGTGGGACTTGGGCGTCTCCTCGGAGTGGCTGATCGCCGATCCCGTGGTCTGCAGGCCCAGTTCGCGCGGGCGGATCGTGGCGAGCGATCCGGTGGAGTCGCGGTGCAGCACCTCGCCGTCGTGCAGCCAGCTCACCGTCTGCAGACCCATGTGCGGGTGCGGCGGCACCTGCATCCCGGGCTCGTCGGCGATGTCGTCGGGACCGTAGTGGTCGACGAAGCACCAGGCGCCGACCATGCGGCGCCCCAAGTTGGGCAGCAGCCGCCGCACTTCGGTGGACTCGCCGAGCCGCACCGTACGCGGGGTGAGGAGCTCGCGTACGGGCTCGGCCACGACGAATCCGCGTCCGCCGCACACGGACAGCGCTGCCTCACGGTCAAGATTGCTCATGCGGCTCAAGGTAGTCGCTGGGTGCGGGAAAGTCGCTCAGGGGGCGAAGGTTGGCCCTCCGTCCGGCCCCACGGCCGGGCTCGGCCCGAGCCGCCCCGGCCTCAGCGCTTCGTCGCCCGCAGCACCACGAACTTCGGGTTTCCGGCCACCGTTCTGCAATTGCCGAAGATCCGCCGCAGGGAGACATGGTGGCCGAGGTGGCGGTTGCCGACCACCCACAGCTCGCCGCCCGGCCGCAGCGCCCGGCGGGCGTCGGCGAACATCCTGCGCGCCGTGGAGTCGGTGACGGCCTGATGGCTGTGGAACGGCGGGTTGTTGAGCACCAGGTCGACGCTCCCGTCGGGCAGCTCCGCAAGACCGTCCCCCACAAGGAACTCAGCCTTGCCCTCGGCGTTCTCCCGATACGTGGCTTCGGCGGAGGCGACCGCCTGGTACGACTCGTCGGTGAAGACGAGCTCGGCCTCGGGGTTCGCGAGCGCCGCCGACGTACCGACGACACCGTTGCCGCAGCCGAGGTCCACGATGCGCGCCGCACCCGCGGCGGACGGGAGGTGCCCGAGGAAGAAGCGGGTGCCGATGTCGAGGCGGTCCGCGCAGAAGACGCCCGCGTGGTTGGTCACGCGGCGGCCGCTCATCGGGCCGATTCCGGTGGGCAGTTGATAGCGGTACGGCCAGGGGTCGGCCTCTCGCGACAGGTCCGGGTCGGGCGTCGCGAAGATCAGCCGGGCCTTCTTCTTGGCCAGCGAGGTCTTCGTCGGGCCGACGATCCGCTCGAAGAGCTGGAGCGTCGAGGTGTGGATCTCCTTGACCATGCCCGTACCGATCACCACGCTTTGCGCGTGCAGCGCGGGGGCGAGGCGGTGCAGCTGGTCCTCCAGGAGCGCGAGGCTCTTGGGTACGCGTACGAGCAGCACGTCGATACGGTCCGGGGGCGTGTCCTGCGTGGTCAGCAGGTCCCCCGCGGTGGCTCCGGCGCGGGCCAGGTTCTCCGTGGTGGCCTGGCGCGTGAGCCAGGAGTCGGTGATCTGGACCGGTGCGTACGAGGCGAGCGCGGTGGTGAGCGCTCCCCAGCGGTCGCCGAGCACGACGATCCGGCGGCCGTCGAGACCGACGCCTTCCAGATGCTCGAGCAGGTACTCGTCGGAGGCGTCCCAGGCGCGCAGCTGATCGCGGGGGTCGACGGGGTGGCGTGTGAGGTCGCAGGCGCCCCATGACGTGGTCAGACGGTTCATCGTGCGGTTCAGGCTAGTCGAGCGGGGACGTGCCGGCCGCCGGCGCCCTCCCCATGGACGGCAAGGGCATACCCCCACGCACAACTGATGGAATATTCAACTACTGGCTGCGGTTGACCCGCCCGAAGGAGGTCACCCGTGACGCACACGTACTACACCCAGGGAAGCCCCACCGAGCGCTGGGACCGCGCCGGTCTGTTCTTCGAGGCCAAGGACTACGCGGCCGCTGCGCGGGTGCTCGGCTCGCTGGTCGAGGAAGTTCCGGAGCAGGTCGCTCCGCGGCTGCTCCTGGCCCGCGCGTACTACCACTCCGCTCAACTCACCCGCGCCGAGACCGAGTTGCGCGCCGTGCTCGAGCGGGACCCGGTGGAGCACTACGCCCGTCTGATGCTCGGCCGCACCTTGGAGCGGCAGGGCCGCGACGAGGAGGCCGCCGGGCACCTGCGGCTCGCCGAGGCGCTCGGGGCGAGCCTGGCCTGAAGGGCTGCGCGACCCTCGGGGCGAGCCCGGCCCGGGGCGTTCCGGAGGCGGGGCACGGTCGTGAGGACCGTGCCCCGTGCGGGCTAAGACCACAGGTCCCGCCAGGGGGCCGCGTGCCAGGATCATGGGGTCGGAGAACCTCGGGAAAGCACAGTTCATGGCGGACGGCTGACACTGGTGACGCTGAGCGGCAACGCGAAGGACCGCGGGGTCGACTCCGCACGCCCCAAGGCCGCCTCCGCCCGCCGGGGCCCGACCCGGCGCCCGGTGGACCGGGTCCGGATGATCCTCGCCCTGGCCGGGCTCGTGCTCGTGATCGGGCTCGCGGTGCTTCAGCGGGCGGTACCGGATCTGCTGCTCGCGCCGATCGTCTTCGCGGCCGGTGTGGTGATGGCCGCGGTGCCCGCGTTCGTGGCCGTCGAGCGGCTGTTCCGCGGTGAGGCACGGCTGGTCACCAACGGCGTGCTCGCCGCGCTCATCGCGTATCTCGTGGCGCTCGGACTCAACCTCTATGTCCTCGGACCCGGGCCCGACGTCGTGCAGCGCGCTCTGGCACAGCGGCCCGGAGGCGGCGGGAACATCGCGCCGCTGCATCTGTACATCGCCACCGTCGTCGCGTTCATCACCGTCGTGGGCTTCGCCGACCGGTATCTGCTGCGCAACGCCGCCTGGGGCGGTCTGGTGGTCACCGCGCTCGCCGCGCTCGTCGGGAACACGGCGACGCTGCCCGGCATGCTCCTCACGTTCCTGCTCGGCCGTCTCGTCGCGTTCGCGGTGCGCTGGCTGCGCGGGACGACCGACCCGTCGCCGACGGACGCGGACGTCGCGGCCGCCCTCGCCGAGACGGACCTGCCGCCGGTGACCAGCCGGCGGATCGCCAACGCACGGGACGGCACACGGCGCTACGAGGCCTTCACCGACACCGACGAACGGTTCACGGTCACCGTGCTCGACCGCGACCGGATCACGGCAGGTCTCGCGTACCGGCTGTATCAGCGGCTGCGGCTGCGGCGGCCCGCGCAGAGCCAGGGCCTGATGTCCCTGCAGCATCTGGTGGAGCAGCGCACTCTGCTCGCCCTCGCCGTCCGGCACAGCGGCATCCGGACCCCGCGCCTGGCCGCCGTACGCAAACTCAACGCCGACGCCGTGCTTTTCGCGTACGAGGACGTGCCGGGCCGGACCCTCGACCGCCTCGCGCCCGAGGAACTCACCGACGATCTGCTGACCAAGGTCTGGCAGGTCGCCGAGGATCTGCACCAGCACCAGATCAGCCACCGGCGGATGTCCGCCGACGCCTTTATCGTCGGCGACGACGGCAAGGTGTGGCTGACCCGGCTCGAAGCGGGCGGGGTCGCCGCGGCCGCGCTGCAGCACCGGCTAGACGACGCGGAACTCCTCGTCACGCTGGGCCTGTTGACCGACCCCGAGCGGGCCGTGCGCACGGCGCGCACTGTACTCGGCGACGCCACCCTCGGCGCCGTACTGCCGCTGCTGCGGCCCGCGGGCCTGAGCCTGACCACCCGTTCACGGCTGCGCCGCGACAAGGGTGTGCTCGAGCAGGTGGGCAAGGAGATCCTGGCGTTCCAGCCGGAGGCGCCGGCCGCGAAGGCCGTGGTCTACGAGCGGCTGCAGCCGCGCACGATCCTGTCCGCGCTCGGCGGCTGTGTCGCGGTGTACTTCCTGATCGGGCAGTTCGCCTCGCAGCCGATCGGCGAGGTGTTCAAGGGCATCTCGTGGCCGTGGGCGCTGCTGGCGCTGGCCGGGGCGGCGGTGACGTATCTGGCGGCCGCCATGAACCTCGCCGGGTTCGTGCCCATGAGGCTCAACTACGTCCGCCTGCTGCTGGCCCAGCTCGCGGCCTCCTTCGTCACCCTGGTGACGCCGGCGGCGGTGGGCGGGCTCGCGGTCAACACGCGGTTTCTGCAGAAGGCAGGCGTGGCCTCCGGCCTGGCGGTGACCTGCATGGCGGCCTCGCAGATCGCGATGTTCGGCGCGTTCCTGCTCCTGGTGATGCTCTTCGGCTCGCTGTCGGGCTCGTCCACGGGCTCGCAGCTGCCGCCCTCGTCGGTGATCGTGACGGTGCTCCTCGCGGTGGCGCTGATCGCCGTGGTGGTCGCGACCGTGCCCCGGCTCAGGAAGTTCACACTCGACCGTGTGAAGCCGTACTTCAGCGATGTCGGTCCGCGAATGCTGGAACTGGCCCGGGATCCGGCGCGGCTCGCGTTCGGCGTGGGCGGTGCGTTCCTGCTGCCGCTGGCGGGCAGTCTCGCGCTGTGGGCCTCGGTGCTCGCGTTCGAGGACGACAAGCCGGTGCAGTTCGCGACCGTCGCCGTGGTCTTCCTGATCGGCAAGACCGCCGGATCCCTCGTCCCGACGCCCGGTGGTCTGGGCGCGGTGGAGGCGGTGCTTTCCGGCGGTCTCGCGGCCGCGACCGGGATCAGCGGCTCGACGGCGTTCTCGGCGGTGATCCTCTTCCGGCTCCTGACGTTCTGGCTGCCGATCGCGCCCGGCTGGGTCGCCACTACCTGGCTGCAGAAGCGCGAGGCGCTCTGACCGGCGGTCGGAGCGCCACACGAGCCACCTCAGCCCCGATACGTCTCCAGGAGCCGCAGCCACACCTCGCTGATCGTCGGATACGCGGGCACCGCGTGCCACAGCCGGTCGACGGGGACCTCGCCCGCCACCGCGATCGCCGCCGCCTGGATCAGTTCGCCCGCGCCCGGCCCGGCGAACGTCATGCCGATGACCACCTCGCGGTCGGAATCGACCAGCATCCGTGCTTTGCCCCGGTACCCCTCGGCGTACAGGGACGCGCCCGCGACCGAGCCCATGTCGTAGTCGACGGCGCGGACCTTGCGCCCGGAGCGTTCCGCCTCGGCCAGGGACGGACCGACGGAGGCGACCTCGGGGTCGGTGAAGACCACCTGGGTCACCGCGTCATGGTCCGCCGTGGCCGCGTGCGCGCCCCAGCGGTCCGTCTCCAGGAGCGGTACGCCCTGCGCGCGGGCCACGATCGCGGCGCCCGCGATCCGTGCCTGGTACTTGCCCTGGTGGGTGAGGAGCGCCCGCCCGTTCGCGTCGCCCACCGCGTACAGCCAGTCGCTGCCGACCACCCGGCAGCTCTCGTCCACGTCGAGGTACCGGCCGGGTGTGATGCCCACCGAGTCGAGGCCGATGTCGTCGGTGCGCGGCGTGCGGCCGGTCGCGATGAGCAGTTCGTCGGCCTCGAGCGTCGAGCCGTCGTCCAGGGTCACCGTGACGGTGTCGCCGGAGCGCGAGACGGATGCGACCGAGGTGCCGGTACGGACGTCGGCGCCGGCCTCGCGCAGCGCCTCGGCCACCAGCTCCCCGCAGAACGGCTCCATCTTCGGCAGCAGACCGGATCCCCGTACGAGCAGAGTGACCTGCGCACCGAGCGCCTGCCAGGCGGTGGCCATCTCGGTGGCCACCACTCCCCCGCCGACCACGATCAGCCGCCCCGGCACGGACCGTGCGCTGGTCGCCTCGCGGCTGGTCCAGGCGCGGGCGCCGGCCAGGCCCGGCAGATCGGGCAGCGCGGCGCGGGTGCCGGTGCAGACGGCGACGGCGTGCCGTGCGGTGAGCACATGACGCTCGCCCTCGGGACCCTTGACCTTGACGCGGCGGCTGCCGTCGAGGCTGCCGTGACCGCGGTAGACGCGGGCGCCGATGTTGTCCAGCCAGGCCGCCTGGCCGTCGTCCTTCCAGTGGCTGGTGAACGCGTCCCGGTTCGCGAGCACCGCGGCGGCGTCCAGCGGTCCCTGCACCGCCGCGCTCAGGCCCGGCACCTTGCGCGCGTCGGAGCGGGCGATCACCGGTCGTAGGAGCGCCTTGCTGGGCATGCACGCCCAGTAGGAGCACTCGCCGCCGATCAGTTCGCTCTCCACCACCGCGCAGCTCAGGCCCGCGGCCCGTACGCGATCGGCCACGTTCTCGCCCACCGGGCCCGCGCCCAGTACCACTACGTCGTATTCGGTCGTCTCCACATGTCCCTGTGCCATGAATGCCAGTCTGGTGGCAGGTGTAGTCCGTGGCCACAGGGGCAGTCGACCCGGCACGGATTCGTCAGCGACATCCGTCCCGGAATAGACCGGAGACTCCCGCAGTTGTGCGGGGCAGCCAGCCAGCCGTCGGCGAAATGGTAGGAAACACCGTGAGCACCCTGGAACTCACCAAGGAAAACTTCGACGAGATCGTCACCGAGAACGAGTTCGTCCTGATCGACTTCTGGGCCGACTGGTGCGGCCCGTGCAAGCAGTTCGGGCCGGTCTACGAGGGTGCCTCGGAGCGCCATGACGACCTGGTCTTCGGCAAGGTCGACACCGAGGCGCAGCCGGAGCTGGCCGCCGCCTTCGGGATCCAGTCGATCCCGACGCTCGCGATCATCCGCGACAAGGTCGCGATCTTCGCGCAGCCCGGTGCGCTGCCGGAGTCGGCGCTCGAGGACGTGATCGGGCAGGCCCGCAAGGTGGACATGGACGAGGTCCGCAAGCAGGTCGCCGAGGAGCAGGCCAAGCAGGCGGGCCAGGCCGGGGCGAACGGCCAGCCGCAGTAGCCGGAAAGGTCAGCGGCAGTACGCGGACCGAGAAGTACGTGCAAGGGGCGCCGTTTCCCACGGAAACGGCGCCCCTTCGCGCATGCTCGGATCCTTCGCGTACGCCTAGAACGGGTACCCCGCGACGTCCCCGCGCACGGTCGTCCACCGCACGTCCGTGAACGCCTCGATGTTGGCCGCGCCGCCGAACCGCGCCCCGGTCCCGGAGGCCGCGACGCCGCCGAAGGGGGCGACCGCCTCGTCGTTCACGGTCTGGTCGTTGATGTGCACGATGCCGGTCGGGATGCGGTCCGCGAGGGCGAGTCCGCGGTCGGTGTCGCGGGTGACGATGCCGAGCGAGAGCCCGTACTCGCTGTCCGCGGCGAGCGCCGCCGCCTCGTCGAGGGTGCCGAAGGACCGCACCGGCGCGACCGGCCCGAAGACCTCTTCGGCGTACGCGGGTGAGGACTCGTCGACGTCGGCGAGCACCGTCGGCCGGTAGAACAGCTCCTCGTGGGTGCCCCCCGCCGCGAGGCGCGCTCCGCGCCCGGTGCTCGCGGTCACCAGGCCGTGCACCTTGGTGAGCTGCCCGGAGTCGATCAGCGGACCGAGGTGGACCTGGGCGCGGTGCGGGTCGCCGACGGCGAGCGAGTCGGCCTTGGCGGCGAGGCGCTCCACGTACTCCTCGTAGAGCGAGGAGTGCACCAGGTGGCGGCCGGTGGTCATGCAGATCTGGCCCTGGTGGAAGAAGGAGCCCCAGGCCGCGGTGGAGATCACCGCGTCGAGGTCGGCGTCCTCGAGGACGATCAGGGCGGAGTTGCCGCCGAGTTCGAGGTGCGCGCGCTTGAGGTGGCGGCCCGCGGCCTCGCCGACGGCGCGGCCCGCGGCGGTCGAGCCGGTGAAGGAGATGACGGGGACCAGCGGGTCGGCGACCAGAGCGCGGCCGACCTCGGGCCCGCCCGGCAGGACGTGCAGGAGGTGCTCGGGCAGCCCGGCCTCCGCGAACACGGCGGACAGGAAGAGTCCGCCGCAGACCGCCGTACGCGGATCGGGCTTGAGCACCACCGCGTTGCCGAGCGCGAGCGCCGGGGCGACGGAGCGTATCGACAGGATGAGGGGCGCGTTGAACGGGGCGATCACACCCGTCACGCCGACGGGGACCCGTCGGGTGTACGAGAGACGCGGGGCCTCGCTGGGCAGTACCTCGCCGGTGGGGCGGGAGGCGAGCGCGGCCGCCTCGTAGCACTCCTGGGCCGCGACATGCAGCTCGAAACCGGCCTTGCCGGGTATGGAGCCGGACTCGCGCACCAGCCATTCGGTGAGCTCTTCGGCGTGCTCGGAGAAGAGGTCGCCCGCCTTGCGCAGCACCGCCGCGCGCACGAAGTGCGGGGTCGCCGCCCAGGCGGACTGTGCGGCCCGCGCGGCGGCCGTCGCGCTCGCCACGTCTTCGGGGGAGGCGAGCATCACCGTGGCGAGCTCTTCGCCGGTGGCGGGCTCGGTGACCGCGTGCTCACCGCCGCCCAGCGGCCGGGACTGCCAGATCTTCGGGTCGAGCAGGGGCATGCCATGGCTCCGTTCTGTCGACGAAGCGTCGACGTACTGTGCGACGCGAGAAGCCGGCGGACACGCCGTCAGCTCCCTGTAGGAAGTCCCGTGTGAGCGCGGCCGGTTCGGCGGCCGCATGAGAGGAGTCCGCGATCCGGCGCAGCCGGGCAAGCCGCGGCCGTTGCTCGAACGCACTCCCATCTGGTTGAGCGTGCAACATCGTAGTCCTGTCGAACGGGAATCGGGCGGCCTGCCACGCACGTTCGATACACAACTGTGAGTAGGTGTCGAGGAGTTGCTCTTCACCGATCCGCTCCAAGCGCCGGCGCCGAGCGGGAGCCCGTCACTCACCTCCCGCCGATCCCACTGCACCCACCTGCTAATTTGCGCGCAGTGCAATGGCTTTCCCGCTCCGACCCAGCGGGAACGGTGGGGGTGACAGGGGTGGCGACTTCCAATCGGCAGCGCCGGACGACCATCGGGGATGTGGCGCGCGCCGCGGGTGCCTCGATCTCGACGGTCTCGCGCGTGGTGAACGGGGTGGACTCGGTGGACGCGGCGCTCGCGGAGCGCGTGCGACAGGTGATCGTGGAGCTCGGTTACCGGCCGAACGCGGCGGCGCAGGGACTGGCGCGGGGGCGTTCGGGAACGATCGGCGTCCTGGTGCCAGATCTCGCCAACCCGTACTTCCACGACATGCTCAAGGCGCTCTCCGACGTGGCGCGCGGCAGCGGGCGCCGGGTCCTGGTGATGGACTCGGGCGAGGATCCGTACGAGGAGCGGGAGCTCGCGGACGATCTGATCCGGCACTCGGACGGCATCCTGCTGTGCTCGCCGCGGATGCCGCGCGCCGATCTGGCCGACCTGGCCCGCCGCGGCCATCCGATGGTCGTCGCCAACCGCGTCCTGCTCGGGCTCGAACTGCACACCATCACCGCGGACTTCTTCCGCGGGATGCTCGCCGTCTGCGGCCACCTCGCCCAGCTCGGCCACCGCGAGGTGGTCTATCTCGCCGGTCCTGAGGCCTCCTGGGCCAATGCCGAACGGCTGCGCGCGCTCGGCGCCGCCGAGGACTTCGGACTCACGTTCCGCGCCCTCCCGTGCGGCGCGACCATGGAGGCCGGATACGAGGCGGCGCCCGCGGCACTCGAGGGCGGCACGCGTGCGGTGGTCGCGTACAACGACTTCGTGGCGCTCGGGGCGCTGGCCCGGTTCAAGGACCTCGGGGTGCGGGTGCCCGAGGAGGTCTCCGTGACCGGTTTCGACGACATCGGGATGGCCCGCTACTCCTCGCCCGCGCTGACCACGGTGGGCGTGCCCCGGGGGCTGCTCGCCCGGCTGGCGGGAGAGGCGCTGGTGCGGCAGATGCAGGGGGCCGCCCCGGTGGATCCGGAGGCGGTCCCCGTTCAGCTGCAGGTACGCGATTCGACGGCCGCGCCTGCCTGAGGCGTCCGGTGCGCGATTCGGCCGCCACACTCCCCTGAGGCGTCCGGTACGCGACTCGGCGCCACACTCCCCTGAGGCGTCCGGTACGCAACTCGGCCGCCACACTCCCCTGAGGCGTCAGGTACGCAACTCGGCCGCCGCACTCCCCTGAGGCGTCAGGCGCGAGTCCGCCACAGGTCACGCAGGAGCGCGATCTCGGCCATGTGGTGGATGAATTCGAAGTTCGTCCCCCACACCACGGTGACGTACGGGTCGTCGGGGTCGGATCCGTACGGGTACTGCGAGTAGCCGACCTGGTCCAGCTGCTCCTCGCTCACGCCCTCCACGGCTTCGCGCCAGCGGCCGACCGTCTCCCAGAAGCGCTCGAGGGCGAGGGAGGCGGAGGGGGTGAAGTCGACCATGAGCTTGGGGTCCTGCTTGCGCTCGCCGAAGGTCCACTCCCAGCCGCCCGCGAACTCGTAGTGGAGATGGCACAGGCGCCAGGCGATGGTGGTGACCGGTGTCTCGTCGGGCGGTACGGGACCGGTGTGCGCGAGGACCTCCTCGACCCGGGCGTGGCTCACGCTCCAGTCCTCTGCGATCTCCGCGACCGTCATCCCGGAGGCGATCTGCCGGCCGATCTCCGCGTACTCGCCGCCGGGGATGTCGGGGTTGCCGAGGTCGAGGACCCACTCCCCCGGCCCGAACGCCCGCGGCGTCTTCGCCTCTGCGCGGGGGCGCAGCGACCAGCAGTCGGCGGCAGGTTCCCAGAGGTACTCGTCGTCCGTGAGCCCGGTCAGCCGGACCTCGGCCATCTCCCGTGCCTTGTCGAACTGGTCGAGCAGCATTCCCAGGCGGTCGGTCCTCGCGTGCGCGAACTCCATGGCCCGCCCCCTTTGTTGTGGATTCGGGCCGGCGGGGTGTCCCCCTGCCGGCGACGGCGAGGGTAACGGTTCGGCTCGGCCGGGGCGATCGAATATCGAGGCACCGGAACCATCCGGTCGCGCGGCACCCGTGCGCGCTCGGCCCCACTCCCGCCGCACGCCGCGGCGCGGGCGCGCTCAGCTCGACTCCCGCACCACCATCGAAGCGGCCAGCAGATCGTGTACCTCGGGTTCGGCGCCCGGAGCGCGCACGACGCGGTCGACCAGTTCGGCGAGCAGCTGACCGGAGGGCATCTCCAGACGGACGGTGCTGAGCCGCGGGCGGATGAGCTTGCCGAGCAGCAGATCGTCCGCGCCGATCACGGAGGTCTCCTCGGGTACGGCGATGCCCGCGTCCTGCAAGGCGCGCATCAGGAGCATCGCGTACTCGTCGTTGTACGCGAACACCGCGTCCAGGCCCGACTCCCGCCAGCGCGCGGCCAGTTCGGCCGCCGACTCCTCCGTGTAGGCGAGCGGCAGCGGTACGACCTCCGCGCCGGCCGGTTCGGCCGCCGCCCGCACACCCGCGAGGCGCGGTTCGGAGAACACCTGCAGCCCGGTCTCCTCGGGCACCACGACGCCGATACGGCGCCGGCCGCGCTCCACCAGATGCGCACCCGCGCAGTGCCCGACCTCGCGATGGTCCATGAGCAGCGCATGCGCACCCTCGACCCGCTCGGGCCCCAGCGTGACCACGGCCTTGGCGCCGGCCCGCTTGAGGACCTCGACCTGCCCCGGCTCCAGCGTGCCCGGCACGAACACGGCCACCGGCCGCAGTTCCGCCCAGGCCCGGGCGGCCTCGTCGCCGCCCATGCCGACGCTGCCGTACTGGACGACGGTGTAGTCGAGCCGGCGCAGCGCCCAGTGCAGCTCGTACTGGAAGTGGCTGAACAGCGGCCCGACCGGGACGTGCGACGCGGGCATCAGGACCATGCGCGAGTGCCCGGCGCGCAGACTGCGCGCGGCGGCGTGCGGCACATAGCCGAGCTCTTCGGCCGCGGCGCGGACGCGATGGCGGGTGGGTTCGCTGATGCGTACGGAGGAGGTGTTGTTCAGGACGTACGAGACCGTCGCACGTGACACACCGGCGAGCCGGGCCACATCGGCGCTGGTCGGTACCGGCCGTGGCCCCTGCGCTTCCCCGCTCTCGATGGGCGGCTGTCCCGCCTGCTTCGGAATCTGCACCATGACGTGCCGCATCCTTCCAGACGGCTTTGCGGCACCCCTTACCGCACACCCTTACCAGCCGGTAACGTGCCGCCGTACCCGCAGCCGATCCCGAGGTGGCCCATGACACCCGCCCGCAGCGCAGGCCTGGCCGAGACCGCACGGGCGCTGGCCGACGGCGAGGCCTCTTCCGTCACGCTCGTCGAGGAGAGTCTCGCCCGGATCGAGGCCACCCAGTCCTCGCTCAACGCGTTCCGCCGGGTACGGGCCGAGGCCGCACTCGCCGAGGCGCACGACGCCGACCGGCGTCTCGCGGACGGTGAGCGGCTGCCGTTGCTCGGGGTGCCGGTCGCGGTGAAGGACGACATGGACGTGGCCGGGGAGCCGACCGCGTTCGGGTGCCGGGGTGACTTTCCCGCCAAGGAGCGGGACGCGGAGGCGGTACGGCGGTTGCGGGCGGCCGGGGCCGTGATCGTGGGCAAGGCCAACACCTGCGAGCTCGGTCAGTGGCCGTTCACCGAGGGACCGGCGTTCGGCAACACCCGCAATCCGTGGGACACCGGGCGCACGCCGGGCGGTTCGTCGGGTGGTTCCGCGGCCGCCGTCGCCGCGGGTCTGGTGCCGGCCGCGCTCGGCTCGGACGGTGCGGGATCGGTGCGGATTCCGGCCGCGTGGACGCATCTCGTCGGGATCAAGCCGCAGCGCGGCCGGATCTCCTCCTGGCCGGACGCCGAGGCCTTCCAGGGCATCACCGTCAACGGCACCCTGGCCCGCACCGTCGCGGACGCGGCGCTGCTGCTCGACTGCGCGAGCGGCAGCCACGAGGGCGACCTGCACAAGCCGCCCGCGATACGGGCCGCCGCTGCGGCCGGGCGTGAGCCCGGGCGGCTGCGGATCGCGCTGTCCCTGAAGATGCCGTTCACGGGCACACCCAAGCGGCTGCACCCGGACGTACGGAAGGCCGTGACCGCGCTCGCCGAGCGGCTGGCGGGGCTGGGCCACACGGTCGAGGCCGCGGATCCCTCGTACGGGCGGATCGGTCTCACCTTCGTGCCGCGCGGCACCGCGGGGATCGCCGAGTGGGTGGAGCGGGTGCCGGATCCGTCCCTGCTGGATCCGCGCACTCTCGAGGCGGCCCGGCTCGGGCGGCTGCTGAGCGGGGCGCCGCTGCGGGCCGCGCGCAAGGCGGAGGCCCGGCTGCACCGGCGGGTGGGCGCGCTCTTCTCGACGTACGACGTGATCCTGGCGCCGACGACCGCCACCGGACCGCCGAGGATCGACACCATCGCGCGGATGAACGGGCCCCGCACCGACCAGGCGATGATCGCGGCCTGCCCGTACGCATGGACCTGGAACGTCCTCGGCTGGCCGGGGGTGAACGTGCCCGCCGGCTTCGGCTCCGACGGTCTGCCGCTCGGGGCGCAGCTGCTCGGACCGGCGAACAGCGAACCGCTGCTGATCTCACTGGCGGCGCAACTGGAGCACGAGCTGAAGTGGTACGAGCAGTGGCCCGGCGAAGGGACCACCGCCTGACCACCGGGCGCGGGGCGGGCCCGTGAACACCGGCGGAGCGGCGGGCGCGTGAACGCCCCTCCGGAAAGGCCCAGTTGAGACGTACAGTGAACGCGTGGACGATGTGTCGATGGTGGGCCTGACGGGACGGGTGACCGGCACGGTCGGGCCCGGACTCGTCGGCGAGGTGATCGTGCGGATCCGTGGCGGCGCCGAGCACTTCCTCGCGTATCCCGCCTCGGCGAAGGACCGGATTGACACCGGGACGGTGGTGATGGTCGTCGAGTACCAGCCACCGCGGACCGTCTATGTCCAGGCGGCATACGGCACTTGACGGGCCGGCGTGGCCTCTCGTCAGGATCGCAACAAGAAGACCTGGGTGCCTTCACCCCTGCCTCGACCGGCAGGACACTCCCCACACGGCGTCGAACGGCGCCGTGGACAAGGGGGGTTGCCGATGGCTGTCGGCATCATCGTGGGGCTCGCGATCGGCGGTCTGATCGTCGTCGTGGGTCTGTTCAAGGCCATGTGGCGGGTCGCCGAACCCAATGAGGCACTGGTCATCTCCGGTTCGAAGCACCGTACCGAGGGTCTCGGCGAAGGCATGGGGTTCCGGATCGTCACCGGGCGGGGCACGCTCGTCATGCCGGGCGTGCAGGCCGTACGACGGCTCTCGCTCGATCTGAACGAGACCGAACTGTCCGTGGACTGCGTCACCCACCAGGGCATTCCGCTGAAGGTCCGCGGCGTGGTGATCTTCAAGGTGGGTGACGACTTCGTGTCGATCGCCAACGCGGCCCGGCGTTTCCTCGACCAGCAGCGGCTGATGGCGGAACGCGTGCACAACGTGTTCGCGGGCCATCTGCGGTCCATCGTGGGCGGGTTGACGGTGGAGGACATGATCCGCGACCGGGACAAGCTGACGGGGCAGACCAGGGCCGCGTGCGGGACGGAGATGGAGAAGCTGGGTCTGATCGTGGACTCGCTGCAGATCCATGAGATCGAGGACCCGACGGGCTACATCCAGAACCTCGCGATGCCGCATGCGGCGGCCGTCCAGCGGGACGCGCGGATCGCGCAGGCGGAGGCCAACCGGCGGGCCACCGAGGCCGAGCAGCAGGCGCAGGCGCGGATGGCGGAGGCCACCCGGGACAGCGAGATCCTGCAGGCCGGCTACAAGGCCGAACGGGACCGGGCGAGCGCCGAGTCGGCGCAGGCGGGTCCGCTCGCCGAGGCGGCCTCACGGCAGGAGGTCGTGGTGCAGGAGACGCGGGTCGCCGAGCTGGAGGCACGGCGCAGGGAGCAGCAGCTCCAGGCGGACGTCCGCAAACCCGCGGACGCCAGGGCCTATGAGACCCGCACGATCGCCGAGGCCGAGCGCGACGCCCGGGTCTCGGCCGCCGAGGCACAGGCCAAGGAGACCGAACTCGCCAGTGCCGCCGACGCCTCGGCGACCCGTGTGACCGGTCAGGCGGACGCCGCCGCGGCCGAGGCACGCGGTCTCGCGGCGGCCGCGGCCGTACGGGCCAGGGGTCTGGCCGAGGCCGACGCGATCAAGGCGCGTGCGGACGCGCTCGCCACGAACCAGGAGGCGGTGATCGCCCAGCAACTCGCCGAGAACTGGCCGGAGATCGTCCGGGCGGGTGCGGGTGCCTTCGACTCGGTGGACAACATGGTGGTGCTCAACGGGGCGGACGGGATGAGCGACCTGCTCGCGAAGGCGCTCACCATGGGCGGCACCGGGCTCGGCCTCGCCCGGCAGCTGATGTCCGCGATGAACGGGAACGGGCAGGTGAACGGGGACGGCCGTCCCGGCGGCCTCGTCAACGGGAGCGTGCCGGCCCAGCAGCCCGCGGCGGAACCGGTCGCCCTGGACGAGGAGGCGAAGAAGGCGGACTGACCCCGCCCGCACGGCCGTTGGCCCGGGCTCACCCCCGGGGCCAATGACCGGCACAGCCTGGCCCGGGCTCACCCCCGGGCCAGCGTCCGCCACAGTGCGGGGTCCTCGAAGTTCAGCGCCCACAGCGCCGTATGGCGCACCCCGTACTTGCGCAGCACCGGCAGATGCGCCGCGGTGCCGCGCGCGTCCTGGTACCAGACGACGCGGCGCTGCTTGCCTTCCGTGTACGAGAAGTGCGGAGTCTTCGACTCCGGGTCCAGGTGATAGCGGGCGCCCTTCCTGCGCCGCAACTCCTCCGCGGACTGCCAGGTGACGGCGCGGGCGCGGGTCCGCTTGCCGGTGGCCGCCCAGTCCCAGCCGAACGCGGGCAGGGCCATCTCGATCTTCGCCCGGGGCACGAGGCGTGTGGCGTGCTTCAGGATGTCCTCGTACCAGTCGGGCGAGGAGAGCGGCCCGGGTTTCCCGCCGGCCCAGTGCAGGTTGTACGCCATGATCCGCAGCCGGTCGCTCGCGGCACCGAGCCGCCGGTAGTCCCAGATCCGGCCGTTTCCACGGGCCTGCGGGGAGACCGTGGTGATGCACTGCTTGCGCTCGGCATGCAGCCGCCGGCACAGGACCGTGATGAACTCGGCGTATCCGGCGCGCACTTGTGTGTAGGCGTCGTCCGGGCTGGGCGCGTGGGTCTCGTAGTCGATGTCGAGCCCGTCGTACGCACGGCTGCGCACGGTCGTCATCAGCGCCTCGATATGACGGGCGCGGCGCTTCGGGTCGGTGACGAGGGCGGCGAGCCGGCCGGGGCCGAGGCGTTCGTGCACCGTGGGCACCACCTTGATCCCGGCCTTGTGCAGTCCGTCGATCACCCGTTTGTCGCCCGCGCCCATGTGGGGTGCGACCCGGCCGTCGTCCTTCGCCTCGTACCAGAACGGGCTGACGGTGTGCAGCTGGTCCCGGTGGCGCAGGGCGGTGCGGTACGCGGACTCCTGGTCCCAGTACGGCAGCCAGCCGGAGACGGTGCGCGGCGCCGGCGCCGCCTCCTGGTCGGCGCCGGACGGGTCGGCGACGTCCGGGTGGGGTGCGGCGGCGACGGTGAGGGCGAGGGCTGCGGCGACGATGACGCTACGGACTGACATGGGGCGAGCCTGCGGTTCCTGCCGGGTCCCCGCGCTGCGGGCTGCTCCGGACAGGCCCTAACGTGACCCCACCGGAGCGTATGGAGGGTGGAGCAGGGATGACGGAGCAGCAGGCGGCCGGGCAGGCCTTGGTACCGGGCCGCGGCGGACCGCATGCGACGGCCGAGGCCGAGCCGCACGAGGTGGGTGCCGTCCACATGGAGTACGCGCCCGCGCACGACGGCGACCCCGATCCCGGGGAGATCGTGTGGACCTGGGTGCCCTACGAGGAGAACGACGGCCGCGGCAAGGACCGTCCGGTCCTGATCGTGGCCCGGGAGGCGGCCGGCACCTTGCTCGGCATCCAGCTGTCCAGCAAGCGGCACGACCACGACCGCGAGTGGGTCGCACTCGGCAGCGGGCCCTGGGACAGCTCGGGCCGTGACTCCTGGGTGGATCTGGACCGGGTCCTGCGCATCCACGAACGCGGCATGCGCCGCGAGGCGTGTGCGCTTGACCGGGGGCGGTTCAACCTGGTGACGCTGAAACTGCGCGAGCGGTACGGGTGGAGCTGACGCCTACGCAGCCGGGAAGGCGTGCTCGAAGGCCGCGCGGGTCGCGCCCTGGCGGTCGAGCACGCCGAACACCACACGACTGAAGTGCCCGGCGAAGCGCCCTTCGCCCGTGAGCAACGCGTGGAAGGCACCGGCCACTTGGGCCGGATCGTTCTGGAACACACCGCAGCCCCAGGCCCCGAGGACCAGGTGCCGGTAGCCGTGCGCGACGGCCGTCTCCAGGACGCGTTCGGCACGAGCAGCGAGCACCGGCCCGATGCGGTCCGCCTCGTCGGGCCGGCTGCGGCGTATCACTCCCGCGTTGGGGGCGGGTGAGGTCAGAAAGCCGACGTCATACGGCTCTTCGAGCAGCCGGCCGCTGTCGTCGCGGAACACCGGGACGGCGGGCGCGTGGATGACCCGGTCCGTGTAGAAGGCGTCGCGGTGGGCGCGGTGGTGCTCGTAGAACTCGGGGACCTCGCGCAGACAGGTGTACAGGGCGGAGGCGCGGCACAGCGCCTCCTCCTGGGCCTGGGCCCCGTTGAGGAAGCCGCCGCCGGGATTGCGGGCGGAGGCGAAGTTGAGGACGGCCACGGGCTCGCGGACCTCACCCACGAGTCGGCGGGCCGCCTGCGTGCTGCCTTCCGGGGTGACTTCGAAGACGGTCGCGTGGGTGGCGTCGACCGTGCATGCCACCGGGCCGGGCCCGTGCAGCCGCGTACCGGAGCGGGCGGCCGCGATCCGGGCCGCGAGATCGACCGTGCGTCCGCCGGATGCGGTGTACTTGCCCGCTTCGACGATGGCCTCGGTCGCCTTGGCGAGCTGGCGCAGGCGTGCGCTCATGATGGAAATCCCCCGTGGTGGTGCGGTGTTGCCTCCCCCGCATCCTGCTGGGGCGGCGGTCGCCCGGGCAACGGATTTCTTCCGCCGCCCGTCGAATCCGCCCGTCGTATCCGCCCGCCCTACTCCCCTCGTGCGTCCAGCATCTCCGTGATCTGCCGGGAAGCCTTGCGCGCCGCCGGCGCCGGATCCGCGCCGGTCAGGACGTCCGTCATATAGCGCTTGATCGGATTGTTGGCCTCCACGGCCGCCCAGAGCGGGGAGTTGGGGGTCGCGCGGCCGCGGACCGCACCCGCGGCCATCGCGGCGACGCCCGGCTTCCCGTCCACCACCGAGGCGAG
Source organism: Streptomyces mesophilus (assembly GCF_040300965.1). Lineage (GTDB taxonomy): Bacteria > Actinomycetota > Actinomycetes > Streptomycetales > Streptomycetaceae > Streptomyces > Streptomyces mesophilus_A. The sequence continues at coordinate 37,230 of NZ_JBEPEW010000018.1, read as the reverse complement.
CGTGGTCTTGTTGGGGACATAGTCCATCGTCGTGGCGAGTTCCTTCTGCCAGCGTTCGCCGGCCAGCGCCTTGACCACGTTCAGCGCCGCCCACTCCTGGTCGGTGCGCTCGGGGATGACGAGGTCGGAACCGCCGGTGAACACCCGGCCCGGCCGGCCCGCCTGCTTGCCGGGCACGGGGAAATAGCCGATCTTCCCGGCGAGTTCGGGGTTGGCCTCCTCGATCAGCTTCGCCGCGCCCGGCACGGTGACGATCTGCGCGACCTGCCCCTTGGCGAATACGTCGGTCTGCGGCGGCGTCTGCTCGTCCGCGTCCTTCGGCCCCTGGCCGAGCGCCTGGAGACGCGCGTAGAAATCCATTCCGGCCAGCGCCTCGGGGCTGTCCAGGGCTCCCCTCCACACGCCGTCCTCGTCCACCGCGAGCTCGCCGCCCTCCTCCCAGATGAACCCGGCGAGCGTGTACCAGTCCTGGCCGGCGAGGTAGATCCCCTGCCGGGAGCCCGAGTTGAGCTGCTCCGTCTGCCTGAGCCACTCCTCACGGTCCCGGGGCGGCTTCTTGATGCCCGCGGCGGCGAACAGGTCCTTGTTGTAGAGGACGACGCGGTTCGCCGCGTACCAGGGGATGCCGAACTGGGCCCCGTCGACGGAACCGGGCTCGGCGAGACCCTCCAGCCAGTTCTCCCTCCCCAGGTCACGCGCCGACTCCAGGGACAGATCGAGCACCCCGCCCTGGTCGACGTACTGCGCCACCTGCGTATTGCCGACCTCGATCACATCGGGTGCGCTCGCCTCGTCGCTCTCCAGGGCCTTGTTGACCTTGTCGACGATGCCCGTCCACTCCTGGATCCGTATGTCCAGGTCCACGTCACCGTGTTCGGCCTCGTACTCCTGCTCGAACTTCTTCAGGAAACCTTTCGTGGCGCTGTTCTGCATCAGCCACACCGTGACCGTTTCGCGCTCCTGCGACCCTCCGAGCGACATGCTGCCGCAGCCCGTGAGCGCGGTCAGTGTCAGGACGGACAAGGGCAGAGCGAGGGTGCGGTGCTTCACGCGGCTCACCTTCAGTGCAGGGACATGGAGGAGGGCCCGACGTGGGGGTAAGCGGCTTCGACGCTTGTACGGGTGTGGCCCTGGAGTTTGGTGTGTACCAATGCGTCGGTCAAGGGGCTGACGTTCGAATTCTCACTACGTGACACGGCGCGTTCTCAGCACGTGACACGGCGCCGGTGCCGTATGCGGCCCGGCCTGCGTCCGCCGTATCGCGCGGCCGGGCCGCATACGGCACCGTGGAGTGACCGAGTGACCACCCGAAAGGAGTGCGACCGCCATGTCGGACCACACGTACCGGGTCACGGAGATCGTCGGCACCTCGACCGAGGGCGTCGACCAGGCCATCCGCAACGGGATCGCGCGCGCCGGACAGACCCTCAGGGCTCTGGACTGGTTCGAGGTGACCCAGGTGCGCGGCCATATCGAGAACGGCGAGATCGCCCACTTCCAGGTGGGTCTGAAGGTCGGCTTCCGCCTGGAGGACGGCGAGTAGCGGGTTCCCTCGGACCTACGTGCGGCCCTCGGTCTCCTGCGCTTCCTTCAGTGCCTGCGAGGAAGCGGCCCAGCGGGCCCGTACGACCCTGAAACCGGCGCGTTCCGCGGCGTCGCACACGAGCTCGTCGTCGTCCACGAGCATCCGCACCTCACGGCCGCGGGCCAGCCTGCGCAGCACCTCCAGTTTGGTGATGCGGGCCGGCCTGCGGTCGCTGTCGCGCCGCATGTGCATCCGCCCCTCGGGCAGTCCGTGCCGGGCGAGCCACTCCTCGGTGTCCGCGCGGCAGCGCTCCGGGCGGCCTGTGAGGTACTGGATCTCGCACTCCTCGGCGCTCTTCAGGACCAGCTCGATGCCCCGCGCGAGGGGCGGGTCCTGGGGCGCCGCGGCGAAGAATCCGGTCCAGTCGCGGGGCTTGCGCTCCAGGAAGCGCTGCCGGTGTGCGGTGTCGGCGAGGGTGTTGTCCAGGTCGAACACGGCGACCGGGCGGCGAACGGCGTCCATGGCACCCACCCTAACCAGGGAATCCTGAGCGCTCCCGGGTGTTGTACGGGACGTGACTTCCGCCGACGCAGCCTCAGTTCTCGCACGGACCCGTTTCTCCGTGCTCGACCGCTCCCGTACGCGCACGGGCCAGGATCCCGCGCGGTCGCTGCGGGACACGGTGCGGTTCGCGCAGGACGTGGAGGCGCTCGGCGCGTTCCATCGTTTCTGGGTGTCCGAACACCACAGCGTGCCCGGTGTCGCGGGTTCGGCACCGACCGTGCTCGCCGCGGCGGTGGCGGCGGCGACCTCCGCGATCCGGGTGGGCACGGGCGGCGTCATGCTGCCGAATCATCAACCCCTGGTCGTGGCCGAGCAGTTCGGGGTCCTGGACGCGCTGTTCCCCGGCCGGATCGACATGGGTCTCGGCCGCAGCGTCGGCTTCACGGGCGGGGTGCGCAAGGCGCTGGGGCACGACAAGGACGACGCGGAGGACTTCGCCGGGCAGCTGGAGGTGCTGCTCGGCTATCTCACGGGTACGCAGACCGCCCACCCCCAGGTCCACGCGTATCCGGCGGAGGGCCGGCGGATCCCGCCGTTCGTCCTGGCCATGGGCGAGGGCGCACAGATCGCGGCGGACGCCGGGCTGCCGCTGGTGATCGGGGACCTGCGGGGGCGCTCGCGGATGGCGGAGGCGATCGGGCGCTACCGGGACGGATTCAAGCCGTCGGTGTGGGCGGACGAGCCGTATGTGGTGATCGCGGGCGAGGTGGCGGTCGCAGAGACCACGGAGGCCGCGCGGCGGTTGCTGATCCCGGAGGCGTGGTCGATGGCGTACTCGCGTACCCGTGGCATCTTCCCGGCGCTGGAGCCGGTCGAGGAGACCCTCGCGCGGGACATGACCGCCAAGGAGCGCGAGCTGTTCGAATCGGGGCTGCAGGGGAAGCTGTACGGCACGGAGCCCGAGGTGTCGGCGGCGCTGGCGGATGTGATCACGGCTTCGGGCGCGGACGAGGTGCTGGTGACGACGTCGACGTACGACAGGGCCGAGCTCCTGGACTCGTTCGTCCGGCTGGGGCGTATCTCCGGCCCCCACCCGCCGGCCCGCATATGACCGCAAGGCCACACCCTCCCGACATGACCGCACGCCCACACCCTCCCGACATGACCGCACGCCCACACCCTCCCGACCTGGGACAATAGGGCCAGCCCACCCCAGGAGCACCCCGCATGCAGGCCCCCCACATCCGTATCCGCGGCGCCCGTGAACACAACCTCCGAGCCGTCGACGTCGACATCCCCCGCGATCGGCTGGTCGTCTTCACCGGCGTATCCGGTTCGGGAAAGTCCTCCCTCGCGTTCGGCACCGTGTACGCCGAGGCCCAGCGCCGCTACTTCGAGTCGGTCGCCCCGTACGCCCGCCGACTGATCCACCAGATCGGCGCCCCGAAGGTCGGCGAGATCACCGGCCTGCCCCCGGCGGTCTCCCTCCAGCAGCGCCGTACGACGCCCACCTCTCGCTCCAGCGTGGGCACCGTCACCACCCTGTCCAACTCGCTGCGCATGCTCTTCTCGCGCGCGGGCGCCTACCCGCCGGGCGCCGAACGGCTCGACTCCGACGCCTTCTCGCCGAACACCGCCGCCGGCGCCTGCCCCGCGTGTCACGGCCTGGGCCGCGTCCACCGCACCACCGAGGCGCTGCTCGTCCCCGATCCCGCGCTGTCGATCCGCGAGGGCGCGATCGCCGCGTGGCCGGGTGCGTGGCAGGGCAAGAACCTGCGCGACATCCTGGACGCGCTCGGCCATGACGTGGACCGGCCGTGGCGGGAACTGAAGCAGGAGGACCGCGACTGGATCCTGTTCACGGACGAGCAGCCGGTCGTCACGGTGCATCCGGTGCGGGAGGCCGAGCGCATCCAACGCCCTTACCAGGGCACGTACATGAGCGCCCGGCGCTATGTGATGAAGACCTTCGCCGAGTCGAAGAGCCAGACCCTGCGCACCAAGGCCGAACGCTTCCTCGAGAGCACCCCTTGCGAGAGCTGCGGCGGAAGCCGGCTGCGGCCCGAAGCGCTCGCCGTGACCTTCGCCGGCCGCACGATCGCCGACCTTGCGGCGCTCCCTCTCGACCGGCTGGCCACCCTGCTGGCCGGGGCCCACGGCGGCGAGACCGTCGAGGTGCTCACCGCGGACCTGCTGGCCCGGATCGCAGTGGTCACCGAACTCGGCCTCGGCTATCTCAGCCTGGACCGGTCCACCCCCACCCTGTCCGCCGGTGAACTCCAACGCCTGCGTCTGGCGACGCAGTTGCGCTCGGGCCTGTTCGGTGTCGTCTACGTCCTCGACGAACCGTCGGCGGGGCTGCACCCCGCGGACACCGAGGCGCTGCTCACGGTGCTGCGCCGCCTGAAGGCCGCGGGGAACTCGGTGTTCGTCGTCGAGCACCACCTCGATGTCGTACGCGAGGCGGACTGGCTGGTCGACGTGGGCCCCGGCGCGGGCGAGCACGGTGGACGGGTGCTGCACAGCGGACCGGTCGCGGATCTGGAAAGGGTCGCCGAGTCGGCGACGGCGCGCTGTCTGTTCGCCCGCGAAGGCGCTCCGGTACGTGAACTCCGTACCCCCAAGGGCTGGTTGAAGCTCACCGGCGTCGAGCGGCACAATCTGCGCGGTGTCGACGCCGAGTTCCCGCTCGGGGTGTTCACCGCCGTCACCGGGGTCTCCGGTTCCGGCAAGTCCACCCTGGTCGGCGGCGCCCTCGCACCGCTCCTCGAGGGCGAGCCGGGCCCCGGGCGGATCGACGGCGCGGTGGACCGTGTCGTACAGGTCGACCAGCGGCCCATCGGCCGGACCCCGCGTTCCAACCTGGCCACGTACACCGGGCTCTTCGATGTCGTACGGAAGGTCTTCGCGGACTCGGACGAGGCGCGGGCGCGCGGCTACAAGGCGGGACGCTTCTCCTTCAATGTGCCGGGCGGACGGTGCGAGACCTGCCAGGGCGAGGGCTTCGTCTCGGTGGAGCTGCTGTTCCTGCCCAGTACGTACTCACCCTGCCCGGACTGCCAGGGCGCCCGCTACAACCCCGAGACGCTGCAGGTGACCTACCGCGGCCGTTCCATCGCCGAGGTGCTCGACCTGTCCGTGGAGGCGGCAGCCGAGTTCCTCGCGGAGATCCCCGCCGCCGAACGGTCGCTGCGGACTCTGCTCGATGTGGGTCTCGGGCATCTGCGCCTCGGACAGCCCGCGACGGAGCTGTCCGGCGGTGAGGCCCAGCGGATCAAGCTGGCGACGGAGCTGCAGCGCACGCGGCGCGGCCACACCCTGTACCTCCTGGACGAGCCGACGACCGGACTGCACCCGGCCGATGTGGAGGTGCTGATGCGGCAGTTGCACGGGCTCGTTGAGGCCGGGCACACCGTGGTCGTGGTCGAGCACGACATGGATGTGGTCGCGGGTGCGGACTGGGTGATCGACCTGGGGCCCGGCGGCGGCGCGGACGGCGGGCGGATCGTGGCGGCCGGGCCGCCGGCCGAGGTGGCGAGGACGGCGGGAAGCCGGACCGCCCCGTATCTGGCGGCCCGGCTGGGAAGTTGATTCCCCGTTCCGCGGCGAGGGGACGTCAGACCGCAGCTCCGGGCGACTTCGCCGGCGCCAACCGGGCGAACCAGCGGGCCGTCTCCTCGCCGGTGAGGACACGGTCCAGGACCAGATCGCCCTTCATGCCGGGGAAGAACCGCCCGGCCGGCCACCCGCGCTGATACGGCGGCGGATCGAGCACCACCAGACGCGCGCCGTCGACGACGGGTATGTCGACCGGCGCGCCCTCGTTCCAGATCCAACTGCCGTCCGCGGCGACCAGGTTGAAGGAGCCGGTGGTCGGCACCTGTCCGGGCGCGTCCCGGCACACGGCCGCCTCCTGCGCCGAGGGGACGTACGCGTCCACATGTCCGCCGCCCGCGAGGACATGGGCGAGCAGCGTGTGCAGCTGGAAGTTGTCGCCGATACCGCTCATGCGCAGCGCATAGCCCCTGCCGCTCGCACGGTCCAAGGCGACGAGCGGTTCCTCGTCGAGGACCGTCAGTGCGTACGTGAGGCACTTGAAGTCGTGTCCGGAGGCCTTCTCGACAGGGCGCAGCAAGGTGAGCACCTCGCCGCGCAGGGCCGGGTCGAGCGAGGTGCGCACGCCCGAGTGGTTGAGCATGGCCACCGAGGCCATCTCCCACTGCCGCAGCGTCCACCAGGCCATGGCGGCCTGCGGGCCGACCCGTTCGAGCAAGGCGTCGTCCACGTCGGAGCTCTCCGGGTCGGGCAGCTCGCCGCCCCCGGTCGCCGCCCACCGCTCGCAGAACTCGCCCGCCCCGCGCACGGCGTCGAGGAGCCCCTCGAAGACGGCGGGCGCGCACGGCCCGGTATCGGCGCCGCGCTCCACACAGGCGCCCACGATCACGGCCACCGTGCCGCGCGGCCCTGGCGGAACGTCCATGAGCAGGGCGGCCAGGCGGGCGCCCGCCACCCGGACTTCCTGTTCCCCGGCTCCCCCGAAGTGCTCGTGCAGGGCGCCGAACGCCCGCTCCGCACCGCCGGCATCCTGCCCGCGCACGGCGGCCTCGAAGTCCGATACGGCTTCGAGCAGCCGCCCCCGCCCCTTGTGATAAAAGATCATGCCGCGCAGCGTAGCGACGGCCACCGACAACGACGCGGGCGGGCCGGGACCGGCGTCCCCTCCGGTCCCGACCCGCCCTCCCCAGGCTCTACTTGGGGGCGATGAACTGCACGTCGAGGTGAATCTTCACGACCTCGCCGAGCAGCCCCGGCGCGAAGGTCAGCCCGTACTCGCTGCGCCGGATCTCTCCCGTCGCCTCGAACCCGGCGTGCTTGCTGCCGTCCATCGGCACGTCCACGACCCCGCCGAACTCCACGGCGAAGGTGACGGGCCGGGTGACGTCGCCGATGGTCAGCTCGCCCTCCATCGTCCAGTCCTCTCCGGCGCCCGCGAGCCGCGTCGAGCGGAAGCTCATGGTGGGGCGGCTGGCCACATCGAGGAGATCCGAGGCGCGGACGTGCGCGTCACGGTCCGCGTTGCCCGTGTTGACGGAGGCGAGCTCCACCGTCGCGGTGACGGAGGAGTCGGCGAGGGTCTCGCCGACGACCAGGGAGGCGTCGAGCTTGTCGAAGCGGCCGCGCACCTTGGAGATGCCGAGGTGGCGGATGGTGAAGCCGACCGCGGAGTGGAACGGGTCGAAGGCCCAGCGGCCGGCCGTGAGCGGAAGGGCAGTGGTGGCAGTGGTCTCTGAAGTCATGGCCCCACCGTGCCGGTCCGCAAGGGACACAGGGAGGCCGAGCCCAGGCTGGTAGTGGCAGGGCCACCCTGCGGCGCAGGCGGGTAGTGACAGGGCCACCCTCCGGAGCCCCACCCCTCGTACGATCGACGGATGACCGACAACGCACTCGGCGCCTTCCTGCGTGCCCGCCGCGAGGCCGTCACCCCGGCCGAGGTCGGGCTGCCCGAAGGCTCGCGCCGCCGCACGCCCGGGCTGCGCCGCTCCGAGCTGGCGATGCTCGCGGACATCAGCGTGGAGTATCTGGCCCGCCTGGAGCAGGGCCGGGACCGCCATCCGTCACCGCAGGTGCTCGGGGCGCTCTGCGACGCGCTGCGGATGCCACTGGAGGAGCGGCTGCATCTGCGCAATCTCCTGAAGGCGGAGGAGGGCCACTTCCTGTGCGCGGTCGCGCCACGGCCGCAGCGCGAAGTCCGGCCGACGGTAAGGGCGTTGCTCGACCGGATGGAGCCCACACCGGCCGTCGTGCTCAACTGGCTCGGTGAGATCGCCGCGTACACCGTGGGTTACGCGCGCCTGGCGCGACCGCTCGGCATCCTCGACAACGAAACACCCAGCATGCCCCGCTACGTCCTGACCGACCCCCGCGCCAGGACCGGCTTCCCCGACTGGGAGCGGGCCGCCGACGAGCAGGTGGAGACGCTGCGCTTCGGCATCTCCAAGGGCGATCCGGAGACGGCGGAGCTCGCGCGGGAGCTGACGATCACCGTCGGTGCCCCCTTCACCGACCGCATCTCCGCACCGGCCCGTGTCGCCCGCCGCAGCGGCACCACGACGTGGGTCCACCCGGAGGCGGGCGAGCTGCGGCTCTCGTACGAGGTACTGGAACTCCCCGAGGGCGACGGCCAGCGCATGATCGTCCACCTGCCCGCCGACGAGACCACCTCCACGGCCCTCGACCGGCTCAACGGGCTCCGGCCGGGGACCTTGCGGGCTGTCGGGGACTGAACCGGCTCAGCGCTTGGCGGCCTTGCGGTTCGCCCGCAGCCACTCCTTGTTCATGGCGGCGATCGACGGCAGCGGGATCCCCTTCGGGCAGGCCGTAGCGCACTCCCCGGTGAGCGTGCAGCCGCCGAAGCCCTCCTCGTCCATCTGCCCGACCATGTCGAGCACCCGGGTCTCGCGCTCGGGAGAGCCCTGCGGCAGCACGTTGAGGTGGTTGACCTTGGCCGAAGTGAACAGCATCGCCGATCCGTTGGGGCAGGCCGCGACACAGGCGCCGCAGCCGATGCACTCGGCGTGCTCGAACGCGAAGTCCGCGTCCGGCTTCGGTACGGGGGTGGCGTGCGCCTCGGGCGCGGCGCCGGTCGGTGCGGTGATGTAGCCGCCGGCCTGGATGATCCGGTCGAAGGCCGAGCGGTCCACGACCAGGTCCTTGACCACGGGGAACGCGGAGGCCCGCCAAGGCTCGATGTCGATGGTGTCGCCGTCGCTGAACGACCGCATGTGCAGCTGGCAGGTGGTGGTGCGCTCGGGTCCGTGCGCATCGCCGTTGATCACCAGCGAGCAGGCGCCGCAGATCCCCTCGCGGCAGTCGTGGTCGAAGGCGACGGGGTCCTCGCCCTTGAGGATGAGCTCCTCGTTGAGCGTGTCGAGCATCTCCAGGAACGACATGTCCTGGGAGATTCCGTCCACTTCGTAGGTGGACATCGCGCCGTCGGCGCCGGCGTTCTTCTGCCGCCAGACGCGCAGGGTGAGCTTCATGCGTAGCTCCGCTGAGTGGGGTGGACGTACTCGAAGTGCAGTTCTTCCTTGTGGAGTACGGGGGAAGCGCCCGTGTCGGTGAACTCCCAGGCCGCCGCGTACGAGAACTCCTCGTCCTTGCGCTCGGCCTCGCCGTCCGATGTCTGCGACTCCTCACGGAAGTGGCCGCCGCAGGACTCGGCGCGGTGCAGTGCGTCGAGGCACATCAGCTCGGCGAGTTCGAGGTAGTCGACGATGCGGTTGGCCTTCTCCAGGGACTGGTTGAACTCCTCGCCCGCGCCCGGGACCTTGATCCGCCGCCAGAACTCCTCACGGATCTGCGGGATGCGCTCCAAGGCCTTGCGCAGCCCCGTCTCGGTGCGGGCCATGCCGCAGAACTCCCACATCAGCTCGCCGAGTTCACGGTGGAAGGAGTCCGGGGTGCGGTCGCCGTCGACCGACAGGAGGAGGTTGAGGCGGTCCTCGGTCTCGGCCATGACCTCCTGGACCACCGGGTGTTCAGGTCCCACCGGCTCGCTGAACGAGGTGCGCGCCAGGTAGTCGTTGATCGTGGACGGCAGCACGAAGTAGCCGTCGGCCAGGCCCTGCATCAGCGCGGAGGCGCCGAGGCGGTTCGCGCCGTGGTCGGAGAAGTTGGCCTCGCCGATCGCGAACAGGCCCGGGACCGTGGTCGCCAGGTCGTAGTCCACCCACAGGCCGCCCATCGTGTAGTGCACGGCGGGATAGATCCGCATCGGCACCTCGTACGGGTTCTCCGCGGTGATCCGCTCGTACATGTCGAAGAGGTTGCCGTACTTCTCCTCGACCTTGGCGCGGCCCATCCGCTTGATCGCGTCGGCGAAGTCCAGGTACACGCCCTGGCCGCCGGGGCCCACTCCCCTGCCCTCGTCGCATACGTTCTTCGCGGCGCGCGAGGCGATGTCGCGCGGCACCAGGTTGCCGAAGGACGGGTAGATGCGCTCCAGGTAGTAGTCGCGCTCGTCCTCGGGGATCTCGTTGGCGGGGCGGGTGTCGCCCTGTGCCTTGGGCACCCAGATCCGGCCGTCGTTGCGCAGCGACTCGCTCATCAGCGTCAGCTTCGACTGGTGCTCGCCGGTGCGCGGGATGCAGGTCGGGTGGATCTGCGTGAAACAGGGGTTGGCGAAGTACGCGCCACGGCGGTGGGCCCGCCAGATCGCCGTCGCGTTGGAGTTCATGGCGTTCGTCGACAGGTAGAAGACGTTGCCGTAACCGCCGCTCGCGAGGACCACCGCATCCGCGAAATATGTGTCGATCCTGCCGGTGATCAGGTCGCGGGCCACGATGCCGCGGGCCCGCCCGTCCACGACGATCAGGTCCAGCATCTCCGTACGGGCGTGCAACTCCACGTTCCCCGCGGCGATTTGGCGCGACAGCGCCTGGTAGGCGCCGAGCAGCAGCTGCTGGCCCGTCTGGCCGCGGGCGTAGAAGGTGCGGGAGACCTGGACGCCGCCGAAGGAGCGGGTGTCGAGCAGGCCGCCGTACTCGCGGGCGAAGGGCACGCCCTGCGCCACGCACTGGTCGATGATCTCGACGGAGATCTGCGCGAGACGGTGCACGTTGGACTCGCGGGCGCGGAAGTCACCGCCCTTGACGGTGTCGTAGAAGAGCCGGTGGATCGAGTCGCCGTCGTTGCGGTAGTTCTTCGCCGCGTTGATACCGCCCTGGGCGGCGATCGAGTGGGCGCGGCGCGGGGAGTCCTGGAAGCAGAACTGGACGACGTGGTAGCCCTGTTCGGCGAGCGTCGCGCCCGCCGAGCCGCCGGCGAGGCCGGTGCCGACGACGATCACGGTGTGCTTGCGGCGGTTGGCCGGGTTGACCAGCTTGGCCTCGAAGCGGCGCTTGTCCCAGCGCTCGGCCACCGGTCCCTCGGGCGCCTTGGTGTCGACGACCGGATCGCCGGTCACGTACTCGGCAAAGTTGTTCATGTCAGCTCACCACTCCGGTCATGACGGCGACGGGGACCGAGACGAAGCCCAGCGTCAGCACGAGGGCAAGGGTGTTGGCGATCAGCTTGAGCAGGCGTTCACGGCGGGCGTTGCCCACGCCGAGGGTCTGCGCGGCGCTCCAGAAGCCGTGCCGTACGTGCAGGCCGACCGCGCTCACGGCGACGATGTAGATGACGTTGCCGTACCAGGTCGAGAAGGTGTCGATGAGGTTCTGGTACGGGTGCAGGTGCTCGAACTCGCCCGGGTGCACGGTGCCCGTGGTCAGGTCGAGAATGTGCCACACGATGAACAGGGCGAGGATGATCCCGCCCCAGCGCATGGTGCGGGTCGCGTAACTCGCGCGCTTCCTCTTGTGCACGTACTTCTGCGGGCGCGCCTTGATGTCGCGCCGGCTCAGCTGGTACGCGGACACGGCGTGCGCGACGACCGCGGCGACCAGCACGATACGGACGAGCCACAGCGCCCACTCGTGGTGCAGCACCGGCTCACCCATGGTGCGCAGGAACCGTGCGTAGGCGTTCATCTCGTCGGGACCGAAGAAGACCTTGAGATTGCCGATCATGTGCGCGACGAGATAGCCGAGCATGATCAGGCCGCTCACGGCCATCACGGTCTTCTTGCCGATCGTCGAGTCCCACAGGGAGCGTGCCGGGGACGGTCGTTTACCCGGGGCGGTGCCTTTGACGGGCCGCGTTGCCAGAGCCATGGAGATGACGGTAGGGGCCAAGGACCTCATCGGTCCAAGACATGATCCAGCTCATTTCGATAGCTGACGCCTATCGAGCGCGTACGCTGGCGGGTATGCAGTTCCAACAGCTCCAGTACTTCGTCGCGGTCGCGGAGACACATCACTTCACGCGGGCGGCGGAGAGTCTGCATGTCGCCCAGCCCTCGCTCTCCCAGCAGATCAAGGCGCTGGAGCGGGAGCTGGGCGCCGAGCTGTTCAGCCGGGCACGCGGCAATATCGCGCTCACCGACGCGGGCGAGGCACTGCTGCCGCTCGCGCGCCGGATCCTCGCCGACGCGGACACCGCCCGCCTGGAGGTCCAGGAGCTGGCGCAGCTGCGGCGCGGGCGGGTCCGGCTCGGTGCGACGCCCAGCCTCTGCACGGGTCTGCTGCCGGACATTCTGCGCGCCTTCCGCGACGAGTATCCGGGGGTCCAGCTGCTGGTCGAGGAGGGCGGCTCGCACGACCTCGTCCGTGAACTCGCCCGTGGAGCGCTCGACTTGGCCCTGGTCGTCCTGCCCCTCCCGTCGCCCTCCCCCGCCCTGACGACCGTGGAGCTGCTGCGCGAGGACCTGGTGGTGGTCTCCGCCCCCGACGCGCCCGCTCCCGGGCGTGCGGGGCGCTCGGTGCGGATCGCGGATCTGCAGGACGAGCCGCTCGTGATGTTCCGGCACGGCTACGACCTGCGGGAGCTCACCGTCGCGGCCTGCCGTGCGGCGGGGTTCGAGCCGGACTTCGCGGTGGAGGGCGGCGAGATGGACGCGGTGCTCGGGTTTGTACGGGCGGGCCTCGGGGTGGCCGTGGTGCCGCGGATGGTCGCCATGCGGGCGGGCCTGGGACTGCGGGTCACCCCGCTGACCCGACCGGGTCTGCACCGGACGGTGGCTCTGGCCCACCGCAGCGATGTGGCTCCGCCGCGGGCGGCACGGGAGTTGCAGCGGATGCTGACGGGACATCTGAGCTGAGCGGTACGGGACGGTGGCGGCCGGTCCCGGGCCGCCACCCGCACCGTCAGGCGACCGCCACGCCCAGGGCCAGCGTCGTCGCCGCGAGCACGAGGAACGGGTACTGCAGCCCGAACGAGTAGTCCTTGGCCCGTACGTGGGTGGCGATCGCAAGCGCGTAGAAGAGGACGAGTCCCACCGCGGCGGCGATCCCGATGGCCGGGACCCAGAACCCCACGATCAGGCCGACGACGGCCGCGGCCTTGGGCAGACCGAGCCAGGGCAGGATCCGGCGCGGAACGCCCACCCGGTCCATCCCCTCGGCGATCCGTTCCCAGCGCGCGAAGTCGGCGCCGGCGGAGAAGAGGTTGTACGCGATCGTGACGATGGCGAAGACGGCGTAGGCCACGTTCATGGCGGGCTCCTCGGGGTGCGCAGGGGGTGTCTTTCCCTTGCGACGAGGCAGTCCCCCGAGCTGTGACATCGACCGGCGTCACACCGAGGTGGCCGGACGGGCGTCACTTCGCGCTGTCACGGGCGTCCCGATGGCGGTGCCCGACGGCAGTACGCCGAGGGCGTCGGACGCGCGTCGCACCGAGGTGTCCCACGCGCATCACCACGGAGCACCCGGCGGACATCACGCCGACGGCGCCACCGGCCCGTCCCACCCCACCGCCCGCAGCACCGCCTCCGCCACCTCGGTCACCGGCCGCCGTGTGGCGTCGACGGAGCAGTCGGCCACATGGGCCGCGTCCAGGATCCCGGCCAGCTCGCCGGAGCGGTCGAGGTGCCATCGCAGGCCGTCGGGGTCGTCGGCGTGCCGGGCGCGCAACCGTTCGCGTACGACGGCGAGTCGGACTTCGAGCCGGCAGACCGTGAGCGGTACGCCGACCGCTGCGGCAAGGCCGTGCACCTCATCCCGGCTCTCGGCGACTCCGGCCAGCACGAGGCGCTGCGCCCCGGCCTCCAGATAGGTGCCGGCCACCGCCCGCACATTCCGCAGCAGCACCCGGGAGTTGAAGGGGTCACCGGCCGGCGCGGGCCACACCTGGCACAGCCGGTCGAGGTCGACGACACCGTGCGCGACCCCGGCCCCGGCCAGCAGGTCCCCGACCGCATCGGCGACCGAGGTCTTGCCGGCGCCGACGGTTCCCGTGATCAGCACGGCTTGCGGTGACGGCGTACGAGGCGTGGCGATCATGCCGCCGATGCTAGGTCCCCGGCGCGCGACCCGCCTCGACCACGCGACCCGTCCCGTTCACCCCACCGCGTCCACCAGAGCCAGCTCATGCAGCTGGTCGGGCGGTCCGGGCCGCGCGTAGTACCAGCCCTGAGCCGTATCGCAGCCCAGCATCCGCAGTTGCTCCGCCTGCGCCCCCGTCTCCACGCCCTCCACGGTCACCGACAGGTCCAGGCTGTGGGCGAGGCCCACGATGCCCTCGACGATCCGCAGATCCACCGGATCGACCGGGAAACGCTGCATGCCCTGCGTGAACGAGCGGTCCAGCTTCAGGATGCTCACCGGCAGACGCCGCAGATTGGCCAGGTTCGAGTAGCCCGTACCGAAGTCGTCCAGGGCGATGTCCACGCCCATCTCGGCGAGGCGGCGCAGCGGTTTGAGCAGATCGTCGTCCGCGCCGATCAGCGCCGACTCCGTGACCTCGAGGCAGAGCGAGCCGGGGGCGAGCCCGGACCGCTCCAGGATCTCCACGGTGTCGGCCACCAGGCCCGGATAGTGGAGTTGGTGCGGGGAGAGATTGACGTTGATCCGCAGCGGCCCGGCGTCCGCGTGCCGTTCCTGCCACTCGCGCGCCTGGCGCACCGCCTGGTCAAGCACCCAGCGCCCGAGCGGCACGATCAGCCCCGTGTGCTCGGCGAGCGGGATGAAACGGTCCGGGCTCAGCACCCCGTGCTGCGGGTGCAGCCAGCGCACCAGCGCCTCGGCTCCGCGTACGCTCCCGTCCGCCAGGTTCACCAGCGGCTGGTACTCGATGAAGAACTCCTCGCGGGCGAGGGCCGCGGGCAGGGCGGTGGTCAGGCCGTAGCGCGTGATGGTGCGCGCGTCGGCCTCCGGGTCGGCGAGTTCGTAGCGGTTGCCGCCGGCCGACTTCGCCCGGTACATCGTGATGTCGGCGCTGCGCAGCACCTCCGCCGGGCTGCGCTCCCCCGCCGGTCCCTCGACGATGCCGATCGAGCCGCGCACGGTGAGCTCGCGCCCTTCGATACGGACCGGGATCGCCAGCATGCTGAGGATCCGCGAGGCCAGCTCGTCGACCTCGCGCTCGGTGTCGGGCCCCGTGGTCAGGGCCACGAACTCGTCGCCGCCGAGCCGGGCCACCATCTCCCCCGGCCGGGTCGCACAGGACTGCAGCCGGTCCGCGATCTCGACGAGGAGCCGGTCGCCGGCCGCGTGCCCCATGCTGTCGTTGATGGCCTTGAAGCCGTCAAGGTCGAGGTAGCAGAGCCCGAAGCGGCGGCCCTCGCCCGCGGCGAGTGCCTTCTCCAGGCGCTCGAAGAACAGCGTGCGGTTGGGCAGACCGGTCAGGGCGTCGTGTGTCGCCTCGTAGCGCAGCCGCAGATTGAGCAGCCGGCGCTCGGTGGTGTCCTCCATGAGGGCCAGTTGGTACTGCGGACGGCCCTCCGCGTCCCTCAGCAGGGAGACAGTGAGGTTGGTCCACAGGACCGTGCCGTCCGCGCGGTAGTACGGCTTCTCCACGCGGTAGTGCTCACGCCGGCCCTGCACCAACTCCTCGTACAGACGCCAGACTTGAGGGGCGTCATCGGGATGGGTCCAGTCGGAGACCTTGCGGCCGCGCAGCGACACATCCATGCCGCCGGCGCCGAACATCGTCTTCAGGGTGTCGTTGACCTGGAGGATGGTGCCGTCCAGATCCGCGATCCCGATCCCCACCGCCGCGCCTTCGAACACGGCACGGAAGCGGGCCTCACTGCTGTGCAGCGCCTCCGCCACCGCCTGGCGTGCCGTCAGCGCGGCACGGGAGATCGCCTCCTGCTCGCCGAGGGTGCGCTCGCGCAGGGCTCCGGCGAAACCGCCGGCCATCGCATGCTGAAGGCGCGCCGAGCGGGCCCGCTGCGCCTCGCGCTCCGTCTCGTCCGAGGTGCCGCAGTACAGGACCAGATAGGCGTCGACGACGTCCAGGGTCCGGGTGAGCGCCTCGGGGTCGGTGCAGTGCGCCTCGATCAGCGCGGCACCCACCTGCCGCCCGGCCGCCGCGTCGAAGGCGCGGGCGGTCAGCGCGTCCCGCAACTGCCGGGCCAGCGGGAGCAGTTGCCCCTCGAACTCGACCCGCGTACGCGACGTCGCCGTCACCGGGAAGACGGCCCGGCTCCATATCGTGACGAACCGGCGCAGCCGCGAGTCGGGGCCGTCCGCCCCGGCCGCCTCGTCACGATCCTCGGCCGCGTTCACGTCAGCAGCCCCACACCCGCGTATCCCGAGAAGGCAAACGGGTCCTCCTGCTCCGGCGGTGCCTCGGGACGCCACAGCGGCATGGAGACGAGGCCGGGTTCGACCATCTCGTACCCCTCGAAGAAGCGGCCGATCTCGTCACGCGAGCGCATGATCAGCGGGTTGCGGATGTCCTTGTAGACCCCGACCGTGCCGCCGGCCCGCTCCTGCGTGAGCGGAATCCCGTCGAACGAGGCGTGCGTGAGGATCAGCAGGCTGCCGGGCGCGAGAGCGTCGCGCAGGGCGGCGACCGCCGCGTACGGGTCGTCGGAGTCCTCGACGAAATGCAGAACCGCCACCAGCAGCAGCGCCACGGGGCGGTCCAGGTCGAGCAGCCCGGACAGCTGAGGGCTGCCCAGGATCTCCTGCGGCTTTCTCAGATCGGCGGCGAGCACCACGGCGTCGGGGTTGCCGTCGAGCACGGCCTCGCTGTGCGCGACGGCCACCGGGTCATGGTCGACGTACGCGACCCGGGCACCCGGGTGCAGCTCCTGGGCCACCTCGTGGACGTTGCCGAACGTGGGGATGCCGGAGCCGATATCGAGAAACTGGGTGATGCCCCGCTCGACCGCGTAACCGACCGCGCGTCTCATGAAGGCACGATTCGCCTGCATGATCTTGGGCAGACCCGGCATGAACTCCATGGCCTTGCGGGCCGCTTCACGATCCGACTCGAAGTTGTGCGAACCACCCAGGTAGTAGTCATAGATACGCGAAACGCTCGGCACCGAGATATCGATGCCCCGCGGGGCCCAGGCGGGTCGCTCCATCAGATTCTCCCTGTTCGACATCTCGGGTCTGTGACCGAGCCGGTGTTCGAGGCGAGGCTACTGATCGGCAGGTGGCGGGTCGAGTCGAACCGGAAATTGCTCGTCCGTTCTCGGTCACTGCCTCCGGCAAGTGCATCTGCAGCTGCACGTGCAGCCGAATTCTCGTCACCTTTGGGGTAGTTCGGTGCGATGGAACTCGACTCCCCTCTTCCAGAACGGACTTCTCCGGTGTGACGCAAGTCCTTTTGGAATTTTGAACTCCCTGCCCCGGACTTCCGGCAAACAATACGGGCCGGTTCCTCCACCGCAGAGGGGTGTGGAGGAACCGGCCCGGCCGGCGTACCGCAGCGGGCGCCGTCTACTTGGGCGCGCCGACGAGCTTGCCCTGGGGCGAGACCGCGTACCAAGTGCCGCCCACGCCCTGCCCGTTGGTGTCGCCAGGCGCCTGGTCACCGGCGTAGGTGTACAGCGGCCAGCAGTCGATGGTCTGCTGCTGGATGCCGTCGGGTCGGTCGAAGGTGACGAAGCCCTTCTTGAGGATGCCCTCGGTGTCGTTCTTCTCGACGGGCTCGACGACCGGCCAGTTCTCCAGGCAGTCGCCGGTGCAGGCCGACTTCATCGGCCAGGCGGAGTCCTTCTTGAAGCGGTAGACGGTCATCCCGTTCTTGTCGATCACGATCTCGCCGAGCTTCGGGTCCTTGCGGGTGGACAGACCCGCGAGATCGGCCTGCTCCCCGCCGCCCTCCTCGGCGGCGGGGGACGCCTTCTTGCCGTCGGGCGCCGAGGCGAACCAGGTGCCGCCCACGCCCTGGCCCTTGGCGTCGCCGGGCTTCTTGTCCTGGGCGTAGCGGTACATCGGCCAGCCCGCGATGGTCAGCTGCTCGGTGCCGTCGGCCCGTTTCACGGAGCCCATCAGGGCCGCGTCGACGCCCGGTGCGGCCTTGGCGTCCTCGGCCGAGACCACGGGCCAGGCCTTGGCACAGTCCCCCTCACAATTGGATTTCGGCGGTTTCGCCGTGTCCTCGTCGAAGCGGTAGAGCGTGAATCCCGCGCTGTCGGTGACGACCTTGCCGAGCTCCTTGCTGTCCCAGACGGCGAGCTGGCCTGCGGGCTTCGCCGCGGCAGCCTCCGCCCCGGCGTCGCCGGCCCCGCCGTATCCGTCCCCGTAACCGTCCTCGGCCGGTGCCGCGTTGCCCACGGACTGCCCGTTCGGCTCGTCGGAACCCTTCTCCTGACCGCACGCCGTCGTCAGCGCCAACAGGGCCGCTGCTGCTGCCGCGATCGAGGCGCTCCGCCAGGTCTTCATCGTGAACTCCCATGGTCCGCTTGTGGTGCGGCGCTTGGATGCGCCGCACATGGCCCTAGGTACGCAAGCGGACGGCGGCTGCGTTCAACTCACTTCAAGATTTCTTTTCCCACGCACCTCCCTCACGCCGGTGAAGTGCACTTTTTCCTTGCGTTTCGGTGGAACCACCCGCCCCGGGAAACCCGGGGGATGCTAAATGGCCGAATTGCATCGCCTGACGCACTCTGAGGGCATGCCCTGGCAAGCGCCGATCGTGGTCCACCCGCCCCGCGCGGGGCACCCGGGACGCCGTGTCGAGGTGCGCGGCGTCGCCCTGGGGACCGCGTACGACGACGCGGACCTCGTGGAGTTCCTGCGCCGCGCGGGACTCAGCGATGCCGACATGTCGCTCGACGACCCCCATCTGGTCGAGTGGCGCGGACCAGGGGCGCACGCATGGTGATCGCGGGGCCGCTCGACTGGTCGCTCGTCGACGGCCCGCTCCCGCTCGCCCTGCGGGTGCTCGGCCTGCTCTCGCTGGCCTTTCTGCTCGTGACCCGTGACCGGCGCTGGTGGACCCGCTGGCTGCCGGTGGCCCTGGTGCTCGCCGCGCTCCTCACGTATCTGGTCAAGGTCATCGTCAACGACTGGTGGCAGCCGTTCCCCGACGAGCTGCCCTTCGAGGTCCTCTTCTGGATCGGCATCCTGCTGCTCGGCCTGCTGCTCGCCGCCTTCAAGCTGCGCTTCCTGCGCTGGCGGGGCCGGCTGGGCGCACTGTTCGCCGCGCTGTTCGTGAGCTTGTACGCGATGAACCAGGTGAACATCTACTTCGACAACTACCCGACCGTACGGACCCTTCTCGGCCCGCAGGACACGGTCAGCCTCAAGGACGCGACCGGCACCACGGAGCCGGTGCTCGAGGTGCCCGAGGGCAAGACGATCGCGGAGGTCTGGAAGCCGCCGAAGGACCTGCCCGCCAAGGGCACCCTGTCGCAGACCCCGATTCCGGGGTCGAAATCCGGCTTCAAGGCGCAGACCGCGTACGTCTATCTGCCGCCCGCCTACCACGCCTCGCCGCGCCCTCTGCTTCCCGTCCTGGTGCTGATGCCGGGGCAGCCCGGCGCCCCCGAGAACTGGGTGACCTCCGGGCAGCTGCCGATGATGATGGACGCGTTCGCGGCGCAGCACGGCGGCCTCGCACCGATCGTCGTCGTGGCGGACCCCCTGGGCTCCCCGTTCAACAACCCGCTGTGCGTGGACGGCAAGCTCGGCAAGGTGCAGACGTATCTCTCCGAGGACGTCCCGAACTGGGTCGCCGCCCACCTGCAGGCCGCCAAGGACCGCACCCAGTGGGCCATCTCGGGCCTGTCCAACGGTGGCACCTGCTCGCTGCAGATCGCCGTGAACGCCCCACAGCGCTACGGCGCCTTCATCGACATCTCCGGCGAGGACGAACCCTCCATCGGCAGCCACCAGCAGACGGTGCAGAGCGTGTTCGGCGGTGACGAGGCGGCCTTCCGCAAGGTCAATCCGATGGATGTGATGGCCCGGCAGAAGTTCCCGGACACCGCGGGCGTCTTCGTCGCGGGCACGGACGACGCCACTTTCGGGCCACAGGCCAAGGTGGTGTACGACGCGGCCCGCAAGGCCGGGATGCACGTCCAGCTGATGGAGCTCCCGGGCGGTCACACCTGGCAGGTCTGGCGGCCGGGCCTGGAGAAGAACATCCCGTGGCTGGCCCGGCAGACCCGGCTGATCCCCTGATCCGGCGTCAGCTCCCTTCGTCCGGTACACCGCTCGGCCTCCTTTCGCACACCACGCCCCGCCGATCGCGCGGCGCCACGGCCCATGTCCCACCAACGGCCCAGGCGCATGCCCCATTCGTACGACAGCGATCGCGGCCGTACGGGCGCCTCCTTAGCGTTTCGGTCATCGAGGTGCATTTCCGGCAACAGCGGTAAGGTCCGCGGCTGCTCCTCGGGGACCCGGAGGACTCACCATGCGCGCGATACGCAGCTTCCCAGCGCTCGCTCTGCTCGCTCCCGCCACCATCTGCGCCCTCACGATCGGCATGCCCCCGGCACAGGCCTCACCGGCCGCGGAGAAGCCGGCCGCGGTGAAGGGCGACAACAACATCACCTCGTTCGGCTTCAGCGTCACGCCCTCGACGATCGCCGCCGGCGGCCAGGTCACCTTGAAGGTCGACGGCTGCGACGGACAGGCCACCGCATCGTCCGGCGTCTTCGACACCGTCACCGTCAACTCCGGCCAGAGCGCCAACGCCACCGTCGACTGGGACGCCAAGCCCGGTGCGATGTACACGGTGACCTTCGACTGCCGCGGCGAGAAGGGCACGACGCAGCTCACCATCGCGTCCGGCAGCGGCGGCTGGACCCATCAGCCCACCAACCCGCCGATCCACCACGGCGTGAAGGCCGGCATCGGTGGCAGCCTCGCCGACCTCGACTTCGGCGAGATCGCCTTCGGCGGACTGCTCATCGCGGGCGCGCTCGGCTCCGCCCTGCACTTCGCCCGCCGCCGCCCGGCCGAGGGTGACCACACCTGAGCGAGGCCGGCACCACAATCGCCGGGCGCGGGCGTCGCCACAACTCCTGAGCCCGGCCCAGCACTTCGCCCCCGGGATCGTCGAGATCCCGGGGGCGAAGTGCGTGTGTACGGGCGTCAGGCCTTGGACTCGCCCCGGCGCCGCAGCCAGAACATCCCGCCGCCGGCCACCGCGGCCGCCACCAGGCCGGTGCCGATGGCGATGTCGGTGGAGGTGGCGCCGCTGGTGACGGAGCCGCCGGTGCCACCGTGGGCGGGTCCGACCACGGTCAGTGCCAGGTCCTTGGTCACCGACTGGCCGCCGCAGGTGGCGGTGACGGAGTGGTGGCCGAAGCTGGCGTGCGAGTAGATCGTCGGGTTGGCGTGACCGCCGCCACCCGTTCCGTTCAGGTGCGTCTGGGGAAACGCGGTCGAGGTGATGGTGCCGCCGCTGCCGCATTCATGGGCGTTGACCGTCACCGCTACCTGGGAACCACGGGCCGGGTGAGTGGGGCTGACGCTGATGACACTCCCGTCCCAGGCGCTTGCCGTCGGTGCTGCGAGCCCGAGAAACGCACCGGCGACGCCCAGGGCCGCCAGGGCACGAGTTGTACGCATGTGGACCTCCGCGAAAGACGCCCCGGGGAACCTTCCCCGGTCAATCGGCGAGAGCGCCTTTCAGATCAGACCCTCGAACGCCCTGCGCAGGCCCGCATTTCGGGGCTGGTCCGTACCGGTGAGCGACACGCCGAGCGTAATTCCGTACACCGGATATCACCGCAGGTCACAGACCGTCAGAAATGGTTTGGGCAAGTCGACTCGGATGGCGCAGGCCCGGCCGTATCACCACCCGTTCGGTGCCGACCGATCGCCGCCCGTACGCAATCCACTTAGCGTTCTTGCATGCGCGAACGGCGTGGGACAACTGCCGCGTCGAGAGGGGACTGTGAATGGATTCGGCACATGGTGCACAGGAGGAGGAGCCGCAGAAGAAGCGGGCTCCGTGGGGTGTCATAGCGCTTGTTCTGCTCACCGGTCTCGCACTGATCCGGAACGGCTCGGGCGAATTCGCCGTGGGCCCTCCGCAACCGGCGTCGGCCGCGGAGCGGGTGACGGCGGGGGAACCGCGGGCCGCCGGTGTGCAGGCCCTGCCGTTCTCGATCGCGGAGCGGATCAGGATCGACCAGATCCAGGTGAACGCACCGATCCAGCCGGTGGGTCTGGACGCGGACGGCTGGGTGGACGCCCCGCCGCCCGAGGACCCCAACCTGGCGGGCTGGTTCACGGGTGCGGTCTCGCCCGGCGAGAACGGCACGTCCGTGCTCGTCGGCCATGTCGACAACAATCAGGGGCCCGCGGTGTTCTACGGGCTCGGTTCCCTGAAAAAGGGAAACCACGTGGAAGTGAGCCGCAGGGACGGAAAGACGGCCGTTTTCGAGGTGTACGGCGTCGAGGTCTTCTCGAAGGCCAATTTCCCCGGCGGAAAGGTGTACAACGCCACGGGCTCACCGGAGCTGAGGGTCATCACCTGCGGTGGCGGATTCACCAAGAAGGACGGCTACGACGGGAATGTCGTGGTTTTCGCCCGCCTGGTCGAGACGCGCTGACAACAGCGGCGCCGATCAGGCGGGCGCAAGCCCGGAAAGAGAACCGCCCGATGAGGCGGGCCCTTTCGGGAATTACGTGATTCTGCGCTGCGGAAGCCCGAAGCGATATCCGTCCGCAAGCAGGCGCGGCAGATAGATCCGCAGCGCCTCCACGCTCTGCCAACGGTTGCCGCCCGCATCGTGGTTGAGGATGACCACCCCGGAACCGGCGCCGCGCAGCACATTGTCGACGACCTTGCGGGTACCGGGCTCGGTCCAGTCCAGCGAGTCGGTGGTCCACGCGAGCGGCTCCATGCCGAGCCCCGCGCCGATCTCGAACGCGTCCCGGTTCCACGCCCCGTACGGCGCGCGGAACCACAGCGGGGCCTCGCCCACCGTCCGCTGGACGACCTCACTGGTGGACTCGATCTCGCGCAGCACCCCGGAGCGCCGCAGGCGCAGCAACTGCGGGTGCGTCCAGGTGTGGTTGCCGATGAGATGTCCGTCGTCGACCATCTCGCGCAGCAGATCGGGCGATGCGGCGGCCATCTCGCCGCAGACGAAGAACATCGCGCGGACGTGGTGCTGTCTCAGGGTGCGCAGGATGTGCGGGGTGAAACGGGGGTCGGGACCGTCGTCGAAGGTGAGCACCATGGTGCGGTTGCGGCTGGCCAGGCGGAGGATCGGCTTGGACCGCACGGGCGCGGCGGCCGGCAGCGAACGCGCGGGACCGTAGCCCGCGATGGGCCTGAGCCGGTACGCGGCGGGCTTCTGCGGACGACGGAGGGCAGGGGCGCCGCCGGCCGGTGCGGGAGCGGACGGTGCGGGCTGCGCGGACCATGGTCTGCTGAAGCAGCCGGCGGTCGTGGCGAGGGTGGCGAGGGCGGCGCCGCGCAGCAGCGCACGGCGCCCCGGAAGCAGTTCTTCCTTTTTCATGACTAATGCGTCGCACGGCCGAAGGCGCCCGGACCTCATCAACACGGGGGCCCGTGGAGAAGCACCTGTTGGGACTGTCAGAAGTGGCGGAGACCTCAGCGGCGGCGTACAAGGGGGAACGGCAGCGTCTCGCGGATGGTCAGGCCCGTGAGGAACATGACGAGCCGGTCCACGCCGATACCGAGACCGCCGGTCGGCGGCATCGCGTATTCGAGGGCGTCGAGGAAGTCCTCGTCGAGCTCCATCGCCTCCGGGTCGCCGCCGGCCGCGAGCAGCGACTGGGCGGTGAGCCGTCGGCGCTGCTCGACCGGGTCGGTCAACTCCGAGTAGGCGGTACCCAGTTCGGTGCCGAAGGCGACCAGGTCCCAGCGTTCCGCGAGCCGGGGGTCGGTGCGGTGCTGGCGGGTGAGCGGGGAGACGTCGGTCGGGAAGTCCTTGTAGAAGGTGGGCAGCTTGGTCCTCTCCTCGACCAGGCGCTCGTACATCTCCAGGACCACGTCCCCGCGCCCCATCTCCGCGGTGTACGGGACACCGCTCTTGTCGCAGAGCCGGTGCAGCTCGGGCGGTTCGGTGTCGGCGGTGACCTCTTCGCCGAGCGCCTCGGAGATCGCCCCGTACACCGTCTTGACCGGCCAGAGCCCGGAGATGTCGTGCTCGACGAGCTTTCCGCTCCCGTCGGCCTTGCGGGCGACGGGAGAGCCGAACGCGGCCGTCGCGGCACCCTGGATCAGCTCGCGCGTGAGGTTGAGCATCACGTCGTAGTCGGCGAAGGCCTGGTAGGCCTCCAGCATCGTGAACTCGGGGTTGTGCTTGTACGAGACGCCCTCGTTGCGGAACGTGCGGCCCATCTCGAAGACCTTCTCCAGACCGCCCACGCACAGCCGCTTGAGGTACAGCTCGGGGGCGATGCGGAGGTAGAGGTCGAGGTCGTAGGCGTTGATGTGCGTGGTGAACGGGCGGGCGTTGGCGCCGCCGTGGATCTGCTGCAGCATCGGGGTCTCGACCTCGAGGTAGCCGCGCTCCAGAAGACCCTGGCGCAGGGCCTGTACGGCGGTGGAGCGGGCCCGTACGACGTCGCGGGCCTCCGGGTTGGCGACCAGGTCGACATAGCGGCGGCGGACCTTCGCCTCGGGGTCGGACAGACCGCGGCGCTTGTCCGGCAGCGGGCGCAGGCACTTGCCGGTGAGCTGCCAGCCGGTGACGAACACGGACAGCTCGCCCTTGTCCGTGACGCCGATCTCGCCCGAGGCGGTGATGTGGTCGCCGATGTCGGTGGCGCGCGTGAAGGAGTCCAGGGCCTCCTGGTGTTCACGGGTGAACACCAGCTGGAGGTCACCTGACCAGTCCCGCAGATCCACGAAGGCGACACCGCCGAAGTCGCGGATCAGCATGACGCGACCCGCGACGGTGGTCCGCTCCCCGGTGCGCACGCCCGGCGCCAGTGCGCTGTGGGCGGTGCGGATCTCGGCCAGGGTGTGGGTGCGCGGGGCGATACCGACGGGGTACGGGTCGATGCCCTCGTCCTGCAGCCGCTCGAGTTTGCGGTGGCGGATCCGGACCTGTTCGGGCATGCCCGCCAGCGGATCGGCGGTCCCCGACGCGCCGGCGCCCAGGCCGAGTTCGTCGATGGCGGGCAGGCCCGCGGTGGTCGCGGGACGGTCGAACTTGGCGGGGGTGCGGCCCTTGCCCCACAAGGTGCCCAGACTCGGTACGGCGACGAAGCCCTCGGCGATACCCGAGGCCAGGGAGACCCGGGCCAGCGATCCGGCGTCCCCGTAACAGATGAAGCGTGGGTACCAGTCGGGGTCGTACTTGGCGTTGGAACGGTAGAGCGCCTCGAGCTGGAACCACTTGGAGAAGAACAGCAGCAGCTTGCGCCAGAGCCGCAGGACGGGGCCCGCGCCGATCCGGGCGCCTTCCTCGAACACGGAGCGGAAGACCGCGAAGTTCAGGGAGATACGGCGCACGCCCAGCTTGCCGACGGTGGCGCAGAGTTCGGCGACCATGAACTCCATGACGCCGTTGGGAGCGCTGCGGTCGCGGCGCATCAGGTCGAGCGAGATGCCGTCCTTGCCCCAGGGCACGAAGGACAGCAGCGCGAGGAGTTTGCCGTCGGCGTCCATGCACTGCACCAGGAGGCAGTCGCCGTCCTGCGGATCGCCGAGCCGGTCGAGTGCCATGGAGAAGCCGCGTTCGGTCTCGGTGTCGCGCCAGGCGTCGGCGCGGTTGATGATCTGCTTCATCTCCGCGTCGGTGAGCATGGAGTGGCGGCGGATACGGCAGGTGGCGCCGGTGCGCCGGACGCGGTTGACGGCCTGCCGCGTGACGCGCATGTCGCGGCCGTCGAGGTCGAACTTCTGCACGTACAGGATCGCCTCGTCACCGAGCTGCAGCGCGCCCATCCCGTGCCGGGCGAAGGCCTTCGCACCCTCCTCGGACGCGCCCATGACGGCGGGCGCCCAGGCGTAGCGCCTGGCGATCTCCAGCCAGGCCTCGATCGCCTGGTCCCAGGCGCCCGGGTCGCCGACGGGATCACCGCTGGCCAGGCAGACACCGGCCTCGACGCGGTAGGTGACGGCCGCCTTGCCGCTCGGGGCGAAGACGACGGCCTTGTCGCGGCGGGTGGCGAAGTAGCCGAGCGAGTCGTTCTCGCCGTACGCGCCGAGCAGCGCCCTGATCCGAGCCTCCTCGTCCCCGTGCAGCGCCGCTTCGAGCCGCTGGGAACGGAACAGGGTGAAGGCGGCGTTCAGGAGCGCCAATGCGCCGAACAGACCGAGGAAGAAGCTGAGCTGCCGCGGGGGCATGCCGTTGAACTGCTGGCCGGAGACCAGACCGCCGAGCACCCGGTTGGCCGCCCACGGCAGCCGGTGGCCGCGCTCCAGCGTGCCGGGGAACAGCTCGACCAGTCCCCAGCCCACCAGGATCGCCACCGCGAGTCCGCCGGCCAGCACACCGAGAGCGCGCAGGAACTGACCGCGCCGGGTCTGGGCGTAGAACTCCCGGTGGGCGAGGACCAGGATCACCAGCGCGATCCCGCAGACGATCGCCGAGGGGAGGACGTCCTTCCACTCCCCCTGCGCGATCCAGATGCCGTCCGCGATCAGGAGCAGCCCCAGATACGCCACGACCAGCCGCCACGCGATGGTCTTTCGGGAGGCGCACGCGGCGGCGAGCAGCGTCAGGAACAGGGCGTACGCGAGGTTCGGGCTGACCGGGACCGTGGCGTGATCGAGAGCCTTGGTGACGGGGTGGGCCAGACGGCGCAACGGGGCGATGATCGCGAGGACGCCGCAGTAGAGGCCGAGCAGGCCGAAGAAGGTCGCGAAAATATCCGGGACCTTGCTCAGGAACGGTGAGGTGCCTGGTCCGAGCCGGTCCGCATCGTGCGTCTGGCCCTTGGGTATCGCGGCTTCCACGCTGGCGCTCATGGACCGACTCTAAGAAGAGCCACGCGCGCCCGCCCGTCGAGAAGGGCCCGGCGGGTCACACCCCGCGCAGGCTGAGCTAGCCTCACGGCTGTGAGCGAAGAGCAGGCGACCCAGTTCGAACGCGGTACGGACGGCCCCAAGGTGATCATGGTCGGGGTCGACGGCTCCGATACCTCACTGCGCGCCGCCGCCTATGCGGGCGGCCTCGCACGGCGGCAGAACGCGCTGCTCGCCGTGGTGTACGTACAGCCCGTGATGGCGGCCGGGGCCGCGCTCGGCGCGCCCGTCGGAGAGGTCACGGACGAGATCGCCGAAGGGCTGATCGCAGAGATCAAGGACGCCACCGAGCGGGTGAAGGACATCTTCTCGGTGCGGTGGGAGTTCCACACGTTCCGTGGGGACCCCTACAACGGCCTGGTCAACGCCGCCGATGAGCTCAAGGCGGACGCCGTGATCGTGGGCGCATCCGAGCAGGCCGGGCACCGGATCGTCGGGTCGGTGGCGGTACGGCTGGTCAAGGCGGGGCGCTGGCCCGTCACCGTGGTCCCGTAAGTCTCCCCGGCGGCGTCACCGTCACCGGACTGCCGTAACCCTGCAACTCGCCGGGCACGCCGTCTTCCGTGCCCTGGTCTCGTGCGCCATCATCATCGGCCGTCAGGGAATCCCCCACGACGAGGTGACGCTCATGGCCCCACTCCGGAGCGGACACGGCGTACTGCGCCGTAAGCCGATCGAACAGATCGAAGAGACCGAGAGCGGGGAGGGCCGGCTCAGCAGATCGCTGGGTCTGTGGCAGCTCACCGCGATCGGTGTCGGCGGCATCATCGGTGCCGGAATCTTCAGCCTCGCGGGTGCCGTGGCCAGTGGCACGGCCGGTCCCGCCGTTCTGATCTCCTTCCTGATCGCAGGGGTCGCCAGTGCCGCGGCGGCCTTCTCGTACGCGGAGTTCGCGGGCCTGATCCCCAAGGCGGGCTCCGCATACACCTACGGCTACGCGGTGCTCGGTGAACTCGCCGGGTGGTTCATCGGCTGGGATCTGCTGCTCGAATACACGGCGATCGTCGCCGTGGTCGCGATCGGGATCTCCGGCTACTTCGGCTTTCTCGTCGAGGAGATGGGCGCCGAGCTGCCGGCCTGGATGCTGGGAGCACCGGGGACCGGTGACGGGCACAAGGTGGATCTCTTCGCCGCGATCCTGTGCCTGTTCGTCGCATATCTGCTGACCCTCGGCATCAAGAACGCGGCCCGTTTCGAGACCGTGGTCGTGGGTCTGAAGGTCCTTGTCGTCCTGCTTGTGATCGGGGTCGGGGTCTTCCACATCGACACCGGGAATTACAACCCGTTCTTCCCCTTCGGGGTGGGCGGCGCGTTCACGGGCGCGGCGACCGTGTTCTTCGCCGTGTTCGGCTACGACGCGATGTCGACCGCTGCCGAGGAGTCGAAGGACGCGCAGCGCCACATGCCGAAGGCGATCATGTACTCGCTGGCAATCTCGATGGTCCTGTACGTGCTGGCCTGCCTTGTCCTGACCGGCATGCAGAACTACAAGGAGGTCGACCCGGAGAGCGGGTTCTCCACGGCCTTCAAGTCGGTGGGCCTGGGCGGGCTCGCGGATGTGATCGCGATCGGGGCGATCATCGGGATCCTGACGGTCATGTTCACGTTCATGTTGGGAGTCACCCGGGTCTGGTTCAGCATGTCCCGTGACGGGCTCCTGCCCAAGTGGTTCGCCAAGACGCACGCGACCCGGCATGTGCCGGTGCGCGTGACCTGGATCGTCGGGGTCGCGTCCGCGGTCATCGCGGGGTTCCTGCCGATCGGCGAGGCGGCCGAACTCACCAATATCGGGATCCTGTTGGCGTTCGTGGTGGTGTGCGTCGCGGTGATCGTGCTGCGCTACCGGCAGCCCGAACTCCCGCGCACCTTCCGCTGCCCCGGGATGCCGGTCGTGCCGCTGCTCGGTGTGGGCTTCTCGATCTGGCTGATCACGTATCTGCAGTGGC
Source organism: Streptomyces mesophilus (assembly GCF_040300965.1). GTDB lineage: Bacteria > Actinomycetota > Actinomycetes > Streptomycetales > Streptomycetaceae > Streptomyces > Streptomyces mesophilus_A. The sequence continues at coordinate 8,502 of NZ_JBEPEW010000018.1, read as the reverse complement.
AGACGTGGGTGCGGTTCGGGGTCTGGCTGGTGATCGGACTGCTCATCTACTTCGGGTACTCGTACCGCCGCTCGGAGCTGGCCAAGTCCTCCGGGCAACTCGACAAGTGACGCCGTGGCAGTTTGCAGGTACCGCGTGAAGCGCCGAGGGCCGTATCCGTCGCGACGGATACGGCCCTCGGCCTTTCGGCGGTGCGTTGCTCAACTGCCCATCGTCAAGCCCTGCTTGGCGGCGCCCCGGCTGAGCGTGACGCGGCGGATGCGGTCCCGTAGGTCCGTGTAGTCGGCGCCGCGCTTGATCGCGGCGTTCAGGTTCACCACCCGGCCGTCACCCGTGTCGAACCACTGCGGGATGAACTCCGCCCTGGACACCTCCCACCGGCCGCCGGGCTGCTTCGGCGGTACGAAGGTGAAGCGGCCGATCGTGCCCTGGTTGCCGCGCGGGTCGGCGGAGCCGGAGTAGTTGATCATGTCGCCGGCGATCTGGTCGCCCATGCCGTAGACCACCCAGGTGCCGTTGACCTTCTCGTACGGCTGCGGGACATGCGCGTGCGTACCGATGATCAGGTCGATGTCCGGGCGGCCGCCGCTCTTCGAGGCGGTCAGGCGCTTGGCGAGGCGGAGTTGGCGGCCGTCGGGCTCGTCCTGCCATTCGGTGCCCCAGTGCGGGCTCACCACGACCACATCGGCGCCGGCCCTGCGTGCGGCGCGGGCGTCCGCGATGATCTTCTTCTCGTCGATCAGATTGAGCGCCCAGGGCTGCCCCTTGGGGAGCGGATAGCCGTTGGTGCCGTAGCTGTACGCGAGATGGGCGACCTTCGCGCCGCCGGCCCGCAGGATCGTGGGGCGCTTGGCCTCGGCGGCGCTGCGGGCCGAACCCGCGTGCCGGACCCCCGCCTTGTCGAGGGCGTCGAGCGTGCGGCGGATGCCCGCGGCGCCCGCGTCGAGGGTGTGGTTGGAGGCGGTCGAGCAGGAGTCGTAGCCGGTCGCGCCGAGCGCTGCGGCGACCTGGGGCGGGGACTTGAACGCCGGGTAGCCGGTGTAGTCGCCGTCCGCCCCGTACACGGTCTCCATGTGGCAGATCGCCAGATCCGCCTTGGAGATCACCGGCTTCACGCCGAGCAGCATCGGGCGGAAGTCGTACCCGTCGCCGCCGGCGTCGGCGTTCGCCTGGCGGATGATCGACGCGTGCGGCAGGACGTCGCCCGAGGCCGCCAGGGTGAATCCCCTGGCGGAAGCGGAACCGCCGGCGGCGGACGGGGCGGGCGGTTTCCTCGAGGACTCGGGCCCTGGCGCGGAGGCGGGCTGCTCGGTGCCGCAGCCCGCGACGGCGGCCGTCAGCAGCGCGGCCAGCGCCGCGCGTGCGGTGTGTGCACGGAATGAACCAGTGCGTTCAGTCATCGACCGTGGCTTCCCTTGAGTGGTGGACGAGCCGGCGGAGAGCGAGCGCAATCTCCGTACATGAATCCATCCGGGGCGTAACGGGAAGTCAAGGAGCTTTGCCGCGCCTATTACGAATATGGAACTACTTGGCGGAAACGGAAGCTAATCACCCGATTCCGGAACACTGGATTCCACCCGGCTGCCCGGCCTCCGCAGGGCGACCGTTCGCCGCGCCGTTCGTCGCACCGCTCGTCGCACCGCTCGTCGCACCGCTCGACCTGCACGGGAACCGTTCGGCGCACCGCTCGGCCGTCCGTTCGACTGCCGCCGCACGGGCGCTCCGCACGCTCGCGCGTCGCGGTTACGTTCACGGCGACGCGGCGACCTACCGGAGGAGTCAACGGTGACCACCGCCATGGAGCACCCCACCCGCACCCCCGAACAGGAACTGGCCGAACTGCAGGAAGCCCATGGACGCGCCCTGTTCGGGTTTCTGCTCGGCCTGACCTACGGCGACCGGCAGCGCGCGGAGGATCTGGTCCAGGAGACCCTGGTGCGCGCGTGGCAGCACCCCGAGGCGCTGCGCAGCGATCACGACTCGATGCGGCCGTGGCTGTTCACCGTCGGCCGGCGCCTGGCGATCGACGCGCGCAGGGCCCGCAAGGCCCGGCCCACCGAGGTGGGCGCGGAGAGCATCGAGCTCGCACCGCCCGTGGGCGTCATAGGCGACGGGCACGAGGAGCGGTCGGTGACGGCGCTCGACGTCCGCGAGGCGCTCACGACACTGCGCCGCGAACACCGTGACGTCCTCGTGCAGCTCTACTACCGAGGGCACTCGGTGACGGAGGCCGCTCAGGCGCTCGGCATCCCGGCGGGAACCGTCAAGTCCCGTTCGCACTACGCGCTTCGGCGGCTCAAGAACGTCCTGCCCGGATACGGCACGGGGCCGCTGCACTGACACCCCGGGCGTGAGCAGCCTCACCCCCTGAACCTCCAGATCATGGCGGAGTCCGCTCCCTCACCGCCCTTAGTGTGAGGCGAGGACCAGGTGCGCCAGGCCCCTTGTGCACCGCCCGCACCACAGGGCTCGTGACGTCCCTTCCGTCTGCCGACGGAGGGGTCGATTTCGAAACCACTGTGTCCAGTTGAGTAAAGCCGGACCCACGTGCGTGCCCGACGGTGAAGGCTGCCCTTCGGGGCTCGAAGGGGTCCCACAGGGGGCAGAGAAAGGGAGTAGGTGGATCGGTTGCTGCCCGACAGGAGAAACGGCAGGGGTACCGGCGAGCTGGCCGTGCCGATGGCATGGCTGTACGCGGAGTACATCGCCGACGAACTGCTGCGCACCGGGGACCTCGTCCCGTCGAGCACCCTCGAGTACCGGGCCGGCCGGCAGACCCTCGCGCTCACGATCTATCTGTCCGACCAGGCGGACGAGCTCTCCGGTATCCGGGTGGTCTCCCAGCTCGACGAGTGGCTCTCCTTGACGGCGTACGGCCATCCCTGGCAGGAGTGGGTGCGCGAGCGGATGGAGCGCCGCGTGTCCGAAGGCGGCGGGCCCGATCTGGCGTTGGCGACGGAGACCTGGGAGTGGCTGCAGCGCACCGAGCTGCTCGCGGCCGACCTGGACTCGTCGCTGCAGTGGCACCGCGCCGGGATCGAGGTCGACGAGGGCGACCAGGTGTGGACGCCGGCCTGGGAACTGGGGCTGCCGCTCGGGCACTTGGCGATCCACCTGTTCTGACGCCCGCCGGGTGTGTGCCCCGTCCTCAGCGGCCGGAGTGCACCCCGGCCCGGTACTTGGGCACCCGTACCGTGATCTTCATCCCTGCGCCGAGTCCGGTCTCGATGACGAGGCCGTAGTCGTCCCCGTACACCTGGCGCAGCCGCTCGTCGACATTGGACAGTCCGACCCCGTTCGACCCGGCGCCCGGCGGCGGTTGCTCGCCCGCGAGGATCCGGCGGAGCAGGGCGGGGTCCATGCCGACTCCGTCGTCCTCGATGACGACGAGCGCCTCGGCGCCCTCGTCCTGCGCGGAGATGGAGATACGGCACTTGTCGCGGGAGTCCTCGAGGCCGTGCTTGACGGCGTTCTCAACCAGCGGCTGAAGACACAGGAACGGCATCGCGACCGGCAGCACCTCGGGCGCGACCTGCAGCGTCACCTGGAGCCGGTCGCCGAAACGGGCTCCGGCGAGCGCCAGGTACTGCTCTATGGAGCGCAGTTCGTCGGCGAGGTTGGTGAAGTCGCCGTGCCGGCGGAACGAGTAGCGGGTGAAGTCGGCGAACTCCAGGAGGAGTTCGCGGGCCCGCTCGGGATCGGTGCGGACGAACGAGGCGATCGCGGCGAGCGAGTTGAAGATGAAGTGCGGGGAGATCTGGGCGCGCAGTGCCCGGATCTCGGCCTCTATGAGGCGGGTGCGGGAGCGGTCCAGTTCGGCGAGCTCCAGCTGTACGGAGACCCAGCGGGCCACTTCGGTCGCGGCGCGCACCAGGACGGCGGACTCGCGTGAGCCGTAGGCGACGAGTGCGCCGAGTATGCCGTCCTCCCCGGTGAGGGGTGCGACGACGGCCCAGCGCAGCGGGCATTCGGGCAGTTCGCACTCGGTGTGCACGCTCAGACTCCGGCCGGAGTCGAGAAGTTCGCCGACGCGGCGCATGACGGGTTCGTTGTGGTGACCGTGTCCCGGCCCGTCCCAGGCGAGCACGCGCTCGCGGTCGGTCAGGCACAGGGCCTCGGTGCCCAGCAGGGAGCGCAGGCGTTTGGCGGCCTTGCGCGCGGTGTCCTCGGTGAGGCCGGCCCGCAGCGGGGGCGCGGCGAGCGAGGCGGTGTGCAGCGTATGGAAGGTGGCCCGTTCGACCGGGGTGCCGAGGTCCAGGTCCACCTCGCCGCGGCGGGCCGTGAAGCGGCCGAGCAGGATCCCGGCCGCGAGGACGACGACGCCCGCCACGACCAGCGCCGCAATCCCGATCCCGGTCATCGCTCCCCTGCTTCCTGCTGCTCGGCGTCCGCACGCGCGCGCCGCTTCCCGCCCCGCGCGTCCTGTTCGCCCTGCGGGACCACCCGCCGCTCGCCGTACTGCACTGCACGCTTGTCGGCAGCCCTCAGTTCACGCAGCGGCCCGTCCCCGCGCCGCCGCTCGAAGAGGTCCTCCGGCAGGTGCAGCCGGGCCAGGGTGGCCGCGGTGCCCGGGGGGATACGGGACGGGGTCAGGAGCGAGACGACGATCATCGTGAGGAATCCGAGCGGCACCGACCACACCGCCGGCCAGGCGAGCAACGTGTGCGCCCAGCCCGCCGATGGCAGTCCGGTGCGGGTCGCGAGGACGGCGGTGAGCGCCGCCCCTCCCCCGGTGACCAGGCCCGCCACGGCGCCGGGCGGGGTGAGCCGGCGCCACCAGATGCCGAGCACGAGCAGCGGACAGAACGACGAGGCCGATACGGCGAAGGCGAGCCCGACCGCGTCCGCGACCGGCACGTTGGTGGCGATCAGGGACACCCCGAAGGGGGCGGCCACTGCCATGACCGCCGCGATCCTGAAGTGCCCCACGCCGCGGGCCGGCAGCACGTCCTGGTGCAGCACTCCGGCCACCGCGAGCGTCAGTCCCGACGCGGTCGAAAGGAACGCGGCGAACGCGCCGCCCGCGAGCAGCGCCCCGAGCAGATCGCCGCCCACTCCCCCGATGAGCCGCTCCGGCAGCACGAGCACGGCCGCGTCGGCGTCGCCGGTGAGGGCGAGTTCGGGGGCGTAGATCCGGCCGAGCGCGCCGTAGACCGGTGGCAGCAGATAGAACGCGCCGACCAGACCGAGCACGACCAGGGTGGTGCGGCGGGCCGCGCGTCCGTTGGGGCTGGTGTAGAAGCGGACCGCGACGTGCGGCAGGCCCATCGTGCCGAGGAAGGTCGCGAGGATCAGTCCGTACGTGGCGTAGAGCCGGTACTCGTCCCGGTCGCCGGCGAGCGGCCGTGACCAGTTGGAGGTGCCCGTGCCGGTGTGCTCCTGGGTCTCCGGGACGCGGGTGCCCGCCGGGAAGCCGAGCTGGGTGCCGTCCTCGACGCGGTGCGTGCCTTCGCCGAGTGCGACGCGCTGCTTCTCGTACGAGGTGCCGTCGACCTTTCCGTCGACGGTGAGCGTGATGGGGGCGTCGAGTTCGATGCGGACGGTGTCGTCGATGCGTACCGAGGTGTGCTCGCGGAACACGGCCGGAGCGTCGAAGGTGGCGCGCGGGGTGTCGTCGCCGAACCAGGCGACGATCAGGAACAGCGCGGGGACCAGCAGCGCGGTGAGCTTGAGCCAGTACTGGAAGGCCTGCACGAAGGTGATCGAGCGCATACCGCCCGCCGCGACCGCGCCCGTGACGACCAGCGCGACGACGAGGCTGCCGACCCAGTCGGGCGAGCCGGTGAGGATCTCCAGGGTGAGCCCGGCGCCCTGGAGTTGGGGCAGCAGGTACAGCCAGCCGATGCCCACGACGAAGAGGCTGGCGAAGCGGCGCACGGTGTGGGATTCGAGACGGGCCTCGGCGAAGTCGGAGAGGGTGTACGCGCCGGAGCGGCGCAACGGGGCCGCGACCAGGATCAGCAGGACGAGGTAGCCGGCCGTGTAGCCGACCGGGTACCAGAGCATGTCCGGGCCCTGGAGGAGCACCAGGCCCGCGACGCCGAGGAAGGAGGCGGCGGAGAGGTATTCGCCGCTGATGGCAGCGGCGTTGAGGCCGGGCTGGACGGTGCGGGACGCGACGTAGAAGTCCGAGGTCGTACGGGAGATCCTGAGGCCGAGGGCGCCGATGAGGACCGTGGCGAGCACCACGACCGTCACCGCGGTCACCGCGTAGGTCTGGTTCAAGAGCGCACCGCGCAGATCTCGTTCAAGGGCTCAGCGTCCTTCGACGAGTCCCGTGAAGTCCCGCTCGTTGCGCTCGGCCCTGCGTACGTACCAGCGGGCTATGAGCAGCATGACCGGATAGACGCCGACGCCGAGGGACAGCCAGACCCACAGGGTCGGTGACACCTCGGAGCCCGTCACGGACTCGGGGAGCATGAAGAGCAGCGGCAGGGTGCCCACGAACAGGATGAGGACGCCGAGCGCGGTGAGACCGGCCCTCAACTGGCTGCGCATCAGGGACCGTACATAGGTCGTGCCGATGGTCGTCTGCTCGTCGATCTCGGAGCGTGCGGCGGTGTGCCCCAGCGGGCGCCGCGCCTGACGCGGCACACCGGTCACGGTCTCCCGGCGGGGGCCATCGGGGGCTGCTGGCATGGGCGGTGCGCTCTCTCGTCCTGGGGCCTGTCGTCAAATTCCCGTCGTCGCCCGCCAGGCAGGCGGGAATTTGACGACAGGCCCCTGGGTGGGTGAACGGGAGTCTACGCAGGGCTGATGACCTGGGGTAGGGCTCGGTCAAGGGCCGGAGGCGAAGCTCCGCCGGAACACTGTCAGGGCCTGGAGCGGAGCTCCGTCAGGGCCTGGGGTGGACTCCGGTCGCGCAGTCCTGGAGGGCGACTTCGAGCTCGACGTAGGACTCCTCGGCCCGCCGGAAGGCCAGCCGCAGTGCGGCCTCGGCGCGCGGACCGGTGAACGGGGCGGCGGCCTCATGGGCCTCGTCGAGGATCTCGGACCAGCGGGCCGCGGCGCTCTTGAGGCCGGCGAGATAGCGCGTCGCCTCGGTGGGACTCGTGGGCGGCGCGGGCAGCGCCCGCAACTCCGCGAGCAGTGCCTCGACTTCGGATGGACCGGGCATTGCGGACTTCCCTCCCCGTTGACGGAGGTCAGGCTAGGCGCGGCGCACTTGTCGGAACCAGCCGTGCGTCGGCGGACGGCGCCTTGGGCGCGGTGAGCGGTCCGCTGCCTCGGTGGACGGTCGGCGGCCGCGCCTCCGGTTCAGCGCCGCGCATGCCGCATCAGCAGATCGCGCAGCTCACGGGCGTGCCGGCGGCTCACCGCGAGTTCCGCGCCGCCGACGCGCACGGTGGTCGCGCCGGCGTCCAGGCGCAGTTCGTCGATGCGGCCGAGCGCGACGAGATGGCGCCGGTGTATCCGTACGAACCCGCGCGCCGCCCAGCGCTCCTCCAGCGTGGACAGGGGGATGCGCACCAAGTGGCTGCCCTCGTCGGTGTACAGACGCGCGTAGTCGCCGTGCGCTTCGACGTACGCGATGGCGTCGATCGGGATGAAGCGGGTGACTCCGCCCAGTTCGACCGGGATCTGGTCGGGGGCCGAGTCGACGGCGACCGGAGCGGCCGGCACCGGCACCGGGGCCGTGGACTGGGCCGTCAGATCGCTGACGCGGCGTACCGCTTCGGCGAGGCGCTCGCGGCGTACGGGCTTGAGGACGTAGTCGACCGCCTCGAGGTCGAAGGCCTGCACGGCGAAGCCTTCATGGGCCGTGACGAACACGATCAGCGGCGGCTTGGCGAAGCCGGCGAGGAGCCGGGCCACGTCAAGACCGGTGAGCCCCGCCATGTGGATGTCGAGGAAGACGACGTCGATGGCGTCGTCGCCGTCCGGGCCCGCGTCCAGGGCGCGGTTGATCCGCCGCAGCGCCTCGGTGGCATCGGTGGCGCCCTCGGCGCTGCGCACCCGCGGGTCGGCGCGCAGCAGGAAGAGCAGCTCTTCGAGTGCGGGCTTCTCGTCGTCGACGGCCAGTACACGCAGCATGCGGCGGAGTGTATGCGTCGGCGTGCCCGGTGGACACGGGGAGGCCGGCAGCCGGTGCGGGACAGTTCACCGAATTCCCAAGGGTGTTGAGCAGGAACACCGAATGCCCCGTATTGCAGGGGGACACACTTCTCGCCGTATCCCCCACGGTGCGATACCCCGTAATCCCGTACGAAGAGGAATGCCCATGAGCGCGCAGCACCAGGACGTCGCCGCCTATGCGCTGGGCGTACTGGAACCTGCGGACAGTCTGTATGTCGAGGAACATCTGGGCGACTGCCTGCACTGTGCGCTGGAACTCGTGGAATTCTCCCGGGTGGTGGCGCTTCTGGAACCGCTGTCCTCGCGGGATTCCGTCGCCTGTCTGCAGGCGCCTCCCGCGCAGCTGCTCGACCGGCTGCTCGTCCAGGTGCAGGGCCGCCGCCCTGCCGGCCGGCCGCGCTGGGTCGCCGCGGCGGTGGCGGCGCT
>NZ_JBEPEW010000017.1:0-88161 GCF_040300965.1 Streptomyces mesophilus | reverse complement strand
CCAGCCTTTTCCCTTTTGCTGTTACTCTTAGTTCCATTCCTGGGCCAAAAAAATCTCCCAAACCCCCAATATCCTCGGCCGTTTTTTTAAACGAAAAAAACCCCCCCCTTCGATGCGTGAAACGGGGTCATGTTTCACGTGAAACATGACCCCGTTCTCGTCGAACCCAAGCCTCAGCCCTGTGTGGCCCACCACTCCTTGAGCGCGGCCACCGCCGCATCCCGCTCCATCGGCCCGTTCTCAAGCCGCAGCTCCAGCAGGAACTTGTACGCCTGCCCGATCACCGGGCCCGGACCGACACCGAGCACTTCCTGGATGTCGTTGCCGTTCAGGTCGGGTCGGATCGAGTCCAGCTCCTCCTGCTCCTGCAGCTGCGCGATCCGCTCCTCCAAGCCGTCGTACGCCCGCGAGAGCGCGGTCGCCTTCCGCTTGTTACGCGTAGTGCAGTCCGACCGGGTCAGCTTGTGCAGCCGCGACAGCAGCGGCCCGGCATCGCGCACGTAACGGCGTACCGCCGAATCCGTCCATTCGCCGGTGCCGTAGCCGTGGAAGCGCAGATGCAGCTCCACGAGGCGGGTGACGTCCTTCACCAGCTCGTTGGAGTACTTGAGCGCAAGCATCCGCTTCTTCGTCATCTTCGCGCCGACCACCTCGTGGTGGTGGAACGAGACCCGGCCGTCGCTCTCGAAGCGCCGCGTCTTCGGCTTGCCGATGTCGTGCAACAGCGCCGCGAGCCGCAGCGTGAGGTCCGGGCCGTCCTCTTCGAGCGCGATCGCCTGTTCCAAGACCGTCAGCGAGTGCTCATAGACGTCCTTGTGCCGATGGTGCTCATCGCGCTCCAGACGCAGCGCCGGCAGCTCGGGCAGCACGTGCTCGGCGAGGCCGGTGTCGACGAGCAGCGTGAGGCCCTTGCGCGGGTGCGCGGAGAGGATCAGCTTGTTGAGCTCGTCCCGTACGCGCTCGGCCGAGACGATCTCGATGCGGTCCGCCATGGCCGTCATCGCGGCGACCACCTCGGGCGCCACCTCGAAGTCCAGCTGTGCGGCGAAGCGCGCGGCCCGCATCATGCGCAGCGGGTCGTCCGAGAAGGACTCCTCGGGCGTGCTGGGCGTGCGCAGCACACGTTCGGCGAGGTCCTCGAGACCACCGTGCGGGTCGACGAACTCTTTCGCGGGAAGCTCGACGGCCATCGCATTGACGGTGAAGTCCCGGCGTACGAGATCCTGCTCGATCGAGTCGCCATAGGAGACCTCGGGCTTGCGCGAGGTCCGGTCGTACGCCTCGGAGCGGTACGTGGTGACCTCGATCAGGAAGTCCTGCTCGACATCGCCGGCCTTCCCCTTCTTCTGGCAACCGACCGTACCGAAGGCGATCCCGACCTCCCAGACGGCGTCCGCCCACGGCCGCACGATCTTCAGTACGTCCTCGGGGCGGGCATCGGTGGTGAAGTCCAGGTCATTGCCGAGCCGCCCGAGCAACGCATCCCGCACCGAGCCGCCGACCAGCGCGAGTGTGAACCCGGCCTCCTGGAAGCGGCGGGCGAGATCGTCGGCGACAGGGGACACCCGCAGCAGTTCACTCACTGCGCGGCGCTGCACCTGGCTCAGTGCATTGAGGTTGTCTTCATTGGCGTTCGGCACAACAGAAAAGGGTACGTGGCCGCGACCGCCCAAGCTCCCCGGTTTCATGTGGAGCAGTCCCCGGCACTCGGCCACAGTTCGCATCGTTACCATGCGGGGACGCAGAAACACGACCACTGACGACGACGAGGGACGGGCGAGCGCGTGGCCGAGGCGGCAGACTTCCAGGGGATGACTCCCTCACCTGCCCGCCGGTGGCTGCGGCGCACAGCAGCCTCCCTGGTGGGACTGCCTCTGCTGGCCGGGCTGCTCGCGCAGCCGGCCGGTGCGGCCGCGGAGGTGGCGAGCGGGCAGTCGGCGGGGGTGAAGGCGGAGCCCACGGGCTCCGAGACGGTCTCCGTGGCGATCAACTCCTTCGAGCCCCCGATCCCGTCCGAGAGCGACACCCTGACCATCACGGGCAAGCTCGAGAACAACAGCGCGCAGACGGTCACCGACGCCTCCTTGGCGCTGCGCCTGGGTCAGGCGCTGGGCAGCCGTACGCAGATCGACTCCGCCGCCAAGAACGGCGGGACGGTGACGGGCGCCGAGGGCCTTGTGGTCGGCGGCGACGAGTATCTGCAGAAGTTCAAGAAGATCGCGCCCCACGGCACCCAGGACTTCCGGCTCAGCATCCCCGTCAAGGAGCTCGACCTCGACAGCGAAGGTGTCTACCAGCTCGGGGTCGCACTGACCGGCCGTACCGAGTCCCAGTTCAACCAGATCCTCGGAATCGAGCGGACCTTCCTGCCCTGGCAGCCCGATGGCGCCGACACGCAGACCAAGGTCAGCTACATGTGGCCGCTGATCTCCCGTACGCATCTGACCGCCGAGTCGGCTTCGGACGCGAACCAGACCCCGGTCTTCAAGGACGAGGGCCTGATCAAGGAGATCGCTCCGGGCGGGCGCCTGGAGCGGATGGTCTCCGAGGGCAGCACCCTCCCCGTCACCTGGGTCATCGACCCGGATCTCGTCGCGTCCGCGGCGCTGATGGCGCAGCCGTACAACGTGCAGGGACCCGACGACACGGTCGTCGCGGGTGACGAGGACAACCAGAAGATCGCCCGGAACTGGCTGAACTCTTTGATCAAGGCCGTGGAGGACGAGAAGGTCGTCGCCCTCCCCTTCGCCGACCCCGATCTCGCGTCCATGGCGCACGGCGGCGGGGTGGAGTCTCTCGGTCATCTCAAGGACGCCACCGAAGCGGCCGTGAAGACGCTCGAGACCCTGCTGCACATCAAGCCGAACACGGACTTCGCCTGGCCGGCCGAGGGCGCTGTCGACCCGAAGATCGTCAACACCGCCACGTCGGCGGGCGCGAGCAATGTCATCGCGCGCAATGACAGCTTCCAGGAGACGGGCAACCTCCCCTATACGCCGACCGCCGCCCGACCCATCGGCGACGGCACCACGGCCGTGGTCGCGGACTCCCGGCTCTCCAAGGCCTTCCAGGGCGATATGACCAGCGCGGAGAAGTCCACGCTCGCCACGCAGCAGTTCCTGGCCCAGAGCCTGATGATCAACCTTCAGGACCCCGAGAAGCAGCGCAGCATCGTGGTCGCCCCGCAACGCATGCCCACCACCGCACAGGTCATGACGATGGCCACCGCGATCAGGGCACTGGATTCGGGCGGCTGGGCGCAGTCCGAGAACCTGATCACCGCGGCGAAGGAGAAGCCGGACCCGGGCGCCACCACCGAGGTGCCGTCCGCCGACGCGTACCCGGCCGCTCTGCGCAAGCAGGAAATGCCGCTGACGGGCTTCACCGAGATCAGGGCGATTCAGAGTCAGCTCAATGACTTCAAGGTCATCCTGACCCGCCCCGAGCGGGTTGTCGTCCCGTTCGGCCGGGCCATCGACCGCGCGCTGTCCACCTCGTGGCGCGGCCTGCCGGAAGAAGCCCACACGTACCGCAAGAGCGTTCTCAGGTACCTCGAGGACCTCACCGGCGGGGTCGCCCTCATCAAGAAATCGGAAGCCAAGCTCTCCGGCCGCAGCGCGACGATCCCCGTCACCGTCCAGAACAACCTCGCCCAAGGCGTCGAGAACCTCCGTGTCCGCCTGACCTCGACGAAGCCCAACCGCCTGAAGATCAACGGCAAGAACTCCGACGAGCAATCCGTGGAGGTCGCAGGCGGCCATGCCCAGTCGCTGAAGTTCTCCACCACGGCCAACGCCAGCGGCCCGGTCGACGTGGTCGCCCAGCTCGTCACCGCGGACGGCAAGGAGTACGGCAAGGCGGTGCCGTTCACCGTCAAGGTCACCGAGGTGCCCGCGACGGTCCTCGCGGTGATCGCCGGCGGCTTCCTCCTCCTGGTCCTGGCCGGGTTCCGGATGTACCAGCGGCGCAAGCGGATCGTCGCCCGACGGGCCGAGGAGCAGGACGGCGGCTCCTCGGAAGGCCCCGACGACGGCACGGACAACGGCACCGACGACGGCGCGGGCCCGGATGAGGGCGGCCCGGAACCGGAGCAGCCGAGTGACCCGACACCGGACACCGCCACGGAAAGCACGGACCCGTCCGGGACGGGTGAGAGAGTGGACCGTTGAGCGATGATGTGGCCGGTGGGCCGTGGGACCGATGAGGTGGGGTAAGCATGAACGCGCCGTACGACGGTGACCGCGGCCAGGGCGCGGGCGGCGGCGATCCGACCGGCGGGCAGTTCCCGCCCGGGCAGCCCACCCCGGAAATGCAGCAGCCCGCCCCGGACCTGTACGTCCAGGACGCCTACGACCAGGACCCGTACCGTGCGCAGGACCTCTCCGCGCAGGACCCGGTGACCGAGGCGCTCTACGACCGCGCCTCGCACCCGCCGCCACCTCCGGGCACGTATCCGGACCCGCAGCAGCTCTACGCCCCGCCCCCCGCCGCGCAGCACGCGCCGGACCCGCGCGTCTGGGCCCAGACCCCGGCCCCCGAGCCGGACGGCCTGTCCCGCCAGTTCCCGTACGGCGACGACGCCCGTACGACACAGTTCGTGGGCGTGGACGATCTCGTGACGCAGGCGGGCGAGGAGCGCTCCGCACCGGACGCCTTCGCGCATCTGTACCGGGACCAGCAGGGGACCGGCGGGCTCTACCGAGACCAGCAGGCGCCGCACGGCAACCAGCACGGGCAGTACGGGAGCGATCAGAACGCCCAGTACGGCGGCGACCAGCACGGCCAGTACGAAGGACAGCCCGGCCACCCCGGCGGCGAGCAGCACGGCTACGGCGCACCACAGAGCGGCGTTCCCGGCCGCCCGGGCCCCGACCCCCTGATCCCTGCCCCGGCCTCGCCCCCGCCGCCTCCACCGGCCGCCACAGCGGCGCACAAGGGCGGCCGTGCCTCGGGGCTGCTGAAGTCCAGCGCCGTGATGGCCGCCGGCACGATGGTCTCGCGTCTGACCGGCTTCGTACGCTCGATCCTGATCGCGTCGGCGCTGGGCCTCGGTCTGCTCGCCGACACATTCCAGGTCGCGTACCAGCTGCCCACGATGATCTACATCCTCACCATCGGCGGCGGTCTGAACTCGGTCTTCGTACCGCAGCTCGTCCGCGCGATGAAGGACGACGAGGACGGCGGACAGGCCTACGCCAACCGTCTGCTGACCCTGGTGATGATGGCGCTCGGCGCCCTGACCGTCGCGGGCATGTTCGCCGCGCCCCTGCTGATCCGCGCACTGTCGGTCGAGGTGGCGAACAACCCCGCCGCGAACGATGTCGCGGTCACGCTGCTCCGCTTCTTCCTGCCCTCGATCTTCTTCATGGGCGTCCATGTCGTCATGGGCCAGATCCTCAACGCGCGCGGCAGGTTCGGCGCGATGATGTGGACCCCGGTCCTCAACAACGTGATCATCATCGCCACGCTGGCGATGTTCCTGTGGGTGTACGGCACGGCCGAGTCCAGCAGGATGACGGTCGGCAGCATCCCGCCGGAGGCGATCCGTCTCCTGGGAGTCGGTGTCCTGCTCGGCCTCGTGGTCCAGGCGCTCGCGATGATCCCGTATCTGCGGGAGGCCGGCTTCAAGCTGCGGCCGCGCTTCGACTGGAAGGGCCAGGGCCTCGGCAAGGCGGCCAAGCTCGCCAAGTGGACGGTCTTCTTCGTCCTCGCCAACCAGGCGGGCGCGATCGTCGTCACCCAGCTCGCCACCGCCTCGGGCAGCGACAAGGACGGTACGGGTTTCGCCGCCTACGCCAACGCCCAGCTCATCTGGGGCCTGCCGCAGGCGATCATCACCGTCTCCCTGATGGCCGCTCTGCTGCCGCGGATCTCCCGCTCGGCGAACGAGAACGACGCCGGCGCGGTCCGCGACGACATCTCCCAGGGCCTGCGCACCACGGCCGTCGCGATCGTCCCGATCTCCTTCGCCTTCGTCGCGCTCGGCGTGCCCATGTGCACCCTGATGTTCGGCTCCGCGGGCGGCAGCGCCGCGACCTCCATGGGCTACATGCTCATGGCCTTCGGCCTCGGCCTCATCCCGTACTCCGTCCAGTACGTCGTCCTGCGTGCCTTCTACGCGTACGAGGACACGCGGACGCCCTTCTACAACACGGTGATCGTGGCCGCCGTCAACGCGGTCGCGTCCACCGCCTGCTACTTCCTGCTGCCCGACCGCTGGGCCGTCACCGGTATGGCCGCCTCGTACGGACTCGCCTACGCGATCGGCGTGGGCGTCGCCTGGAAGCGGCTGCGCGCCAAGCTCGGCGGGGACCTCGACGGCTCCCACATTCTGCGTACCTATGCCCGTCTCGCGATTGCATCCGTGCCGGCCGCGATTCTCGGCGGCGCCGCTGGGTACGCGATCATGCAGGCCTTGGGCAATGGTGCCCTCGGCTCGCTCACCGCGCTGATCGTCGGCTTCGCCGTACTGCTCGGAGTGTTCTTCGTGGCCGCACGCCGGATGCGGATCGAGGAGATGAACGCGATGGTCGGAATGGTCCGCGGACGTCTCGGTCGCTGAACATTCGAAGAACCGGACCGCTGAGGGGCAACCCTCGGCGGTACCCGCGTGTCGTGCATAGCGTCGGAGTGTGGGCACAATTGGGCTTGACGTCGGACAGCGTGCAACGGATGGGGAGGCAGGAACGACGGTGGCGGAACGGAGCACGGCTGCCGTCGACGTGGCAGCAGGCGGCGGGGACGAACCGCTGACCACGCAGGCGGACCAGACCACGGCCGACGAGGCGGAGCAGCACGAGCACACGGCTGCCGACGAAGGCACCCAGCACACCCAGAAGGCGGACGCGGCTACGCAGCCCCAGGTCCGCACCCCCGAACTGCACAGCGGTCACAAGCTCGCCAGACGCTATCGCCTCGAAGAGTGCGTCACTCGTCTGGACGGATTCAGCAGCTGGCGTGCCGTGGACGAGAAGCTGCGCCGGGCCGTGGGAGTCCATCTCCTGCCCGCCGACCACCCGCGCGCCCGCTCCGTCCTCTCGGCGGCCCGTTCCTCGGCGCTGCTCGGCGACCCGCGCTTCGTCCAGGTCCTGGACGCGGTCGAGGAGAACGACCTCGTCTACGTCGTACACGAGTGGCTGCCCGACGCGACCGAGCTGACCTCTCTGCTCGCCGCCGGACCGCTCGAGCCGCATGACGCGTATCAGCTCGTCAGCCAGCTCTCCCAGGCCATGGCCGCGGCTCATCGCGAAGGGCTCGCCCATCTGCGCCTGACGCCGAGCGCCGTCCTGCGCAGCTCCACCGGGCAGTACCGCATCCGAGGTCTCGCCGTGAACGCCGCGCTGCGCGGCATCAAGTCCGACACCCCGCAGCGTGACGACACCGAGGCGATCGGTGCACTGCTCTACGCGTCACTGACTCAGCGTTGGCCTTACGAGGTCGACGCCTACGGACTGAGCGGCCTCCCCAAGGACGCGGGTCGGATCGCCCCGGACCAGGTGCGCGCCGGCGTCCACCGGGGACTGTCCGAGCTCGCGATGCGCGCCCTGGTGAACGACGGGGCCACCGCCTCGCGCCTGGAGCAGCCCTGCACCACTCCGGAGGAGCTCGCCAAGGCGGTCGCCGAGCTGCCCCGCATCAAGCCGCCGGAGCCGGCGTTCACCGCTGCTCCTGAGTACCAGCGCACGACGTACCAGCAGGGCACCTACGGCCGTATGCAGCCCGGCGCGACCCAGCCCGTGCCCACCCCGCCGCAGCCGCTCGAGGGCCGTACCGGCAAGGCGCTCAAGTGGGGCGTCTCCGCCCTGCTGATCGCCGCCCTCGGCCTCGGCAGCTGGCAGCTGGCGGACGCTCTGATGGAGCGCGGCGGCTCGGCCGACCCCGGCACCAGCCAGCAGTCCGAGGAGAACGGCGACGGCAAGCAGCCGGCACCGAAGCCGCTGGGCATCAAGGACGCCTACGAGTTCGCCCCTCTCGGCCCCGCCATAAAGGCCGACCAGGTCTCCAACGCCATCGACGGAGAACCCGGCACCTCGTGGGTCACCTCTCAGTACAAGGGCCACTCCAACTTCGGCAACCTGCCCAACCGTAAGGACGGCAGCGGAATCGTTGTCGCATTCGACCGGGTGCGGAGCATCAGCGAACTGGACGTGACCATGTACCGCGAGGGGCAGAAAGTAGAGATTCTTGCCGCCGCGGGCGACACGGATAATCCATCCAAACTTTCTGACTTCACAGAGCGGATCACAAAGCCCACCATCGCTGGTTCCAAGCTGGAAGCGAAGCTCGAGAAGCCCCTCAAGGCGCGTTACATCCTTATTCGCATCATTGATTTGCCGTCTGATGGAGCGCCCAACCTGTTCCGTGGTGGCATCACAGACATAAGCGCGACCGGCTCGTAACCGCTCCCGGGAGTGCAATTTTCCCGATTTGACCACATACTGCGGGCCCGCTGCCCCTCCCGGAGATCCCCCCTCGCACGTCAGCTTTAGGGCTGGCTGATAAGTTGCGGCAGTCTTCAACTGACTCAACTGGGGGTACCCATGAGGAAATTTTCCGCATTTGCCGCAGCCTCGATGGCAATAGGAAGCCTTCTGGCTTTCGCTCCTTCAGCTGCTGCAAGCGGCGACGGAACCTGCAATGTGGACAAGGACGCCTGCTTCTTCTTCAACTCTGGCGGAAAGGGAGCCAAGGTCGACCTGGACGACTGCTGGGGCTACAACCATGTCAACTTCAAGTTCATCGGGCCGGGCAATGGCGCCGGGATCACGCTGAAGAACAATGCTGCTTCGGTAAAGAACTATCACCACTTTGTGGCCGTCGCTGTTTTCTACAACTCTAACCAGCAGGGTGCCCGCCAGGACATCCAGCCCTGGATCACTGCAAATCTCAACAGCAAGCTGAAGAACAACAACGCATCGAGCGTGTTCGTCGAAAGCGGCAACTGCTGATCATTTGACATGCCCACGCGGGGGGGGTGCGATGCCCCCCGCGTGTAGCTCACGGAACATACGAACAGAAGATGCTGCCAGTGTTCAACTTCCCCCCGTCTCTTCGCACTGCCGCTATAGCGCTTGCGATTCTCTCCGTTAGCGCATGCACTGTCGACGACTCCCCCGGAGGAGAGGGGAAAGACAACAGCAGCGACGCTCTCCCTGCACGCAGGATCGGTCTTCCTCTCGACAGCTACATGCTCGATGATTTCCAGCTCTACAAGAGTTCCGTCCTCCTTCGAGAACTCAGCATCTCGTGCATGAAGAAGTACGACCACAAGGAGTTCACGCTCGACAGCCCGCCGGAGCCCGGCATCAGTGTGGCGAACGAGCGCCGTTACGGGATTACGGATGGTGTGCTCGCCGCGAAGAACGGCTATCGGGTGCCTGAGCAGGTCAAGGAACCAGACAGTGGGCATGAGATCTCACCGGAAGAGGCGTTCACTCTCACGGGCGGCAGCACCGACCCTGGAACGGTGGGCAAGGGTGGTGTGGATTCACACGGGAACCAGATACCCCGAGGAGGGTGTAAAGGCCAAGCGCTCAAGAAGCTGGGTTACACACCTACGGGAGTCCCCGGGAACCCTCAGTTCGTCCAAGACTTGAGCTTGTCCTCGTTTCAAGAATCCATGAAGCATCCTGAAGTGAAAGATGCTCTGTCCAAGTGGGCTGCCTGCATGAGCAAGAGCGGCTACACCTATAAGGCTGAACCCTTCTCTGCCAGCAATGACCCTCGGTTTTCCACTCCGGAGGCAGGCGAACTGGAGAAGAGCGTTGCTGTGGCTGATGTGAGCTGCAAGAACTCGAGCGGGCTCATTGTTGCTTGGCAGGGCGTCGAATCCGCGATCCAGAGGGACCTGATCCGCAAGAATCAGAGGAAACTCGAACCGATCAAGCATCAGCGGGACATCACGGTCAGAGCGATCGAGTCCCAGTGGAAGTGATATCCCGTCCACCGATACACCTCCGTCCGGCGATACCGGTCTGTGTTCACGGCCACCACTGAGCGCCGTCGGTCCGTTGTGGGACGGGACGGCGGCTCTCCGGCGGGCGGCACTGGGCGCCGACGTGGAGCGCTCAGCGTGTTGTCTGAGCTGCGCTCAGCGCTGGTGGCTTGCCACGCAAAAAAGATGCGACATCGGTCGTCGCGTCCAGCAGGCCAGATATACCTTTGTGGTGTCGCGATGTCGGATCTGAGTACTGAGGGCGGGGGACAGTGTGACTGCCAGCTCTGATCTGCCCAGCGACAAGGAGCTCCTGTCCCGCCATGTCGCCGGCGACCCGGAGGCGTTCGGGGAGATCGTCGTGCGTCATCGGGACCGCCTGTGGGCTGTCGCGCTGCGCACGCTGGGGGATCGTGAGGAAGCCGCGGATGCGGTTCAGGACGCGCTGGTCTCCGCTTATCGCGCCGCACACACCTTCCGTGGACAGTCCGCGGTCACCACCTGGCTGCACCGCATCACGGTCAACGCCTGTCTGGACCGTGCACGCAAGGCCGCTTCCCGTAAGACCTCACCGGTCGACGACACGGAGCGCCTGGAGCAGCTGCTCGAGCCGCATGAGTCGGCCGCGGCCCCGGCCGAGCGCCAGGATCTGCACCGGGAACTGATCGAGGCGCTCGGCACCCTTCCGGCCGATCAGCGGGCCGCGCTTGTCCTGGTCGATATGCAGGGCTATCCCGTGGCCGAGGCCGCACGGATCCTCGATGTGCCCACCGGCACGGTGAAGAGCCGCTGTGCCCGCGGCAGAGCGCGTCTGCTGCCTCTCCTCAGCCATCTGCGGGTCGGCACCGAGCGGGACCGCGACACAGGCGCCCCGAGAGACGGCGGCGAAAGAATCACCGAACAGCCGGAGTCCGGAAGGAACCGGAGCGAGGGGACATCCGTCCCACCGGCAGCAGAAGCACGGGATACGGGAACGGGCGATTCAGCAGCCGTGAAGGGCGGAGGTGGGCGAGCGTGACATCCACGACCGGCACGGCCGAGCACCCGGAAGTCTCGGAGCTCTCTGATCTCGCCGAAGGACTGCTGTCGGCCTCGCGCTCTGCTGTCGTACGTCGGCACCTCGGCGACTGTGTCCTGTGCGCCGATGTGCAGGCCTCACTGGAGGAGATCCGCGTACTGCTCGGCACGCTGCCGGCGGAGACGCGTATGCCGGATGAGGTGGCCGCGCGGATCGATGCGGCGCTGGCGGCAGAAGCGCTGCTCGACGTTTCACGTGAAACACAGAGCGACAGCGAGCCTGAAACGACACCCGTGCGGGACGCGTCGGCCGATGTTTCACGTGAAACATCGCCCTCGCAGCGCCCTGGGGGCCATCCGCGAGGAGCCACGGGCCCGGGTCGAAGCAACGCGCCACGACGTCGCCGACGTGGGGCGGTCGCCGCGCTCGGCGCCCTCGCCACCGTTGCGGCCGTCGGAATCGGCACGCTCGTGTTTCTGCCGGACGGCAGCGACGAAGGGCCAGGCACACAAGCCACAGAGAAGTTCTCCGGGAGCGATCTCAAGACGCGTGTGGAAACCCTGGTGGCTTCTCGGACCAGCGCCGAGTCGGCCTCTGTCGGAGCGAACTCCACCTCGGGCGAGACACCCAACACGCCCAGGACCAAGGACGTCCCCGGAGTCCCCGAGTGCATCGCTCGGGGCATCGCCCGCGCCGCCGAGCCCCTCGCCGCTGAGAACGGGACGTACAAAGGCGCGCCGGCCTATCTGGTGGTGCTCCCGCACGCCTCGCAGATCACCCGTGTCTCCGCCTATGTGGTGGACGCCGCGTGTCTCAAGGAGGACCAGTCCACCGCCACCGGCAAGGTGCTGCTCGAGACCTCCTTCCCCCGGAACTGACGCTCGCTTCCTGCGGAACTGACGCTCGCCCACGCCTGCGCGCCACGGAACTCAAGGCTCTGCGGAGGCCATGGCTCAGGAACACACCCCGAACGCGGTCATGACGGGAATGCATGCCCCGTAGGATCCGTTGGGTGGGGTGAGAGTCCCGGTAGGGCTCCCCTGAGGCAGTAGGCAGTCAGTCCGCAGAGACGAGGAATCAACCCGTGAGCGACGTCCGTAACGTGATCATCATCGGCTCCGGGCCCGCCGGTTACACGGCGGCGCTCTACACGGCGCGCGCGTCGCTGAAGCCGCTCGTGTTCGAGGGCGCCGTCACCGCCGGCGGTGCGCTGATGAACACCACCGAGGTGGAGAACTTTCCGGGCTTCCAGGACGGCATCATGGGCCCCGAGCTCATGGACAACATGCGCGGCCAGGCGGAGCGCTTCGGCGCCGAGCTGATCCCGGACGACGTCGTGGCCGTCGACCTCACGGGTGACATCAAGACCGTCACCGACACGGCCGGCACGGTGCACCGCGCCAAGGCCGTGATCGTGACGACCGGCTCCCAGCACCGCAAGCTCGGCCTGCCGAACGAGGACGCGCTGTCGGGCCGCGGTGTCTCCTGGTGCGCCACGTGCGACGGCTTCTTCTTCAAGGACCAGGACATCGCCGTGGTCGGCGGTGGCGACACCGCGATGGAGGAGGCGACCTTCCTCTCCCGCTTCGCCAAGTCCGTGACGATCGTGCACCGCCGTGACTCCCTGCGGGCGTCCAAGGCGATGCAGGAGCGCGCGTTCGCCGACCCGAAGATCAAGTTCGCCTGGGACAGCGAGGTCGCCGAGATCCACGGTGAGCAGAAGCTCTCCGGTCTGACCCTGCGCAACACCAAGACTGGTGAAACCTCCGAGCTGCCCGTCACGGGTCTGTTCATCGCGGTCGGCCACGACCCGCGCACCGAGCTCTTCAAGGGTCAGCTCGACCTGGACGAGGAGGGCTACCTGAAGGTGGACGCCCCCTCGACGCGGACGAACCTCACCGGCGTCTTCGCAGCCGGCGATGTCGTCGACCACACCTACCGTCAGGCGATCACGGCGGCCGGCACCGGCTGCTCCTCCGCCCTGGACGCCGAGCGCTTCCTCGCCGCCCTCGCGGACAACGAGACCGCCGCCGCGGCGACCGTCTGAACCTCAACCTCCCCCACCGCAGTACCGAGTTAAGGAGCCCAGCGTGGCCGGCACCCTGAAGAACGTGACCGACGACTCCTTCGAGCAGGACGTGCTCAAGAGCGACAAGCCCGTACTGGTGGACTTCTGGGCCGCCTGGTGCGGCCCGTGCCGCCAGATCGCCCCGTCGCTCGAGGCGATCGCCGCGGAGCACGGCGACAAGATCGAGATCGTCAAGCTGAACATCGACGAGAACCCGGCGACGGCCGCCAAGTACGGCGTCATGTCCATCCCGACGCTCAACGTCTACCAGGGCGGCGAGGTCGCCAAGACCATCGTCGGCGCCAAGCCGAAGGCCGCGATCGTGCGCGACCTGGAGGACTTCATCGGCGACGAGGCCACCAAGGCCTGATCGCCGCAGTCCTGAGGCGTCACCGCCGGACGATGTTTCACGTGAAACAAGGGCCGCCCTTCGGGGCGGCCCTTTCGCGTTCCTACAGACGGATTCACAGCGGCCGGAGCGCCGGCTCCTTCTGTACGGCGCCGAGGAGACGGTCGAGGGCCAGCTCGACGTCCTCCTTCCACGACAGCGTCGTACGCAGCTCCAGACGCAGTCTCGGATGCACTGGATGCGGACGCACCGTCTTGAAGCCCACCGCGAGCAGATGGTCGGCGGGGAGCACACACGCCGGTTCCTTCCAACGGGCATCCCCGAAGGCCTCTATGGCCTTGAAGCCCCTGCGCAGCAGATCCTTGGCAACGGTCTGCACCATGACCCGGCCCAGGCCCTGTCCCTGATACCCAGGGGTGATCCAACCGGTCATCAGCTGTACGGCATCCGGCGCCACAGGGCTCGTGGGGAAAGCGGTCGAGCGGGGCACATAAGCCGGCGGCGCGTAGAGAACGAAGCCCACCGGGACCTCGTCGACGTAGACCACACGACCGCACGAGCCCCACTCCAGAAGCACGGCGGAGATCCAGGCTTCCTTCTCCAGCTCCGGGGTTCCTGCCCTTACCGCGGCCTGGCCACTGACCGGATCCAGTTCCCAGAAGACACATGATCGGCAGCGCTTGGGAAGGTCCGGGAGGTTGTCCAGCGTGAGCGGTACGAGCCGACGCCCCATGAAGGCAGTTCCTCACTTCCTTCGCCCGCCGCGACTCGTGCTGCGGTGAGCGCGCTCCGTTCCCTGAGCAGACTGCCGACGAATCCGCCGACCGCCCCCAGGCCAAGTCCCGCGGTCACCAACCCGGTGCGGCTCACCGTACGCATGGCCCCCGCCTCCCTCTCCCTGAGGTGCTGTCGGGTGGATGCGCGATACCCGATCGCATCGTATCCACCCTGCGATTGCCGCGAAACGCCAATAAAGCAAAGAGCGAGCCGTGTTCCGAACATTCCGGACACGGCTCGCTCTTCAGGACACGCCGGGATCAGCTCTCGGCGTCGTCGTCCTCCGGCAGGGAGCCCTCAAGGACGGGCCCCTCTCCGGGGGCGAGCGTGCCGAGGATCCGCTGCAGATCCTCCATCGAGGCGAACTCGACGACGATCTTGCCCTTCTTCTGCCCCAGGTCGACCTTCACCCGGGTCTCGAAGCGATCCGACAGACGGGTCGCAAGGCTGGTGAGCGCCGGCGACAGCCGCGTTCCCGCCCGGGGGCCCTTGCTCTTGGGCGCCTTCTTCTGGTCGGCGCTCATCAGCTGGACGATCTCTTCCACGGAACGCACCGAGAGTCCCTCGGCCACGATCCGGTACGCGAGACGCTCCTGCTCCTCCGTGTCCTCCACGGACAGCAGGGCACGCGCATGGCCGGCGGAGAGCACACCGGCCGCCACGCGCTTCTGTACGGCCGGCGAGAGACGCAGCAGACGCAGCGTGTTGGAGACCTGGGGACGCGAGCGCCCGATCCGGTCGGCCAACTGGTCGTGCGTGCAGTTGAAGTCCTTCAGCAACTGCTCGTACGCGTTGGCCTCTTCGATCGGGTTCAGCTGAGCCCGGTGGAGGTTCTCGAGGAGGGCGTCGAGGAGAAGCTTCTCGTCCTCGGTCTCGCGCACGATCGCGGGAATCCGCTCGAGGCCCGCCTCACGAGAGGCCCGCCAGCGGCGCTCACCCATGATGAGCTCGTAGCGCTCGGGGCCCAACTGCCGGACGACCACCGGCTGGAGGAGCCCGACCTCCTTGATGGAGGTCACGAGCTCGGCGAGGGCGTCCTCGTCGAAGATCTCACGCGGCTGGCGCGGGTTGGGCGTGATGGAGTCCAGCGGCACCTCGGCGAAGTGCGCACCAGCGACGTACTGCGGCTCGATGTCGATGCTCTCGACCTCGACCGCCGGCTCCGTTTCACGTGAAACATTGCCCGGCGGCAGTGTGGCCACCTTGGCAGCGGCCACCCCGCGCTCCGCGGTGAGCACCGGCCCCGCAGAAGGCGATGCGCCACCCGCGGCCGAAGAGCTCTCCGGAGTAGGAGCCGCGGGAATCAGCGCGCCAAGTCCGCGCCCCAGTCCTCTACGTCGCTCGCTCACTGAATCCCCTCCGCCATGCTCTGTTCGTTCTGTGCACCTACGACCGCACCGCGCAGGGCCATTTCCCTGGCGGCTTCGAGGTACGAGAGCGCACCGCTGGAACCCGGATCGTAAGTCAGGACCGTCTGTCCGTAACTCGGGGCCTCCGAGATACGCACCGACCGGGGAATGCTCGTCCGCAGCACTTCATTGCCGAAGTGGTTGCGCACCTCGTCCGCCACCTGGGAGGCAAGGCGGGTCCGGCCGTCGTACATGGTGAGGAGGATCGTCGAGACGTGAAGGGCGGGGTTGAGGTGCCCTCGTACGAGATCGACGTTGCGCAACAGCTGACCGAGCCCCTCCAGCGCGTAGTACTCGCACTGGATCGGGATGAGCACCTCGTTGCCCGCCACCATCGCATTGACCGTGAGCAGGCCGAGCGAGGGCGGGCAGTCGATGAGGATGTAGTCCAGCGGCTGCTCGTAGGCCTGGATGGCCCGCTGCAGCCGGCTCTCCCGCGCCACGAGGGACACCAGCTCGATCTCCGCACCGGCGAGATCGATGGTGGCGGGAGCGCAGAAGAGACCTTCCACATCCGGCACGGGCTGGACGACCTCGGAGAGCGGCTTGCTCTCCACCAACACGTCGTAAATAGAGGGGACTTCGGCGTGGTGGTCGATACCGAGTGCCGTGGAGGCATTGCCCTGCGGGTCCAGGTCGATCACCAGGACACGGGCACCGTGCAGGGCAAGCGAAGCGGCCATGTTGACCGTGGTCGTGGTCTTGCCGACGCCACCTTTCTGGTTGGCGACGACCATGACACGTGTTTGCTCAGGGCGTGGCAGCCCCTCGCCGGCTCGGCCCAAGGCCTCGACCGCCAGTTGGGCAGCACGACCAATCGGGGTGTCGTCCATCGGGGGCGGTGTTTCACGTGAAACATCCTCCCCTGCTGACTCGGTACGGGGACCGGGGACCGGATCGGTCATCGGTCCCGCGATGTTGGCGTCGGACCGCAAGGATTCACTCTCCTCGACTTCAGGCTCGCAATGAACAGAGCCTCCCATGCCTTCGGGGTCGTGAACCAGCGAGGCCCGGTCTTCTGTGGATGAATCCTCCGTTGTGGAGAACTCCATCCCCCTCTCGGGGGGTTTGCGATCACGAGGCGCGGCACTACGGCTGCGGCTGATGATCCCGTGGAGCAGTGAGCGACGTTTCACGTGAAACACGATGCCGAGGTGCCGCGAACCGCAGTGCACGACACTCCGACGTGCGTACGTTTGGCAGCTTGTGTGGCCTATGGCTCGTCATCAGGACGGATCAGCGCGCCAAAACGTCAACCGATCACACTTTTACGTCAGCGCCAATGTCAGCGTCGGCTTCAGGGGCGACTTCAGAGCCGAGTTCAGGGCAGCTTCAGGGCCGGCTTCAGCGTCGACGCCGGGAGCGCCCCACACGGGCCGCCTTCGCCCGCTTCGCAGCGAAGCGCACACCACCCGGGCTCTCGCCGACCTCGACCCGTACGACCGTGGAGAGCGGGTCCACAATGCCCTCGCCGACCTGCAGCACCGAGGTCTTCTCGGCACCGAGCTTGGCGAGCGCGGCCTTGGCGCCGTTGAGCTCCTCCTCGGCGGTGTCGCCCTTGAGCGCCAGCATCTCGCCGTACGGCCGGAGCAGCGGAACACCCCAGGCGGCGAGCCGGTCGAGCGGAGCCACCGCGCGGGCTGTGACGACATGCACAGGCGGCAGCTTGCCCAGGACCTCCTCTGCGCGTCCGCGCACGACCGTCACATGGTCGAGGCCGAGCAGCTCGACGACCTCGGTCAGGAAGTTCGTACGGCGAAGGAGCGGCTCAAGAAGCGTGATCTTGAGGTCCTCGCGGACCAGCGCCAGGGGGATGCCCGGCAGGCCGGCACCGGAGCCGACATCGCAGACCGTGACGCCTTGCGGCACCACCTCGGAGAGCACCGCGCAGTTCAGCAGATGCCGCTCCCACAGGCGGGGCACCTCGCGGGGGCCGATCAGGCCGCGCTTGACGCCGGCGTCGGCGAGCAGCTCCGCGTACCGGACGGCGTCGTCGAAGCGCTCGCCGAAGACTGCTCGGGCCTGCTCGGGAGCCGGGGGGAGCTCTGACGAGGGGACCTCTGACGTCTCCGTCACGGGAACCGTCCTTCCGTACCGCAATACCGTGCTGACGCGCCGACCGCGCTCAGGGGCTCACTATCAGGCTGACAAAGACCGGCCCCGTCTGCGAACAGACGGGGCCGGGAAAACCGCAGGACCGATCAGGCCAAGGGACCGATCAGGCAGGCAGTACGACGACGAAGCGCTGCGGCTCCTCGCCCTCGGACTCGCTGCGCAGACCGGCGGTCTTGACCGCGTCGTGCACAACCTTGCGCTCGAACGGCGTCATCGGCTTGAGCTTCACGGGCTCGCCGGAGCTCTTCGCCTCGGCCGCGGCCTTGGCACCGATCTCGGAGAGCTCGGCGCGCTTCTTGGCCCGGTAGCCGGCGATGTCGAGCATCAGACGGCTGCGGTCACCGGTCTCGCGGTGGACCGCAAGCCGGGTCAGCTCCTGGAGCGCTTCGAGGACCTCGCCATCGCGGCCGACCAGCTTCTGCAGGTCGCGGCCGCCGGAGTCGCTGATGATCGACACGGCGGCGCGGTCGGCCTCGACGTCCATGTCGATATCGCCGTCGAGATCGGCGATGTCGAGCAGGCCCTCGAGGTAGTCCGCTGCGATCTCACCTTCCTGCTCGAGGCGGGTGAGGGTGTCGCCGGCCTCGGCAGCGGCCTCGGTGGTGGTGCCGTCCGTCACGGAGGAACTCCTTCTTACTTCTTGGACGGGTGCTTGGGCCGCTGCTGGCCCTTGCGCTGTCCGGACTTGGCTTTGCTGCGGGCACCGGCGGCGGGCTGCTGCTTGGCAGCGGCCGGCTTCGCAGGGGTCTTGGGCTTGGCGTCCTGCGGCTCATCGGACTTCGTCAGCGAGGTCTTGCCGTCGCCGTCGCTCTTCGAGACCTGCTGGGCGGCCGCGGACTGGCGCTGCGACTTGGACTGACGCTTGGGCTGCTGCCGCTTGGGCTGCCCGGACGCGGGCGACTCGTCGTCACCGTCGAGCACCGCCACGGCGCTCTCGCTCTTCGACACCAGGCCCTCGGCGTTGGCGGCCAGGCCGGCCTTGCTCAGACCGTTGATGAACTTGCGCTCGTTGTCATTGCGGTCGCGGCCCTTGGCGACGATCGCCTTGATGATGTTCTTCTCACCGCGGCGGAGCTTCTCGCCGTCGGTCTTCACCAGCTTGGTCTGCAGACGCTCCAGGAAGGCGGCCTGCGCCTTGCTGCCCGGGGTGGGGTTCTGGCGGATGACGTACATCTGCTGGCCCATGGTCCACAGGTTGGTGGTCAGCCAGTAGACGAGGACACCGACGGGGAAGTTGATACCGAAGACGGCGAACATGACGGGGAAGACGTACATCAGCATCTTCTGCTGCTGCATGAACGGCGTCTTCACGCTCATGTCGACGTTCTTCGTCATCAGCTGGCGCTGCGTGAAGAACTGCGAGGCCGACATCAGGACGATCATGATCGCGGTGACGATCTTGACGTTCGCGGCCGTCGCGTCCAGGTCCGCGAGCTTCGCGGCGCTGTCCGTGAACTTGGCGGCCAGCGGGGCACCGAAGATGTGGGCCT
Organism: Streptomyces mesophilus; assembly: GCF_040300965.1. Taxonomy (GTDB): domain Bacteria; phylum Actinomycetota; class Actinomycetes; order Streptomycetales; family Streptomycetaceae; genus Streptomyces; species Streptomyces mesophilus_A. Next base: position 69,001 of record NZ_JBEPEW010000017.1, on the reverse strand, counting down.
CACGGGCGCTGTCGAGCAGCTGCTGGTTGATCGCGCCGATCGTCTTGCCCGTGGCGATGCTGTTGAGCACGTGGTACAGGGCGAAGAAGAACGGGGACTGCGCCAGGATCGGAAGGCACGAGGAGAGCGGGTTGGTACCCGTCTCCTTGTACAGCTTCATCATCTCTTCGGACTGGCGCTGCTTGTCGTTCTTGTAGCGCTCCTGGATCTTCTTCATCTCGGGCTGCAGCGTCTGCATGCCACGAGTCGCCTTGATCTGCTTCACGAAGAGCGGGATCAGGCAGATACGGATCAGGATCACCAGGGACACGATGGACAGACCCCAGGCCCAGCCCGTGTCGGGACCGAAGATCTTCCCGTACACCGAGTGGAACTGGACGATGATCCACGAGACAGGTGTGGTGATAAAGCTGAAGAGGCTGGCAATCGTGTCCACTAATCAGGCTCCTTGAGCGTGGGACGGAGTCTCGGTGGGGGCCTTCCCGCCCCGGTTGCGCCAGGCGTTGCGCAGCATTTCGTGCCATCGCGGCCGCTTGCGCGGTGGTACATGGTCGACACCACCGTGCGACCACGGGTTGCAGCGCAGGATGCGCCAGGCGGTGAGCCCTGTTCCCTTGATCGCGCCGTGCCGGTCGATGGCCGTGAAGCCGTAGTGGGAGCACGACGGGTAGTACTTGCACACCGGCCCGAGGAGTGGGCTGATGGTCCACTGGTACAGCTTGATCAAAGCCAGCAGTGGATATTTCATCGCGCGCCCCCTGACAGAAGCCGCGCGAGCGCGGCATCCAGGTCCCGGGCCAGCTGTGCATGGTCGGCGTCACCCGCTCCGGGCAGCGCTCGTACGACTACCAGGCTACCGGGGGGCAGCTCGCTCAGCCGTTCGCGCACCAGGTGCCTGAGGCGACGCTTCACCTTGTTGCGTACGACCGCCACGCCCACGGCCTTGCTCACGACGAAACCCGCACGCGTCGGGGGAGTGCTCTCCCCAGGCACGTGCGGGTCCCCGTCGTTATAGAGATCAGCACCGCTGCGTAGATGGACGACGAGGAGCGGGCGTCCAGCCCGACGTCCCCGGCGTACCGCGGTCGCGAAGTCCTCGCGCCGCCTCAGCCGATGCTCGGTAGGCAGCACGACGTCATGACCTGCGGAATCAGGCCGACAGGCGGGCGCGACCCTTGCTGCGGCGGGACGCCAGGACGGCGCGGCCGGCACGGGTACGCATCCGCAGGCGGAAACCGTGGGTCTTCGCGCGGCGGCGGTTGTTCGGCTGGAAGGTGCGCTTGCTCACTCGGGGGCTCCAGAGAAATCAATCGGGTGGGCGATGTCGCCTGGCTGTCACCGTGCGCCCACGAGTAGCTCGCGATTACGCCCGAGTGCACCGCTTAGTGATCACTCGCGTGATCTACGCCCATCGGAGGCAGGCGGCAGCAGCCATCGACAACTCGACCTGGTTACGGTACGCGGGGCTACGCCATCCGGTCAAACCAGCGAAGGATCGACCACGGGGACCTGCGAGGACCGACACTGTGCACAGGCTGTGGACAACAACTTGAACCGCAGCCGTCGCCCTGACTACCGTGGCTGGACTCGGATTGACCCGAACCCACCCGGCTTCGCCCCGTCCCACCCATCCGAGCCGATTCCATCCAGGATCGTGGGAGGACCGACCCAGATTTTTCCCGCCGTACCCCCGTACACACCAGTCCCGCAGAACCACACCTTCGTGGGACATCGTGACCTCGTGAGAGAGCGTGCCCTGTGGCTGACGTACCTGCCGATCTTGCCGCAGTCTGGCCACGCGTGCTGGAACAGCTGCTCGGCGAGGGGCGCGACGGGCACGGCCAGGGGGTCGACGCGAAGGATGTGCAGTGGATCCGGCGCTGCCAGCCCTTGGCGCTCGTCGCGGACACGGCGCTGCTCGCCGTACCGAACGAGATGGCGAAGAACCGGCTCGAGGGGCGGCTCGCCCCGATCGTCAGCGAAACGCTGAGCCGTGAGTGCGGCCGGCCGATCCGTATCGCGATCACGGTCGACGAGTCGATGGGCGAACTGCCGCTCACACCTCCGTCGTCCCCTGCGCCGCAGCCGCCCGAGCGTTTCGAGGAGCCTGAACTCCCGGGCGCTTTCCCCGGGATGGGCCCGCGCGGGCAGAACGGCCAGAACGCTTCGTCGTACGAGAGCTACGGTCGGCGCGACGAAAGCCGCCGGGACGACGGCCGCCGGGACGGGCGTGACAGCCGGGACGCCCGTGACAGTCGTGACAGCCGGGATGACGGCCGTCGCGACGAGGGACGCCACGAAGGCGCCCGGCACGACGGCCCCGACCAGGGCCCCCGCCACGACGAGCAGCAGAACGACTCGCTGCCCACGGTCCGCCCGGCCTACCCCGACTACCAGCGCCGCGAGCCCGGTGCCTGGCCGCGGCCCGGACAGCAGGACGACTACGGCTGGCAGCAGCCGCGCCTCGGATTCCCCGAGCGCGACGCGTACGGTGCGCCGGAGCGCGAGTCGTACAACTCCCAGGACCGGGACGGCTACGGCACCCCCGAGCGGGACGGCTACCCGAAGCGCGACGGCTACCCCGAGCGCGATCCCTACGCCTCCCCGCAGCCCCCGCGCGACTACCGCTCCGAGCGCCCGTCGTACGACTCCGACCGTCCCTCGTATGAGAACGACCGGGGCCCGTACGAGAAGCAGCGCCAGGGATACGAGCAGCGGCCCGGCATGGGGGACAACTCGGGCAACCGGGGCGGTTCGGCACCCAGCGGCGCTCCCGGCCCGCTCGCCGCGCAGCCCGCGCCGGCCACAGGACCCGGTGAGCCGACCGCGCGCCTGAACCCGAAGTACCTCTTCGACACCTTCGTCATCGGTGCCTCGAACCGCTTCGCGCACGCCGCCGCGGTCGCCGTCGCCGAGGCGCCGGCCAAGGCGTACAACCCCCTGTTCATCTATGGGGAGTCGGGCCTCGGCAAGACGCACCTGCTGCACGCCATCGGGCACTACGCGCGCAGCCTCTATCCCGGTACGCGGGTGCGGTACGTGAGCTCGGAGGAGTTCACCAACGAGTTCATCAACTCGATCCGCGACGGCAAGGGCGACAGCTTCCGCAAGCGCTACCGCGAGATGGACATCCTGCTCGTCGACGACATCCAGTTCCTCGCGGACAAGGAGTCGACGCAGGAGGAGTTCTTCCACACCTTCAATACGCTGCACAACGCGAACAAGCAGATCGTGCTCTCCAGTGACCGGCCGCCCAAGCAGCTGGTCACCCTGGAGGACCGGCTGCGCAACCGCTTCGAGTGGGGCCTGATCACGGACGTCCAGCCGCCCGAGCTGGAGACCCGTATCGCGATCCTGCGCAAGAAGGCGGTGCAGGAGCAGCTCAACGCCCCGCCGGAGGTGCTCGAGTTCATCGCCTCGCGGATCTCGCGCAACATCCGTGAGCTCGAGGGCGCGCTGATCCGCGTCACCGCCTTCGCCTCGCTGAACCGGCAACCGGTGGACCTCGGCCTGACCGAGATCGTGCTCAAGGACCTGATCCCCGGCGGCGAGGACTCGGCTCCGGAGATCACGGCGACGGCCATCATGGCCGCCACCGCCGACTACTTCGGGCTGACCGTGGACGACCTGTGCGGCTCCTCGCGCAGCCGCGTCCTGGTGACGGCGCGGCAGATCGCCATGTATCTGTGCCGCGAGCTCACCGACCTCTCGCTGCCGAAGATCGGCGCGCAGTTCGGCGGCCGCGACCACACGACCGTGATGCACGCGGACCGCAAGATCCGCGCGCTGATGGCCGAGCGCCGCTCCATCTACAACCAGGTCACCGAGCTCACCAACCGCATCAAGAACGGCTGACAGCAGCAGAGTTACGGCTCGCAGAAGCGCCCCGGGACACGGTTCCCGGGGCGCTTCTCGTCGTCCACGGACACGCTTCTCGTCGTCCACGGGCATGCATCTCGCAGTCCACCGACGCGCTTCTCGCCGTCCGCAGGCCTCTTCTCACCGTCCACGGAGCCACTTCTCGCGCCTCCGCCGGCCTCTTCCCGTACGCAATCGGCGTCGGCGCGAACTCCCGGGCCGCTCACAGCTGTTCGAATAGCCCTTGTGCAGGACTGTTTCTCCACAGAAGTGCGACGAAATGCCCGTCCACACCCTGGGGACTGCCGAGTTGTCCAGATTGCGTCCACAGGCCAGGCTGGTGACAGGTCATCAACCCAGGTCAGGCGCCTGTGGATTCGTGGACAACGGATCTCCACAGACTGTGGATGAATCCTCTGCCCACAGGCTGTTGATGAAGTTGTCCACCGGCTGCCCACAGGGATCGGGCACTTGTCCCCAGCTTCTCCACACGCCTGTCCACTGTTCGGCAACGCAACGCGCCGTCTCACCGGGTCGAGTGAAAGGCGTCACACAAAGGTGCCAGGTTGGCCTGTGGGCAACCTGGGTAAAGCTGGGGACGACGCTGGGGAGAAGTGGCCCTTGGCTGTGAATCAGGTGTGCAGAACTTTCCGCCGTCCACAGTTCACCGGGGTTATCCACGGGCACCGCCCACAGGCGCGGTGGACAAAATTTGGGCCCTGACCTGCGAAAACGAGGTTATCCACGGTTTCCACAGCCCCTACTACTACGACCAAGTAGAGAGAGGGCTGGAATCGATTTGAAGTGGGGGCTGTGCACAACTCGAGGCGCGTCGACCTCTGCCCGCCCGTCACGACTTGACCCCGACAGGCACCAGCTGTCAGTGCGGTGCGTCAGACTGGTCCCCGGCGTTCTCCCCACCTTGGGGACGGGCCAACCACTCAGACAGCGACGACAGACCAGCAGGGCGAGCAGCCAGGCGTCAGCAGGAGGCGGCTTACGGTGAAGATCCGGGTAGAGCGCGACGTACTCGCGGAGGCGGTGGCCTGGGCGGCACGCAGCCTCCCTGCCCGTCCGCCGGCGCCGGTCCTGGCGGGCCTTCTGCTGAAGGCGGAGGAAGGCGCGCTGAGCCTCTCCGGCTTCGACTACGAGGTCTCGGCCCGGGTCTCGGTGGACGCGGAGGTCGACGAGGAGGGCACGGTCCTGGTCTCGGGCCGTCTGCTCGCCGACATCACGAGGGCTCTGCCCAACCGGCCGGTGGAGATTTCCACAGACGGTGTACGGGCGACGGTGGTCTGTGGATCCTCGCGGTTCACGCTGCACACCCTCCCCGTCGAGGAGTACCCGGCGCTGCCGCAGATGCCCTCGGCGACCGGCACCGTCCCCGGTGAGGTCTTCGCCTCCGCCGCGGCCCAGGTGGCCATCGCCGCCGGCCGTGACGACACGCTGCCGGTGCTCACCGGTGTGCGGATCGAGATCGAGGGCGACACCGTCACGCTGGCGTCCACCGACCGCTACCGCTTCGCGGTCCGCGAGTTCCTGTGGAAGCCCGAGGTGCCGGACGCCTCCGCGGTCGCCCTGGTGCCCGCCAAGACCCTCCTGGACACCGCCAAGGCGCTCACGAGCGGCGACAGCGTCACCATCGCGCTGTCCGGCTCCGGTGCGGGCGAGGGCCTGATCGGTTTCGAGGGCGCCGGCCGGCGCACCACGACCCGGCTGCTCGAAGGCGATCTTCCGAAGTACAAGACGCTCTTCCCGACGGAGTTCAACTCGGTCGCGATCATCGAGACCGCCCCGTTCGTCGAGGCCGTCAAGCGCGTGGCCCTGGTCGCCGAGCGCAACACCCCGGTGCGCCTCAGCTTCGAGCAGGGCGTGCTGATCCTGGAGGCCGGCTCCAGCGACGACGCACAGGCTGTGGAAAGGGTCGACGCCCAGCTCGACGGCGACGACATCTCGATCGCGTTCAACCCGACGTTCCTGCTCGACGGTCTCAGCGCCATCGACTCGCCGGCCGCGCAGCTCAGCTTCACCACGTCCACCAAGCCCGCGCTGCTCAGCGGCAAGCCGGCCGTGGACGCCGAGGCGGACGACGCGTACAAGTACCTGATCATGCCGGTCCGCCTCAGCGGCTGACGTACGGGAACCGGGTCCCCCAGGGGCCCCGCAGGTGGGTACCTACGTCCGGGCTTAAGCTCGGACGTAGGTACGAAAGCACGAAAACCCACCACGCGACTTAAAAGGAACACCTGATGGAGCTCGGTCTCGTCGGTCTCGGCAAGATGGGCGGCAACATGCGCGAGCGCATCCGCCGCGCAGGCCACACCGTCATCGGATACGACCGCAACCCGGACGTCGCGGATGTCCACAGCCTGCGGGAGCTTGTGGGCAAGCTGAAGGGTCCGCGCGTGGTCTGGGTGATGGTCCCGGCCGGGGCCGCGACCCAGTCCACCATCGACGAGCTCGGCGAGCTGCTCGAGCCGGGCGACGTGGTCGTGGACGGCGGCAACTCGCGCTGGACGGACGACGAGAAGCACGCGGAGGAGCTCGCGGCCAAGGGCATCGGCTTCGTCGACTGCGGTGTCTCCGGCGGCGTCTGGGGTCTGCAGAACGGCTATGCGCTGATGTACGGCGGCGACGCCGAGGACATCGCGAAGGTCCAGCCGGTGTTCGACGCGCTCAAGCCCGAGGGCGACTTCGGCTCGGTGCACGCGGGCAAGGTCGGTGCCGGCCACTTCTCGAAGATGGTCCACAACGGCATCGAGTACGCGATGATGCAGGCCTACGCCGAGGGCTGGGAGCTCCTGGAGAAGGTCGACTCGGTCACCGACGTACGTGAGGTCTTCCGCTCGTGGCAGGAGGGCACGGTCATCCGTTCCTGGCTGCTCGACCTCGCCGTCAATGCCCTGGACGACGACGAGCACCTGGAGAAGCTGCGCGGTTTCGCGCAGGACTCCGGCGAGGGCCGCTGGACGGTGGAAGCCGCCATCGACAACGCCGTACCGCTGCCCGCGATCACCGCGTCGCTCTTCGCCCGCTTCGCCTCGCGCCAGGACGACTCGCCGCAGATGAAGATGATCGCGGCACTGCGCAACCAGTTCGGCGGCCACGCCGTCGAGTCCAAGAGCGAGCACTGATCCACAGCCTGTGCACGGCTGTCCGAGACTGAGGCAGCCGGGGGAGGTCGGCACACACCATGCACGTCACGCATCTGTCGCTGGCCGATTTCCGGTCGTACGCCCGGGTCGAGGTTCCGCTCGACCCGGGCGTCACCGCGTTCGTGGGCCCCAACGGGCAGGGCAAGACCAACCTCGTCGAGGCCGTCGGCTATCTCGCCACCCTCGGCAGCCACCGCGTCTCCTCGGACGCCCCGCTCGTACGGATGGGGGCCGAGCGCGCCGTCATCCGCGCCCAGGTCCGCCAGGGCGAGCGGCAGCAGCTGGTCGAGCTGGAGCTGAACCCCGGCAGGTCCAACCGGGCGCGTATCAACAGGTCTTCGCAGGTCAGACCGCGCGATGTGCTGGGGATAGTACGTACGGTCCTGTTCGCGCCCGAGGACCTCGCCCTGGTGAAGGGCGACCCCGGTGAGCGCCGCCGCTTCCTCGACGAACTGGTCACGGCGCGCTCCCCCCGTATGGCCGGAGTCCGCTCCGACTACGACCGGGTCCTCAAGCAGCGCAACACCCTGCTCAAGTCCGCCGCCATGGCGCGCCGGCACGGCGGCCGCTCGATGGACCTGTCCACGCTCGACGTATGGGACCAGCATCTGGCCCGCGCGGGCGCCGAGTTGCTCGCGCAGCGGCTCGATCTGATCGCCGCGCTGCAGCCGCTCGCCGACAAGGCGTACGAGCAACTGGCGCCCGGCGGCGGCCCGTTGGTGCTCGAGTACAAGCCGTCCGCCGAAGGCCCGGGGACCGGCCGCGAGGAGCTGTACGAGCAGCTGCTCGCCGCGCTCGTCGGCGTACGCAAGCAGGAGATCGAGCGTGGCGTGACCCTCGTCGGACCGCACCGCGACGATCTGCTCCTCGGGCTCGGCGAGCTGCCCGCGAAGGGGTACGCGAGCCACGGCGAGTCCTGGTCGTACGCCCTTGCGCTGCGCCTGGCCTCGTACGATCTGCTGCGCGCCGAGGGCAACGAACCGGTGCTCGTGCTCGACGATGTCTTCGCCGAGCTGGACACCCGGCGCCGCGAACGGCTCGCCGAACTGGTCGCACCCGGTGAGCAGGTCCTGGTGACGGCCGCGGTCGAGGACGACGTACCGGATGTGCTGGCCGGCGTGCGGTACGCCGTGTCGCAGGGCGAGGTGACCCGCGTATGACCTCCGAACAGAACTCCGAGACCCCCGAGCCGAAGAAGCCCGCCGAACCCAGCGGCATCGACCTCGCCCGCGTCGCCCTGCGCGCCGCCAAGGAGCAGGCCCGTGCGCGCGGCGCCGAGGCGCAGCAGAAGAAGCAGGCCAGGCGGGGCGGCGGGCTGAGGTCCGGCGCCCGGGCCGACGGCCGCGATCCGCTCCCCCTCGGCGCCGCGATCAACCGCCTGATCACCGAGCGCGGCTGGGAGACCCCGGCCGCGGTCGGCGGTGTGATGGGCCGCTGGCCGCAGATCGTCGGGGATGACCTCGCGAAGCACTGCGTGCCACAGAAATACGACGAGGACGAGCGCGTCCTGACCGTCCAGTGCGACTCCACCGCCTGGGCCACGCAGCTGCGCCTGCTCGCCCCGCAGCTGGTCGCGCGGCTCAACCAGGACCTCGGCCAGGGCACCGTCCGCCTCATCAAAGTGCTCGGCCCCGGCGGTCCCGCGCGGCGCTACGGACCCCTGCGCGCCCCCGGTAGCACGGGTCCCGGGGATACGTACGGCTAGGTCGTACGCACGCCGTACACCCGACCCGTCCCTCACCGTAGTGGAGGGTTGACAGCCCGAAGCGCTGAGCGCCCGTGTGAGCCTCTTGGAGCCCCGTTCCGCATATGGGGAGTCGGGAGAGACCGGTTCAGGGCGGCACATGCGGACTCAAGGGCCAGCAAGCCCCCATTACTGTCGGCGCTACCGGTAGACTGGGAGACAATCCCGCCCCTTCGGGGGTCCGGGGCCAGAACGCTGCATCACGTCTTCTCGCGGCACGCGCACCACACGCGACGCGCGCGCGGGAGGAACGCCGTCTTATACGAACGACGCAGCCGCTCCCGACAATGTGCCGGGAGCTTGGCTTGTGCTGTGCCAGAAAGGGCGCTTCGTGGCCGATTCCGGCAACCCCAACGAGAACATCCCCTCCACCGACGCCGGCGCGAACGCGAACGTGTACGACGCCAGCGCCATCACCGTCCTCGAGGGTCTGGACGCGGTCCGCAAGCGACCGGGTATGTACATCGGCTCGACCGGTGAGCGCGGTCTGCACCACCTCGTGTACGAGGTGGTCGACAACGCGGTCGACGAGGCGCTCGCCGGCCACGCGGACACGATCGACGTCACGATCCTCGCCGACGGCGCGGTGCGGGTGATCGACAACGGTCGTGGCATCCCGGTGGGCATCCACCCCGTCGAGAAGAAGCCGGCCGTCGAGGTCGTGCTCACCGTGCTGCACGCGGGCGGCAAGTTCGGCGGCGGCGGCTATGCCGTCTCCGGCGGTCTGCACGGCGTCGGTGTCTCCGTGGTGAACGCGCTGTCCCACAAGCTCGCCGTCGAGATCAAGACGGACGGCTACCGCTGGACGCAGGAGTACAAGGCGGGCGCCCCGACCGCGCCCCTCGAGCGTCACGAGGCCACGACGGACACGGGCACCACGGTCACGTTCTGGGCCGACCCCGACATCTTCGAGACCACCGAGTACTCCTTCGAGACGCTCTCGAGGCGCTTCCAGGAGATGGCCTTCCTCAACAAGGGCCTGACGATCAAGCTCACCGACGAGCGCGATTCGGCGAAGGCCGTGGCCGGTGCGGACACCGCCGACACCGCCGACGACGGCCAGGCCATGTCGGTCACGTACCACTACGAAGGCGGCATCGTCGACTTCGTGAAGTACCTCAACTCGCGCAAGGGCGAGATGATCCACCCCACGATCATCTCCCTCGAGGCCGAGGACTCGGACAAGTCGCTGTCGCTCGAAGTCGCGATGCAGTGGAACTCGCAGTACAGCGAGGGTGTCTACTCGTTCGCGAACATCATCCACACGCACGAGGGCGGCACCCACGAAGAGGGCTTCCGTGCCGCGCTGACCTCGCTGATCAACAAGTACGCGCGCGACAAGAAGCTGCTCCGCGAGAAGGACGACAACCTCACGGGCGACGACATCCGCGAGGGTCTGACCGCGATCATCTCGGTCAAGCTGGCCGAGCCGCAGTTCGAGGGCCAGACCAAGACCAAGCTGGGCAACACCGAGGCCAAGACCTTCGTGCAGAAGGCGGTCTACGAGCACCTGGCCGACTGGCTGGACCGCAACCCCAACGAGGGCGCGGACATCGTCCGCAAGTCCATCGCCGCGGCCACCGCGCGTGTGGCGGCCCGCAAGGCGCGTGACCTCACCCGCCGCAAGGGTCTGCTGGAGTCCGCCTCGCTGCCGGGCAAGCTCTCCGACTGCCAGTCGAACGACCCCGCCAAGTGCGAGATCTTCATCGTCGAGGGTGACTCCGCCGGTGGCTCCGCCAAGTCCGGCCGTAACCCGCAGTACCAGGCCATCCTGCCGATCCGCGGCAAGATCCTGAACGTGGAGAAGGCCAGGATCGACAAGATCCTGCAGAACCAGGAGATCCAGGCGCTGATCTCGGCCTTCGGCACCGGAGTCCACGAGGACTTCGACATCGAGAAGCTCCGCTATCACAAGATCATCCTGATGGCTGACGCCGACGTCGACGGCCAGCACATCAACACGCTGCTGCTGACCTTCCTGTTCCGCTTCATGCGGCCGCTGGTCGAGGCCGGTCACGTCTACCTGTCGCGCCCGCCGCTCTACAAGATCAAGTGGACCCGGGACGACTTCCAGTACGCGTACTCGGACCGCGAGCGCGACGCCCTGATCGAGCTCGGCCGCCAGGCCGGCAAGCGCATCAAGGACGACTCGGTCCAGCGCTTCAAGGGTCTCGGTGAGATGAACGCCGAGGAGCTGCGCATCACGACCATGGACCAGGAGCACCGCGTGCTCGGCCTGGTCACGCTGGACGACGCCGCGCAGGCCGACGACCTGTTCTCCGTGCTGATGGGCGAGGACGTGGAGGCACGCCGCTCGTTCATCCAGCGCAATGCCAAGGACGTCCGCTTCCTCGACATCTGAGTCGGTCACGTACCGCTTCGAAAGGATCTTGAACGGCCATGGCCGACGAGACAGCTCCCATTTCTTCTGGTTCCGGCATCCCTGGTGAGGGCGAAGTAGCGATGCGCATCGAGCCCGTCGGGCTCGAGACGGAGATGCAGCGCTCCTACCTCGACTACGCGATGTCCGTCATCGTGTCCCGCGCGCTGCCGGACGTACGGGACGGTCTGAAGCCCGTCCACCGCCGCGTCCTGTACGCGATGTACGACGGCGGTTACCGCCCTGAGAAGGGCTTCTACAAGTGCGCCCGCGTCGTCGGCGACGTGATGGGCAACTACCACCCGCACGGCGACACCTCGATCTACGACGCGCTGGTCCGCCTCGCGCAGCCGTGGTCGATGCGCATGCCGCTCGTGGACTCCAACGGCAACTTCGGCTCCCCGGGCAACGACCCGGCCGCCGCCATGCGCTACACCGAGTGCAAGATGGCGCCGCTGTCGATGGAGATGGTCCGCGACATCGACGAGGAGACCGTCGACTTCACGGACAACTACGACGGCCGCTCCCAGGAGCCGACCGTCCTGCCGGCCCGCTTCCCGAACCTGCTGATCAACGGCTCCGCCGGTATCGCGGTCGGTATGGCCACCAACATCCCGCCGCACAACCTGCGCGAGGTCGCGGCCGGTGCCCAGTGGTACCTGGAGAACCCCGAGGCCTCCCACGAAGAGCTCCTGGACGCGCTGATCGAGCGCATCAAGGGCCCCGACTTCCCGAGCGGCGCCCTCGTCGTCGGCCGCAAGGGCATCGAGGAGGCGTACCGCACGGGCCGTGGCTCCATCACGATGCGCGCGGTCGTCGCGGTCGAGGAGATCCAGGGCCGCCAGTGCCTGGTGGTCACGGAGCTTCCGTACCAGGTCAACCCGGACAACCTCGCGCAGAAGATCGCCGACCTCGTGAAGGACGGCAAGGTCGGCGGCATCGCCGACGTCCGCGACGAGACCTCTTCGCGTACGGGCCAGCGCCTCGTGATCGTGCTCAAGCGCGACGCGGTCGCCAAGGTCGTCCTGAACAACCTGTACAAGCACACGGACCTGCAGACCAACTTCGGCGCCAACATGCTGGCCCTGGTCGACGGTGTCCCGCGCACGCTCTCCCTTGACGCGTTCATCCGCCACTGGGTGACGCACCAGATCGAGGTCATCGTCCGGCGCACCAAGTTCCGGCTGCGCAAGGCCGAGGAGCGCGCCCACATCCTGCGCGGTCTGCTCAAGGCTCTCGACGCCATCGACGAGGTCATCGCGCTCATCCGGCGCAGCGACACGGTCGACATCGCGCGTACGGGCCTGATGGAGCTGCTCTCGATCGACGAGATCCAGGCCAACGCCATCCTCGAGATGCAGCTGCGCCGGCTCGCCGCCCTGGAGCGCCAGAAGATCGTCGCCGAGCACGACGAACTCCAGGCGAAGATCAACGAGTACAACGCGATCCTCGCCTCGCCCGAGCGCCAGCGCCAGATCATCAGTGAGGAACTGGCCGCGATCGTCGAGAAGTTCGGCGACGACCGCCGCTCCGCCCTGGTGCCCTTCGACGGCGACATGTCCATGGAGGACCTGATCGCCGAGGACGACATCGTCGTCACGATCACCCGCGGCGGCTACATCAAGCGGACCAAGACCGAGGACTACCGTTCGCAGAAGCGCGGCGGCAAGGGCGTACGCGGGACGAAGCTCAAGGAAGACGACATCGTCGACCACTTCTTCGTCTCCACCACGCACCACTGGCTGCTGTTCTTCACGAACAAGGGCCGGGTGTACCGGGCGAAGGCGTACGAACTTCCCGATGCCGGACGTGACGCGCGCGGTCAGCACGTCGCAAATCTGCTCGCCTTCCAGCCGGACGAGCAGATCGCCGAGATCCTCGCGATCCGCGATTACGAGGCGGCCCCCTATCTGGTCCTCGCGACCAAGTCGGGCCTGGTCAAGAAGACCTCGCTCAAGGACTACGACTCGCCTCGTTCGGGTGGTGTCATCGCCATCAACTTGCGTGAGACGGACGACGGTTCGGACGACGAGCTGATCGGCGCCGAGCTGATCTCCGCCGAGGACGATCTGCTGCTCATCAGCAAGAAGGCCCAGTCGATCAGGTTCACCGCAACGGACGATGCGCTGCGCCCGATGGGCCGCGCGACCTCGGGCGTCAAGGGAATGAGCTTCCGCGAAGGCGACGAGCTCCTCTCGATGAATGTCGTCCGGCCCGGTACGTTCGTGTTCACCGCAACCGACGGTGGGTACGCGAAGCGGACCAACGTCGACGAGTACCGCGTCCAGGGTCGCGGTGGCCTCGGTATCAAGGCCGCCAAGATCGTCGAGGATCGCGGCTCCCTCGTCGGTGCACTGGTGGTCGAGGAGCTCGACGAGATCCTCGCCATCACCCTGGGCGGCGGTGTGATTCGTACGCGAGTCAACGAGGTCAGGGAGACGGGCCGTGACACCATGGGCGTCCAACTGATCAACCTGGGCAAGCGCGATGCCGTGGTCGGTATCGCTCGTAACGCCGAGGCCGGGCGCGAGGCGGAGGAAGTCGACGGGGCCGACGAGGAGTCGGCTGTGTCGGTCGAGTCGGCCGAGGGTGAGACGGCCGCAGGCACGGACGAGGGCACGGCGCCCGAGACCGAGTAGCGCGAGGAGTGCAGGACGTGAGTGGAGCCACGGGCGCCGGAACGAACGGACCCGGACCGGAAGGCGGCCGTGGCCCCGCCGAGTCTGAGCACGCAGCGCAGGGGGGGACAGTGACGGATACGCGAGGGCCCCAGGCATACGCCTCGGAGCCTCAGTCCGAGTACGCCGCCGGGCCCCTGCCCGGTGAGCGTCAGCCGAACGGGCCGTCCGGCCCCTATCACCCGCCGCAGGCCTACCCGGCGCCTCCCGAGGGTGCCGTACGCCGTGCGCGGACCGGTGCGCGTACGACACCGCGCACGCGCAAGGCGCGCCTTCGGGTCGCGAAGGCCGATCCGTGGTCGGTCATGAAGGTCAGCTTCCTGCTCTCCATCGCCCTGGGCATCTGCACGATCGTCGCCGCGGCCGTCCTGTGGATGGTCATGGACGCCATGGGTGTCTTCTCCACGGTCGGCGGGACGATCTCCGAGGCCACGGGGTCCAACGAGTCGAACGGCTTCGACCTCCAGGCGTTCCTCTCCCTGCCCCGGGTCCTGATGTTCACCTCGATCATCGCGGTGATCGATGTGGTCCTCGCCACGGCTCTCGCCACGCTCGGAGCGTTCATCTACAACCTCTCCGCCGGTTTCGTGGGCGGTGTCGAGCTCACGCTCGCGGAGGACGAGTAAGCGCCTGCGGACCGGCCGGTTCTATCGATTTTGGGACTGGGCGCGTCGTGCGCTAATCTTCAGAGGTCAGCGCGCGGGACACACCCCCGCAAAGCGCGGCGGGGCTATAGCTCAGTTGGTTAGAGCGCATCCCTGATAAGGATGAGGCCACAGGTTCAAATCCTGTTAGCCCCACATGCGAGAAGACCCCCAGCCGGCTACGGCTGGGGGTCTTTGGCGTCCGGGTGCTTCTCTTCTACGCGTAGCGCTCTAGCAGAGCCTCGATGTACTCCGCGAGCCTGTCGGCGAGAAGGGCTTGGGTGAGGTCTGTGCGGCCGAGTTCGCGCCAGGGGACGGCTACCTTCTCGGCGTCCGGCGCGAAGGCGAGGGCGTCGATGAGCCGCCAGTACAGGTGGGCCGCACGGTGCTCGGCAAGTTGCCCTCCCGCGGCGAGGTACCGGTCCGCGAAGCTCATTCCCAAGGGAACACCGTGGAGCAGCGCCAGGGCTGTCGAGCAGTGCGCCACATCAAGGTCGGCCGGCCCCCAGGAAGTCTCCACCCAGTCGACGACCCCGCTGATGCGTAGATCGTCCCCGTCGCCGTCGAAGAGGACATTGCCGGGGTGGAAGTCCCGGTGCAGAAAGCAGGGCCGATGGGCGGGAGGGTCCTGACGGATGACGTCGATTGCCCTTTGCCAAAGCTCCGGCAGTGCTGTGGCCTCGGGCAGCGTGACCCGCTCCGGCGAGGTCCAGGCCTGCCAGGTCCGCGGCCTCGTCTCTTCGGAGACCTCGACCTGATGGATGCGCAGCAGCTGCGAGGCCAGCAGATCGGCTCGCTGCTCCGCGCCTCGGTCGTCCACACGGACGCTGCCGGGCAGCATCGACATCAGCAAGGACGGATGGTCGCAGTGCGCCGCAGTCGAGTCCACATCCAAAAGGGTGGCTGCGGGCACGTCCGTCTCCCCGAGCAGGCGCAGGATCGCAGCTTCGCGGGACAACAAGCCGTCCGCGTGCCGGACGTAGAAGGGTTTGACGAAAGAACGCAGCACCAGAACCCGGCGACCGTCCGGACCTGAGACCTGCAGGCTGCGCATCTGTGATGTCCAGCCTCCACGCAAGTGCCCGGTGCCTTCAATGCGCTCTCCACCGGCGAGCCGCTGCTCCACCCACGATCGCGTGGCGTCCCAACCCTGCGTCCCGATACCGCCGACGCCTTGTTCTCCGCCGTCCCCTTTGATCACCAAGGGAGGCTAGCGGCACCACGGTGGCCGGCCGCCAGGGCGAGGCCGAGGGCATCGCGTCGTAGCTCACCGGTGCGCTCGAGGGCTTCCTCCGTGGCATCGCCGGACCGGTGCCGGCGGAAACGGAGGTGTGCGTCGAGTTCCAAGGTGAGCTGATGGTGTACCGAGAGCCCGACGACTCGGGGACCGTGTCGTGGTCCCGCCGTCAGCCGGTCAACATGCTGTGCCGTGCCGTCATATGCGCCTTCGATCAGTGGCGGTCGGCCTCGGTGAGGCCGGTTGCCGGGAGCGGTGGGGTGGCCCTTCGCCGTCGTGAGCTTGAAGGGCTGTGTACCGCTTGGCGCAACGCTCTGGGGAGCGGAAGCCGGCACAACGGGGGTCGTTCGTCCAGGTCTTGCTGCTCCCTGCCTGCGTACGTTCTTCGGGGCGGTGCTTCGTATCGCTCTGCGCTCTCGTGCTTCGCTAGCGGTGCCGAAGACCAGGGCCGGTACTGCCACGAGGGTGAAGGTCACCCGCGGTCCGGCCAGTTGCTGCCAAGTCGTTCATCAGGCTGCTGAACAAGGTCCGCGCCGGCCCGAGGGCCGGGGGCTCGTTCTGCTGAGCCGTCCTCTGCGTACAACTTCTCGGGGAAGTGGCTTCCCTTCCCCTTCACTCACCATCACTCGCCGTCAAGCCTCGCGGCTCCGCCCGACATCAGTGGCTGATATCAACGCGGTGATTCGAGGCGGTCAGGGTCGAGCCCTGACGGACTGCCGCACAGGAAACGTCCGGTAGTTCTCGGAGTTGCCAGGCTTCAGTCACTGCTGTGGTGCTGCAGGTGGCCGGCTGCCGAGTTCGTCTCGTACGCGCCGGCCGCGGTCTCTTCGTTCAGCAGGTGCGGCTCACGGGTGTCGGCCCGGTGGCGTGCCTCGGCGCGCGGGATCTTGAAGCTGCGGGACGAGGGCGAGCTGCCGTGCGCTTCCGCGCGGATGCGCTGCTTCATCGTCGGCGGTAGCGACAGGTCGTAGGGCCGCGCGGCGAGCGGAGCCGGCACGGAGTGCGCGGCCGGGGTGCTCGTCGCCGGGTTGCCGGCGTCGGTCTGCTGCGGTACGGCCGCGGCGGCCTGGGTGGTGATGAGCCCCAGTGAGGCGAAGAAGGCGAGAAGCGCGCTGACGAGCGCGGACCACAGACGCGTGGCCTTGGTGGCAGCCATGATCTTTCCCTTTCGGATCGGTCGTGCAAGGTGGTCGTCCGCCCCATTTGGGTCGGACGATTTGCGTACTTTCCTCATGATGTGTACGCAGGACTTGGAGTGGGGGAGCCACCGCCGTGATTCGCCGATCTTCGGATTAACACCACCCGTTCGGAGTCATGCGGGCCCTTTTGGTCCCCGAGAGTGCGCTTTTGCCCCCGCGAGGGGTGAAAGCGGCGAACGTCACAGGGTGGCGCGGGGGTGTCCCCGACTCCTTCGGCAGCGCTGTTTCGCAGGTCGACTGCGGTGCGGAGGGCGGGAGTTGGGTGCGCGACGAGGCCGTCGGCCGGCCATCCCCGGTGTGTATAGTCGGGCGCCAGAAGGTCCCTCTACGTCAAGGAAAGACGAGGTAGCGCGGTGAAGAAGCTTCTCCTGGTCGCACTGGCCGCCATCGGCGGGCTCCTCGTGTACCGCCAGATCCAGGCGGATCGCGCCGAGCAGGATCTGTGGACGGAGGCGACTGACTCCGTGCCCACCGGTTCGTGAGCCACATACGTCTCTTTGCACTTGCCCCGGTCGCAGCTTGCGGCCGGGGCTTTGTGTTGCGTGGAGTGCAGTTGTGTGCTCAGTGTGACTACGAGCCGTTCTCTCGTGGTCACTGACTGTCCCTTTTGTTCGCTTGCGTGAATCTTTCGATTGCGCTTGTGAACGGGGTGGGTGCAGGGCCGATCTGCCGGCGGTGCTTCGGCATGCGCTGACAGTGCCGTGGGCGTCGCGGCAGGATGAGACCGGCCCGGGCGAAGACGAGGAGCACGGTGACGATGCGGCGTGGCAGCAGGCGTACGGCGGTGGTGGCGGCGGCCTTGAGCGCCGCGATGGTGCTGCACACGCGGACGGCGGCCGCCGAGCCCTATCCGTATGGCTTCCCCGATGGGACGCGGAACGTCGAGGGTGCGAGCGGGCCGGGCGGGGCTCCGACGCTGGCCGCCGACGAGACGTATCGCAGCACCATCGCCCCCGGGCAGAAGCTGCACTACCGCGTCGAGCTCGATGCCGGCTCGGCCGCGTATGTCTCGGCGGTGGCGCTGCCTCGGCTCGATGACCGGGTGGCCTTCGGGGACGGGCTCGACGTATGGCTCGAGAACGCGGACGGCGGGCGGTGCGGGTCCGACTCGAGTGGGTTCGGGTCCGCCGACTATCCGCGGCCGCTGGTGGCCTCCGTGGAACGGCTGGTCGAGCAGGGCAGTACGAGGTGCCAGGCGGCCGGGACGTACACCGTGGTCGTCGAGCGCGCGGCGGGCGGCAGAGCGGCCTCGCGCGAGTCGTGGGACCTGGAGCTGGACTTCGTCAACGAGCCCGCGCTGAAGGGCGCGTCGCCGAGCGCCACGCCTTCGGCCGCGGCGCCGGGGGCCGGTTCGCTGCCGGAGGGGACGGCGAAGGAGCGGCAGGGCGGTACGAGCTTCCATGACGCGGCCGCCATCGGGGCGGGTGTGTGGCGGGGGCGGGTCGAGCCCGGGCGGACGCTCTTCTACAAGGTGCCCGTCGACTGGGGGCAGCGGCTCGCGGCCGAGGCGGAGCTCGCCGGGACGGGCGGCAAGGGGTCGGTCGGGGCGGCGCTGCGGCTCGGGCTGCACAATCCCGCCCGGGCGGAAGTGACCGCGGAGCAGCCCACTTTGAGCGGTACGGGGGTCACGGCGGCGCTCGAGGGGGTGCCGGCGGTGGCGTACGAGAACCGGCTGGCGTCCGCTCCCAAGGTCAAGGGGATGCGCTTTGCCGGGGCGTACTACCTGCAGGTGACGTTGAGTCCCGAGCTGGCCGGGAAGTACGGGGACCAGCCGCAGGACGTGACCCTGCGGGTCGGCGTGGAAGGGGCGGCCTCGGACGGGCCGCCGTACGCCGGTGACCCGGGGATCTTCCAGGTCGAGGAGCAGGACGGACAGGCCGGAGGCGCGGGGCAGGGCACCGGGCGGGACGGCGGGATGCAGGCCGTGGCCGCGGTGGGGATCGGCTTGGGGACGGCGCTGGTGCTGTGGCTGGCGGTGTGGGCTGTGGTGGGGCGGCGGCGGGCTGAGGCGTGACCTGCCTGGGTGCCGGACAACGCTGCGGGTGTCTGTCGGAGCGCGGCCCCTTGCGTGCCTGTCAGAGCCCGCCCCCTTAGCGCCTGTCAGACCCCGCCTCCTTAAGCGCCTGTCAGATCTGACTCAGAGCCCAGAATCCGACCGCGAAGCAGAGCGCCGCGAGGAGGAGGACCGGGACGGCGACTTTGGCGGGGGGACCGCCGCGTGCGCGTCTGTGCGCCGGCGGTGTGGCATGTGGGGTGGCATGAACAGGCTGGCTCTGGGCGGGTGCCGGGGGAATCTGGGCCGGGATGCCGGGGGTCTGGAGGGTGTACGGGCGGGTGGGGGTGTGGTCCGCGAACGCTGCCGGCGAGGGCGCTGAGGTGGGGGCGGGAGCGGCGGCAGCAGGAGCAGGAGGAGGAGCCGGGTGCGGGGGCGGTGGGGTGGGCGTCGTCGGTGCGGCAGCGGGTGGGGGCGCCGACGGGGGCGTATGCGCGGAGGAGAGCGCGATCTGAGGCGTACCGGCCGTTGCCGTGGGGGCGTCGGGGGAGGCCGTGGGGACGCGGATCGGGCCGTCGGGGCCGAAGGCCTCCGGGAGCGGGCCCAGTTGGTCGAAGACCTCGATGAGCTCGTCGTCCACGCCCGGCTCCGGAAGGAGCAGGACGGCTTCCGCGAGCGCCTTGCGCGCGCCTGTCGCGCTGCGGAAGCGGGCGTGGGGTTCCGGCTGGAGAAGGCCCGTGAGGACCTGCCACAGGGGCTCGGGGACCGTACGGGGGGCGTGCGGGGTGCCGTGGGCGCGGAAGAGCTCCGTCAGCGCCTGTGCGTCCGGTTTCGCGCCCTCCAGGAGATAGAGGGCGACCAGACCCGTCGCGAACAGGTCGGCAGGGAAGTCCGGTTCGTCGTACGCGCTCTGCTCCGGCGCGATGTACCCCGGCGTCCCCACGACGAGATCGGTCGCGGTCAGCCGGGGGTCGCCCTTGCGCATGGCGATGCCGAAGTCGGAGAGCCGCAGATGCGGCCGCCTCGTACCGGTGGCCTCGAGCAGGATGTTGGCGGGCTTGATGTCGCGGTGCACGACGCCTTCCGCGTGCACCGCCGAGAGCCCGGAGAGCAGTTGATCGAGCAGCTGCGCCACATAGCGCGGCGGCAGCGGCCCGTAGTCCCCGATGAGATGGGCGAGTGAGCCGCCACCGACCAGGTCCATCGTGAACAGGACCTTGTCGTCGTCGGCGGCCCAGCTCGCCGGGGCCAGAACGTGCGGGTGATCGATGCGCAGAGCCTGCTCGCGTACGAAACGGAGCAGGCTGTGCGCATCGCTCTGCAGCAGGACCTTGGCGGCGACATAGCGGCGTCTGCGGTGATCCCAGGCACGCCAGACGGCACCGACGCCACCGCGTCCGATCGGGTCGACCAGTTCGTACCGGCCGGCGAAGACCTCACCCATGACCGTGCTGCACTCCCCGTCCAGCCCCTGTGGGCTGCTCGGCTGCTGGCTGCCGGTTCAGATCCTCTCCCCGTGTGGACCTGAACCGTTCGATCGAGCCCTGCTGTTGGTCGCGGCCGTCAGCCCTGATGCGACTCGTAGTGCGTCACCGCGTCGGCGGTGCGCCCCGCGCCGTAGACCCGCAGGAACTCTGCCAGTTCCGGATGGGTCGGGGCGAGTGCGTCGGCCGCCTCGATGATCTCGCCCGCGGACGAGACGGAACGCAGCAGCGACTGGATCTCGCGGACCACGCGCTTCACGGTCGGCGCCCCCACGCCGGCCCCCCGCGCCTGAGCGGTCGTGGTGAGCACCGCACCGCCCTGGTTCTTCTTGATCTCCTCCATGCGCTCGGCCGCTTCGGAGGCACTCACGCTGCCGTCCGCGACCTGTCCCGACAGATCCTGGAGCAGCTGTACGCGCTGCACCACGGCCGGGTTGCCGATCTTGGCCCGCTGGCCGCTCATCAACTGCGACAGCATCGGCGCCGACAGGCCGAGTACCGCCGCGAGCCGGGCCTGGTTCAGGCCCAGGTCTTCTATGAGCCGACGGAAGAGCGCCCCCAACGGCTCTCCGTACCAACTGCGCTGGAGCTCTCTGGCTCTCGCAGTGGCTTCCTGCTGCTCCGCATCCACGATGCGTCCTCCCCTTCGCTGGTGCGAACCTCGCGGTGCATCTTACGGAGAGTGGTCGCATAGGGGGAGCCCCAATCCTTTTGCGGGATCCGGGGGGTGACCCGGTACTCTTGTCTCCGACGCACGCGCGGGAAGGATTCTTCCGCGGCGCTTCCCGTCCCGGGGCCTTAGCTCAGCTGGTAGAGCGCTGCCTTTGCAAGGCAGATGTCAGGGGTTCGACTCCCCTAGGCTCCACAGACAAGACCCCGCCTGACCTGCGTATACGCGGTTGGGCGGGGTCTTTTTCGTTAGGTCGGCGGGCGGTTTTCGCTATGCGGTCCGGGCTCACGCCGCAGGATCGTCGGCCATCGTCATACGGGCCACGTGCAGCGCCAGATAGGAGACCTCGTCCTCGCTGAGCTGCTGGCCGAGCCGCAGTTCGACGATCGTCGCCAGCTGCTGTGCGGTGTGGGTGGCGTCCGGGTAGTGCTGGCGGATGCCCTTGCCGATGGTGGACTCGTGGCCCTTGAGCTGCCGGTGCTGCTGGATCCGTACGAAGAGGTAGCGCACGTGCGTGATGAACCGCGCGGCGTTCATCGACTGCTGCGACACGTCGAGTCCGTACCGCTCCCCCACCACCGCGAGCATCTGCTGGATGACGCCGGTCATCGTGTACGTGAAGGACAGATCGCCCGAGGCGAAGCCGGCGTTGACCAGATGGAGTGCGAGCGCGGTCGCCTCGGAGGGCTCCAGCTTCGGGTCCACGCGCTCGTTGATGGCAGCGAGCAGCCGCTCCGCCTGGGCGTACTCGGTGGCGTACAGCGTCTGGGTCTCGGCGCGCAGCGGGTACTCGATGACGATGCCCCGCGCGGCCCGGTCGAGGGCCCCCGCGACATGGTCGGCGACGGCGATGGCGAGCGTGGGGCGGGTGGACTCGCGGCCCTCGATACCGGCCTCGCCGAGGGCGATCACGACGGCCCGCAGGACCTCTTCGTCGATGAGGGCGAGGGTCTCGGCCACATGGTCGGGGTCGCGGCCGTCGGCCGGGACGAAGACGCGCACGATCAGGGAGGGGTCGATGACCGCGCCCTGACGGGAGTTGAAGCCGATGCCCCGCCCCGTGACGATGACCTCCTGGCCCTTCTCGTCGCGCGCGAGGACCACGTTGTTGTTGAGGACACGCAGCGTCTTCACCGCCGGCCCTCCTTCCCGTCCGTGATCAGGCTCTGTCCGATGATCTCGTACTTTCCTGCGGTCTCTTACCGTTTGCTCATCTATGCCTCATCCTCTCCGACACGGCGCACGCACGCGTCCACGAGGGGAAGCGTGCGTGCGCCGGACCGGATGGCGGTGACTACCGCCGTACGGTCACCACGGGGGCGCCGACGGCGACGTCCTGCCCGGTGTGCGGCTCGACCGAGGCGAGGTCCGCGGTGTTGGTGACGGTCATGAGGGTGACGGTCGGGTGCTTCGCGGCCCGTACGGCGTCCAGGTCGACCTCGACGAGCAGGTCGCCTGCCGAGACCTGCTGACCGGACTCGACGCGGACGTCGAAGCCCTCACCCTTCATCTGCACGGTGTCGATGCCGACGTGCACGAGCACCTCGACACCGTCCACGGTGCGGATGCCGAAGGCGTGGCCGGTCTCCGTGGTGGTGACCAGTTCACCGTCGACAGGGGCCACGATGTGGCCGTCGGCCGGCTCGATGCCCACGCCCTCGCCGAGTGCGCGGGAGGCGAAGACCGGGTCCTTGACGTCGTCGAGGCTGACCACGTGGCCCGCGACGGGTGCCGTGAGTTCGATGCCCGTACCGGCTGCGACGCCGACGGAACCCGCGGTGGAGCCGGCAGCCGCGGCGGAACCACCGGTGGCGGACGCGGACTTGGCGGCGGAACCACCGGCCGCGGACGTGACCTTGGCGGCGGCACCGACGCCGACGAGCTCGCGCGCCTCGACCTCGGCGGTCTCGACGTTCGGGCCCTCGGCCGGGGTGCCGGCCGCGGCCGCCTCGGCGGCGTCGCGCTCGGCGTTGGCCTGGGCGCGGTCCTCCTTGGTGCGGAAGTCCGAGAAGTAGACGAGTGCCATCGAGGTGAAGAAGGCCGCACCGATCGCGATGACGTACGTGACCATCGGGTCGAAGACCGGGATGGTGAGCAGCGAGGTGAAGGCGAAGGCGTCGGTGTCCACGCCGCCCATGACGCCGACGATGACGCCGCCGACGAGGCAGCCCACGAGCATGCGCGGGTAGATCCGCTTGAAGCGCAGGTGGATGCCGTAGAGCGAGGGCTCGGAGATACCGCCGAACAGACCCGCGGCGAGCGCGCCGGTCGCGGTCTGGCGCATCTCCTTCTCACGGTGGCGGACCGACAGGAGCAGCACACCGGCGGTGGCGCCGAAGCAGGCGAAGTTCCATGCGCCCATGGGGCCCTGGATGAAGTCGTAGCCGAGGACGCTGATGTTCTGCAGCATGAGCGCGTTCAGCGGCCAGTGCAGACCCAGCGGCACCAGGAACGGGTAGATCAGCGGGATCATGATCGCGAAGACGATCGGGGCGTTGTTGTTCATCCAGGACAGGCCCTCACCGAGGCCGTTGCCGGCCCAGACGCCCATCGGGCCGATGAGGAAGGCGGTCACCGGGATCATGATCAGCATGCTGAAGAACGGCACGAACACCATGTGCACGTTCTCCGGGAAGACCTTCTGCAGACCCTTGTAGACCAGGGCGAGCACGGCGACCATCAGGAGCGGCACGAAGACCTGGCCGCCGTAGTCGTTCAGCTGCATCGGCAGACCGAAGACCTTCGCCACACACTCCTGGGTGCCCAGGGTGTCGTTGACGGTGCAGGTGATGCCGGGGATCCCGGAGTCCTTGTTGAGCATGCCCGTGAAGTTCGGGGTCATCACCGCTGCCATGACGGCGGCGCCCACCCACGGGTCGATCCGCAGCTTCTTGGCCGCGTTGTACGCCACCATGATCGGCAGGAAGTAGAGCACCGAGCGCCACATGGCGTCGACGAACACCCAGGTCGCGGACTTGTCCTCGGCGCGGAAGTCGACGTAGCCGAGGGCGTCGAGGACCGAGGCGATCGCGATGATCAGCGAGGAGCCGAGGAGCACACCCATGAGCGGGCGGAACGAGTCCGAGAGGTACTCGAAGAAGTTGTCGACCCAGGCGAACTTGCCGCGGCTCTTGGCCCGCATCTCGGCCTTGACGTCGGCGTCCGACTTCGGCTTGGCAGCGCCGCCCTTGCTCATCGACGGCAGGTTCATGATCTCGGAGTAGACGCGCGAGACGGCGCCGCCGACCACGATCTGGAAGCGGTCGCCTGACTGCGGCACCGTGCCCATGACGCCCTGGAGGGAGTCGAGCGCGGCCTGGTCGACCTTCGTTCCGTCATGGAGCTGGAAGCGCAGCCGCGTCGCACAGTGCGTGAGGCTCTCGATGTTCTCGGCACCGCCGACACCGCGGAGAATGCTCTCCGCCAGCGTCCCGGGTCCCGCCTGGGGTGTGCTCATGATGCGTCCTTGCACCTTGCTGCTTGGTTTTGGGCAACAAAAAAGGCCCGGGTCGCGCACGCGGCGCTACCCAGGCCTTGCCTCTCCTCAAGCGGCCGGCCTCCGTGGCATCGCGCGGGGCGATGACGGTGGACGTCCTCGGAGAGTAACAATCCTGTGATCGAGATCGATCGACATCACGTTAACCCGCGCGCAACCCATGTTTCACGTGAAACGGGCGTGAGGTGAAGCACACATAAAGGGGCGGGAGACCCAGCCGGCCTCCCGCCCCTCGATGTTCGCGTCGTCCTCAGGCCCTGTCATCCGGGCGCTGCGGCGACCAGTTCCCGTCGTCCGCCTCGGCCTCGGCCTGCTTGGCCTGGACCTCGGGGTCGAGGAGTGCCTGTCCGCTGCCGTCCACCGACGTCAGTGTCGTCGAACCGGTGTCCGCGACCTCGGTGGGTGCGGGCGGCTCGACCAGCCAGTCCGGGTTGGCCTGCTTGTCCCACCACTTCCAGGCGGCAAGCGCGGACAGGCCGATCGCGCCCACCACGGCGAGCCGCTTCATGAAGCGGCCGGCCGAGGCCCGGCGCTCATGGCGGCGCACCAGACGCTGGATCTCCTGGGACGAGACCTGGCCGCGCAGAGCGGCGACGGCCGCCGTACTGCGGTCGACCGCGGCGTCCTTGACCGGCCCTGCGGCCGCGACGGCCTGCTCGACCTTCGGCCGGGTGTACTCGGCGGCCTGGCGGGCTGCCCGGCGGGTGCGCTCGGCGGCCTCCTGGGCGGCGGAGTCCACCTTCGGCGGGACATGGGCGCGTGCCTGCTTCAGACGCGGCGCGACATGGGAGCCGTACTGGGTGCGCGCGGTGTCGGCGGTCAGGTGTGCGGCGTCGGAGACCACGGGCGCGAGCCGTACGCGAGCCTCGTGCGCGTAGTGCGCGGCCCGGTCCTTCGCCGTGCCGGCGTAGGGCGCCACCGCTTCCGCGGCGTGCCGCACAGTCTCCTTCGCCGAGCTGGCCGCGGCACGCGCGCTGTTCTTGCGGGTCACGGGATCCTCCTCCTCGGTGGCGTACGGTATTTCACCTTTCCACCCTTTTAGGGATCATGCCTGTCGGCTGGCGCCCCGGCATGTGCGGGCGGGCATCCGGGTCACGGCCCAGGCGCCCGCGCAGAAACCGGGTGCCCACAAAGAAACAAGCGAATCAGGCGCCGAGCAGATCCACGGGTATCGGGTGATCTTCGGGCATTGCGGTGCAAGGGGAGCTTGCGGCAGACAATGCCACGGATCGGCGCGATGCGCGCCCTTCCGGCGAGGACTCGTGCAGGGATCGGCCAGGACTTGTCGCGTTCCTCTCCCCGAAGGCCCCTGCGTGCGAGGATTCTGGGCGTTGGACGCGACAACGGAAGGCACACCGTGGCTGAGCAGCTGTACGCCACCCTCAGGACCAACCAGGGCGAGATCGAGATCCGGCTGATGCCGTTCCACGCGCCCAAGACGGTCCGCAACTTCGTCGAGCTCGCCACGGGCGAGCGGGAGTGGACCCACCCGGCCACCGGCACCAAGTCCACGGACAGGCTGTACGACGGCACGTCCTTCCACCGCGTGATCAGCGGCTTCATGATCCAGGGCGGCGACCCGCTCGGGAACGGCACCGGCGGCCCGGGCTACGAGTTCGCCGACGAGTTCCACCCCGAGCTGCGCTTCGACCGCCCGTATCTGCTGGCCATGGCGAACGCGGGTCCGGGCACCAACGGCTCGCAGTTCTTCATCACGCTCGCCCCGACGACATGGCTGAATCGCAAGCACACCATCTTCGGCGAGGTCGTCGACGGGCCCAGCCGCAAGGTGGTCGACGCGATCGCGGCCACGCCCATCAACCCGGCGACGCACCGCCCGGTCAGCGATGTGCTCATCGAGTCGGTCGTGGTCGAGAAGCGCTGAGCCGAGCCCACGGAATGCGCTGAGGGAACCATTTCGCCCCGCCCATCCGTAAGGATGAGCGGGGCGGTGTCGTTGCTTCCCATGCCTTCGTACGGAGATTGAGGGGACCCCATGGACCAGGTGCCAGGCAGCCCGCAGCAACCCCAGGGCGCCTCCGGCCTGCCCGGCTGCTACCGGCATCCGGACCGCGAGACGGGCATCAGCTGCACCCGGTGCGAGCGGCCGATCTGTCCGGAGTGCATGGTCAGCGCTTCGGTGGGGTTCCAATGCCCGAACTGTGTGCGGGAGGGGTCGGGGACGGGGCATGCGGCCACGGCGAATCAGCCGCGGACGATTGCCGGCGGGACTCTCGTCGCCGACACCCGGATGGTCACCAAGATCCTCGTTGTGATCAACCTGGCGGTCTTCCTCGCGATCCAGGTCGGCGGTGACCAAGTCGTGGACCGGCTGGTGCTTATCGGCCAGGCCTGGGACCCCGCGCTGGGGGAAGTCGTCGGCGTCGCCGACGGCGAGTGGTACCGCCTGATGACGTCGGTGTTCGCGCACCAGGACTTCTCGCACATCGCGATGAACATGCTGCTGTTGTGGTTCCTCGGCACCCACCTCGAAGAGACCCTCGGCCGGACGCGCTATGTGGTGCTCTATTTGATCTCCGGCCTTGCGGGCAACGCACTGGCGTACTTGATGCTGGCAGCGGACCAGCCCTCGCTCGGAGCTTCGGGAGCGGTCTACGGTCTGTTGGGCGCCACGGTTGTCCTGTTGCGTCGGCAGCAGCAGAACCTCGTGCCCATCGGCATCCTTGTCGTGATCAGCCTTCTCGCCCCGTTCTACAGGGACGGCATCGCCTGGCAGGCGC
Source organism: Streptomyces mesophilus (assembly GCF_040300965.1). Taxonomy (GTDB): domain Bacteria; phylum Actinomycetota; class Actinomycetes; order Streptomycetales; family Streptomycetaceae; genus Streptomyces; species Streptomyces mesophilus_A. The sequence continues at coordinate 41,722 of NZ_JBEPEW010000017.1, read as the reverse complement.
ACGTCGGCGGTCTGATCGCCGGCGTCATCGTTGCGTTCGGCATGCTGCACGCACCCCGCGAACGCCGAGCCCTCATCCAGTGGGGCACCTGCGCCCTGGTCCTGCTGATCACCGTGGCCGTCATCCTGATCCGGACCTCCGAGCTCACCTGAGCGCGCAATTATCCACAGCGAGTGCCGGATCTTGTGCATTACGTGGGGAACGTACGTGCCCCTTGTCGCTGACCTGGGTTTGCCCAGCAAGGGCAAGGTGTGTACGTGCCTGCGAATGGCCCCGCGCAGTCGTACCGGCGTCAACCTCGGAAGAGTTATCCACAGATCTGCTGAGTAGTGTGCTTACTTATCCAGAGCTGTGGATCAGCCTGTGGATAACTCTATGGAGGGCTAGGGGCAGGGCTTGCGCTAGCGCAGTTCCTTGGGCGGTGTCCGCCGCGAGTCCACCTTCTCGATGCGCTCCAGCTCGCCCCACACGATGTACCGGTACTTCGACGTGTAGACCGGCGTGCAGGTCGTGAGCGTGATGTAGCGGCCGGGCTTCTTCACACCCGATGCCTTCGGGACCGCGTTCAGGACGTCCACGTTGTACTTCGAGGTCTCGGGGAGCGACTTGTAGACCTTGTAGATGTACCAGCGGTCCTTCGACTCGAAGACGATCGCGTCGCCGTTGTCGAGCTTGTCGATGTTGTGGAACTTGGCACCGTGCCCGTCCCGGTGCGCGGCCAGCGTGAAGTTGCCGTTCTCGGCCTCGGGGAGCGCGGACTTGACCGGGTCCGTGTAGTACCCGGCGACACCGTTGTTGAGCGTCTTGAGGTCGGTGCCCTTCTTGACCAGGATCTCGCCGCTCTTCATCGCCGGTACGTGCAGGAAGCCGATGCCGCCCTTGGTGTCCCGGGCGCCGGGGCCGCCGTCGTCGCGGCCGGCCCAGTCGTTGCGTACCGCGTCGCCCTGCTTCTGGGCCTCGCGGTCGGCGAGCACGTTCGTCCACCACAGCGAGTAGACGACGAACAGACCGAGCACCAGGCCCGCGGTGATGAGGAGTTCACCGAAGACCATGACCGCCGTGGCGATGGGTCCGCGGCCGCGGCGGGCCCGTGCGGGAGCAGAGCGCTGCGTCTGCTCCCCCTGGTCGGTGGCTACCACTGTCTCCCTGCCCCGTCGTCCCGCGCGCCTGGGGCGCCGGGTCTGCTGTGTGCCGTACGGCCGTAAGTGATCTGCCGTATGAGATGTGCGGTCTATTCAACCAGCGCGCTGGGCTTGCCCTTGTCGCGAGGCCGTTCCTCGGCCAGCTGCCCCCAGACGATCATGCGATACGTGCTGGTGAACTCCGGCGTACACGTGGTCAGCGTGATGTACCGGCCCGGCTTGGTGAAGCCCGAACCCTTGGGGACCGGGTTCAGGACCGAGACGTTGTCGGGCGTCGTCTGCGGCAGGATGCTCGCCATCTTGTAGACGTAGTACGTGTCCTGCGTCTCGACGATGATCGGGTCGCCCGGCTCGAGCTTGTTGATGTAGCGGAACGGTTCGCCGTGGGTGTTGCGATGGCCGGCCACCGCGAAGTTGCCCTTCTTGTCCCCGGGCATCGCGGTCTTGATGCTCTCCTCGCCGTAGTGCCCGACCATGCCGCGGTCGAGCACCTTGGGCTTGCTGATGCCCTCGGCGATGGGCACGACCACATCGAGCTTGGGGATGTACATGATGGCGAAGCCCTGGCCGGGCTCGAAGGCGCCGGGCTTGCCCTTGCCGTTCGCCCAGCCCTCCTCGATCTTGTTGCGCTCGGCGCCCGCCTGCTGGCCGGCGAGGACGTTCGTCCACCACAGCTGGTACGTGACGAACAGCAGCATCAGGACGCCGATGGTGATGAACACTTCGCCGAGCGCCCGGCTGGCGAGCACCGCGGGGCTCGGCCGCTTGGCGCGTTCGGCGCGGCGGGCCTCCAGGCGCGAGAGGCCCGGTACTTGGCGCCTCAGGGCCGCGCGCCGGGTGTCGGAGGTGCGCAGACCGACGGTCTCGTCGTCGCCGGGGCGTTCGGTGTCCGCGGCGGTGTGGCTCGGACGCGGGTCGTCAGCGATGCGGTGCATCGGGCGTGAGCCGCCCGCGCCGGACCGCTGGCGCAGGCCGATCGTCTCGCCGGAGACGGGTGGCGGTGCGGTGGCGCCGAGGCTCACGGTCTCACCGGAGACGGCCGGCACCGACTGCGTGTGGTCGTACATCGCCTCGTAGGCGGCGGCGTCCATGGGCGGCCGGTGGGCGGCGGCCTGCGATATCGGGTCCTGGTACGTGGGCGGCCGGGTGTCGTATGCGGGGTTCTGCCCGCCGCCGTACGCCTGGGAGTTGTCGTACGAGCCGGCGTACCCGGGGTCGTAAGCGGAGCCGTACGAAGAGCCGTCCGCGGAGGAGCCGTACGCCGCCCCCTCACCGTGCCCCGTCCCGTACGACGTCGGCCCGGGCCCCTGCTCCCCGTACCAGTCCCGCTGGTACCCCTGCGGGTCGTACCACTCCTCCTGCGGCTGGGCGGCGGGTGCCTCGGGCTGGGGAGCGGCCGTGCGGAACCAGGGCGAAGGGTGCCGGCCCGGCAGCGGATCGTTCAGCGGATCGTCGAGCCCGTCGACCGCGGCCTCGAACGAGGCACGGTCCCCGTACGCATCGTCGTGCGGGGAACCGCCCTGTTCGGGACGCGTGGAGGTCACGCCGAGGCCCTGCCCACGACGGGTGCGAGGCCTTCCGAGCGGGCCACCGCCTCCGTGTCGCCGCACTGCACCAGCCAGTTGGCGAGCATCCGGTGACCGTGCTCGGTCAGTACGGACTCGGGGTGGAACTGCACGCCTTCGACCGGAAGTTCACGGTGGCGAAGGCCCATGATGATGCCGTCCTCGGTGCGCGCGGTGACCTCGAGCTCGGCCGGGAAGGCGGCCGGCTCGGCGGCGAGCGAGTGGTAGCGGGTCGCGGTGAACGGCGAGGGCAGCCCGGCGAAGACACCGGCGCCCTCATGCCGTACGAGCGAGGTCTTGCCGTGCAGGAGCTCCGGCGCGCGGTCCACTACACCGCCGTACGCGACGGCCATGGACTGCATGCCGAGGCAGACGCCGAAGACCGGAACCCCGGTCGCGGCGCAGTGCTTGACCATCTCGATGCAGACACCGGCCTGTTCGGGCGCACCGGGACCCGGCGACAGAAGGACACCATCGAAGTTGTCCTGGGCGTGCGCCGTGGACACCTCGTCATTGCGCACGACTTCGCACTCGGCGCCCAGCTGGTACAGGTACTGGACGATGTTGAAGACGAAGCTGTCGTAGTTGTCGACGACGAGGACGCGGGTGGTGCGCGAGCTCACAGGACCACCGGCCCCACCGGGGTCACGGCCCCCATGCCTTCGTCGACCGTCACGTCATTGAACGGAAGCAGCGGCTCCGCCCACGGGAAGACGTACTGGAAGAGGAGGTAGACCACGCCGAGCACCAGCACGAGCGAGAGGAGTGCCTTCAGCCAGGCATTGCCCGGCAGGTGCCGCCAGATCCAGCCGTACATGCTGTCCCTTCCGTAGACGTACGCCCGTCCCTTCCGTTGACGTACGCCACCAGCCTAACGGCGCAGCGCCTCGGGTTTCCCGGCGTCCACAGGCTGAGTGGAATCAAGATGTGCCCAGACGATCAGCCGGTGGCTGTGCCCCCACTCGGGCTCACAGGTCGTCAACGTGAGATAACGGCCAGGTCCGTCGAAACCGGACTTACGCGGCACCGGGTCGATCACGGCCACGTCGCCGGGCAGCGTCTTGTACGGCTTGTTCGTGTCGATCCGGTAGGTGAACCAGGTCCGCCCGTCGTTCAGGACCACCGCATCGCCCTTGCGCAGCTTGGGGAAGTCCTTGAACGGGTCGCCGTACGTGCGCCGGTGGCCGGCCACCGCGAAGTTGCCCTTCTGGCCGAGCTGCGCGGTGCTCGCGTAGTGGCCGAGGCCCTTCTTCAGGGTGCCGGTCTTCGTGTTCTCCAGGACGGGCTTGGTCCAGTTGTCGCCGAGCCGCGGGATGTACATCACGGCGAACGGCTTGCCGTCCTCGTACGCATCCGGCGGCGGCGGGTTCTCGTCGTCCGTCACATCGCTGCTGCCGCCTGCGGCTTCGAGCTCCGCGCCGGTCATCGCGCCGTTCGCCCAGCGGTCGTTCAGCTGGTCGATCTGGCTGTCCATCGCGGCGTCGGCCTTGATGCCGGTCCAATAGAGGACATAGGTCACGAACAGCACGATCAACGCGCCGAAGGTGATGCACAGTTCGCTGAAGGTCCTGACGATCACTCGCACCGACACGGGCCGGTCCCTCCCCGACGGACGGCTACCTCGTTGTTCGACTGGCTCGTTATTCGACTGGGCTCGCGTAATGGAGATCCACTGTGCCCGAGTAGCCGGGAAGAGTCACTGCTCCCGGTTCGTCGACTTTCCAGCCGAGGCCGTACGCCTTCACGTAGAGCAGGTAGTTCTGGATCTCGGGGGAGGCGTTCAGCGCCTTCTTGAGCTTCCCGGGTTCGCCGACGGCCGTGATCTTGTACGGGGGCGAGTAGACGCGGCCCTGCAGGATCAGGGTGTTGCCGACGCAGCGCACCGCGGAGGTCGAGATCAGGCGCTGGTCCATGACCTGGATGCCCTCGGCGCCGCCCTTCCACAGGGCGTTGACGACGGCCTGGAGGTCCTGCTGGTGGATCACCAGGTCGTTCGGGGACGGCTCGGGGTAGCCGGGGAGCTTGGCCGTCGCGTCCGGCGGGGCGTCGGCCAGGGTGACGGAGACGGAGTCGCCGCGCAGCTTCTTGGTGCCGGCTTCCTTCTCCAGGGCCTTGAGCTTGGCCTCCTCCTCGGCGGAGGCGCCGTTGTCCCGCGCGGCGAGCGCGTCCACATCGCCCCGCAGCGAACCGAGATCTTCTTCGAGCCGGCCGTTTTTGTGGCTGCGCTCCTGAATCAGGTCGGAGAGCTTGAGCAGCGAGGCATCCGTACGGATATTGGTGCCTTTGGCGGTGTTGAAACTCGTGACAAAGATGAGTCCGGCGAGCGCGAAGACGCCCGCGGTGAGCACTCTCACCGGCCGCCGCCCCGATCGGCGGCCCTCGTCGGGGCTGTCGGCAGAATTGCTCAACGTACCCTTACTCCTTACGGCGCCGCGGAAGCACTACGCTAACGGACGCCCGGGGGAAGCAAGTGGTCCCCCATATGTGCCCCGCCCGCTCGGCGCGGCCAGCCACAACGTTCCCTGCGCGGCCACGCAGCGCATCGACAGGAGAGACCCTCGTGCCGAAGTCACGTATCCGCAAGAAGGCCGACTACACGCCGCCGCCGTCGTCGAAGCAGTCGACCGCCATCAAGCTGACCAACCGCAGCTGGGTCGCCCCGGTGATGCTGGCACTCTTCCTCATCGGCCTCGCCTGGATCGTGATCTTCTACGTCACGGACACCCGGCTGCCCATCGAGGCGCTCGGCAACTGGAACATCGTCGTGGGCTTCGGCTTCATCGCGGCGGGGTTCGGCGTCTCGACGCAGTGGAAGTAACCGTCTGCCGGACGGACCGCAGCATGTGAAAAGGGCCGGCCCCCTCCTTCTGGGAGGGGGCCGGCCCTTTGTCGTGCGTCCTGCCGGGTGCTACTCGTCCTCGCTGCGGCTGAGGCCGGACTGGCCGAAGATGCCGCCGTCGCCCCCGCCGTCGCCGCCATTGCCGCCGTTGCCGCCACCGCCGTCGGTGGTGTTGAGGCTCACAGGCGTACCGGAGGGAACCTGTGTGCCGCCGGGCGGGTTGGAGATCAGCACGATCGACTCGTCGTCACGCGGGCCGTTGATCTGGCCGACGGTGAGTCCGGCGTCCTCGATGGCCTTGCGCGCGTCCTTGAGCTTCATGGTCGCCAGTTGCGGCACCGCGACCTGCTCCTGCGCCTTCGCCACCGTCAGCGTCACCGTGGAGCCCTTGTCCACCGGGGTGTTCGCGGTCGGGGTCTGGCTGGTGACCTGGTTCTCGGGGACGTCGCCGCGCGGCTCTTCCCGCACCTCGACGCTGAACCCGAGGTCCTCGAGGGCCTTGCGGGCCTGGTCGAGCTGCTGGCCGACCACGTTCGGAACGGTCTCCTGCGCCTTCTCCTTGGCGACCGTGAGCGTGATCTCCGAGCCCTTCTCGACCTCGGTGCCCCGGGTCGGGTCCTGCTCGAGGACGGTCCCCGGTTCCTCGCCCGAGACCTCCTTCTGCTTGACCGTCACCCTGAGCCCGTACTCATCGCCCTCGAGCTTGTCGCGCGCGTCATCGATGTTGTCACCGATCACGCTGGGCACGGAGACCTTGGGCGCACCCGTGGAGACGACCACGCTGATGGTGTCGCCCTTTTCGACCTTGCCGCTCTTCGGGTCCTGGTCGCAGATCTGACCCTTGGGGTACTTTTCGCACTCCTTCTTGGTCGGATCGAGCTCGAGCCCCACGTTCGAGGCCTGCTTCTCGGCCGCCTGCAGCGTCTGGCCCACGAAGGTCGGGACGTCGAAGGGCTTCTCGGTGTCGTTCCCGCTGAACACCACGCGCCCGATCAGGATCGCGCCCACGAGCACGAGCACGCCCGCGAGCACGAGCAGGGCGGTCGAGGCCCCGCCCTTCTTCTGCCGGCGCCGGTCAGGGCGGTCGTCGTAGCCGTAGCCGCCGTCGTCCGGGTTCATCGGGGGCAGCATCGAGGTCTGCGCGCCGCCGTTCTGCGGGCGGAGCATCGCCGTCTGCTGGTCGTCCGGGTGGCCGCCGTAGCCGACCGCGCCCATCGCCGCAGTGGCCGCGACCGGCTGGCCGTCGAGGCAGGCCTCGATGTCGGCGCGCATCTCGTCGGCGGACTGGTAGCGGTAGTCGGGGTCCTTGGTCAGCGCGCGCAGGACGATGGCGTCCATCTCGGGCGTGATCTCGCCGTCGAAGACCGACGGGGGCTGCGGCTCTTCCCGTACGTGCTGATACGCGACCGCGACCGGGGAGTCGCCGACGAACGGCGGCCGTACGGTGAGCAGCTCGTAAAGCAGACATCCGGTTGAATAAAGGTCACTGCGCGCGTCGACCTGCTCGCCCTTGGCCTGCTCCGGGGAGAGGTACTGGGCGGTGCCGATGACGGCCGCGGTCTGGGTCATCGTCATACCGGAGTCGCCCATGGCGCGGGCGATGCCGAAGTCCATCACCTTGACCTGGCCGTTGCGCGTCAGCATGACGTTCGCGGGCTTGATGTCGCGGTGGACGATGCCGGCGCGGTGCGAGTACTCCAGGGCCTGCAGGATGCCGACGGTCATCTCGAGCGCGCGCTCGGGCAGCAGCTTGCGCCCGGAGTGCAGCAGCTCGCGCAGCGTCGAGCCGTCGACGTACTCCATCACGATGTACGGGATGGAGACCCCGTCGACGTAGTCCTCGCCGGTGTCGTAGACCGCGACGATCGCCGGGTGATTGAGCGAGGCGGCGGACTGGGCCTCACGGCGGAACCGGGCCTGGAACGACGGGTCGCGGGCGAGATCCACCCGGAGCGTCTTCACGGCGACGGTGCGACCGAGGCGGGAGTCATGCGCGAGGTAGACCTCGGCCATGCCACCACGGCCGAGCACCTGGCCCAGCTCGTACCGGCCGCCGAGGCGACGCGGCTCTTCCATAGCTACCTACCAGCCCTCTCCGTCAGTCCCGACCGCACCCATGTGTGGTCCGGCGGTGTGCTGTCCCGGCATACCGTACCGGCCCGCTCTAGCATGATCTGGCCGCAGCGGTGGTCTGATACAGGACCGGTACCGCAGTGACCGGCGTCACTTGCTCCCGTTGAGAACCGCCTGCATCACGTTCTTCGCGATCGGGGCGGCGAGACCGCCACCGGAGATGTCCTCGCGGTGGGCGTCGCTGTCCTCGACCACCACGGCCACCGCGACCGGCGAACCGTCCGCCGTCTTCGCATAGCTCAGGAACCACGCGTACGGCTTCTCGCTGTTGTCGATGCCGTGCTGGGCGGTACCGGTCTTTCCGCCGACCGTGGCGCCGGGGATCTGGGCGCTGGTGCCGGTGCCGGACTTGACGACGGTCTCCATCATGTCCTGCAGCTTCTGCGCGTTCTCCCCGGACAGCGGGCGGCTCAGCTCCCTGGGGCTGTGCCGCTCGATGGTGTCCAGGCCGGGCGACTTCAGCTCGCTGATCATGTACGGCTCCATCAGCCGCCCGTCGTTGGCGATCGCCGAGGCGACCATGGCCATCTGCAGCGGGGTGGCCGCCGTTTCGAACTGGCCGATGGACGACAGAGCGGTCTGCGGCCGGTCCATCTCCTTCGGGAAGTTGGACGCGGTGGCGCGGACCGGGACGAACTGCTCCTCGTTGAAGCCGAACTGCTCCGCGGTCTCGAGCATCTTGTCCTTGCCGAGATCCGAACCGATCTTGCCGAAGACGGTGTTGCAGGAGATCCGCAGCGCCTCGCGCAGCGAACCGTCCTTGCAGGTGGGGTAGTTCCCCTCGTTCTTCAGCTGGGTCCTGGTGTCCGGCATCGTCCAGGGCAGCGGCGACTCGGTCTTCTCGTCGGGGTCCGTGTAGAGCCCGTGCTCGAGTGCTGCCGCGGCCGTGACCACCTTGAACGTCGAGCCCGGCGGGTAGGTCTCGCGCAGCGCCCGGTTGAGCAGCGGCTTGTTCCTGTCGCTCTCGAGCGACGTCCAGGCCTTCTCGTCGTCCTTGCTGTTGCCGGCGAAGACCGAGGGGTCGTACGACGGGGTCGAGGCGAGCGCGAGAATCGCGCCGGTCGACGGGTCGATCGCGGCGACGGCGCCCTTCTTGTTGCCGAGACCCTCGAACGCGGCCTTCTGCGCGGCCCCGTTCAGCGTCGTGACGACGTTGCCGCCCTCCTTCTTCTTGCCGGTCACCATGTCGAGAGTGCGGCGGAAGAAGAGCCGGTCGTCGTTGCCGGTGAGGATGCCGTCCTCGAGCGACTCGATCTGGGTGGCACCGTAGGCCTGCGAGGCATAGCCGGTCACCGGCGCCCACATCTCGCCGTTCTTGTACGTCCTCTTGTACGCGAAGTCGCTGCCGGTGGTCCGCTCGGAACCGGTGATCGACTTTCCGTCGACGATGATGTCACCGCGCTTTTGCGCATAGCGCTCGATGAGCACGCGCCGGTTCTTCTCATGCGTACGCAGCTCGTCGGCCTTGACGTACTGGAGCCAGTTGTCGCGGATGAGCAGGGCGAGCACGAGCAGACCGCAGAACAGGGCGATCCGCCGCAGGGGCTTGTTCACGGGCTCCTACTCCATCGCCGGGCTCGTCCGTGAGGGAGCCGACTTTGCGCTGTGGGGGTTTGGTTCATTGAGTGCAGATCGTACATGATTTGTTTCGGTGCTTAAAAATTGGCATTTCTCTCAATGTGGACATCCGTTCAATTCGTTTCGAGGGGGAACTTATTTCGCCAATGCAATATTCTTTGTTTGCGATGAAGTGTGGACCCCGTGTAAAAAATGAACGCGGGTTGTCCGGTAAGGGGCTTCCGTGGCGGGCGTGACCGGCGCGGTGCTTGCATTCGGTGCGACGAGCGCATTTGCGACGTAGGCCAGTGAAATTCGCAGCTGCATTTCTATAAGTGCACGACTGATTTCTCCGGCAATGCCAGTGTGGATGTGCAGTTGGTTCGGGTGGACACCTTCCCGGACACTTACTACGACACCAAGCACTTCACGGAATGCTTCACGGGCGGTGCGGATCAGACGAGCACGGGTGTCTGGACCGGCCTCCCTGCGGGTGACTACCGGTTCTACATCAAGGCGATCAACAACGCGGATGTGAACGTCCTGGGCGTCGATAAGGTGACGGTCGACACCACTCAGGCCGACTGACGTTCTGTCCTGACGCCGAAACAAGTCGCCCCGCCCGGGATCCGGGCGGGGCGACTTGTTGTTTGCTCCTCGCCGACGGCTGCCGGCGACTCCGTCACGTGGGCCGGACCACCTGAGTCATCTCCGCGTCAGAGCTCGCCGCGGGGGCGGGCGCGGGACGGCGGGCTGTGTCGCTGATACGGATGAGGATGCCGATCAGGGCCCAGTTGGCGATCACGGAGGAACCACCGGCCGCCAGGAACGGCATCGTCATACCCGTCAGCGGGATGAGGCCCATGACGCCGCCGGCCACGACGAAGATCTGGATGGCGAACGCGCCGGACAGGCCGATCGCGAAGAGCTTGCCGAAGGGGTCGCGGGCGGCGAGGGCGGTGCGCACGCCGCGCTCGACGATCAGGCCGTAGAGCAGCAGGAACGCCATCACGCCCGCCAGACCCATCTCTTCGCCGACTGTGGCGAAGATGAAGTCGGAGTTGGCGGCGAAGCCGATCAGGTCGGAGTTGCCCTGCCCCCAGCCGGTACCGAGGACGCCACCGGAGCCGAAGGCCATCAGGGACTGGGCGACCTGGTCGCTCTGCTGCATGACCGTGTCGGAGAACGGGTGCAGCCAGGCGTCCACACGCGCTTGGACATGGCTTGCGAAGCTGGCGACGCCGACCGCACCCGCGGCCGACATCAGCAGGCCGATGACGATCCAGCTGGTGCGCTCCGTGGCGACGTACAGCATCACGATGAACATGCCGAAGAACAGCAGCGAGGTACCGAGGTCGGTCTCGAAGACCAGGATCATCAGGCTCATCGCCCAGATCGTGATGATCGGGCCGAGGTCACGTCCGCGCGGCAGATACAGACCCATGAAGCGTCGGCTGGCCAGGGCGAGGGCGTCGCGCTTCACCATCAGGTAGCCGGAGAAGAAGACCGCGATGATGATCTTCGCGAACTCTCCGGGCTGGATGGAGAACGGACCGAGGCTGATCCAGATCTTCGCGCCGTTGACCGCGGGGAAGAAGATCGGCAGAGCCAGCAGAACCAGCGCGACAGCCATCGAGATGTACGTATAGCGCTGCAGGATCCGGTGGTCCTTGAGGAGCAGCAGGATCGCCACGAACAGTGCGATACCGATCGCCGAATACATCAGCTGCTTGGGAGCGTCCGGGGTGAAGGAACCGAAGAGGTTCTCGGCACGCGCGATGAGTCGCGGTGACTGGTCGAGCCGCCAGATCAGCACCAGACCGAGCCCGTTGAGCAGCGTCGCCAGCGGCAGCAGCAGCGGATCCGCGTAGGGGGCGAACTTGCGCACCACAAGGTGCCCGACCGCGGCGAGCAGGCCGAGGCCGAGGCCGTAGCCGATCATGCCGGTGGGCAGCTCGTCGTTGACCGCGAGCCCCACGTTGGCGTACGCGAAGACGGGGATGAGCACGGCGAAGACAAGGAGTGCCAGCTCCGTGTTGCGCCTGCTGGGTGCGCCGATGGCACCGATCGTCGAAGTGTGTGTCGTACTACTACTCATGCCTGATGGGCCCCCTGCGCCCTAACTCCTGTCGCAGTTGCCGACCAGCTGCTGCTCCTCCTCGGAGAGGCTGGGGCCGGGCGTGGGTGAGGGCGCCTTGTTCGCGCTCTGGTTCTTGGTGCCGCCGTCGGTACCGCCGGCTTCGCCCTCGCCGGTGCGCGCGTTGTTCTCGTCCTCGGCCTTGCGCTGTGCTTCCTGCTTCTTGCAGGCGGACGCCTGGGTGCCGAGATCCTTGATCTTGTTGTTGGCCTCGGTCAGACCGCCGGCGGCGATCGTCGCCTCGACCTGCTTGCGCTGGTACGGCGGCAGGTACTTCAGCTCGATCTCCGGGTGGTCCTTCTCCACCTTGGACAGGCTGACCCAGGCCAGGTCCTGGCTGATGCCGCGGTACAGCGCGACATGGCCCTCGTTGGCCCCGACGTAGTACTGCGTCTGCGTCCAGCGGTGGCCCGCGTACAGACCACCGCCGATGACGCCGAGCACGATGACGAGGAAGAGCGATCTCTTGATCCACTTCCCGCGGCCGCCGCGCTTGACGAAGTCCTCGTCGCTGTACGCCCCGAAGCCGCCCTCGGGCGCGTACGCGTCCTGCTCGCCGGATCCGGGCGGTCCGAAGCCGCCGCCAGAAGGCTGCGGGGGAACCGGACGGCCGAGGCTCGCGGCGCGGCCCGCAGGGGTCTGCATGGCCCCGTTGTCCTGCAGCTGCTGCTGGTTCTCGGCCACGGCGCCCACGACGACGGGGGTGTCCGTGATGTGCCCGGCGAGGGTGTCGTTGCCGTCGATGTCGAGGACGTCGGCCACGATGCACGTGATGTTGTCGGGACCGCCGCCGCGCAGCGCGAGCTGGATCAGCTCCTGCACGGTGGCCTGCGGGCCCTGGTAGCTCGCGAGGGTCTCCTCCATGGTCTGGTGCGAGACCACACCGGAGAGGCCGTCGGAGCAGATCAAGTAGCGGTCGCCGGCGCGCACTTCGCGGATCGACAGGTCGGGCTCGACATGGTCGCCGCTGCCGAGCGCGCGCATCAGCAGCGAGCGCTGCGGATGCGTGGTCGCCTCGTCCTCGGTGATCCGGCCCTCGTCGACCAGGCGCTGCACCCAGGTGTGGTCCTGCGTGATCTGCGTCAGGACGCCGTCGCGCAGCAGGTACGCGCGGGAGTCGCCGACGTGTACGAGGCCGAGCCGCTGGCCGGTCCACAGGAGGGCGGTGAGCGTGGTGCCCATGCCTTCGAGCTGCGGGTCCTCCTCGACCATGACGCGCAGCTGGTCGTTGGCCCGCTGCACGGCGTCGCCGAGGGACGTCAGGATGTCGGAGCCCGGGATGTCGTCGTCGAGCGCCACGATCGTGGAGATGACCTCGGAGGAGGCGACCTCGCCGGCGGCCTGGCCGCCCATGCCGTCGGCGATGGCGAGGAGGCGGGGACCGGCGTAACCCGAGTCCTCGTTGCCCTCGCGGATCATGCCTTTATGCGATCCGGCGGCAAAGCGCAGTGACAGACTCATGCGCACCTGCCCCGTCGACTCAGACTCCGGGTACATCCGCACAGCGCCCACCCTCCGGTCGGGAGCGCGCTCAGACCCGCGGTGCGGGTCTGGTCGGCTCGCTCGCTCCGCTCGCTCATTCTCGTACTACTTCCGCAGCTCGATGACGGTCTTGCCGATGCGGATCGGCGCGCCAAGCGGGATCGGCGTCGGGGTGGTCAGACGGGTCCGGTCGAGATAAGTGCCGTTGGTGGACCCGAGATCCTCCACGATCCACTGGCCGCCCTGGTCCGGGTAGATCCTGGCATGCCTGCTCGACGCATAGTCGTCGTCCAGCACGATCGTCGAATCGTGCGCACGGCCCAGCGTGATCGTCTGGCCCTGGAGCGCGACGGTGGTGCCGGACAAGGTGCCTTCGGAGACGACCAGCTTGGTCGGCGCACCCCGGCGCTGGCGGCCGCCGCCGCTCTGCTGGCGCGGCGGCGTGGGAGCAGCCTGCTGCCGGCCCTGAGCCGGGCGCGCGTCGGCCCCCCGCCGCGCACCGCGCTGCGTGACTCGCGTGCCGAACAGGTCGCTGCGGATGACCTGGATGGCCACGAACACGAACAGCCACAGGACTGCCAGAAAACACAGCCTCATGACCGTCAGGGTCAGCTCTGACATTGCCCCCGCTTCACCCTTCGGCTTGTCGGTAAATGATCGTCGTACTGCCCACGACGATCCGCGAGCCGTCGCGGAGCGTAGCGCGGGTGGTGTGCTGCCCGTCTACCACGATGCCGTTGGTAGACCCGAGATCCTGGATCGTCGAGGGCGTTCCGGTCCGGATCTCACAGTGCCGGCGCGAGACGCCGGGGTCGTCAATCCGTACATCCGCCTCGGTGCTCCGGCCGAGGACCAGAGTGGGGCGGGAGATCTGATGGCGCTGGCCGTTGATCTCGATCCAGCGCCGCGTCTGGGCACCGGGGAGCGGGCCCGCCCCACCCTGCTGGGGGCGTGCGGGCGCCGGTCCGCGACCGCCGCCGGGAGGCGGGGCCGCGGGCATCGGAGGGGCGGCGGCCGGCGGGTAGCCGTAGCCGCCCTGGCCGCCCTGGGGTCTGGCCGGCGGTGCGGGGGCCGCCGGAGCGGGGCCCGCCTGCGAGGTGCTGGACGCCAGCGTGCGGCTGCGCACCCGGTACAGACCCGTGTCCAGGTCGTCCGCCTTCTCCAGGTGCACCTTGATCGGGCCCATGAAGGTGTAGCGCTGCTGCTTCGCGTAATCGCGCACCATGCCGGACAGCTCGTCGCCGAGCTGGCCCGAGTAGGGGCTCAGCCGCTCGAAGTCGGGCGGGCTGAGCTCCACGATGAAGTCATTGGGTACGACGGTCCGCTCGCGGTTCCAGATCGTCGCGTTGTTGTCGCACTCGCGCTGCAGGGCGCCTGCGATCTCGACCGGCTGGACCTCGGACTTGAACACCTTGGCGAAGGTGCCGTTGACCAGACCTTCGAGTCGCTGCTCGAACTTCTTCAGGACTCCCATGGGGCACCTCCTCCGTCGTTGTCGTCCTGGTACTGCTTACTGATCGTATCCACGCGCCGGGAAATCGGCTGGTTCCCCTTCTCTGCCCTGCGCAGGGGTGTCGCCTCTCACAACGGCCGGGGCCGCCGGTTGGTGCCACGTCTGCGCGACTGCGTCTCCGTATGTCCTCTACAGCTCTTGTGCCGCTCTTGTACCGCTCCTTGCGGGGGTCTCCCGCAGTGGTTCGGTGCCCGCGCCTCCACGGATCGTAGAGGGGGGTCCCAGACAGTGTCCCGCACTCGTGAAGCTCCCCTTCGGGGTGGACGGACGAGGACGTACGAACGTGGGGCGCGGGCAGTCCACAGAAGGCAGGTGCCCGCCCAAAGGGATGTGAACCCACCCTGTCCGGCGTGCTAATCTTCAGATGTCGCCAGGCGCTCCCCAGGGAGCGAGAAGCCAGACGGCAACACCCATGCGCGGGTGGCGGAATAGGCAGACGCGCTGGATTCAGGTTCCAGTGCCCGAAAGGGCGTGGGGGTTCAACTCCCCCCTCGCGCACAAATAGGGAAGCCCGGCATCGTGATCACGATGCCGGGCTTCTTGCTGTGTCCGCGTACGCCTCGGGTGTGGGGCTTGTCACGCGGGGCCTTGCCGCCTGCGGGCGCGTGGGGCTTGTCACGGAGCGGGGCGGCAGCCCGAACGGGCGTCTACGGCAGAGCAGCTCCCCAAGGCGGCCCTTAGGTTTCGCATATGGGACATTCCTCACTCCGCGCTTCTCTAGCGAAGACGACCTGAGCGGCCATGGGCGTCATCAAGGACCATCCGGAATTCGCGCTCTTCATCTCCCTCGCCCTGGGCTATCTCGTGGGCAAGCTCCGGGTCGGACCCCTCACCCTGGGCGGCATCTGCGGCACGCTGATCGTGTCCCTGCTGATCGGGGCGTGGACGAAGGCCTCGGTGTCGGACGATGTGAAGACCGTGTTCTTCGCGCTGTTCATCTTCGCGCTCGGCTACATGGCAGGGCCCCAGTTCTTCGCGAACCTGAACCGCAAGAGCCTGCGCTTCTTCGCGCTGTGCGCCATCGAGGTCGTCTGCGTCCTGGCCATCGCCATCGGCCTGGCCAAGGCGTTCGACCTGGACGTGGGTACGGCCTCCGGCATCCTCGCCGGCGCCGCCACCGAGTCCGCGGTCGTCGGTACGGCCACCGAGGCGATCGGCAAGCTCGACGGGCTGACCCCGGACCAGATCACCCAGTACCAGGGGCATGTGGCCACCGCGTACACCGTCTGCTATCTCTTCGGCCTGGTCACGATCGTCCTCTACACCAGCCAGATCATGCCGAGGCTGCTGCGGACCGATCTGCGGGAGGCCTCGCGCGAACTGTGGGAGCGGATGCGCGGCGGTTCCGGGACGCTCGAGCATGATGAGCGGCCCGCCCTGCCGGGTCTGGTCGGGCGTACCTATCTGGTGACCGCCGGGGACGGCCGTACGGTCGGCGACCTGGAGCAGGCCATGGGCGGCCGGGTCACCGTCGAGCAGATCAAGCGGGGCAGCAAGGTGCTCACCCCGTCGCCCGAACTCGAGCTGACGCTGTCCGACCTGGTCCTGATCGTGGGGCGGCGGGCCAATGTCATCGACGCCGGGCGCGAGGTCGGCGTGGAGACGCCCGGCGTGCCCGGGCTCGACTCCCCGCTGGCCACGACCCAGGTCGCCGTCACCGACAAGGCGGCCGAGGGCAAGAACATCGACCAGCTGCAGCTGGACCACCCGGAGTTCATCAAGGGCGGCGTCTACGTGACGGAGGTTGTCCGCGGTGATCAGGTGATGCCCGCGAACGGTGACACCGTGGTGCACCGGGGCGATGTGCTGTCGCTGACGGGTGCCCGTTCGGGCCTCGGCAAGCTGACCGACAAGCTCGGCGCGGTCGTCAAGAACGACGCGACCGACTTCATCTATCTGGGTCTCGGTATCGCGGTCGGTTCACTGATCGGGCAGATCGTGGTCAGGTTCGGCGATGTGCCGATGTCGCTCGGCACCGGCGGCGGCTGTCTGATCTCGGGGCTGCTCTTCGGCTGGTTCCGCTCCCGCAAGCAGACCTTCGGCGCGTTCCCGCCGCAGGCCGCGACCACCATCAAGGACATGGGCCTGGCGGTCTTCATCGCCTGCACCGGCCTGGTGTCGGGGCCGCAGGCCGGGCCGCTGCTCAAGGAGTACGGGGCGCTGCTGCCGTTCGCCGGGATCGCGATGGTCCTGATCCCGGCCACGATCTCGCTGATCGTCGGCCGCAAGCTCATGAAGATCGAGACGCCGCTGCTGCTCGGCGCCATCGCGGGCCAGCAGTGCTCCACGCCCGCGATCACGGCGATCACGCAGACGGCACAGAGTTCCGTGCCGATGCTCGGCTACACGATCACGTACGCACTCTCGAACTTCCTGCTGCCCCTGACCGGTCCGGTGCTCGTCGGGATTCTCGGTGCCTAGCGGCAAGGGCGCGCGCGTGGTGGCTTGCGGCGAGGAGGCACGCGTGGTGGTTTGCGGCGAGGGAGACCCGTCATGATCGATTTCCTCAACCGGAACATCTTCCAGCCCCATCCGGAGCTGCTGGTGTTCCTCACGGTCGCGATCGGCTTCCTGTTCGGGAAGCTGCGCTACAAGGCGATCGCGCTCGGTGCGGTCACCGGCTGTCTGATCGCCGGGCTGCTGCTCGGCGCGCAGCTCAAGGTGACGATCGACGGCACGGTGAAGAACCTGTTCTTCACGATGTTCCTGTTCGCCCTCGGCTACCGGGTCGGGCCGCAGTTCTTCCAGGGCCTGAAGAAGGACGGCGTTCCACAGGTCATCAACGCCGTGGTGGTCTGTGTGACCGGCCTGCTCGTGTCCTGGGGCTTCGTCTCGATGCTCGGATACGGGCCAGGCCTGAGCGCCGGCTTCCTCGGCGGGGCGCTGACGCAGTCGGCCGTCATCGGTGTCGCACAGGACGCCATCAGTAACCTGCCGGGCCTGTCCGCCGACCAGATCAAGGACGAGCAGAACCTCGTCGCCGTCGGCTATGCCGTCTGCTACCCGCTCGGCACCATCCTGTGCGCGCTCCTGCTCGCCAATGTCCTGCCCCGGCTCTACCGCAGGAACCTGGCCGCCGAATCCGCCCAGCTGGCCGCGGAGTTGGACGTACCGGCCGGGAACCCCGATCTGGGCGAGGGCTACTACGAGGTGGTGCTGCGCGCGTACACCGTGCAGCGGCCCGATGTGGTCGGCCGTACGGTTCAGGACTTCGAGAATCAGCAGAAGGAGCTGGGCCGGCGCATCTACCTCACCAATGTGCGGCGCGACGGCAAGGTCCTCGAGCACGATCAGAACCTTGTGCTGGCCGAGGGCGACATCGTCGCGGTCAGCGCGCTGCGCGGCGATCTGGTCACCTATGACGCCCGTACGCATATCGGTGCCGAGGCCGATGACGCCGAACTGCTCGGCTACCAGACCGAGACGCTGCACGTGATCGCCTCGGAGAAGGAGCAACTGGGCAAGACCGTCGCCGAGTTGCGGGCCGAGCCGTTCATGGTGGGCGTCTACATCGACAAGCTGTACCGCTCGGGTTCCGAGTTCCCGTACCGGCTTTCGACGAAGATCGAACGCGGGGACACCCTGATCCTCACCGGCCCCAGGCGGCTGGTCGATCCGGCGGGTGCGGCGATCGGCAAGCCGGTGCCCACCTCGTTCGCCACCGACATGATCTGGGTGGGGCTCGGGATCTTCCTCGGCGGCTGCATCGGCATTCCCGCGCTGACGGCGGGAGGTGTGCCGATCTCGCTGTCCACCTCGGGCGGTGCGCTGATCATGGGCCTGGTCTTCGGCTGGATCCGCGGCAAGTACCCGACCTTCGGCAACGTACCGCCGGGTGCCCAGTGGTTCATGGACACGCTCGGTCTCTGTCTGTTCATCGCCGTCGTCGGCCTGAACGCCGGCCCGAGCTTCACCTCCGGCCTGTCCACGGCCGGTTGGGGACTGCTGCTCTGGGGCGCCGTCGCCACCCTGATCCCGCTGATCGTCGGGTTCCTGGTCGGCCATCACATCCAGAAGATCCGCTTCCCGATCCTGATGGGCGTCCTGGCCGGCGGCCAGACCACCACGGCCGCGATCGGGGCCGTCAACGAACAGTCGCGGTCCCAGGTGCCGACGCTCGGCTACACCGTCCCGTACGCCATCGGCAATGTGCTCCTGACCATCTGGGGCGCCGTCATCGTCCTCCTGCACCACTGACCTCACGGACTTCCAGGGAGCCGTCATGCCCAAGACCACCTTCACGCGCGAGGAGATCCAGTCCTTCGCCCAGCTCAGCCCGTTCGAGCTGAAGGACAAGTTCATCCAGATCGCGCAGGCCGTCCAGGAGGACAAGCCCGGCCAGAAGGAGAAATCCTCCGCGCAGATGCTCAACGCCGGGCGCGGCAACCCGAACTGGATCGCCTCGGGCCCCCGCGAGGCCTTCTTCGCGCTCGGCTACTTCGCGCTCTCGGAGTCCAAGCGGGTGTGGAGCGCGGACAACCTCGGGGGGATGCCGGAGAAGGGCGACATCGGCAAGCGCTTCGACCGCTGGCTGCGAGCCAACCCCGAACTGCCCGGCACGGAGATGCTGCAGGCCTGCGTGGAGAAGGCGGTCGAACGCTTCGGATTCGACCGGGACGCCTTCCTGCACGAGCTCGCCGACTCCATCGTCGGCGACAACTACCCGGTCCCCGACCGGATGCTGGTGCACGCCGAGAAGGTCGTCCGCGGCTACATCGGCGACGAGATGTTCGACAAGCGGCCCCCGGCGGACAACAACCTGAGCCTGTTCGCCACCGAGGGCGGCACCGCCGCGATGTGCTACATCTTCGACTCGCTGATGAAGAACGGGCTGTTGAAGAAGGGCGACAAGATCGCTCTGCTTACGCCGGTGTTCACGCCGTATCTGGAGATCCCGGAACTCGACACGTACGAGTTCGAGGTCGTGCACGTCTCGGCGAGCATGTTCGCCGAGACCGGGGTGCGTGAATGGCGCTATCCCACCGAAGAGGTCGCCAAGCTGGAGGACCCGGCCATCAAGCTGGCCTGCATCGTCAACCCCTCCAACCCGCCCTCCCTGGCGATGAGTCAGCGCGTGATCGACCAGATCAAGGACATCGTCGCCACCAAGAACCCCCATCTGCTGCTCGTCACCGACGACGTCTACGGCACCTTCGTCGAGGGTTTCCGCTCCATCGCCGCGGACCTCGCCCGCAACACGCTGCTCGTGTACTCGTACTCCAAGCACTACGGCTGCACCGGCTGGCGTCTCGGAGTGATCGGTCTGCACGACGACAACGTGATCGACGAGATGATCGCGAACCTCCCGGCGGACGAGAAGGCACGCCTGGCCAAGAGGTACGGGACGCTGACGCTGGAGCCGGAGAAGATCAGGTTCATCGACCGGCTCGTCGCCGACTCCCGGCAGGTCGCCCTCAACCACACCGCGGGCCTCTCGCTGCCGCAGCAGGTGCAGATGGTGCTGTTCTCCCTCTTCGACATGCTCGACGAAGGGCAGGCGTACAAGCTCAAGGTCCGCTCCATCGTGCAGCAGCGCCTCGACCTGCTGCTCGAAGGTGCCCAGATGAAGATCAGCGAGGATGCGCAGCGCGCCGGCTACTACATCGAACTCGATCTGCTCGCCGAGGCGGAGCGCACGCAGGGCAAGGAGTTCGCGGACTTCCTCGAGAAGAACTACGAGCCCGTCGACCCGCTGTTCCGGCTCGCCGAGCAGACCCATGTCGTGCTGCTCAACGGCGGCGGTTTCGACGGCCCGGAGTGGTCCGTGCGGGTCTCTCTGGCCAACCTCGACGATCTGGACTACCTGAAGATCGGGCACCATCTGCGGGCGATCTTCGATGACTACATTGCGGAGTGGCGGGCTTCGAAGGGATAGGGCCCCGAAGGGGTAAGTCGGCTCTTTCGTACCGTAAGTCGACTCTTTCGTGCGGTAAGTCTGTTCCTTCGTGCGGTAAGTCTGCTCCTTCGTACGGTGATTGGGGTCTTTCGTACGGTGATCGGGGCCCGTGGCCGGGAGGCGCGGGCCCCTTCGCGTGCCGGGGTGCGGCAGTTGTGGGAGCCGAGGCGCGGCAGTCGTGGAGGGTGCCGGCGGAGTTATCCACAGGCTCTGACGCGCTCGGGCGAGGCAGCGTACGGTCTGGGGCAGTCGATGTCCGCGCACGGCGGACCTGGGAGAACGGGGAGGGCCGTCGTGGCCGAGACCGAGGCGATCGTGCAGCAGCGGCAGGCGCGGGTGCCGGCGCAGGACGGAGCTGTGGGCGCGCGGATTCCGAGCGTGCAGGGCTTCGCGCAGTGGGCGGCCGAGGAGTCGCCCAAGCGCCGGGGGAAGGCGCTGCGTGAGCGCATAGGACGGTCCGCGCATGCCGAGTTCACCGCGGACCCGGGCCGGCCCGACGCGGTCTCGGCCGTCGAGGAGTCCAGTGCGGGCCGGATCCCCGAGCTCACCCCGCTGCGGGTGGGACGGATGTCCGCCAACCCCTTCGCCTTCCTGCGCGGCTCCGCCGGACTCATGGCGTACGACCTGGCCCGCACCCCGGTGACCGGCATCGGCGCGCAGATCTGCGGCGATGCGCACGCGGGGAACTTCGGGCTTTACGGGGACGCGCGCGGCGGACTCGTCATCGACCTCAATGACTTCGACGAGACGGTGGTCGGGCCTTGGGAGTGGGATCTGAAGCGGCTCGTCACCTCGCTCGTGGTGGCGGGGCGCGTGGCCGGGGTGGGCGAGGACACCTGCCGTGAGGCGGCGGCGGACGCGGCGGGGGCGTACCGGCGCACGATGCGGCTGATGGCGAAGCTGCCCGCCCTCGAGGCATGGCATGCGATCGCCGACGAGGAACTGGTCTCGCACACCGACGCCCACGACCTGCTCGGCACCCTGGAGCGGGTCTCCGAGAAGGCACGGCGCAACACGAGCGGGCGCTTCGCGGCCAAGTCCACCGAGACGCTCGAGGACGGCAGCCTGCGCTTCGTCGATGCGGAGCCGGTGCTGCGGCGGGTGCCGGACGCGGAGGCCGCGGCGGTGGCGGCCTCGCTCGAGGAGTACGTGACCACGCTGGGCGAGGACCGGCTGCCGCTGCTCGCCCGGCACGCGATCCAGGACGTGGCGTTCCGCGTGGTGGGCACAGGGTCGGTCGGCACCCGTTCGTACGTGGTGCTGCTGCAGGACCACCGGGGCGAGCCGTTCGTCCTGCAGGTGAAGGAGGCCCGCCCGTCGGCGCTCGCCCCGCACCTGCCGGTGGCCGGATTCAAGGCGCCCGAGACGGGGCACGAGGGCCGTCGCGTCGTCCTCGGCCAGAAGCGGATGCAGGTGGTCAGCGACATCCTGCTCGGTTGGACCACCGTCGAGGGACGCCCTTTCCAGGTACGGCAGTTCAGGAACCGCAAGGGCAGCGTCGACCCGGCCGAGCTCGCCGCCGACCAGTTGGACGACTACGGCCGGATGACCGGCGCCCTCCTGGCCCGCGCCCATGCGCACGGCGCGGACCCGCGGCTGATCTCGGGCTACTGCGGCAAGACGGAGGAGCTGGACGAGGCCATGGCCGCTTTCGCGATGACGTACGCGGACCGCACGGAGGCAGACCACGCGGTACTGGAGACGGCGGTGCGGGAAGGGCGGGTTGAGGCCGAGTTGGGGGTGTGAGGGGGAGGGCGGGGGCTGACTGGGGTTGGGTTTCGGTGGGGTGCTGTGTGGGCTCGGGCTCGGGCTGTGGCGGGGTGTGAGAGGGGGAGGGGTGAGGCTGTGCGTGTTTGGTGAGGTGTGCCGCCGCTGGCCGGTGGGGTGACGCGGACGCCCGCCGGTCGGCAGCCGCGTGGCGTGCTGTGTGGGGTCGTGCTTCGGCGGGGTGTGAGGGGTGGAGGAGCGGGGCCGTGCGTGCCTGGTGACGTGTGCCGCCGCTGGCCGTTGAGGTGACCCGGACTCCCACCGGCCGGCAGCCGCACGACGGCGGAAGGGGACGGGGAGGGGTGCCTGTCATACGGGCGCCCCCGTCGGAAACGGCGGCCCTTCGCGGGAACGGTGCCATTGCCCGTATGACAGGTACCCCGGACCG
Source organism: Streptomyces mesophilus (assembly GCF_040300965.1). Classification (GTDB taxonomy): domain Bacteria; phylum Actinomycetota; class Actinomycetes; order Streptomycetales; family Streptomycetaceae; genus Streptomyces; species Streptomyces mesophilus_A. The sequence goes on along the minus strand of NZ_JBEPEW010000017.1, from coordinate 19,303 downwards.
GCACCGACCCCACGACGAGACCGCAGGCGCGACCTCAGGACGACACCGCAAGCGGGGCGTCAGGACGAAGCCGCAGACGAGACCGCAGGCGCGACGTCAGGACGACACCGCAGGCGCGACGTCAGGACGACACCGCAGGCGCGACCTCAGGGCGAAGCCGCAGACGTGAGCACCGGGATGGAGGGGGCACAGGAGCCGAGGCACGCGTTGAGGGAAGGGGCGCGGAGGTGGGGCGGTGCCCAGGTCGCTCACCGGCGCCCCGGCCGGTACGGCATACAGGGCAGGGCGCGGTGGCGGGTGGCCTAGGCTGGACGGGTGACGACCCCGGAAGCTGACGAGCCCGTACCGCCGCAGGACGCTGGGCAGGAGCGGCCCGAGGCCCGGCTCGAGCGGGCCGTGCGGGCGGCCGAGCAGGCCCTGATCGAGTACGAGATCGCCGTCGAGACCTTCCGCGTCGAGGTGGAGAACTTCTCACGACTGCACCACCAGAAGCTCGGCCCCATGTACGCCCGGCTCGAAGAGCTCGACGCCCTGATCGCCGAGGCGAAGGCCGCGCGCACCGGAGACCCGGACGACCTGCGGACCGCCCAGGAGCTGCGTGCCCGGGTGCTGCCGATGCCCGATGTGTCCGAGCTGTTCAACGAGTGGATCGACTCCGACGGCCTCTCCCCCGAAGCCGCCGCGATGCTCAACGAGCAGCCGGTGCGGGCGCCCGAGCGGGTGCGGCCCAGCGATGAGGCCCGCAAGCTCTACCGCGACCTCGTACGCAAAGCCCACCCGGACCTGGCCCAGGACGACAAGGAGCGGGCCCGGCGTGACGAGTTCATCGCCCGGGCCAATGCCGCCTACGCCCGAGGCGACGAGCCGCTGCTTCGCGAGCTCACCGAGGAGTGGGCTGCCGGGCCCGTACCGCCCGAGCAGCAGCCCAGTGAGAGCGAGGAGCTGTACGCGCGCCTCGAGTGGCTTGCACGGCGCAAGGAGCTCCTGTCCGTGGTCGCACGCGATCTGGAGGAGGGCCCGATCGGGTCCATGCTGCGGATGGCCCCCGACGACCCGGACCGCCTGCTCGAGCAGATCGCCGAGCAGCTGATCGCGCAGGTCGGCGAGCGTGAGGCGGAGCTGGCGTCGCTCGCGCAGTAGCCGATGCGGACGGCTCCGGCCGGGCTGACGCGGCGCCCGTCCGCGCCGACAGCCAGGGCCGCCAGCCCGCGCCGGCTGGTCGTGCGCGGGTGGCTCCGGCTGGGCGGATCCGGATCGCTGAGTCCGGGCCGGTGCGGCGGGCAGCTCCGGCCGGGCCGAGGCCGGGGCCGGGGCGGGCGCGTGGTCGGGTAGCGTCGGGGCATGGTTTTCGGTTCTGGTGTGCCCACGGTCGGCGTCGACGCGCTGAACGACAGCGACTTCCTGGTGGACGTCCGTGAGGACGACGAGTGGCAGGCGGGCCACGCCCCGCACGCGCTGCACATCCCCATGAGTGAATTCGTCGCCCGCTACGGCGAGTTGACCGAGGCGGCGCCGCAGGACGGCAAGGTGAACGTCATCTGCCGCTCCGGCGGGCGCTCCGCCCAGGTGACGATGTACCTCGTGCAGCAGGGCATCGACGCGGTCAACGTCGCCGGCGGTATGGAGTCCTGGCACACGGCCGGCCGGCCCGTCGTGGACGACAAGGGGCAGCCGGGCTTCGTCGTCTGAGCTTCGTCGTCCGAGTTCCCGCGGACAAGCCGGGCACCTGCGAACGGGTGCCCGGCTTCGGCATGCTCAGGCCCTCAGGCGAGGGTGTGCGTGGCAAGGAGCTCGCCGAGGGCCTCCTCGTGGGCCGCGGCCGGCCCGAGCGACAGCTCCAGCTGCTTGGCCCAGGCGTGATAGCGGTGCAGCGCGTAGTCGGTGTCGGCGCCGAAGCCGCCGTGCAGATGCTGGGCGGTCTGCACGACCCTGCGGACGCCTTCCGAGGCCCAGATCTTCGCCACCGCGATATCGCCCGCGGCCGGCAGCGCACCGCCCGCGCCCGTGGAGATACGCCAGGCCGCCTGCCAGAGGGTGACCTCCATGGCGCGCAGATCGATGAAGCGGTCCGCGGCCTGCATGGCCACCGCCTGGAATGTGGCCACCGGGTGCCCGAACTGCTCCCGCTTGCTGGTGTATTCGCTGGTCATGCCCAGCACACCCTCGCCGAGGCCGAGCGCCAGCGCACACGTACCGGTCGCGAGCAGCTGGTGCAGGGACTCCCAGGCGCCGTCGGCGTCGATGACGTTTGTGGCGGGGATCCGTACGGACTCCAGGCGGAGTTCGGCGAAGCGTTCGCCCGAGGTGGAGAACTGTTCGGCGAGCGTGAGCCCGTCGTGGACCCGGGGCACGAGCGCGAGCACGGTGCGGCCGTCGGTGGTGTGAGCGGGAACGACCGTGTAGTCGGCGGTGTGCGCCCACGGCACCCCGGTCTGCAGTCCGTCGAGCACCCAGTCGGTGTCGTCGGGGCGTGCGGAGACGGCGAGTTCGGCACTGTCGTGGCCGGTGCGGCCGTTGGCGGCGACGGTCAGGACCGTGGTGCCGTCGGCAACGCCCGGCAGGATCCGGGCCTTTGCCTCGGAACTCCCGTACATCTCAATGGTCTTGGCGGCCGCGCTGGACTCCAGAAGCGGTACGCGCGCAAGGACCTTCGCCGATTCGCGCAGTACGAGGCAGAGGGCGATGGCGTCGAGGCCCGCCCCGTCGTACTCGTCCGAGAGCAGCAGACTCAGCACGTCCGCCTCGGCGAGCTTGGCCCACAGCGCGCGGTCGAAGTCGTCGGCGACGGCTCCCGGGGTCAGGGCCGGGCTCGGCACCGCGTCCACGTCCACGCCGGCGAAGACCGCCTTGGCCGCCTCGACGGCCGCCTGCTGCTCTTCGGTGAAGTCGAAGTCCACTGCCTGTCCTCCCGTGCGCGCCGGCTCTGTCCGGCGGCGCCCGGCCATACGGGCACCGCCATCTGACGGACCGTCAAGATAGAACAGGTTCTAGCGGATTGGAATGGCCCCGCCGGAGCGGGATCGCACACCGGGGCGGGATCGCACACCGGGGCGGGATCGCACACCAGGGTGGGATCCACACCAGGGTGGGATCCCACATCGGGGTGGGATGGCCCCATCACGCTGGGATCGCCCCCCAGCCACTGCGGGATCGCCCCCATTCGCGACGGGATGGCCCCACCACGATGGGGATACCCCCACCGCGAGGGGGAGGGCCCACCCGGCAATGCCCGGCCCGGCCTGGCGGGGACCTCAGCGGTCGAAGTCCAACTCCACCTGCTCCGTGGCCGGATGGGACTGGCAGGCAAGGACATAGCCCGCGTCCGTCTCTTCCGGCTCCAGCGCATAGTTGCGGTCCATCCGCACCTCACCGGAGACCAGGAAGGCGCGGCAGGTGCCGCAGACCCCGCCCTTGCAGGCATACGGAGCGTCCGGACGGTTGCGCAGGACGGTCTCCAGAAGGGACTCGCCGTCCTGGACCGGCCAGCTCCCCGACCGTCCGTCGAGCTGCGCCGTCACCCGGCTGTGCGCCACGACGGGCACCTGCGAGGACGCCGGGGCCGTACCGGAGTCCACATGGAAGATCTCCTCGTGGATCCGCGCCCGCTCCACCCCGAGCCCCCGCAGCGCGCGCTCGGCGCCCTGCACCAGGCCGAACGGTCCGCACAGAAACCATCCGTCGATCCGCTCGACGGGCAGCAGCGCGGGGAGCAGCCCGGTCAGCCGCTCCTCGTCGAGCCGCCCCGACGGGAGCCCAGCCTGCTGCTCCTCCCGCGACAGCACGGTGACCAGCTGGAAGCGCTGTGGATAACGGTCCTTGAGGTCCGCCACCTCCTCCAGGAACATCGTCGAGGCAGCGCTGCGATCGCTCCGTATCAGACAGAAACGAGCCTCCGGCTCCCGCGCGAGAAGCGTGGCGGCGATGGACAGCACCGGCGTGATGCCACTGCCGCCGACGACCGCGGCGAAGTGCCCCGGCCTCGGCTCCAGGGTGAACCGGCCCGCTGGGGTCATCACATCGAGCGTGTCACCGACGGCGATCTCCTTGTGCGCATACGTGGAGAACTCGCCGCCCTCGACCAGGCGTACGCCCACGCGCACCTCGGCGGGGCCGTCCGCCCCGAGCACGGGCGAGCACACCGAGTACGTACGACGGATCTCGGCGCCTTCCGCGTGGCGCCGTATCGCCAGGTGCTGGCCCGGCGCATAGCGGTACTCCGCGCGGAGCTCCGGCGGCACGGTGAAGGTCAGGGCCACGGAGTCGTCTGTGAGCCGGTCGACCGCGGTCACGCGCAGAGCGTGGAACCGGGACTTGGCAGGGGCCCCCATCACAACTCCTTGAAGTGGTCGAACGGTTCACGGCAGCTCACGCACCGTCGCAGCGCCTTGCACGCGGTGGACGAGAAACGGCTGAGCAGCTCCGTATCGATGGAGCCGCAATGCGGGCAGCGCACGGCGAGCGTCAGCGGTATCGGACCGTCCGCCGGCTGGGGCCGGGGCGGGGCGATGCCCGCCTCGGAGAGCTTGCGACGGCCCTCCGCGGTGATGTCGTCCGTGGACCAGGCCGGTGCGAGCACCGTCCGTACCGTCACCTCGGGCATGCCCTCGGCATGCAGCACGTCCTCGATGTCACAGGACATCGCCTCGACGGCGGGGCAGCCCGTATACGTCGGCGTGATCTCGACGCGGACCTCGCCGGGACCGAACATCCGCAGATCGCGTAGTATCCCGAGGTCGCCCAGGGTGACCATCGGCAGCTCGGGGTCGGGCACGGCTCCCGCGAGCTCCCAGAGCCGCTGCTCCAAGGGAGTGCGTTCGCGGGTGCGTTCGGCGGTCACCACGACGCCCCCGGGTGGCTGCGGTGCAGATGCTGCATCTCGGCGAGCATCCGCCCGAACGGCTCCGTGTGCAGCCCTTCGCGTCCCGCGCCCGCGGCCCACGCCCCGGTGCGCGGACCTTCCGGTACCCGCAGGGTGGCCCGCTCGATCACGGCGGTGACCGAGGAGAGCCAACGGGCTTCCAGCTCCTGCCAGTTGACCGCCTCGAGGCCGTCGACCGGCCGGAACATCTCCCCGGTGTAGCGCCACAGCGCATCGAGCCCGCGCTGCATCCGAGCCTGGCTCTCATCCGTGCCGTCGCCCAGGCGGAGCGTCCACTGCTCGGCGTGGTCCTGGTGGTATGCCACCTCCTTGACCGCCTTGGCGGCGAGCGGCCCGAAGACGGGATCGCCGGCCAACGCCTCGTACAGGAAGCGCTGGTAGGTGGAGAAGAGGAGCTGGCGGACGATGGTCTGGGCGAAGTCCCCGTTCGGCTGCTCGACCAGCTGGAGGTTGCGGAAGGCGCGCTCCTCGCGGAGATACGCCAGCTCGTCCTCGTCGCCGGCCATCGAGAGGAGCACGCGGGCCTGGCCTAGGAGGTCGAGGGCGATATTGGCGAGCGCCACCTCCTCCTCGAGGACCGGGGCGTGGCCGGCCCACTCGGCGAGGCGGTGGGAGAGCACCAAGGCGTCGTCACCGAGCGCCAGCGCGGCGCCGGTCGTGCCCGACACGGTCGCGGTCACAGGTGCTTCACCCCGTCCGGGATCTCGTAGAACGTCGGGTGCCGGTACGGCTTGTCGGCGGCCGGCTCGAAGAACGGGTCCTTCTCGTCCGGCGAGGAAGCGGTGATCGCGGTGGACGGGACCACCCAGATCGAGACGCCTTCGCTGCGCCGCGTGTACAGATCGCGGGCATTGCGCAGGGCAAGCTCCGCATCCGGTGCGTGCAGGCTGCCGGCGTGGGTGTGCGAGAGCCCGCGCCGCGAGCGTACGAACACCTCCCACAAGGGCCAGTCGCCGCTCATGCCGTTGCCTCCTGCTCGTTCTGTGCGCTGCGTGCCGTGGTGTGCTTCGCGGCGTGTGCGGCCGCCGCCTCCCGTACCCAGGCGCCGTCCTCATGGGCCTTGCGGCGCTGGGTGATCCGCTGCTCGTTGCACGGGCCATTGCCCTTGAGGACATCCCAGAACTCGGTCCAGTCGATGGCCCCGAAGTCGTGCTGCCCCCGCTCCTCGTTCCACTTCAGATCCGGGTCGGGGAGGGTGAGACCGAGCGCCTCGGCCTGCGGGACGGCGATGTCGACGAAGCGCTGGCGGAGCTCGTCGTTGGAGTGGCGCTTGATCTTCCAGGCCATGGACTGCGCGGAGTGCGAGGACTCGTCGTCCGGCGGGCCGAACATCATCAGCGACGGCCACCACCAGCGGTTCACCGCGTCCTGCGCCATCGCGTGCTGTGCCTCGGTGCCGCGGCTGAGCGTGAGCAGCAGCTCGAAGCCCTGGCGCTGATGGAAGGACTCCTCCTTGCAGATCCGCACCATCGCGCGGGCGTAAGGACCGTAGGAACAGCGGCAGATCGGCACCTGGTTGGTGATCGCCGCACCGTCCACGAGCCAGCCGATCGCGCCGACGTCGGCCCAGGTCAAGGTGGGGTAGTTGAAGATCGAGGAGTACTTCTGGCGGCCCGCGTGCAGCTTGTCGAGGAGCTCTTCGCGGCTGGTCCCGAGGGTTTCGGCGGCGCTGTAGAGGTACAGCCCGTGGCCCGCCTCGTCCTGGACCTTGGCCATCAGGATCGCCTTGCGGCGCAGTGAGGGCGCGCGCGTGATCCAGTTGGCCTCGGGCTGCATGCCGATGATCTCGGAGTGCGCGTGCTGCGCGATCTGGCGCACCAGCGTCGCGCGGTACGCGTCGGGCATCCAGTCCCGCGGTTCGATCCGCTCGTCGGCGGCCACGGCGGCGTCGAACACCGCCGTACGGTCAGCGTCCACCGCCGTCTGACCAGCGTCTGTCACCGTCGCCATGCCCGGCCCCCTTGCCTCGGCACTCGATCCTGGGCTGCCCGCGTCTTCGCGGTCGCCTTGATCAATCTACCGACCGATCGTTCGGTTCGCTTGGTTTCCATGGTGGGACCGGCGGCCGTAGGGTGTCAACCCTGTGGATAACGTCACGAGAGCTGTGCGTGGCGACCGACGCTGAGTACCGTTCCGACCCGTAGCGGCAGAGGCGGATGGGGAACGGGGCGGAATGGACGCGTACGACGAGGACACGGGCGCGGGCCCGGGGTCCGAAACCGCGGCTCCGTCCGCAGCGGAGGGTCCGTCCGCAGCGGAGGGTCCGTCGGCGTCCGCGTCCGACCGGACCGACCACAGCCCGGAAGTCAGCCCGCCGCCCAGGCCCGAGGCGGACCCGGCGCCGGCGGGCCCGGCGTTGTCAGTGGGTGCCGATAGCCTTCAAGGGGCTCGGCCCCCGGGAGGGCGGGGTCTGTCCGGCGAACCCGGTGCAACAGGCGGGCTCACCGCCCTCACCCTCCCCTACCAGCTGGCCGCCGCCCTGGTCCTCGCCGTGGTCGCGGTGGTCGGTGCGGTGCATCTCGGCATGGTGTTTCTGCACGTGGCCCCGTCGAACAGTGCTTCCAGGGAGTACGGGGAAGCGGTGGACGGCTGGATCTACCCGGAGTTCGAGCAGAACTGGAAGCTGTTCGCACCCAACCCGCTGCAGCAGAACGTCGCCGTCCACGCCCGCGCCACGGTGCGCACGGAGGGCGGGCACCTGCGGACGACCGGGTGGATCAACCTCTCCGCACAGGACGGTGCCGCGATCGACGGCAATCTGCTGCCCAGCCACACGGAGCAGAACGAACTGCGCCGCGCTTGGGACTTCTACAACGGCTCGCACACCAGCGAGAACGTCTCGAACGGTCTGCGCGGCGACCTCTCCGAGCGCTATCTCCGCCGGATCGCTCTGCTCCGCTTCGACCGCGAACCGCTCGGCGGCACTGTGGAACGCATTCAGCTGCGCTCCTCCACGACCAACGTGCAGCCGCCCAAGTGGAGCGCGGAGAAGATCGACTCGAAGCCGTCCTTCCGTGAGCTGCCCTGGTGGACGATCACGTCCCGCGACCGTGAGGTGAGCGCCCGATGAGCAGCCCCGAGCGGCCGATGAGCAGCCACGAGCGCCCGATGAGCAGCCACGAGATGACCAGCCACGAACCGCCGTTGGGCAACAGCCACGAACCGCCGTTGACCAACACCCACGCGCAGCCCCTGGCGAAGCGCCGCTTCGACCAGTCCGTGGCCAACGGCGTGCTGCGGGTCACGGGCGCCGCGCTGGGCCCGTATCAGAGCGCCGTCATCCGGATCGGCTTCGCGCTGACCTGGCTGCTCTTCCTGCTGCGCGAGTTCCCGCACCGCCATGAGCTCTATGGTCCCGAGGGGCCGTGGGGCTGGGACATGGCGCAGCAGCTGATCGCGGACAACCGCGCCTTCACCGTGCTGATGTGGGACGACGGGCGCGGCTGGTTCGAGTTCGTCTACCTCGTGGCCGTGCTGTCCAGCGCCCTGCTCCTGGTGGGGTGGCGGACCCGGACGATGTCCGTGCTCTTCATGGTCGGGGTGCTGTCGCTGCAGAACCGCAGCGTGTTCATGGGCGACGGCGGCGACAACGTCATCCATCTCATGGCCATCTACCTGGTCTTCACGCAGTGCGGCCGGGTCTGGTCCCTCGACGCACGGCGTGCGGTCCGGGGGCCCGAGGGCGAGGACCGGGTCGGTCCCCTTCTGTGGACGGTGCTCGGCGGGCTGCTGCTCTTCGGAACGTTCACCGGCAGGTTCGACTGGCAGACCGAGCTCCCCTGGAATCTGCCGATCATCCCGTACCTGTTGTGGGGCGTCTGGCTCGGGACCGCCCTGAGCTGGTGCGTCAGGCGGTACGGGAGTGAGCAGCCGCGCATCCTGGCGGATGTCGTCCGCAATCTGCTGCACAACACGGCGCTGGTCGTGATCATGGCCGAGGCCTGTCTGATCTACGCCACGGCCGGCTGGTACAAGATCCAGGGCAGCCGCTGGCAGGACGGCACGGCGGTGCACTACCCGCTGCACCTCGACTATTTCTCGCCCTGGCCCGCCCTTTCCGAGCTGCTCTCCTCGTTCGCCCTGCCGCTGCTTCTGATCACTTACGGCACGGTCGCGGTCCAGGTCGCCTTCCCCTTCACGCTCTTCAACCGGCGCGTGAAGAACGTGCTGCTCGCCGCGATGATCACCGAGCATGCGGTGATCGCGGTGATCCTCGGCCTGCCGTTCTTCTCGCTTGCGATGATCGCCGCGGACGCGGTCTTCCTGCCGACCACCTTCCTGCGCCGGCTCGAACGTCTCACCACGCGGGTACGGGACCGGGTGCTGCCCCGGCGGCGTGGTGTGGAACTGCCCGCGCAGCGGACGGACGAGGAGGCCGCCCGGCCGGAGCGGGAGCCGGAAAGCGTCGAGCACGCGCGCGCGTAGGGCGAGCGTGCGCGCATAGGGGAGCTTGCGCGCGTAGGCCGTGCGCGCGCGTAGGCTGCACGCCATGAGCGCGGGCAAGGCCGGTACGCAGAGCACGGATGTCGTACGACGATGGCGTACCCACGCCGACGACTGCGTGCTCCTCGACGGCTTCCACGCCCTGAAGCACGCTCTGCGCTTCGGCGCGGAGATTCCGCTCGTGCTCACGTCGGACCGGCAGGGTGCTCTCGACCTCGCCGCGGACCTCGCTCCGGATGTCGCCGGGGCGCTGGGCGCGCGGGCCGTGGACGTCCCCGATGACGTGCTGCGCACGCTGGTGCCGCGGCTGCATCCGACGCGGATCGCGGCGCTGGCGGTACGGCCCTCCCGTACCGCGCGGCTCGCGGCGCTGTCCGACACCGCGCGCCGTGCGCCGGTCGTCGTGCTCGACCAGCCGCGCAACCTCGGCAACGCGGGGGCCGTGATCCGTCTCGCAGCCGGGTTCGGGGCGACCGGGGTGGTCACCACGGGTCCGTTGGACCCGTGGCACTCCACAGTCGTACGGGGAGCGGCGGGGCTGCACTTCGCCACTGCCGTCGAGCAGTTGAGCGTGCCGGAGCTGCCGGCCGGGCCGTTGTTCGCCCTCGATCCCGAGGGCGAGGACATCCGCTCGTACGCGCTGCCCGACGATGCGTTGCTCGCCTTCGGCTCGGAGCGCAGCGGGATCTCGCCCGAACTGCGGGACCGGGCCGACCACTTGGTGTCCCTGCCGATGCGGTCGCAGGTGTCCAGCTACAACCTGGCGACCAGCGTGGGGATGACCCTGTTCCACTGGTCGGCGGGGCACGAGTTCGGTTGAGCGGTGCCGGTGCCGGTGCCGGTGCCGGTGCGGGTCGGGGTGCGGGCGCGGGCGGTGCGGGGGTGGGTTGTTTTCTTGGGGCGCTGCCCCAAGCACCCCCAGCGAGGGCTGCGCCCCCTGCACCCCACTAGCAGGCCGGCCTACTTGGCCTCCCGGCGCACCTCCACCACCCTGAACCGGTTCGACACGAACGCTCCGTCGCACAGGGCCGCGTTTGCTGCCGGGTTGCCGCCCGAGCCGTGGAAGTCGGAGAAGGCAGCTGTCTGGTTGACGTATACCCCGCCCGTCAGGTTCAGCGAGAGCTGGGCGCACTCCTCCAGGCAGGCCTCCTCCACGGCGCGCTCCACCTCGTCCGACGTGGTGTACGCGCCGACCGTCATCGCGCCCTTGTCCCGCACCGTGCGCCTCAGCAGCTCCACCGCGTCGGCCGATGAGTCGACCGCGACCGCGAAGGAGACCGGGCCGAAGCACTCGCTGAGGTACGCGGCCTCCGCGTCGGGCTTGGTGCCGTCGAGCTTGACGATCACCGGGGTGCGCACGACCGCGCCCGGGAACTCCGGGTTCTCGACTTCCCTTGTGGCCAGGGCGAGTTCACCGAGGCCGGGTGCCGCCTCCAGGCGGGCCTTCACATCCGGGTTGACCAGCGCGCCGAGCAGCGCGTTCGCCCGGGCGTCGTCGCCGAGCAGTCCGGAGACCGCGCCGGCGATGTCCGTGACCACCTCGTCGTACGACTTGGGGCCGGCGTCCGTGGTGATGCCGTCGCGGGGGATCAGCAGGTTCTGCGGGGTCGTGCACATCTGGCCGCTGTAGAGGGAGAGGGAGAACGCCAGGTTGGAGAGCATTCCCTTGTAGTTGGCGGTCGAGTCGATGACGACCGTGTTGACGCCGGCCTTCTCCGTGTAGACCTGTGCCTGGCGGGCGTTGGTCTCCAGCCAGTCGCCGAAGGCGGTGGAGCCGGTGTAGTCGATGATCCGGATCTCCGGCCGTACCGCCAGGGTCTTGGCGATGCCCTCGCCCGGGTTCTCGGTGGCGAGACACACCAGGTTGGGGTCGAAGCCCGCCTCGGCGAGCACCTCGCGGGCCACCTGCACGGTGAGCGCGAGCGGCAGGACCGCGCGCGGGTGGGGCTTGACCACCACCGGGTTGCCGGTGGCGAGGGAGGCGAAGAGGCCCGGATACCCGTTCCACGTCGGGAAGGTGTTGCAGCCGATCATGAGCGCGATACCGCGCGGCACGGCCGTGAACTGCTTGCTGAGGTTGAGCGGATCCCGCTTGCCCTGCGGCTTGCTCCACTCCGCCGCACCCGGCGTGCGCACCTGCTCGGCATAGGCGTACGCGACTGCCTCCATGCCCCGGTCCTGGGCGTGCGGCCCGCCGGCCTGGAACGCCATCATGAAGGCCTGGCCGCTGGTGTGCATGACCGCGTGCGCGAACTCATGGGTGCGCGCGCTGATCCGCGCCAGGATCTCCAGGCAGACGACGGCGCGCAGCTCGGGCCCGGCGTCGCGCCAGGCGGGGATCGCCGCGCGCATCGCGGGCAGCAGCACGTCCGGATCCGCGTGCGGATACTCGATGCCCAACTCGATGCCGTACGGCGAGACTTCACCGTTCTCGGAGCCGCCCGTCCAGCCGTCGGTGCCCGGCTGGCCCAGGTCGATCCGGCTGCCGAGTAGCGCGTCGAAGGCGGCCTTGCCGTCAGCGGCGCTCAGGCTGCCTTCGAAGGGGGAGCCCTCTCCGTACGCCTTGGGGTGCTCGGGGTGCGGCGACCAGTAGGCGCGTGTGGCGATGGCGTCCAGCGCCTTGAAGAGCGTGGGGTTGTGCTTCTCGGTCAGCTGTTGAGCGGTGAGCTCGGCGGCGGCCATGGAGACCAACTCCTCCTCATGCCGGTTCGACGGTGAACCGGTGAGCTTGGACGGTGACGGGCGTGCGGCGCTGCTGGGCAGCGGCGCGGTGAGAGCTGCTGGGCAGGGAGGTGCGACGAGAGCTAGAGTAACCGAACGATCGGTCGGGACAAGGGGGTCCGGGGAACCTGTGGAAAACCCATACGGGAGGATCGCGGACATGACAGCAAGCGACCGCGCCGCCTCGCAGCCGGAGGACCGCACGCCCGAGTCCGGGCCCGTGCGGGACCGCGTGCCCGTGCCGACCGCCCTGTCCGTGGCCGTCATCGGCACCGGCACCATGGGCCAGGGCATCGCCCAGGTCGCGCTCCTGGCCGGCCATCACGTGTATCTGCACGATGCGGCGCCGGGCCGGGCCAAGGAGGCGGTCGGTGACATCACGGCGCGCCTGGACCGTCTGGTGGAGAAGGGCCGTCTGACCTCCGGGGCCCGCCATCAGGCACGGTCGCGACTCGTGCCCGTCACGTCCCTCGGCGCGCTCTTCGACTGCGGCCTGGTCATCGAGGCCGTCACCGAGCAACTCGCAGTGAAGCAGGACCTCTTCAAGGAGCTCGAGAAGACCGTCTCCGACGACTGTCTGCTCGCCACGAACACCTCCTCCCTCTCCGTCACCGCGATCGCCGGCGCCCTGCGCGTCCCCGGCCGGTTCGTCGGCATGCACTTCTTCAACCCCGCGCCGCTGCTGCCCCTCGTCGAGATCGTCAGCGGGCACGCGACCGACGAGGCCGCCGCGTCCCGCGCGTACGACATCGCCCGCGCCTGGGGCAAGACCCCGGTCCGCTCGGCCGACACCCCCGGGTTCATCGTGAACCGCATCGCCCGCCCCTTCTACGCGGAAGCGTTCCGCCTGTACGAGGAGCGCGCCGCCGACCCCGCCACCCTCGACGCGGTGCTGCGCGAGTGCGGCGGCTTCAAGATGGGGCCCTTCGAGCTCACCGATCTGATCGGCCAGGACGTCAACGAGGCGGTGACGCGCTCGGTCTGGGAGTCCTTCTTCCAGGACCCCAAGTTCACGCCGTCCCTGGCGCAGCAACGGCTCGTCCAGTCGGGCCGGTTGGGCCGCAAGTCCGGTCAGGGATGGTTCTCGTACGAGGAGGGGGCGGCGCGTCCCGAACCGCGTACGGAGCCGCCGGCGGACGCGCCCGCGAGCATCACCGTCCATGGAGACCTCGGCCCGGCCAAGGCGCTGGTGAAGCTTGCCCGGCAGGCCGGTATCGGCGTCGAGGCCGAGGACGACGCCGAGCCGCACATCGAACTGCCGGGCGGTGGGCTGCTGTTCCCGACCGACGGCCTGCCCGCCGGGGTGTACCAGGCCGAGGACGTCCTGGTCTTCGACTGGTCCTTCGACTACGCGGCGGCCACGCGCATCGCCCTGGCCACCGGTCCGCACACCGGGCAGGGGGCCAGGTCCGAGGCGGCCGGCTTCTTCCAGGCGCTGGGCAAGAAGGTCACGTACATCCCGGATGTGCCCGGCATGATCGTGGCCCGCACCATGGCGATGCTGATCGATCTGGCTGCCGACGCCGTCGCCCGCGAGGTCGCGCACCAGGAGGACGTCGACACCGCGATGCGGCTCGGCGTCAACTACCCGGTCCGGCTGCTCGACTGGGCCGCCGAGACGGGTGAGCTGCGCATCGCGAGCGTGCTGCGCAACCTGCACACGTACCACCCCACCGGCCGCTACGGACCCACCCCGGGCCTGCTCGGCCGGGTCGATCCCATGGAGTACGGGGACCTGCTATGACCACTGCCAGACGCGACACGTACACCCCCGAGACGCTCCTCGCCGTGGCCGTGCAGGTCTTCATCGAGCGCGGATACGACGGCACCTCCATGGAGCACCTCTCCAAGGCCGCCGGGATCTCCAAGTCCTCGATCTACCACCACGTCGCCGGCAAGGAGGAGCTCCTGCGCCGCGCCGTGAGCCGCGCGCTCGACGGGCTCTTCGGCATCCTCGACGAGCCCGAGGCGTGCGAGGGCCGTGCGGTGGACCGGCTCGAGCACGTCACGCGGCGCATGGTCGGCGTACTGACCACCGAACTCCCGTATGTGACGCTGCTGCTGCGCGTCCGCGGCAACACCGAGACCGAACGCTGGGCGATGGACCGCCGACGGGACTTCGACCACCGGGTCGCGGATCTGCTCAAGGCCGCCATCGCCGAGGGCGATCTGCGCGGCGACGTGGAGGCCCGGCTCGCGACGCGGCTGCTCTTCGGGATGATCAACTCGCTGGTGGAGTGGTTCCGCCCGGAGGCCCGGGGTGCGGACGGAGCGGAAATCGCGGACGCCGTGGTGCAGTTGGCGTTCCGGGGGCTGCGAGTGGAGGACTGAGGACCGCGGACCTCCGGTGTACGGACGGCCTGGGTGCGGCATGCGTGCCCCGCAGACCCGGCACCGACCCACCACGACACCGCACGCGCGAGCACGCGGCGGGCAGAGCCTCACACGCGGCGTATCCGCCCGTCGGCCCTCACGCCTCAGGATCCAGATCCGTCTCCTCGAAGACCAGGAGCGTGCGCGTGCTCAGGATCTCCGGCATGGACTGGAGTCTGGTCAGGACGAGCTCGCGCAGCGTGCGGTTGTCCGGGGTGTGGACCAGGAGCAGAACGTCGAAGTCACCGCTGACCAGGGCGATATGGGCCGCGCCCGGCAGCGCGCGCAGCTGTTCGCGGACCGTGCGCCACGAGTTCTGGACGATCTTCAGGGTGATGTAGGCGGATGCGCCCTGGCCCGCGCGCTCGTGGTTGACCCGGGCACCGAAGCCGCGGATCACGCCGTCCTCGATCAAGCGGTTGATACGGGCGTACGCATTGGCGCGTGAGACGTGCACGTGTTCGGCCACGGAGCGTATCGAGGCGCGACCGTCCGTCTGCAGCATCCGCAGGATCGACCGGTCGATCGAGTCCAGCGGGCGCGGTGGGATCTCGGCCTCGGGGGAGTCCGGTACGCCCCCGGCCTGCGTGGCCTCCGGGGGTCTCGAGGATCCGTCCTCGGCCATTCGTTCAGATGCCATGTCCCCCCGCCTCCCTACCATGGACGTAATGCATCTATCCCAGGCTGTGGAGAACCGTTTGTCCACAGCCTGGAGGGGCCTGTAGCCAAAATGTGTCGGCGACCGAACAATCGGTTGGTGAGGCGCATCACAACCGCGCTGCCCGAGGCAGCTCCCACGAGGAGCCGCCGAGCCGCTCCCACAAGGAGGTGCAAGCGGTGTCCACGCGTACAGATCACGGCACACCGGTGATGGAGCAGCGGGGGGTCCACCAGCCCACGCCGCCGCCCGCCTGGAAGCCCCGCACGGACCCTGCCCCGCTGCTGCCGGACCCGGAGCCGTACCGGGTCCTCGGCACGAGCGCCGCGGACAAGTCCGACTCCGCTCTGTTGCTGAAGCTGTACGGGGAGTTGGTGCGCGGCCGGCGCTACAACGCGCAGGCGACCGCCCTCACCAAGCAGGGCCGCCTCGCCGTCTACCCGTCGACCACCGGCCAGGAGGCCGCCGAGGTCGCCGCCGCCCTGGTCCTCGAGGAGCAGGACTGGCTCTTCCCCAGCTATCGCGACACCCTCGCCGCCGTGGCCCGCGGGCTCGACCCCGTGCAGGCCCTCGGTCTGCTGCGCGGCGACTGGCACACGGGCTATGACCCGTACGAACACCGCATAGCCCCCCTGAGCACCCCGCTCGCCACCCAGCTCCCGCACGCGGTGGGGCTCGCGCACGCCGCGCGCCTCAAGGGCGACGACGTCGTGGCGCTCGCCATGGTCGGCGACGGCGGCACCAGCGAGGGCGACTTCCACGAGGCGCTGAACTTCGCGGCCGTATGGAAGGCCCCGGTCGTCTTCCTCGTGCAGAACAACGGCTTCGCGATCTCCGTGCCGCTCGCCAAGCAGACCGCCGCCCCATCGCTGGCCCACAAGGCCGTCGGCTACGGGATGCCGGGCCGCCTGGTCGACGGCAATGACGCGGCCGCGGTGCACGAGGTCCTGAGCGAGGCCGTACGCAATGCGCGGGCCGGCCACGGTCCGACGCTCGTCGAGGCCGTGACGTATCGCATGGACGCGCACACCAACGCCGACGACGCGACCCGGTACCGGGACGACGCCGAGGTCGAGGTCTGGCGCGCGCATGACCCGGTCGCCCTGATGGAGCGGGAGTTGACCGGCCGCGGGCTGCTCGACGACGAGCGGATCAAGGCCGTACGGGACTCCGCGGAGGAGTTCGCGGCCGCACTGCGCCAGGGGATGAACGCGGATCCGGTGCTCGACCCGATGGATCTGTTCACCCACGTATACGCGCAGCAGACCACCCAACTGCGCGAGCAGGCCGAGCAGTTGCGGGCCGAGCTGGAAGCGGAGCAGGAGCGATGAGCACGGCAGTCGGCCTTTCGGGGGCCTCCCGGACGAAGCCCGCCACCATGGCGCAGGCCCTGCAGCGGGCGCTGCGGGACTCGCTCGCCGAGGATCCGTCCGTCCATGTGATGGGTGAGGACGTCGGCGCGCTCGGCGGGGTCTTCCGGATCACCGACGGGCTCGCCAAGGAGTTCGGCGAGGACCGCGTGACGGACACCCCGCTCGCCGAGGCCGGGATCCTCGGTACCGCGGTCGGCATGGCCATGTACGGCCTTCGGCCGGTCGTGGAGATGCAGTTCGACGCGTTCGCGTACCCGGCGTTCGAGCAGCTGATCTCGCATGTGGCCAAGATGCGCAACCGCACCAAGGGCGCGATGAGTCTGCCGCTGACCATCCGTGTGCCGTACGGCGGCGGTATCGGCGGCGTCGAGCACCACAGCGACTCCTCCGAGGCGTACTACATCGCGACCCCGGGCCTGCATGTCGTCACACCGGCCACGGTCGAGGACGCGTACGGCCTGCTGCGTGCGTCGATCGCCTCCGACGACCCGGTGATCTTCCTGGAGCCCAAGCGGCTCTACTGGTCGAAGGATTCCTGGAACCCCGAGGCGCCCACGTCCGTTGAGCCGATAGGCAGGGCCGTGGTGCGCCGACGGGGTCGCAGCGCGACGCTGCTCACGTACGGGCCCTCGGTCCCGGTCTGCATGGAGGCGGCCGAGGCCGCGCGGGCCGAGGGATGGGACCTCGAAGTCGTCGATCTGCGCTCGCTCGTGCCGTTCGACGACGAGACGGTCTGCGCGTCCGTGCGCAGGACGGGGCGTGCGGTGGTCGTGCACGAGTCGGGTGGCTTCGGCGGTCCCGGTGGCGAGATCGCCGCGCGGGTCACCGAGCGGTGCTTCCACCATCTGGAGGCGCCGGTGCTGCGCGTCGCCGGGTTCGACATTCCTTATCCGCCGCCCATGTTGGAGCGCCACCATCTGCCCGGGGTCGACAGGATCCTGGACGCGGTGGCGCGGCTGCAGTGGGAAGCGGACGGGTCGGATGGGCCGGCCGCGTCGGATGGGGGAATGAGCTGATGGCACAGGTCCTCGAGTTCAAGCTGCCCGACCTCGGCGAGGGACTCACGGAGGCGGAGATCGTCCGCTGGCTGGTGTCCGTGGGCGAGGTGGTCGCGATCGACCAGCCGGTGGTCGAGGTGGAGACGGCCAAGGCGATGGTCGAGGTGCCCTGCCCCTACGCGGGGGTGGTGACGGCCCGCTTCGGCGAGGAGGGTTCGGAACTTCCGGTCGGTGCCCCGCTGTTGACGGTGGCGGTGGGGGCTTCGGCTCCTTCCGACGCGGGTGCCGCGGCCGCGGATACGGCGTCGTCGTCGGACGGTGAGGCCGAGGGGTCGGGGAATGTGCTGGTCGGGTACGGGACGGGTGCCGCGCCTGCTCGTCGGCGACGGGTGCGGCCGGCTTCGTCCGTAGTCGGTTCCGCGCCGCCAGTCGGTTCCGCGCCGCCGGTTGCTCCGGCGCCTGCGGTTGCTCCGGCACCTTCCGTCGGTGCGGCACCTTCCGTCGGTCCGGCACCTTCCGTCGGTTCAGCGCCGCTCGACGGGGTTCCGGGGCAGACGCCCGGCCGTCCGTCCGGTGGCTCGCCCGCGGCCGAGGGACCCGTGCCGGTGATCTCTCCTCTCGTCCGCCGGCTGGCGCGTGAGAACGGGCTCGACCTGCGGGAGTTGACCGGCTCGGGGCCGGACGGGCTGATCCTGCGTGCCGATGTCGAGTACGCCGTACGGGCCGCCGGACAGCGGACCGCCGCCGTACCGGCCGAGCCCGTGCCTGCGCACGGGGAGACACGGACACCGTTGCGCGGGGTGCGCGGTGCCGTGGCCGACAAGCTGTCCCGCAGCCGGCGCGAGATCCCCGAGGTGACCGTCTGGGTGGACGCGGACGCCACCGAGCTGATGACCGCGCGGGCGGCGATGAACGCGGTGGGCGGGCCGAAGATCTCGCTGCTCGCGCTCTTCGGCCGGATCTGCACGGCCGCGCTCGACCGCTACCCGGAGCTCAACTCCACGGTGGACACGGCCGCGCGCGAGATCGTGCGGCTGGACCGGGTGCATCTGGGCTTCGCCGCGCAGACCGAGCGCGGGCTCGTCGTGCCGGTGGTGAAGGATGCGCAGTCCAGGGGCGCCGAGTCGCTGAGCGGTGAGTTCGCCCGGCTGACCGAGGAGGCCCGGGCGGGGCGGCTCACTCCGGCCGATCTCACGGGTGGCACTTTCACGCTGAACAATTACGGGGTGTTCGGCGTCGACGGCTCCACACCGATCATCAACCACCCCGAGGCCGCGATGCTCGGGATCGGGCGGATCGTGGCCAAGCCCTGGGTGCACCAGGGGGAGTTGGCGGTACGCAAGGTGGTCCAGCTGTCGCTGACCTTCGACCACCGGGTGTGCGACGGCGGTACGGCGGGCGGGTTCCTGCGGTACGTGGCGGACTGCGTCGAGCAGCCGGCGGTGTTGCTGCGGTCGTTGTGAGGGGTGGGGTGAGGGCTGGGGTGGTGGCTGGGGTGGTGGGGGCTGGGCTTTTTGGTGCGGGTGTCCCGGGGTTTCCGGGTGCTCCTATTCGTCGCGCCCGGCAGGCGCTCCTATTCGTCGCGCCCGGCGCCCCCGGCGCGCCCGGCGGCGCTTCGAATACCGGCAGGGTCAGGGTGTGACCTAAGTCCCGCCGCACCCGGGCCCTCCGCAGGGGTAGCAAAGATCCAACGCGCGGCCATACTCGTCGGGTGACCACGTATGACGCCGTAGTGCTCGCCGGGGGCGCGGCCAAGCGCCTCGGGGGAGTCGACAAGCCCGCGTGCAAGTGGGCGGGCGCGCCCTGCTCGACCGGGTGCTCACCGCCTGCGCCGCGGCGGGCACCACGGTCGTCGTCG
>NZ_JBEPEW010000016.1:0-88451 GCF_040300965.1 Streptomyces mesophilus | reverse complement strand
CCGAGGTCGGGGCGCCCGGCCAACTGGCCCGCGGCAAGCGGCACCAGCATGCCCAGCGCACCGCGTACCACCAGCGCGCGGTCCACCGGCACGGGCCGGACCCGGACCGTGTGCCGCAGCCAAGACGTGCCGCGCCCACCGGGCCGGATCCGGAGCGTCTGCCGCAGCCGCGAGGACGCCCGCCCACCGTGGACGGTGTGCCGCAGCCGCGAGGACGCCCGCCCACCGTGGACGGTGTCCCGCAGCCGCGAGGAAGCCCGCCCACCGCGGACGGTGTCCCGCAGCCATGACCTCGCGCGTCCCCCGGTCACGGCTGCGTCGAGTCTCGTGGCAGGTCCCAGACGACCCGGCGCTCGCGCGGCCCGTGCAGGAGTCCCCTGGTCTGGGCGGTGATCGCGGCGAGGGCGTTGATCGTCCAGTACGCGAGCGGGTAGAGCGGCAGCAGCAGGCAGGCGTACGGGAGCCGAGGGTCCAGGCGCCGCTCGACGGCCACGGCGATCGCGATCTGCAGCAGCGCGACGACCGCGATCCCCACACCCCACGCGATCATCCAGCGGAACTTGGTGTCCCCGGGATGCGTGGCCCAGTGCACGACACCCCAGACTGCGGCGATCAGCATCGTCAGGACCCAGAGATACGAGAGCAGGGCTTCGAGCGCGATCGGCCACAGGGGCCAGTGGCGGGGGCGGCAGACCGTACCGGCATGGGTGCGCAGGACCTCGCCCTGGCCGCGGGCCCAGCGGGTGCGCTGGGCCCAGATGCTGCGGACGGTCCCCGGGACCTGCATCCCGACGAGCGCGTGCGGGGCGAAGCCGGTCAGGTGGCCGGCTTCCAGGAGCCGCCACGTGAGCTCGATGTCCTCGGTGGCCATCTTGGGGTCGTAGCCGCCGACGGCGAGCACGGCGTCCCGGCGGAAGAGACCGAGTACCCCGGCTACCGTGCCGACCCGGCCCGCCAGCGCGTGGGTGCGGCGCATCAGGCCGATCAGCGAGGACGCCTCCAGCATCTGCATCGTGGCGAGCACCCCGCCCCGGTTGGTGACACGGGGACTGCCGGCGACGGCCGCGTAGCGCGGGGAGCGCTCGATGCGGGCGACCAGGTGCCGGACCGCGTCGGGGTGCAGATGAGTGTCCGCGTCGGTGACCAGGACGAGGTCGTGGCGGGCACGGCGCATGCCGTCGTTGAGCCGGTCGGCCTTGCCCAGGTTCACGCCGTCGTCGAGCACGCTCACGCGCGGGTCGTCGCCCGCCGCGTTCCGGGCGGCGGTGACCGTGGCGTCGGCCGACCCGTCGTTGAGGATCAGGATCTCGAGCGCGGGGTAGCGCACCTCGCGCAGTGCGCGGACGCAGCGCCCGATGACCTGTTCTTCGTTGTACGCGGGGATCAGGACGCTCACGCCGGGCCAGCCGCCGGTCGGTTCGGCGAGATTGGAACGCCCCTCCAGGATCCGGAAGAGCACACCGCCCACCATCCACGCCGCTCCGGTGACCACCGGATAGAAGGCGAGGAAGAGGAGCAGCACGTCAAGGACGTTCACGGCGCTCCTCCTTGTGCCGCAGGGCGATGCCCCAGAGCAGGGCGAGGGCGAAGACGAGCCACGAGATCACCACGGCGAACAGCAGCGTGCGCAGGATGTGGCTGTGCCCGAGCAGGACGATCGCGAGGACACCCGCAGCGGCCCACACCACCGCGCCGAGCAGGAATGCGAACACCAGCCGGCCGCGGGACGCGGGCCGCGCGGGCTCGAAGACACCGCCGGAGCGGGTGCTGCCGGAGCCGACGCCACCGGGGTCGTGGTGCCCTGCGGCCATGGGCGTACCTCGCATCCATGGGGTCGTCGCTGCGGGCCACCCGAGGGGTCTTCGGCGGCTCGCGCATCACACAAGGGTCACCCTATGATCCGAATAGTCCGTAATGCACCCCAGGCAGTCCGTAATGCACCGCAGGTAGTCCGTAATGCACCGCAGGTAGTCCGTAACGCACCCCAGGGAAGGCGGCCCGCTCGTGCCCAGTGGCCTCAATGCCGACACCATCGGACCGGTCGACGTCGCCGTGATCGCCTTCGAGGGGAACAAGTTCAGCGGCGATGTCGTGCCCGCCCTGCGGGAGTTGCAGCAGGCCGGCACGGTGCGGGTCCTCGATCTGAGCTTCATCCACAAGGACACCGACGGATCCGTGGAGATCGTCGAACTTGGCGACGAGGAAGTGGCCGAGACGTTTCAGCACGTCACCGAGGCGCAGTTCGATCTGTTCAGCGACGAGGATCTGCAGGCGATCGCGGACGGGCTGCCCACGCAGTCGTCGGCGCTGGTCGTCGCCTGGGAGAACACCTGGGCCGCGCGCCTGGGCGCGGCGATCCGCGGCTCGCAGGGTGAACTGCGGCTGCTCGAGCGGATCGACCGGGACACCGTCGTGGCGGCCGTCGCCGCGCTCGACGCCGACTGACGAGCAGGCGACCGACGACCGACGGCCGACACGGAAACCGACGACCGACACGGAAACCGACGACCGACACGGAAACCGACGACCGACACGAAAACCGACCACCGGCACGGAAGGAAGAGGAACCCATGCTGCCTCGGAGAGTAGGACGCCCCGGACTGCTGGGCACAGTGGTCCGCACCGCCGTCATCTCGGGGACCGCCTCGGCCGTCTCCAACCGTGTGAACCGCGGGATGGCCGAGCGCGATATGCACCGGCAGGCGGACCAGCAGGCCCAGGCGCAGGAGGCTGCGGCCCAGGTCCAGGCGCAGCAGCAGTGGGCCGCCCAGCCGCCCCAGCCGCCCGTCCCGGCGCCCGCCGCGGCACCGGCCGCCGCCCCCGTCGACCGCGTCGCCCAGCTCACCGCACTGGCCGACCTGAAGGCCCAAGGCCTCCTCACGGACGAGGAGTTCGCCGCAGAGAAGGCGCGGGTGCTCGGCGCCTGAGCCACCCCCGCCCGCGATCCCGCCCCCGCCCGCGATCCCGCCCGCGCCCCCGCCCACGGACCCGGCCCCGTACCGCCAGAGCACTCACCCCCGTACCGCCGAAGCGAAAACCCCCGGCAGCCGCCACGCCTTCCCGTCCGCCGCGTACGCCGTCAGCCGCCGCATCGTCGTGCGCCCGGTGCGGTTGGTGACGAAGTACGGCGGCCGGGGCGACAGCGACGGGGAGCCGGTGAACAGTCCGCGCGGGGCCGGCGCGAACGGGGCGCGCAGCACCGTCTTCTCGACGTCCTCCAGCAGATACGCGTTGTGGACGAAGCCGACGCCGCTGCCGATGTCCTGCCGGCTGTGCCCGGGAAAGGCGCCCCACGGGGTGGAGCCGAGCAGAAAGCCGAAGGCCGACCAGCAGTTGACGCCGAGCGTGCCGTAGCGAAGTGAGGCGATCGCCCGGTCGACGGCGGCGCGGTGGCCGCGTTCGGTGCGCGGGTGCACGAGCAGGGTGGCGCCGAGCGTGCCCGGCAGCCGGTCGTTCGCGAACTCCACGGCGGCGTCCAGGAATTGCGCCGCGTCCTCGCCGGGAAGCCGTACGACACCGAGTGCGCTGGCGAACACCTCGACGCCCAGCATCGGGTCCTCGGCGTCGGCGGCGACGTCGGGGACCAGGGCCCGGCACGCGTCCTCGCCGTAGGACTCGGCGCGTTCACCGGCCACGGCGGCGATACGGTCCGCCGCGCCCGGGTAGTAGTCGGCGCGCGGCGGCAGTGCGCGCAACAGCCGGCGGATCTCGGCGAGCAGCGGCTCGGTGCCGTCCCAGTCGCGCGGGACGAGCAGGATCTGGGTGGCCACGCAGTTGTGGCCGGAGTTGTTGAGCTTGCTGGTGACGATGTGCTCGGCCTGGAAGCGGAGGTCGGCCGCGCTCCAGGGTCCGGGCGTCACGATGCAGGGGCTGACCCCGCCCAACTCGCTGGTGAACGGCTTGTCGTTGAGCGGGGTGTCGGCCTTCCTGCGTTCCTCGGCGTGCTCGTCCGTCCCCCACACGATGGCGTCGTGGGTGCGCTCGCTGCCGGTGACATGGATGGTGTCCACGCCGTCATGGGCGGTGAGATACGCGCCCTCCGCGGCGCCTCCGTCCACGAACCGGACCCAGCCCTGCTCGATGAACTCGGCGAACACCGCCTCGAAATGCGGCCGCAGATACGCGTTGACCGGGTTCATCTTGGCGAGGGCGACCTGCCCCTCGGCGTACAGCTTGTGCAGGATGTCGAGCGGGGTGATGGCCGCGACGTTGCCCGCGCCGAGGATCAGCGCGACGGCCGGCTCTCCCGGACGCCCCCGGTACTCGCCGGCCGCGCGGGCCAGGACCTGTTCGGGGGTGGTGCCCGGCCGGGTCCACACCTCGGCGGTGAAGCCGTTGAGGAGCAGTCGGTCGGTGGCGGTGGCGGGGAAGACATCGACGACGGTACGGGTGCCGCTCGCGCGAACGGCCTTGGCGGGCACGGGAGTCCGGCCCGCGTCGAGGCGCCGCAGCACATGCAGATAGGCGGTGACGGTCCGGGCCAGCGCCCAGGGCGCGGCGACCCAGTCCTCGGCGGCCCACGCCGAGTCGGCCGCGTACCCCTTGGCGGCAGCGGCGTCGGCGACCATGCCGGCCGCGCCGTCGGCGATCCGCGGGAGCATCCGCTCCAGGAGGGCGATCCGCTCGGACAGCGGGGCGACGGTCCACGCCGCGGCGCGGGCGCTCAGCTCGCGGACGGCGCGGTCGAGCGGGGCCGTGTCGAGGTCCGGTGCGGTGCTCAAGGGGGCAACTCCTATGCGTACGAGGGAAGATCAGGTCTTGATGCGAGGGAAGTCCGGGCTTGCTACGGGCGAAGACCAGGCCTTGATGCGAGGGAAGTCCCGGCTTGCTACGGGCGAAGACCAGGCCTTGATGCGAGGGAAGTCCCGGCTTGCTACGAGCGAAGGCCAGGCAGCCTTGATACGAGGGAAGTCCCGGCTTGGTACGAGCGAAGACCAGGCCTGGACACGAGCGAAGATCAGACCTTGAGGCGTGCGATGTCCCGCGCCGGATCGATGAGCAGGAAGGACGCGACCGCTCCCACCGCGAGCAGCAGCCCGGACAGCAGGACGGCGTGCTGGTAGCCCGCGCTGCCCTGGGCGTCGACCAGGGCGCCCACGACGGCGGGCGCGGCGAGACCCGAGGCCGTCACCACCGCGTTCATGACGCCGAGCGCGCCGCCGTCCCGCCCGGGCGGCGCGAGCTCGGCGACCGTGGTCACGGCGATGGTGGCGTACGCGCCGCCGAACCCGCAGCCGAGGATGACCAGGACGGTCTTCGCGCTCGTGCCGTCCACAAGGACCGCCGCGACACAGGCGGCCGCCCCCAGCGCGAGCAGCCAGCCGCCGACCTGGCCGCGGGCCCGCCGGCTGCCGGCCCCGCGCCGCAGGAGCAGCCCGGTGAGACCGGCCTGCCCGAGCAGCAGGAGAGCGCCGAGCACCCAGGGCGCGACGATGATCAGGCCGGCGGTATGGGCCGAGTAGCCGAGCGCGTTGCGCAGATACGACGGCATCCAGACCAGCATCAGGGCCACGATCCAGTAGCTCGTGAAGTACGCGACGGTCGCGCCGATCCAGGTGCGGGTGGCGAAGATCCGGCGGTACGGGACGGCCGCGCGGACCCCGTCCCGCCCGGCGCCCGCCTTCGTACCGTCCCGGCCGTCCGCACCGCCCGGGCCCCGGTCCCTCATGCCGTGGCGGCCATCCGCACCGAACACCACCCAGGCCGCGGCCCAAAGGAGCCCCGCCACCACGAGCACCCACAGCGCCGACCGCCAGCCGTGGTGCTGGATCATCCAGGACAGGCCGGGTGCGGAGACGATCACGCCGAGCGTGACGCCCAGGGTGATCAGCGCGCCCGGCAGATTGCGCTTGTGGTCGGGAAACCAGGCAAGCGTGGCCTGTTGGGCCACGGGGAACGCGGGCCCTTCCGCCGCCCCGAGGAAGACCCGGGAGGCGACGAGCACCGCGAGCCCTCCGCCGATCGCCGCCGGGATCTGGGCAACGGACCACAGCAGGGCCATCGCCAGGAGCAGCACCTTGGGCGAGACCCGGTCGGCCGCGAGCCCGACCACCACCGCGGCCACGGAGAAGAGCAGGAAGAACGCGCTGTTGGCGAGCCCGAACTGGGTGGCGCTCAGATCGAGATCGGCACGGATCTCGTCCGCCGCGAGACCGAGGACGGACTTGTCCGCGAAGTTGACCATCATGAAGACCACGAGCAGCGCGGTCACCGTCCAGGCGCGCCTGCTGCTCTTGTCCTCGGCCCCGACTGCCTTGCGGGTCAAGGTCGGTACCGCACTCATGGGTGCTCCAGGGGAGAGGGGGCGGGGTTCGGCGGACGGGCTCAGGACAGCGGGACGCCGGCGATGGCGATGCGCTCCATCACGCGGCGCTGCGGGAAGTAGTCGTTGACCGCGTAGTGCTGGACCGCGATGTTGTCCCAGATCGCGATCGAGTCCGGCTCCCAGTGGAAGCGGATCTGGAACTCGGGGATCCGCGCCTGGAGCACGAGGATGTCGAGCAGCTCCCGGTTCTCGGCCTCGTCAAGTCCCTTGATGTACCGCGTGAACGGCTCGTTCACGTAGAGCGTCCGACGGCCGCTGCGCGGGTGGCGCACCACGACGGGGTGCTCGACCTGCGGCCAGCTCGCACGGAAGGCGGCCTTCTGCTCGTCGTTCATCAGGGCGCCCCAGCTGGCTTCCCAGTCGTGTACGGCGGTCAGATCCTCGATGCGTTCCTTGAGGTCCTGCGGCAGGTTGTCGTACGCGGCGCCCATGTCCGCCCACATCGTGTCGCCGCCCGCGGCGGGCACCTCGACCGCGCGCAGTACGGCGCCGAGCGACGGGTTGGC
The DNA here is from genome assembly GCF_040300965.1 of Streptomyces mesophilus. Classification (GTDB taxonomy): domain Bacteria; phylum Actinomycetota; class Actinomycetes; order Streptomycetales; family Streptomycetaceae; genus Streptomyces; species Streptomyces mesophilus_A. Next base: position 81,620 of record NZ_JBEPEW010000016.1, on the reverse strand, counting down.
CATGAACGAGTGGTCGCTGTGCCAGATGTTCTTGTTGCCCGCGGCCTTCGCGTCCTTGGCGAGCCGCGAGATGCCGGGCGTCCCGGTCTGCGCGAAGAACGGGTTCGGCTCCGGCGGCCCCCAGACCGCGGACAGTGCGACGTGGTGCTCGGCGGTGAAGCCGGTCTGGCCACGGAAGAAGATCACCTTCCACTCGAGCAGCGCCTGGCGCAATTCCGCGGCGAGTTCCTCGGTGAGCGGCCGGGTCAGGTCGACCCCGCCGAGCACCGCGCCGAAGTGCGGGGTGAGCGGGCTGACCTCGAACTGCCGGTAGTGCGGCTGCTCGGCGCCGGGCGCGAGCCGGTCCAGGGTGCGGCGCCCGTAGTGCATCAGGGGCTTGTCCAGTACGGGCTTGGGGTCGGCCACTTGGGCCGTCGCGACGTCCTGCATGGGGTCCTCCCGGACAGCGAACGTTGATGACGCAGCTGATGCGCAGCCGATGCCGATACCGATGCCGATACCGACGGCGCGACCGGTGCGCAGCTGATTACGTAACCGGCAGTATCGATATTGAGCGACGGCGGGGCAAGAGGGTGGACGGCATGGATTTCGTACGGGGCCCCGGCGGCTGATCAGGGGTTTCCGGGCACGCCGAAGGGCACGGCGAAGGGCACGGCGAAGGGCACGGCGAAGGGCACGGCGAAGGGCACGGCGAAGGGCACGGCGATGGGCACGGCGATGGGCACGCCCCGACGGGGCAACTCGCCTGACGCGCAAAGGGGATACGGCCGTGCTACGGCTGGATCGCCCGCCCGATCAGCTCGACCACCGACTCGACCAGCGCCTCGTCCGGCTTCTGCTGTTCGCCGACCAGGCGGAAGAGCAGCGACGACGCCACCAGGGTCGCCGCGGCGGCCAGATCGGCATCGGGGCGTACGTCACCGCGGGCGACACCGCGGTCCAGCACATGCCGCGTCTCGCTCATCACGCGGGCGGTGTACGCGCGGTAGGCGGCGGGTTCGGCATCCGCCTCCGCCGCCGCGCCGATCACCCCGGCGAGCAGCCGGCCGACGCCCGGCTGCCGGTACGCCTCCATGCGGGTCGTGAGCACCACCCGCAACTCGGCCCGGAAATCGCCCAGATCGGGCACGTTCAGCGGCCCGATCCGGGACTCGGCGGCGGCGATGATCAGGTCCTGTTTGGTGGGCCAGCGCCGGTACACGGCCGGCTTGCTCACGCCGGCGCGGGCCGCCACGGCGTCCATGGTCAGCGCGCCCATGCCGGACTCCGCGACCAGGTCCACCACGGCGTCGAGCACCGCACGGTTCATGTGCTCCTGCCGCGGCCGGCCCGGCCCTCTGCGTACGCGCTGTCCCTGCTCATCGGCCATGCGGCGACGATACGCGGCGGCCGGCCCGGCCCTTCGTACCGGTGGGGCTCAGATGCTCACCACCCGTTCCACCTCGTCCAGTTCGGCCCGCAGCACATGCTTCGTGATCTTCCCGGAGGGTGTACGGGGCAGCTCGGCGCGCAGGATCAGCTCGCGCGGGACCTTGTACTTGGCGAGCCGCGGTTCGAGCCACGAACGCACCGCTTCCAGTCCGAGCCCGGCCCCCGCGCGCGGCACCACCACCGCCACCACCGTCTCGCCCCACTGCGGATGCGGCCGGCCCACGACGGCCACATCGAGGATGTCGGGGTGGCCGCGCAGGACGCCCTCCACCTCCTGCGAGGCGACGTTCTCGCCACCGGTGATGATCACGTCCTTCATCCGGTCGACGATCGTCACGAACCCGTCCTCGTCGACCCGGCCGAGGTCGCCGCTGCGGTACCAGTCGCCCACGAACACCTCGGCCGTGGCGGCCTCGTCGTCGAGGTAGCCCTCCATCCGGGTGTCCGCGCACAGCCAGATCTCGCCGGTCTCGCCCGCCTCGGCGTCGCTGCCGTCCGGCCGTACGACCCTGAGGTCCACGCCAGGCATCCCGCCGCGCCCGATCGACCCGGCCTTGGACACCTGCTCGGCGGGGGAGAGCGAGGAACCGACCGGCCCCATCTCGCTCATCCCGTACACCTGATGGAACTCCTCGGATCCGTACGCCTTCATCAGGCGGCGCGCGGTGTCCGCGTCGAGCGGTCCGGCACCGTAGATCCAGGCCCGTACGGAGCCGAGATCGAAGTCGGCGAAGTCCGGGACGGCCTGCACCGGGGCGATCAGCGCGATCGGGGCGCCGAACAGTGCCGTGATCCGCTCGCGTTGGATGATCTCCAGCATGGCGCGCGGCTCGTACTCGCGCTGCAGCACCACCGTGCCGCCGAGCAGCAGGGTGGAGAGCGTCCAGTTGTTGAGCGGGGACGCGTGCCAGATCGGCATGCAGATCAGGAAGCGCTCGTCGCGCCGCAGCGGCACGGTGGCCGCGCTGTACGTGGCCGCGAGGGCCACCCCGTGATGGGTGTGCACACAGCCTTTCGGGGTGCCCGAGGTCCCGGACGTGTAGAGGATCTGTGCGATCTGGCTGTCGGGGCCCGCCTGTCCGGTCCACGGCGCGGCGTCCGCGATCAGGGACTCGAAGGCGCCGGCGGGCGGGATATGCGCGTCGGGGTGGCTGACCAGCCAGGTCACGTCCGCGTCGGCCGCGGTCGCGCGCTCCCCGATCTCCGCGTCCACGAGCGCGAACCGTGCGCCGCAGTGCCGCAGCTGGCGCTCGACCTCGGCGGTCCGCAGCTTGTGGTTCACCGGCACCAGGGTCGCGCCCAGGTACCAGGCGCCGAACGCCGCGAACAGGAAGGCCGGGGTGTTGTACGTCATCACCGCGAGCCGGTCGCCGGGGCGCAGGCCCGCCTCGCTCAGCACCGTGGCCGCGCGCCGTGCGGCGTGGGCGAACTCCCGGTAGGTCCAGCGCTGTTCGCGGTAGACCACCGCCTCTTTGTCTTCGGCGGTCCCGGCCGATCGGACCGCGCTGTCCAGCAGGGAGCTGAGGTGCATCACATTCTCCTGACCATGGCGTGAAGCTCTGAACCATGGTTCACTTCTTTCATGGCCTACCGCAAGACCCCCGCCGAGATCAGTCGTCTCGAAGCCGCCAGGGAGCGCCTGATCGGCTGCGCCACCGAGGTCGTCGCCGACGTGGGCTGGTCCCAGGCGTCCGTGAACGCCGTCGCGGACGCGGCCGGGATCGCGGCCGGCTCGGTGTACCAGCACTTCCCGTCCAAGGCGGCGCTCGCCGTCGAGGTGTTCCGGCGTGCGGCCGGGCGTGAGGTGGAGGTGCTCGGCGAGGTGCTCGTCGGTGCCGGCGACCCCGTCGAGCGCCTCAGCCGCGGCGTCGACGTCTTCGCCCGGCGCGCCCTGGAGAACCGGGGCCTGGCCTACGCCCTGCTCGCCGCCCCCGCCGAACCGGCCGTCGGCGCCGAGCGCCTCGACTTCCGGCGGCGCTACCGGGCGCTGTTCGCCGAGGTCGTACGGGAAGGGGTGGCGGCCGGCCAACTGCCGCCGCAGAACGCCGAGATCACCGCGGCCGCGCTGACCGGAGCCATCGGCGAGGTCCTCGTCGACCCGCTCGGCGCCGCCGACGAGGACGCCACACAGCAGCTGCTCGCCGACCTCACCGCCGCGGCCCTGCGCTGCGCGGGCGCACCCACTGCCTGACGACCGTCCTGCGCGGCGCCCACCCGCCTGCACGGGCGCCCACCGCCCGACCACCACCATGGAGGCCCCGATGCCCAGCACTCCCGCCGGCGTGACGCACGAAGTCACCAACCAGGCACCGCCGTTGACCGGGCACAACCCGGCCGAGGACGCCGTACTCCTCGAGGGGATACGGCGCGAGGGAGCCGAGTGGCATATCGAGGACCTGCGCCGCTTCGGCGAGCTGGTCGGCAGCGAGGAGGCCCGCACCTGGGCCGACCAGGCCAACCGCCACGAGCCCGAACTGCGCACCCACGACCGCTACGGCCACCGCATCGACGAGGTCGACTTCCACCCCGCGTACCACTCGCTTCTGACCGCCACGGTCGGTGCGGGCGCGGCCGGTTCGGCCTGGGCCGACGAGCGGCCCGGCGCGCATGTCGCCCGGGCCGGCACCTTCATGCTCGCCACGATGATGGAGCAGGGCCACATGTGCCCGGTCTCCATGACGTACGCCGTCGTCCCCGCGCTGCGCCGGGCCCCCGAACTCGCCAAGATCTACGAGCCGTTGCTCACCAGCCGTACGTATGACCCGGGCCTGCGCACGCCCACCGGGAAGCAGGGCCTGCTCGCCGGGATGGGCATGACCGAGAAGCAGGGCGGCACGGACGTCCGCGCGAACACCACCACCGCGACAGAACAGGCCGACGGCACCTGGCGGTTGCGCGGCCACAAGTGGTTCACCAGCGCCCCGATGAACGATCTCTTCCTGGTCCTCGCGCAGGCGTCCGGTGGACTCTCCTGCTTCCTCGTGCCGCGCGTCCTGCCCGACGGCAGCCGCAACACCTTCCGCATCCAGCGCCTCAAGGACAAGCTCGGCAACCGCTCCAACGCGTCCAGCGAGCCCGAGTTCGACGACACGGTGGCCTGGCTCGTCGGCGAGGAGGGCCGTGGCGTGCGCACCATCATCGACATGGTCACCATGACCCGCCTCGACTGCGTCCTCGGCTCCGCGGGCCACATCCGCGAATCCCTCGCCCAGGCCGCTCACCACACCCGCCACCGCTCCGTCTTCGGCGCCAAGCTCATCGACCAGCCGCTGATGCGCAACGTCCTGGCGGACCTCTCCCTCGAATCCGAAGCGGCCACGACCCTGGGCCTGCGCCTCGCGGGCGCGGCGGACCGCGCCCAGCGCGGCGACGCCTCCGAGAAGGCCTTTCTGCGCCTGGCCACCGCCGTCGGCAAGTACTGGGTCTGCAAGCGCCAGCCGGCCTTCGTCGCCGAGGCCCTGGAATGCCTCGGCGGCAACGGCTACGACGAGGCCTCCGGCATGCCCCGCCTCTACCGGGAGGCCCCGCTCAACGGCATCTGGGAGGGCTCAGGGAACGTCAACGCCCTCGATCTGCTGCGGGCGTTGACGCGCGAGCCGGATTCCCTCGAGGCGTTCCGTACGGAGGTGGAGGCGGCGTCCGGCGCGGACTCCCGCCTCGACAGCGCCTGGCGGGAGCTCCGAGGCCGGCTGGTCCTGACCGAGGACGCCCCACTGCGCGCCCGCCACCTCGTCGAACGCGCGGCCCTCGTCCTCCAGGGCTCGCTCCTCGTCCGCCACGCACCCTCCGCCGTGGCCGACGCCTTCTGCGCCTCCCGCCTGGCGGGCGACTCGGGCTTCGCCTTCGGCACGCTGGCCGCCGGGTCGGACTTCGCGGGACTCCTCGACCGACTCCCGGCGTGAGCGGGGGCGCGCCGGGTCAGCGGACCCGCCCCGCCGCCTCCCACTCCTCCTTGTGCCCGAACCCCTTCGCGTTGTCGATCACCCGCAGCCAGTCCGGCACGACCTCCCACAACGCGGCCGACCCCACCGCCTTTGCGAGCCGCGGGTCCTCGGCCACGTACGGGAAGGCACGGAGGTAGGCGGCACGAGCGGCCTCGAGACCACCCTCACCCACCCTCCGACACGCGCCGCGCCCCTGCACCCCACGGATCGTCGTCCACGTCTGCCGATCGGCCTGAACGGTGAACGCCACGCGGGCTGCGGGGGACTGGCCGACGAGTGCCGCACCGTGGGCGGTGGACGGAGAGGAGAGGAAGAGCAGGGTGCCCGCATCCGAGAGCGCGTAGAACACGGCGCACGCCTGGGGCCCACCGCGGTCATCCACGTACGCCAGATTCAGCGTGCTGTGCCCGGCCAGCGCCTGCAGATAGGGGGCGGGCGGGCTCGGAACGGTCTCTCCATCGGTCACCCGGCCAGGGTGCCTCATCCACGGCCCGGTGGGGGCGCGGTCCCGTTGCGGGTGCGGGTGGTTGGCGCCTGCGGCGGGCGGGATTTCCCCTACCCGCCCCTTCCCGAAACCGGGGCTTCGCCCCGGACCCCTGCATCCGAACGAAGTTCGGATCTGCTCAATCGCCGCAGGGGCTGGTTGATTGCCGCAGCCGCGTTGATACCCGCGGCCGCGTACCGGCGTGAGGGGACGGGGTGGGGTGCATTGTCATTCGGGCGCCCCCGACGTAGGCGGCAACCCCGAAGCTCAACCCCGCCGCACCCGCACCTTGAACCGCCCGTCCTTCTCCTGCGACACCACGGTGACCCGCACCCCGTGCTCCCGGTCCACAAAGGTCTCCCCGGGCCCGTACGGCGCATCCGACAGCTCCGCGTGCACATTGGGCCGCCGCGTACACCCACCCGAATCCCGCCCCGAGTCGGCCACCGTCACCGGCCCCTGCCCCGTATCGACATCGGCATCCACGCGATACACGAGCACACCGGGCTTGCACACCGCCTCATCGTTCCCACCCCGCGTACGCACCTCGAGCGCATACCCCGCCTGCTCACTCAGCGGAATGAACGTCAGCTTCGTACCGTCGCTCTTCGACCCCAGCGGACTCAGCAGATGCTCCGACACCCCGGACGCCGACGCACACCGCACCTGGTTGTCGTCCAGCCACCCCAGCTTCCACTTGTGCCAGCCGAGCAGATCGTTGTTCGCCCCCCAGTCCTCGCTCATGATGTCCCAGTGCCCGACGGCCCCGCCCCCGTCGGCGGTGTACAGATCCGGCAGCCCGAAGACATGCCCGTTCTCATGCGGCAGCACCCGGTAGCCGGTCTCGTCGTAGGACCCCGACCCGTCGTCCTGCCGGCTGTAGACGAAGGACGCGTTGGAGACGGGCACACCATCGGCGACCGGCGCCTCGTGATTGCCCGCGAAGGTCACCGACAGCACGGTGTCGAGCGCGGAGGGCCCCGCGTTCGGGGTGACGAGGATGTTCACGAGGTCGTACGAGCTGAAGTCCACGTCGGGGTCGGCGGTCCGCACGATGTCCTCGACCAGCGCCCGGTAGCCGGGATCGAACGGAGCGCCGCGCTCTATCCCGTACGCGGAGAATTTGCGGGGCATCCGCAGCCAGTCCTTGACCGGTGCGTGCGGCTGGTAGTCGAGCCGCCCGTACGAGCTGGTGCGGAACCACTTCTGGGTCTGCGGGAAGAACTCCCCGTACCGCTCGAGCGCCGTGCCCTCACCGGGCGCGTCCGGGAAGTCGACCATCAGGTTCAGCGCGCGGATGGTGCCCGTCGAACGGGAGTAGCCGGGTCCGGTGGGCACGCCCTCGGACATCTGGACACCCATCGAGCCCGTGATCATGCACGGACCGAGAGCGGTGGAGCGGGCCGCGGACACCGGCCCCGACGCGCTCGAGGTGTCGGCGAGAAGCTGTCCCGTACTGGCCGTCGCCGTCGCGGAGATGGCCAGCGCAGCGGCCGCGGCGAGCCAGCTGCTGCGGCGCGGCCTGCGTATCCAGCGAGGGGACAGCTGCATGCGAGGGCCCTTCCGGTCCGGCGGCACGGCAGCCGTGGAATCAGCCGCCGCACCGGCGGCGCGGCAGCCGTCGAGCACCACCACGCCAAGTCGTCACCCCGAGGGCCGGCCCCATGAGCGGGCCCGCACCAGGCCGCGACGGAAGCCGCGTCCATGACGATCACCTTCTGCCGGGGGCGCGACACGCGCGCGCTGGGTGCGCCGATCGTGGGTTTCTCGCCCGGAACAGGTGTGAGCCAGGTCACAGGAGTGTCGGGAAATAACCGGGGAGGGTCTCCCCGTTTAGACCTGTGTTCGCGCGAAACGGGGACTGCCTCCCCGCATCGAGGCGAAGCGTCCCGCGGCCGGTTCAGGCGCCGGGGCGGAGGAGCCGGAAAATAGAAGTGGACAGATGTCCACTTCGGAGGGCAGGATGGTTATGGTCACCGCAGCAGCCGCTGAACGGTCGCGCCCCGTGCCGCGCCCCCGGGCCGACGCACTGCGCAACCGTGAGCGGATCGTGGCGGCGGCAAGGGAGATGTTCGTCGAGTTCGGACCCGAGGTCCCGTTCGACGAGATCGCCCGCAGGGCCGGCGTCGGCAACGCCACCCTGTACCGGCACTTCGCCGACCGCGCGGAGCTCATCCGCGAGGTCGTCTGCTCCGTCATGGACCGTGCGTCGGAGCAGGCCGAGCGGGCCCTCGCCGAAGAGGGCGACGCGTTCGAGGCGCTGCGCCGCTTCGTGCACGCGGCCGCCGACGAACGGATCGGCGCGTTGTGCCCGATGCTCGCCGGTGACTTCGACAAGGAGCACCCGGATCTCGACGAGGCCCGGGACCGTATCGAATCTCTGGTCGAAGAGCTGATGGCCAGGGCCCGCACCGCAGGTCGACTGCGCACCGATGTCGCTGTCGGTGACCTGATGGTGGCGCTGTCCCAGCTCACCCGGCCCCTGCCAGGGTCGGGGTGTGTGAACTTCGACCAGTTCGTCCACCGCCACCTGCAGCTGTTCCTGGACGGCCTGCAGGCCCCGGCCCGATCCGAACTCCCGGGAACGGCGGCCACTTTGGAGGATCTTCGCCAGAAGACCTGCCAGGCCTGACCGCAATCACGGCGAGCGGCCGATGAGTCCGCGCGCCCCGGAGAGTCACCCCTACAAGCTTCCGCAGTAACCCGCAGAGCACAGCAGTTCTCAACCCCGCTCTGAACCCAGCAGTTCTTCACCGTCATCGCACGCTGTCGTGCGCGTGCGTTTTTTCAAGAAATATCGAGGTGGGTACCCCCATGTCCGAAACAGCTCTCAAGCCCGATACCGGGCTCGACCCGAAGCGATGGACGGCTCTCGTCTTCATCGCTCTGGCGCAGCTCATGGTCGTGCTCGACGCGACGATCGTGAACATCGCTCTGCCGACCGCCCAGCTGGACCTGGGGATCTCGGACGGCAACCGCCAGTGGGTCATCACGGCCTACGCCCTGGCCTTCGGTGGTCTGCTGCTGTTCGGTGGCCGCATCGCCGACCTGTGGGGCCGCAAGCGCACCTTCGTGACCGGCCTGATCGGTTTCGCCGGCGCGTCCGCCCTCGGTGGCGCCGCGACCGGTGAGGCCATGATGCTGATCGCCCGTGCCGCGCAGGGCGCCTTCGGTGCGCTGCTCGCGCCGGCCGCGCTCTCGCTGCTCGCCGTGATGTTCACCGACGCCAAGGAGCGCGCGAAGGCCTTCGGCATCTACGGTGCGATCGCCGGTGGCGGTGGCGCCGTGGGTCTGATCCTCGGCGGTGTCCTCACCGAGTACCTGAACTGGCGCTGGACCTTCTTCGTCAACATCCCGTTCGCGATCGTCGCCGCCCTCGGCGCGTACTTCGTGATCCGTGAGCCGGCCGGCGGCCGCAACCGCTCGCCGCTCGACATCCCGGGTGTGCTCCTGTCGACGACCGGTCTGGTCGCGCTCGTCTACGGCTTCACCCGCGCCGAGTCCGAGGGCTGGTCCGACTCACTGACCATCGGCATGTTCGTCGCCTCCGCCGTGCTGCTCGCCGCGTTCGTGGCCGTCGAGGCCAAGGTCAAGCACCCGCTGCTCCCGCTGCGCGTCATCACCGACCGCAACCGCGGCGGTGTCTACCTGTCGCTCGGTCTCGCCGTCATCTCGATGTTCGGTCTGTTCCTGTTCCTGACCTACTACCTGCAGATCGTCAAGGGCTACAGCCCGGTCATGACCGGCTTCGCGTTCCTGCCGATGATCGTCGGCATGATCACGGGCTCGACCCAGATCGGCGCGCGTCTGATGACCCGCGTCCCGCCGCGCCTGCTCATGGGCCCGGGCTTCCTGGTCGCCGCGCTCGGCATGCTGCTCCTGACCCAGATGGAGATCGACTCCTCGTACCCGCTCCTGATCCTGCCGGCGCAGCTGCTGCTCGGTCTCGGTATGGGTACGGCGTTCATGCCGGCCATGTCGCTCGCCACCCTCGGTGTCGAGGCGCGGGACTCCGGTGTGGCCTCCGCGATGGTCAACACCTCGCAGCAGGTCGGCGGCGCCATCGGCACCGCGCTCCTGAACACCATCGCCGCCTCGGCCACGACCGCGTACCTCGTGGACAACGCGGCCGGCGCCACCAACCAGCAGCTCCTTCAGGCGCAGGCCATGGTCGAGGGCTACACCTCGGCGATCTGGTGGGCCGTCGGCATCCTGGTGGTCTCCGCGGCCATCGCGTTCACCTTCATCACCACCAAGGCGCCGGGCTCCACGCCGGTGGCCTCGGGTGGCGGTCAGGGTGCCGAGGACGAGATCGCGGTCCCGGTCATGGCGCACTGATCCACGTATCGCAGTAGCCGGATCCGCCCTGGGGGCTCAGCGCAGCCAGGGCAGATCCGCACCCGCCTCGCACGGCTGAAGTCCCTCGGCGACGATCTTCATGATCTCGCCGAGGGATTTCTGCTGTTCGGGGGTGAGCCGGTCGAAGAGCGCCTGCCGTACCGCGGCGACATGGCCGGGGGCGGCCTCGGCGAGGACCTCGGCGCCCCGCTCGGTGAGGATCGCGTTCTGGCCGCGCTTGTCGGAGGGGCAGTCCTCGCGGCGGACCCAGCCGTTCTTCTCCAGGCGGGCGACGGCGTGCGAGAGCCGGGAGCGGGTGATCTTCGCCTGCTTGGCGAGCTCGGTCATCCGCAGCCGCCGGCGCGGGGCCTCGCCGAGCTGGACGAGCAGCGCGTAATAGAGGTGCGGCAGCTTGGCGTCCCGCTGCAACTGCCGGTCCAGGTGGTCGTCGAGGAGCATGGTGGCCTGCAGATATGTGCGCCAGACCTGCTGTTCCTCGTCGGTGAGCCAGCGGGGCTCGTCCTCGTGCTTCGTCGCCATGCTTCCACTGTACGGAGCGGTTCCTTGAAGGTTGAAGGAAAGGGGGGAGGGGAGTACCTTCGAGGTAGTGCTTGAAGTTTCAAGTATGACTGGCCGGCATGCGTTCCCAGTGTGCGAACGAGTGCCTGAGCAAGGGAGCCGCCATGAACGCCACCACCGAGCGCATGCCCGCGCTCTACCTCTCGCACGGCGCCCCGCCGCTCGCCGACGACGCGCTGTGGCCGGGTCAGCTCGCGGCCTGGTCTGCGGACCTGCCGCGACCGAAGGCGATCCTCATGGTCTCCGCGCACTGGGAGGAGGCCCCGCTCGCGCTCGGCGCCACCGAGACCGTGCCGCTCGTCTACGACTTCTGGGGCTTCCCCGAGCACTACTACCAGGTGCGGTACGAGGCTCCGGGCGCTCCTGAACTCGCCGAGTCCGTACGGAAACTGCTGCGAGCCCCCGGTACGCCGGTGCAGGACATCCCGGACCGCGGCCTCGACCACGGCGCGTACGTGCCGCTGGTCGAGATGTTCCCCGCCGCCGACATTCCGGTCCTGCAGATCTCCATGCCCACGCTCGACCCGCGCCGGCTCATGGACATCGGGCGCAAGCTCGCGCCGCTGCGCGACGAGGGCGTGCTGATCGTCGGCAGCGGCTTCTTCACGCACAACCTGGCGGCGCTGCGGCAGGGCGGAATCCCTTCCTGGTCCGCGGAGTTCGACGCGTGGGGGCACGAGGCGCTGGACGCGGGCGACGTGGACGCGCTGCTCGATTTCACGGTCAAGTCACCCGCGGGAGCGCTGGCCCACCCGCGCACCGAGCACTTCGCGCCGCTGTTCGTGGCGATGGGGGCGGCGGACGCGGCCGGTGGGCCGGCGATGCAGCGGTCGGTGATCGACGGGTTCTGGATGGGGCTCGCGAAGAGGTCGGTGCAGTTCGGCTAGAGCCGGACCTGGCTCATGAGGTGCCTGGGAACTGTTGGCGCGTTCGGGCCGTTGGGCGATTGAAGCGTCTGTGGCTGTGTTGCGCGGGCCGGATTGAGGGAACTCGGGGAGCTGCCGGGCAACCAGGATGCGGCCGGCGCCGTCTTCACCAGCAGGGAGAGCAGGCCCCCGCAAGGGGGCGGAGCAGGCAAAACGTGTGACGGCCGTCTCATTTCCCCGGCGTCGACGACGACGCGTCAGGGGTACGGGGCGGGGCATCGCACCAGGCCTGACCTGCACCTCCGTGGCACCGACACGGTGTCGGTCCATGTTGCGGCGGCACAGGGTACTGCAAGATCACGAAAAATGTTGGGCAGCTCGGGAATTCTGTCCGGATTCCAGTCGTTGTTTCCATCGGAAGCGGTAGCCAAGCGTTATTTGAACTGTCACAGCCGGCCGCCGCCCCTGGAGTCCCGAAGACCACCAGCAGGCCCCACTCATCGCAAAGGGAGCACGCATGGCAACCCGTGCCGTCGCCCGTCGTAAGACCGCCAAGGGCGGATCCGACGCGGCCAGCAGTGTTCGCGTCGGAACCGGTGAAATCGCCGACCGCGACCTGGTCGGCATGTATCTGGACGAGATAGCCCGCACGCCGCTGCTCGACGCCGCCAAGGAGGTCGAGCTCTCGCAGATCATCGAGGCGGGCGTGTATGCCCAGCAGATCCTCGACGGGACGCTCGAACAGGCCACCGAGACCGGCAAGGACGCGAGCCGTGAAGAGCTCGAGGCCCTGGTCGCCGACAGCGAGCGCGCCAAGGACATCTTCATCCGCTCCAACCTCCGTCTGGTCGTCGCGGTCGCCCGCCGCTATCCGCGCTCGGGTCTGCCGCTGCTCGACCTGATCCAGGAGGGCAACGCGGGCCTGGTGCGCGCGGTCGAGAAGTTCGACTACCGCAAGGGCTTCAAGTTCTCCACGTATGCCACGTGGTGGATCCGTCAGGCCATCACCCGCTCCATCGCCGACCAGTCGCGCACCATCCGGCTGCCCGTCCACCTCGTCGAGGAGCTCGGCCGCATCCGCCGAGTCCAGCGCGAGTTCAACCGGGAGAACGGCCGCGACCCGGAGCACACCGAGATCGCCGCCGAGCTCGGCTCCACGCCGGAGCGCGTCGGTGACGTGCTCGACTGGGCGCGCGACCCGGTCTCCCTGAACATGTCGGTGGACGACGACGGCGACACCCAGTTCGGCGACCTGCTCGAGGACACCTCGGCGGTCTCGCCCGAGCAGTCGGTGCTCACGCTGCTGCGCAGCGAGGAGCTCGACGGTCTGATCGGCCGGCTCGACCAGCGCACCGCGTCCATCATCAAGATGCGGTACGGCATCGAGGACGGCCGCGAGCGCACCCTGACCGAGGTCGGCAAGGAGCACGGGCTGACCCGCGAGCGGATCCGTCAGATCGAGAAGCACGCCTTGCTCGAGCTCAAGCGGCTCGCCCGCGACACCGGCTTCGACGCGGCGGCGTGACCCCCGGCGGCCTCGCGCCGCCCCCGAGACCGAGCCCCCGGCGCCCCACCCCCCCCTGGCGTCGGGGGCTCGTCGTGTTCACGGCCGTCCCGATGGGCTCAGAGCCGGTCCGCCTCCGCGGCCGCCGTCTGCGCCTCCACCTCTGCCAACTTCGCCTTCTCCACCCGGATCCCGAACGCCGCCACGGCCACCAGGCACAGTGCGATGACACCCTCGGCCCACAGGAACGCCGCGTAGTCGATCAGCGAGCCGAAGGGCGGATTGCCCGGCGCCGCGTTGCGGAAGCCGGCCAGCGCGAACAGGGTCGCGGCCATCCAGCTCATGGCCGCCCACACCAGCCCCTTGCGGTGGTCGATCACGAACCACGTCGCGGCGAGTACGGCGAGGGCCAGGCCCCACATGATGAACATCATCAGCCAGGCCAGGATGAACGTGGACCGTGACCGCCGTACGTCCAGGTCCAGCGAAGCCACCTCGCTGTCCTGGGAGTTGTGGGTCACCCGCGGTGAGAAGAACGGGTCCACGTCGTGGAACTCGAGACCCACGGGCAGCTGCCGGTCCCCGCCCGCCGCGCTGAAGCCGACGCGTGCGTCGTAGCGGTCGAAGGGGTAGTTGGTGATGGCCCCGTCGTCGATCGGAATGGCGACGACCTGAGTCGTGACCCGCTCACCGCCCTTGAAGCGCAAGGTGCCCCGGATCAGCGACGAGGTGTAGACGGTCAGATCCCGTACGGGTGTGAGCTCGTCGGAAGGGTCCTGCAGCCGGCCCTGCGGATAGACGTTCACGCGGAACAGCAGCTCTCGCGCCACCGGGTCGACTTTCTGCAGCGAGGCCTTGACCAGGATCCCGTCCCGCGCGGCCACGTCCCCGGCGCGGTGCACGCTCTGCCGGGTGTCGCGCTCGTCGAAGTACAGCAGGATCCCCGTCGCGGCGGCGCACAGCGCGAGCACGAAGACGATGACATGCCGCACGGTCCGGGCCCGCGCCTGCGCGGCCCGCGCCCGGGCCCGCAATCCCCGTGCGGGGTTTTCGTCACGCTCTGTGCGCATATCACCACCGTACGGTGAAATGTGCACCCGCGCCGGGGCGGGGCATCCCCCGGCGGAGGATGCCCCCTAGCGGGCTAGTTCGCTGCCGCCCTGGTCAGGCGGCTGCCCAACTGGGCGACCTGCTCGGCCAGTTCCGCGGGCCCTCGCACCGTGAACTCCACCCCCGCCATCGCCAGGCGCATCGCCGCCCACTCCAGGGAGTCCTGGACCGTCGAGCGCAGCCGGCAGCTGTCCGCGCCCGTCGCCTCCGGGGTGCCGAAGGACGGCGGGAGCCGGCGGGCCACCTCGGCGGCCGGAGCGTCGAAGGTCGCGTCCAGCTCGAACGAGGGCGCCGCCCGCCACACCGTCGCCCGCATGAACTCCGCCGCGTCCCCGGTCGGCACCTCGCGCGGCGCGAACCGCGCACCCGTCGCGAACGGGTCGCCGACCCGGTCGACCCGGAACGTACGCCAGTCGTCCCGGTCCAGGTCGTACGCGACGAGGTACCAGCGCCGGCCCGCCGAGATCAGCCGGTACGGCTCCGTCAGGCGCCGGGTCCGTGCGCCGTCCGCGGCCTCGTACGAGAAGCGCAGCCGTTCGTGTCCCGAGGTCGCCGAGGCCAGGACCGTGAGGGTCTCGGGTGCGATGGTCGCGCCGTCGCCGACCCCGCTGTACACGAGGGAACTCGTGGCCGTGCCAAGGGTGTTGACGCGGTGGCGCAGCCGCGAGGGCAGCACCTGTTCGAGTTTGGCGAGGGCGCGTACGGAGGCCTCCTCGATGCCCTCGACCGCATGGCCCGCGCCCGCGCGCAGACCGACCGCGATCGCCACCGCCTCCTCGTCGTCGAGGACGAGAGGCGGCAGTGCCTTGCCCGCGACCAGGCGGTACCCGCCGTCCGCGCCCATGGTCGCCTGTACCGGATAGCCGAGGTCGCGCAGCCGGTCCACATCACGGCGGACGGTCCGCCGGGAGACCTGGAGGCGATCGGCGAGCTCACTGCCGGGCCACTCGCGTGGCGTCTGCAGAAGCGACAGAAGCTGCAGCAGTCGTGCCGGAGTATCGGTCGTCATGTTTTTGAGGATGCCCCTCAATTAGGTCGTGACCTGTCCTACATGCCATCTAACGTACTCCTTATGAAGACGACAAGCAGCAGCGCGCAGGGCATAGCCCAGGGGCCGGGGCAGGGCGGGGCCCAGGCCGACCGGCGGCGGTGGATCGCGCTGGCGATCGTGATGACCGCCTCGTTCATGGACCTCGTCGACGTGACGATCGTGAACGTCGCGATCCCCACCATCACGCGCGACGAGGGTGCAACTGCCAGCCAGATCCAGTGGATCACCGCGGGTTACGCACTGGCCTTCGCGGCCGGACTGATCACCGGCGGCCGGCTCGGTGACATCTACGGCCGCAAGCGGCTCTTCCTGATCGGTATCGCCGGCTTCACCCTCGCCTCGGCGCTGTGCGGCTTCGCCGCCAACCCGGACATGCTGGTCGCCTCCCGCATCCTGCAGGGAGCCACGGCCGCGCTGATGGTGCCGCAGGTCCTCTCGATCGTGCACGCCACGTTCCCGGCGCATGAACGCGGCAAGGTGTTCGGCCTGTTCGGCGCGATCGTGGGCCTCGGTGCGGTGACCGGTCCGCTGCTCGGCGCCCTGCTCACGCAGTGGAACCTGTTCGGTCTCGAGTGGCGTCCGATCTTCCTGATCAACCTGCCGGTCGGCATCGCGGCCCTGATCCTCGGCCGCAAGTACATCAGCGAGTCCAAGGCGCCCAAGGCGCTCAAGCTGGACCTCGTCGGCGTCGTCCTCGTCGTGATCCCGCTGCTCATGCTGCTCTACCCGCTCACCCGCGGCCACGAGCTGGACTGGCCGCTGTGGGGTCACCTCATGATGGTGGGCGCGCTTCCGGTCTTCGCGATCCTCGTGGCGTACGAGCGCTACAAGGCCCGCAAGGACGGTTCGCCGCTGATCGAGCTGCCGCTGTTCAAGGTGAAGAGCTTCGCGGCGGGCATCGCGGTGCAACTGACCTTCGGGCTCGTGATGGGCATCTTCTTCCTGGTGTGGACCCTCTACATGCAGGAGGGGCTCGGCTGGACCCCGCTCAAGGCGGGCCTGACGGGCGTGCCGTTCTCGATCGCCGTCTCCTTCGCAGCCGGTATCTCGGTGCAGAAGCTCGTCCCGGTCTTCGGCCGCAAGGTCCTTCAGGCGGGCGCGCTGACCATGGCCGCCGGCGTCCTGATCTACATCTGGGAGGCCGACCGGTACGGCATGACCATCAGCCCCTGGCAGATGGCGCTCCCGCTGGTCGTGATGGGTGTCGGCATGGGCCTGATCGTGGCCCCGCTGACCGACGCGGTCCTGTCCGAGGTGCCGCGTGAGCACGCGGGTTCGGCCTCGGGCCTGATCAACACCACGATGCAGATGGGCAACGCACTCGGGCTCGGCCTGGTGTCGGTGGTCTTCTTCGGACAGCTCTCCGACCACGTGGTGCCGGAGCAGATGACCGCGGAGATCGTGGACGCGTTCCAGTACGCGCTCAGGTACGTCGCCGCGGTACTCGTCGCGATCTTCCTGGTGATGTTCGCACTGCCGAAGCGTCCGAAGCAGCACTTGGAGGGCGGGGAGGACGAGGCTTCGGCTCCGTCTTCACCGGCGGACTCGGCCGGCGCGGCGGACGACGACGAGCAGCCGGTACTCGTCCACTGACCCGGCCCCCTTCGGCGCCCTCGCACCTTCGTGGTGCGGGGGCGCCGACGCGTCTGCGGCAACGGGAGAGGGCGCCGGGCGCGACGCGCACTCGCACCGGCCCGCAGCCGCGAGATGGCGGGACGCGGATGTGACGCGCGCCCCCACCGGCTCGCAGCCGCGCGATGTCTGTGCGGAACCCCCACCCACCCGCAGCCGCGGAACCGGCGGAAGGGGACGGGGGACGCGGAAGTGACGCGCATCCCACTGGCCCGCAGCCGTGCGACGTCTGGGCGGAACCCCCACTGGCCCGCAGCCGCGGAACCGGCGGAAGGGGACGGGGAGGGGTGCCAGTTACACGGGCGCCCCCGACGGCGACGGCAACCCTTCACGGGAACGGTGCCATTGCCCGTGTAACTGGTACCCCGGACCGGCACCGACCCCACGACGACACCGCACGCGCGCAGCACACGCAGGGCCGGGCACCCGCTCCAGCACCTGGCGCCCGCTCCGGGCCACCCCTCCGAGCCCCGAGCCCCCAGCCCCGAGCCCCGAGCCCCCAGCCCCCTGCCCCCAGCCCCGAGCCCCCAGCCACCGACCCCGACAGGGCCCTTGGGCCCACCCCGCGGACCACCCACCGGGACCAAAGCCCGTTTCTGCCCGAACCATGCCCGACTCTGTTTACTTCAGCGATACGCAGCCGTACTCTGACGGAGAACCCACACAGTCGGGCACGAAGCGGAGCTGAACCCACATGTACGCACCGGAGCGCCAGCAGGAGATCCTCCGGCTCGCCCGCGAGAGCGGACGGGTCGATGTGCTGTCGCTCGCCGAGGAGTTCCAGGTCACCGCCGAGACCGTACGGCGCGACCTCAAGGCCCTCGACCGCGCGGGCCTCGTCCGCCGGGTGCACGGCGGGGCGATACCGGCCGGACGGCTCGACTTCGAGCCCGACCTGGCCGAGCGCGAGTCCACCGCCGCCGACGAGAAGGACCGCATCGCCCGGGCCGCCCTCGCCGAACTCCCCGCCGACGGCAGCGTGATCCTCGACGCCGGATCCACCGTCGCCCGCGTCGCCGCCGACCTGCCGCTCGAATCCGCGCTCACGGTCGTCACGCACTCGCTGCCCACCGCGGCCCGCCTCGCCGACCACCCCGGCATCCAGCTGCACCTCATCGGCGGCCGGGTGCGCCACCGTACGCGCGCGGCCGTCGACGCCTGGGCCCTGCGCGCCTACGGGGAGGTCCGCGCCGACGTCCTCCTCCTCGCCGCCAACGGCTACTCCGCCGCCCACGGCCTGACCACCCCCGACCTCGCCGAAGCCGCCGTCAAGCGCGCCGCGATCGCCGCGGCCCGCCGTGTCGTGCTGCTCGCGGACTCCGCCAAGTGCGGCGAGGAGCACTTCGCGCGCTTCGGGGACCTGGCCGAGGTCGATCTGCTGATCACCGACAGCGGCCTCTCCGACGCCGATGCCTCGGCCGTCGAGAAGGCCGGCGTCACAGTCCGGCGCGTCTGAGCGCGCCCCCGCCCCCCACGTACGAGATGAACCACCTGGAAGCGGTACGCATGATCCTCACCGTCACCCCGAACCCCTCCCTCGACCGCACCTACGAGGTGCCCGCCCTCGAGCGCGGCGAGGTCAACCGGGCCGATGGCGACCGGATGGACCCGGGCGGCAAGGGGGTCAACGTCTCGCGCGCCGTCGCCGCGGCCGGACAGCGCACCGTCGCCGTGCTGCCGCTCGGCGGGGCGCCCGGCGCCCTGGTCGCCCAGCTCCTCGGTGAGCAGGGCATCGAGGTGGCGCCGGTCGAGGTCGAGGGCGCGACCCGCTCCAACATCTCGATCGCCGAGCCCGACGGCACCCTCACGAAGATCAACGCGGCCGGACCCGAACTGACCTCCGCGGAGGCCGAGTCACTGCTCGCCACGGTGCGTTCGGCATCGCTGGGGGCGTCCTGGATCGCGTGCTGCGGCAGCCTGCCGCGGGGGCTCGAACCGTCCTGGTACGCCGATCTGGTGGCCCGCGCCCACGCGGCCGGCGCCCGGATCGCGCTCGACACCTCCGGTCCCGCACTGACCGCCGCACTGCGTGAGCGCCCCGATGTCGTCAAGCCGAACGCCGAAGAACTCGCCGAGGCCGTGGGCCGCCCGCTGCACACCGTCGGCGACGCCGTGAAGGCCGCCGAGGAGCTGCGGACGCTGGGTGCCCGCGCGGTGCTCGCCTCGCTCGGCGCCGACGGGCAGCTGCTCGTCGACGACAGCGGCGCGTACTTCGCGAGCGCCCCCGTCGAGACCGTGCGCAGCAATGTCGGCGCGGGTGACGCCTCACTCGCCGGCTTCCTGATCGCGGGCGGCTCGGGACCCGAGGCCCTCGCCTCCGCGGTCGCGCACGGAGCGGCCGCCGTGCAGCTGCCGGGCAGCGTGATGCCCACGCCCGGCGACCTGGATCTGGCGGCGGTACGGCTCACCGGCGAGGTGCCCCTGGACAGGGCGCTGACGGAGCCTGCGGCGTGAAGGGCTCCGAGCGCACCAGCCAGCCGGACAGACCCCGCCCACCCGGGGGCCGAGCCCTTAAGACGCTATCGGTCCCCACTGACATCGCCCGCAGAAGCCCCTTACTGCGCGGCCGCCACCCCCTCCCTTCCCCCTCCCTTCAGCTGTCCCCCATATGCGAGCAAAGGAGCCCGCGATGAGCGAGATGATCACCGCGGAACTGGTCGACCTCGACCTGTCCGCCGAGACCAAGGAGGCGGCGGCGCGTCTCCTCGCCGAGCGGATGGTGGCCCTCGGCCGCGTCACCGATCTCGACGGCTTCCTCGCCGATGTCGCCGCCCGCGAGGCGCAGATGCCGACCGGGCTCGACGGCGGGATCGGCATCCCGCACTGCCGCAGCACCCATGTCACCGAGCCCACGCTGGCCTTCGGACGGGCCGCGCAGGGCATCGACTTCGGGGCGCCGGACGGCCCGGCCGACCTGATCTTCCTGATCGCCGCGCCCGCCGGCGCCGACGAGGACCACCTCACGATCCTGTCCTCCCTCGCACGCCAGCTGATGGACGCCGAGTTCACGGCCGCGCTGCGGGCGGCCGGGGACGCGGGTGCGGCTGCCGCGCTGATACGCGGGGAGGCTCCCGTATCCGAAACGGCGGGTCCTGACGGGGAAGCGGCCGGTCCCGACGGGCAAGCGGCCGGTCCCGACGGGGAAGCGGCCGGTCCCGACGGATCGGATGAGGCGCCTCAACCCGCTGCCGGTGCGGCCGAGGTCTTCAAGATCGTCGCTGTCACCTCCTGCCCCACCGGCATCGCCCACACCTACATGGCCGCCGAGTCCCTGGAGAACGCCGGACGCGAGGCGGGCGTCGAGCTGGTCGTGGAGACGCAGGGCTCGGCGGGCTTCACCCGGCTCGAACCGGCCGTGATCGCGGCCGCGGACGCGGTGATCTTCGCCCATGACGTCCCCGTACGCGACAAGGACCGCTTCAGCGGCAAGCCCACCGTCGACGTCGGCGTGAAGGCGGGCATCAGCCGCCCTGCCGAGCTGATCGCCGAGGTCCGCGGGAAGGCCGCGCGCGGCGAAGTGTCGGCAGGGGCGGCCACTCCGGTGGAGGCGGCCGGCGCCGAGGGCGACGGCTACGGCACCAAGCTGCGCAAGTGGCTGATGTCGGGCGTCAGTTACATGGTCCCGTTCGTCGCGGCCGGCGGTCTGCTGATCGCTCTCGGCTTCGCCATCGGCGGCTACGAGATCAACGAGGCCAAGTCGGTTGTCGACCACTTCATCTGGACCGAGGCCGCGAGTTGGGCCGCGCTGTTCTTCCAGGTCGGCGGGCTCGCCTTCGGCTTCCTCGTCCCGGTGCTCGCCGGTTACATCGCGTACGGGATGGCGGACCGGCCCGGTCTGGTGCCCGGATTCGTCGGCGGCGCGGTCGCCGTCACCATCAACGCCGGCTTCCTCGGCGGTCTCGTGGCAGGTCTGATCGCGGGCGCCACGGTCATGGCGATCCAGAAGGTCCGTATCCCCGCGGTACTGCGCGGCATCATGCCGGTGGTCGTGATCCCGCTGATCTCCTCGGCGGTGGTCGGCTTCCTGATGTTCCTGGTGGTCGGCGAGCCGATCGCCTCGCTGCAGCGCGCGCTCACCGACTGGCTGCAGTCCCTCGACGGCTCCAACGCCGTGATCCTCGGCGTCATCCTCGGCCTGATGATGTGCTTCGACCTGGGCGGTCCGCTCAACAAGGTCGCGTACGCCTTCGCGGTCGGCGGCCTCGGCGCGAACGCCACGGACGGCAACCTCAAGGTGATGGCCGCGGTCATGGCCGCCGGCATGGTCCCGCCGCTCGCGATGGCCCTGGCCACGACGGTGCGCGGCAAGCTCTTCACCAAGACCGAGCGCGAGAACGGCAAGGCGGCCTGGGTGCTCGGCGCCTCCTTCATCACCGAGGGCGCGATCCCCTTCGCGGCGGCCGACCCGCTGCGGGTCATCCCGGCCTCGATGGCCGGCGGCGCGGTGACCGGCGCCCTGTCGATGGGCTTCGGCGCGACGCTGCAGGCTCCGCACGGCGGCATCTTCGTGGTCCCGCTGATCGGGCAGCCGCTGCTCTACCTGGTGGCGGTCGTGGCGGGTACCTGTGTGTCGGCCGGCCTGGTGATCGTGCTCAAGGGGATGCGGAAGACGGCCGCTCCCGAGGTGGCGGCCCCTGCCGCGACGGAGGCCGCGCCGGTCGCCGTCAAGGAGACGGTCTCGGTCTGAGCCTCCGGCCGGTCCGCTGATCCGGCGGGGTGTGCGAACTCCCGCAAAGGACCCTGGATTTCCGTACGAGGGAATCCGGGGCCCTTTCGTATGCCCTGCCGTATCGCCTTGCTCCGGCTTTGCGCCTGCCCTGCGAGATACGTCACTTCGGGACCAAAGTCCCTTTCGGGCCCTGCCGTAAGGCCCGTCCGTGTTGTCTACTGGCCCGCATGTTCGATCAGATCTCGATAGTCCAGCAGATCGGCCTGACGGTCCTCCTCGTCGCGACCGTGGCATGGGTCGTCGGCCTCGCCCGCCTCCTGCGCCGCGATCGCTTCGAGATCGCGATCTGGCGCGAGGCCCAGCGCGCCGGTGCGCTGCCCGCCCACCTCGACGGGATTCCGCGGCAGTCGGTCCCGCATCCGATCGAGCGCGTCGAGCTGACGGAGGAGGAGCGCGCCGCCTTCGCGGGGCTGGTGCGCGGGCTCAACGGGAAGCGGTAGACGTTCCTCTTCCCGGGGCGGAGTTCCGCTCGGGGCGGACGGTCACTGAGCGGGCGCCTCAGAGCGCCGCGCCCCGGCCCTCCATGACGCCCCGGGCCTGACCCTCCTCGCCGTACACCTCACACACATGCCGCCCGTCCGGCGAATCGGTGTGCTCCACTTCCCACAGGCTCAGCTCCTGCCCGTCCGCGAGCAGGAACGCATGCTCGTACAGCGTGAACCCCGAGTCCGTGCGCCCCGGCCGTCCGAAGGCCTGAGTGATCTGGTGGGCCACCGCCGTACGCAGCAGCCGCGCGGTCTCCGCGCCCGGCCGGTCCGCGTTCTCCGCGCGGCGCAGCAGGCGCCGGCCGTGGTCGGCCGAGTCCTCGTGGGCGAAGTGCGCATACGCCCTGCGGGGCGCCGGGGCGACCAGCAGCACCGTCTCGAGCAGCAGCGGCTCGGCGGCGGTGTGGCCCGCGTCCTCGCCGCTCATGACGTCGTGGCGCGGGGAGTGGTCGGCCGGGAACGGCAGCCGGGCCGCCGCCGTGTGGACCTCCTCCGCCTCCGTGTACAGCTCGTGCTGCTGCTCGCGGCGCACGGTCGCGTTGTGCACCAGCTCCCACAGGACCAGGGCGCTTCCGTCGCCGAGCAGCCAGGTGTGCCGGTAGGTCTCGCGGTACAGGCCGGCGCTGTGCTGCGCCGAGTGCAGCGCGATGTCATGGGCGAGCGCCGTCTCGAGGCGTGCCATCGTCTCGTCGGGCAGCTCGAAGGAGTTGAGGGCGCGTCCGAGGAGCTGGTCGACCTGCTCCTGGGGGGTCTCGTTCGGAACGCTCAAGGTTTCTCCCGGCGTTGCTGCGGTTGCCTGGCCACAGCACTGGCTTGGGGCGCTGACTCTTGTCACGGGGCCGTCGGCCGCCGACTGCCGGGTCGATGCCGGTCCGTCATCGACTGCCAGTCGCTGCTTGTGACCTCGTGGCCGCTCACCGTAGTGCCTCGGTCGGACATCGTGTCCGTCGTTCGGGAAAACGTACGAGACTTGTCGCGGGTTCCCAGGTCGCGTGCGCCGGGCGGAAGTTGATGCGCGGCAGCGTTCGGCGGCGCGCGCCCGCGTTGGTCGCGGACTGTTCGGTCAGAGGTGCATCTATCGGCGCAACTGCCGTAAAGCTACCCGCGCGATGACCCGTGCAACTCCCCGTGCGCCTACCCGTACAACTCGCTGTACGACGGGAACTCCCCACCCGGTCCCTGCACCCCATCCGCCGCTTCGACGGCCTTCACGATCGCCCGGGTCACGGTGTCCGCGGCGGCGGCGAGCAGCTCGTTGACCGTGGTCAGGGCCTCCAACTGCCCGTCCGGGAGCGGCTTCTCGCCGGTCGCGAGGGCGAAGACCGTATCCCCGTCGTGCAGCAGATGTACGGGGCGTACGGCGCGGGCGATGCCGTCGTGCGCCGTTCCCGCGAGCTTCTGCGCCTGGGCGCGGGTGAGCCGGGCGTCGGTGGCGACGACGGCGAGGGTGGTGTTGAGGGGGGCACCCGGGCCGATGGCTGCTTGCAGGGCGGTGGTCCGGGCCTTTGCTTCGGCCAGGCGTTGCCGGGCGCGGTGGTGGACGTCGGGGGAGGGGCGGTCGGTGTACGTGTACGTGTCCGTCTCCGCGGGGGCGGCGTCCGTGTTCACATCGGTGTCGGTGTCGGTGTCGGTGTCGGTGTCGGTGTCGGTGTCGGCGTGGGTGTGGGTGTGGGCGTCCGCGTCCGCGTCGCTCGTGAAGTACCGCCCGTAGAGCACCCCGTTCCGTGGATCCGTCACCGAACCCACGGCGTTGACCACGACCAGCGCGCCGAGCGTGTGTCCCGAGGCGAGTCGCGTGCTCGCTGTGCCCACGCCGCCCTTGAGCCCGCCGGCCACGGCGCCCGTGCCCGCACCGACGCATCCCTGCACGACGTCTTCTGAGGCCGCCTCGGCTGCCTCGCGGCCGAAGGACGCGTCCGGCCGGGCCCGCCAGTTGCCCCCTCGGCCGAGGTCGTAGACGCAGGCGGCGGGCACCACGGGGACGACCTGGCCCGGGCCGCCCACCGGGAAGCCACGGCCCTGTTCCTCCAGCCAGGCCATCACGCCGGAGGCGGAGTCCAGGCCGTAGGCGCTGCCGCCGGTCAGCACGATCGCGTCGATCCGCTGCACCAGATTCCGCGGATCGAGGGCGTCCGTCTCCCTGGTGCCGGGGCCGCCGCCGCGTACGTCCACGGCGGCCACGGCGCCGCCCTCGGGGGCGAGCACGACGGTCGTACCGGTCAGCCAGCCGTCCCCGGCACGTGTCGCATGGCCGACGCGCACGCCGTGCACGTCGCTGATCGCGTCCCTGCTCTTGGTCATGGCCCATACGTACCACGCTGCTGTGGCACGCCAGTTGGGCCTGCCCGGGGGGTGAGGCCACAGGCTGGGCCTGCCCGGGGGGTGAGGCCACAGGCTGAGCCTGCCTGGGGATGAGGTCACAGGCTGGACCTGCCCGAGGTTCTGGGCCACGGGCCTCCGCCCCACCGAACCCCGCGCCGGCTCGGCCCGAGCCCACCCGGTGCCGAGGCGACGTGGATCCGCCCCCGGACCCCGCTGACTCGCCCCAGCCCAGCCCAGCCCAGCCCAGCCCAGACCGGCCCGGACCGGCCCAGTTCACCCGGTGCCGAAGTGATGTGGCTCCGCCCCGGAGCCCGTGACTTGTTCCAGTCCACCCGGTGCCGAGGCGACGTGGATCCGCCCCCGTGCACTCCGCGGGACCGGGCCCAGCCCGACGGTCAGGCGGACACGCGCAGGTGTTCCGTGGAGCGCGCCGCTGCCGAGTAGCGGCGAAGGACCAGGCGGGCGATCCGCGGGTGGTCGGCGAGCGGCTCGGCGACAGCCCACGCATCCGCCCGCTCCAGGGCGAGCGTGAACCGGCCGGGGGCGAGGAGATGCGTGGCGACGGCGATGTTGCGGTAACCGGCGGCCCGCAGGCGCGCGACCGTGTCCGGGACCGTCGGCTCCGACGACGAGCAGTACGCGGGCAGCACCGGGACCGGTCCGCGCTCGGCGTCGAGCAGCACGTTCAGCTGGCTCACGGCGGTACGCGCCCCGTCATTGCCCCCCGCCCGTGACGACCCCGCCGCGGCGACGACGACCGCATCGGCCCGGCCGCCGGCCCGCCCCTCGGCCTCCCGCAGCCGTCCGTACAACGCGAGCGCGACGTCCGACTCACCGCTCAGCCCCTCGGTGACCACCGTGTCGAGCAGGCGCGGCGCCGCGACGACCTCCGGGATGTCGACGGTCCGGTGAAACCCGTCCCCGAGCAGCAACGGCACCACCACAGCCCGCCGCACCCCCGCCTCGGCAAGCTCATCGAGCGCTTCGGCGAGGGAGGGCTCCTGGTGGTCCATGTGCCCCACGACGGGACGTATCCCGCCCAGCGCCTCGACAACATCGCACAGCCGCCGGATCGTCGCCCCCGCCTCGGGCACGGCACTGCCGTGCACGGCGAGCACGAGGGTCGGCGTCCCGTCGGTCGTGGTGTCGTCGGTCGTGGTGCCAGGGGGCAGCGGCATACGGGCGGCGGGGGGTACGTGGGCAGCTGTGGGCACCTGGACGAGGGCAGAAGCAGGGCGCATGCCTTCGACGCTACGCACGCCGCGCACCCACCGGATCTGCCGGAAGCCCTGGGGAGAGGGGGCCGGTGGTCCCCGATCCGGCCCGCCGCCCACGCATTCCGCCCGCCCCTGACTCGCATGGGCCCTGCCACAAGGCCCACCCCCCAAGGGCCCCACGACCTGTGCAAACAGGCCCTTCACGGCCCGGCAGGCGCCCCGCGTCGGCCTACCGTCGAAACAGAGGCTTCCCCAACGCATGCCCGGAGAGTGACCACCATGACCCAGACCCTGGTACTGATCGGCCACGGCATGGTGGGCCAGCACTTCCTGGAGGTGCTCGCCGAGCGCGGCGCCTTCGCGGGCGAGGACGGCCCCGGCTGGCACGTCGTCGTCCTCGCCGAGGAGGACCGCGTCGCCTACGACCGCGTTCACCTGTCCTCCGCCTTCACCGGCACCGACCCCGACGAACTCTCCCTCACCGACGCCGAGTTCCTCGGGCGCCACGGCATCGACCTGCGCCTGGGCGACCCCGCCGAACACATCGACACCGCCGCCCGCAAGGTCACCACCGTCTCCGGCACCGTCGTCGGCTACGACGCCCTGGTCCTGGCCACCGGCTCGTACCCCTTCGTGCCGCCGATCGACGGCGCCGACGCCGCGGGCTGCTTCACCTACCGCACCCTGTACGACGTCGAGACCCTCACCGCGTACGCCGAGGAAGCGAAGACCGGCGTGGTCATCGGCGGCGGTCTGCTCGGTCTCGAGGCGGCCGGAGCGCTGCGCACCCTCGGCCTGGCGACGCACGTCGTCGAGTTCGCCCCCCGCCTCATGCCGATGCAGGTCGACGACGGCGGCGCCGCCGCGCTGCGCGCCACCATCGAGGGCATGGGCGTCGCCGTGCACACCGGTGTCGGCGCGAGCAGCGTCGAGACCGACGCCGACGGCCGCACCCGCGCGCTGCGCCTGTCCAACGGCGAGACCATCAACGCCGACCTCGTCGTCTTCTCCGCCGGCGTCCGCCCCCGCGACCGCCTCGCCCGCGAGGCCGGTATCGCCGTCGGCGACCGCGGCGGCGTCGTGGTGGACGAGCACTGCCGCACCACCGACCCGTACATCTACGCCATCGGCGAGTGCGCACAGACCGCCGACGGCCGGGTCTACGGCCTGGTCGCGCCCGGCTACCAGATGGCCGAGACCGCCGCCGATGCCCTCGCGGGCGAGGGCATCAAGGTCTTCAACGGGGCCGACACCTCCACCAAGCTCAAGCTGATGGGCGCCGATGTCGCCTCCTTCGGCGACCCGTTCGCACAGGAGGGCAAGGACGGAGCGGTCTCCGTCGTCTTCTCCGACTCGCGTGACGGCGTCTACAAGAAGCTGCTCCTCGGCCCCGACGGGGCTCTGCTCGGCGGCATCCTCGTCGGCGACGCCGAGGCGTACAGCTCGCTGAAGCCGCACACCGGCAAGCAGCTCCCCGCCCCTGCCGAGGCCTACGTCGGCCCCGTGAGCGCCGCCGACATCCCCGGCGCCGACGCGCTGCCGGACGACGCGGTGCTCTGCTCCTGCCACAACGTCACCAAGGCGCAGGTCACTTCGGCCATCGCCGCCGAAGGCATCACCGACCTCGGCGGCATCAAGAAGTGCACCAAGGCCGGTACGGGCTGCGGCGGTTGCGTCAACACCCTGCAGGCCGTCCTGGACGCCGAACTCTCCGCCGCCGGCATCGAGAAGGCCAAGGGCCTGTGCGAGCACTTCGAGCTCAGCCGCTCGGAGATCTACGAGAAGATCCGCACCGAGCACATCCGCTCCTTCACCGAACTCCTCGAGAAGTACGGCAAGGGCGAGGGCTGCACGGTCTGCAAGCCGGTCGTCGGCAACGTACTCGGCACCCTCGGCCCGGAGCTCGGCCTCACCCACATCCTCGACGGGGAGCAGGCCGCCCTCCAGGACTCCAACGACCTGTACCTGGCCAACCTCCAAAAGGACGGCACGTACTCGGTCGTCCCGCGGGTGCCCGGCGGCGAGATCACGCCCGAGGCGCTCATCGTGATCGGTGAAGTCGCCCGCGACTACGGCCTCTACACGAAGATCACGGGTGGTCAGCGCATCGACCTGTTCGGCGCCCGCGCCGAGCAACTCCCCGAGATCTGGCAGCGGTTGGTCGACGCCGGCTTCGAGTCCGGCCACGCCTACGGCAAGTCCCTTCGTACGGTGAAGTCGTGCATCGGATCGAAGTTCTGCCGCTTCGGACAGGGCGACTCCGTGCAGCTCGCCATCGATCTGGAGCTCCGCTACCGCGGACTGCGCGCCCCGCACAAGATCAAGGGTGGTGTCTCGGGATGTCTGCGCGAGTGCGCAGAGGCCCGCGGCAAGGACATCGGCGTCATCGCCACCGCCAACGGCTGGAACCTCTACGTCTGCGGCAACGGCGGCACCACCCCCCGCCACGCCGACCTCCTCGCCGCCGACCTGGACGCGGCCGAACTCTTCCGCCTCATCGACCGCTTCCTCATGTACTACGTCCGTACGGGCGAGCGCCTCGAGCGCACGTCCGCCTGGCTGGAGCGCATCGACGGCGGCCTCGACCACCTGAAGTCGGTGCTCGTCGAGGACTCCCTCGGCATCTGCGCCGAGCTGGAGGCGCAGATGGAACGACACGTCGCCGCCTACCAGGACGAGTGGGCCGCGGTGCTCGCCGACCCCGACAAGCTGCGCCGCTTCAAGCCGTTCACGGCGGCTCCCGAGGACGGTGTCTCCTTCAAGGACGACCTGGTCAAGGACCTGGAGCCGGGGCGCGGCCGCGTCGCCGTACTGCCGGACGGCAGCGAGGCGGCCCTGTTCAAGGACCGCTCCGGCGAGCTCTACGCGGTCGGCAACCACGACCCGTACTCCGGCGCGGCCGTGATGGCGAACGGCATCATGGGAAGCCGCGACGGCGTCCCCACCATCGCCTCGCCCATGCACAAGCAGGAGTTCGACCTGCGCACCGGTGTCAGCCTTGACGACCCAGAGGTTGCCCTCGGCGTCCCCGAGCTGCCGTAGCCGCGCGCCACGATCCCACGGGCCGGTCCTGCACGAGGACCGGTCCGCTCGGCGTACGCGCGAGGACCCCGGGCCCGACGGTCCCCCGGACACGGACCCAACGTCCAGCCGCACACAGGCCCTTGGCCTGCGCACAAGCCGACTTACGCCTCTGCTCCCGCGGATACGGGGGACGCAACCTGGATGGGTACGGATCAACTCCTTCACCCCCAGGAACAGCGCATGCCTGCCGTCAAGGAAACAGTCGAGGTCGCACAGCGGTCGTACGACCCCGCGCAGTACCGTCCGGGCCGCCCCATCACCGACTGGGAGCCGGAGAACGAGCTCTTCTGGAAGTCCACCGGCAAGCGCGTCGCCCAGCGCAACCTGTGGATCGCCGTCCCCGCCCTGCTCGTCGCCTTCGTGGTGTGGCAGGTGTGGAGCGTCACCGCGACGAACCTCAAGGACGTCGGCTTCTCCTTCACCACCTCGCAGCTGTTCTGGCTGACGGCCATCCCCGGCCTGACCGGCGGTACGGCCCGTATCTTCTACACCTTCCTCGGCCCGAAGATCGGCCAGCGCACCTTCACCGCGATCTCCACGGTCGTCCTGATCGTCCCGCTCCTGTGGCTGGGCTTCGCGATCCAGGACACCTCGACCTCCTTCTCCACCATGGCGATGATCGCCGCCCTGTGCGGCATCGGCGGCGCCAACTTCTCCTCCTCGCTCGCCAACATCGGCTTCTTCTTCCCGAAGAAGGAGAAGGGCAACGCGACGGGCATCAACGGCGGCCTCGGCAACCTCGGCGTCTCCGTCGTCCAGCTGCTCACCCCGATCGTCATCACCAGCTCGGTGATAGCCATCGGCTCCGGCCAGCACAACGCCAAGACCGGCAACGAGGTCTACCTCCAGAACGCCGCCTTCCTGTGGGTGCCCGTCCTGATCGTGCTCGCCGCCGTCGCCTGGTTCGGCCAGAACGACCTGAAGACCGCCTCCACCTCCTTCAGCCAGCAGAAGATCATCTTCAAGCGCAAGCACAACTGGCTGATGACCTGGCTCTACGTCGGCACCTTCGGCTCCTTCATCGGCTTCGCCGCCGCGCTGCCGATGCTGATCAAGACCACGTTCCCGGACTACTCGGTCGCCACCTACGCCTGGATGGGCCCCGCCCTCGGCGCCCTCGCCCGCTGGGCCGGCGGCTGGATCGCCGACAAGATGGGCGGCGCCCGCGTCACCATCCTGTCCTTCGTGGGCATGGCCGTATCGATCATCGGCGTGATCAACTTCCTGCCCGCGGGCGGCAACGACGGCAACTTCGCCGGCTTCTTCCTCTCCTTCCTGGCGGCGTTCTTCTTCTCCGGAATCGGCAACGGCTCGACCTTCCGCCAGATCCCGGTGATCTTCCGCAACCAGCACCTGAAGGGCCTGACCGAGGGCACGCCCGAGTACGCGAAGGCGCTGAAGCAGACGGAGATGGAAGCGGGCGCCGTCACCGGTTTCACCGCCGCCATCGCCGCGTACGGCTTCTTCTTCATCCCGGCCCTGTTCGCCAACTTCGCCGTGACCAGCGCGATGTGGGGCTTCGTGGCCTTCTACGCCAGCTGCATCGTGGTCACCTGGTGGTTCTACGCCCGCAAGGGCGCCGAGTCGCCGTCCTGATCCACCTGGCACAGGGACCGTCACAGCACGCCCCCGGAGACCGCCCGTCGGTTTTCGGGGGCTTTGCCGTACCCGGGACAAAAAACTTGTGAAAGTTTTCACAAGCGGACAATGGTCCAAGGTCCCTGACAAAACTGCAGGTGAGAGCCCTGTCGACATGCGATGCCGGTGTGCCGGGGGGACCATTGGTACCGAACCAGGGACCAATGCGGCCCGCAATGATCGATCAAACGCAGTCCAATGGATGTGTAGCAATGAGGCGACACGCGAACTCGAAAGGTTCGGGCGATGACTGCAACTCCTGCGGAGAAGACCGTTAACGACGAGGCCTGGGACGGCTTCAAGGGCGGCCTGTGGAGGGACGCCATCGACGTCCGCGACTTCGTGCAGCAGAACTACACGCCTTACGAGGGCGACGACTCGTTCCTCGCGGGTCCCACGGAGCGCACCACCGCGGTGTGGAACAAGCTCCTGGGCATGTTCCCGG
Source organism: Streptomyces mesophilus (assembly GCF_040300965.1). Lineage (GTDB taxonomy): Bacteria > Actinomycetota > Actinomycetes > Streptomycetales > Streptomycetaceae > Streptomyces > Streptomyces mesophilus_A. The sequence continues at coordinate 50,761 of NZ_JBEPEW010000016.1, read as the reverse complement.
AGGAGATCGAGAAGGGCATCTACGACGTCGACGTGAAGACCCCGTCGCGTATCGATGCCTTCAAGCCCGGCTACATCGACGCCGACAAGGACCTGATCGTCGGTCTCCAGACCGACGGCGCGCTCAAGCGCGCGATCATGCCCAACGGCGGTTGGCGCATGGTCGAGGGCGCCCTCAACGCCTACGGGTACGAGGCCGACCCCGAGGTCCGCGAGATCTACACGCACCTGCGCAAGACCCACAACGAGGGTGTCTTCGACGCCTACACCCCCGAGATCCGCGCCTGCCGCTCCTCCGGCATCATCACCGGTCTCCCCGACGCCTACGGCCGCGGCCGCATCATCGGCGACTACCGCCGTGTCGCCCTCTACGGTGTCGACCGCCTCATCGAGGACAAGAAGGCCGTCAAGGCCCAGTTCGACGCCGAGTGGCCGACCGAGGACGTGATCCGCGGCCGCGAGGAGACCTCCGAGCAGATCAAGGCGCTCGGCGAGCTCAAGGCGATGGCGCAGTCCTACGGCTACGACATCTCCCGCCCGGCGCAGACCGGCCGCGAGGCCGTGCAGTGGCTGTACTTCGCGTACCTCGCCGCGGTCAAGGAGCAGAACGGCGCGGCCATGTCGATCGGCCGCATCGACAACTTCCTCGACATCTACCTGCAGCGCGACATCGAGGCCGGCCGCATCACCGAGGCCGAGGCCCAGGAGTTCATCGACGACTTCGTCATCAAGCTCCGTATCGTCCGCTTCCTGCGCACCCCCGAGTACAACGAGCTCTACTCCGGCGACCCGACCTGGGTCACCTGGTCGATGGCCGGTATCGGTGAGGACGGCCGCCCGCTGGTCTCCAAGACCACGTTCCGCGCGCTGCAGACCCTGTACAACCTGGGCCCGGCCCCGGAGCCGAACCTGACCGTCTTCTGGTCGCAGCAACTGCCCAAGGGCTTCAAGGACTTCGCGTCCAAGGTCGCCATCGACACCTCGGCCCTGCAGTTCGAGTCCGACGAGCTGATGCGCCCGAAGTACGGCGACGACACCGCGATCGCCTGCTGTGTCTCCGCGATGGCGGTCGGCAAGCAGATGCAGTTCTTCGGCGCACGCGTGAACGTCGCCAAGGCGCTGCTCTACGCGATCAACGGCGGCCGTGACGAGAAGTCCGGCAAGGTCGTCGTGAAGGGCTTCGAGCCCATCGAGGGCGAGTACCTGGATTACGAGACCCTCGCCAAGCAGTACGACGCGATGCTCGAGTGGCTGGCCAAGACGTACGTGCACGCGCTCAACGTCATCCACTACATGCACGACAAGTACGCCTACGAGCGCATCGAGATGGCGCTGCACGACCGCGAGATCCTGCGCACCATGGCCTGCGGCATCGCCGGCCTCTCGGTCGCCGCGGACTCCCTGTCGGCCGTGAAGCACGCCAAGGTCAAGGTCGTCCGCGACGAGACCGGCCTCGCCGTGGACTACGAGATCGAGGGCGACTACCCGGCCTACGGCAACAACGACGACCGCGCCGACGAGATCGCCCAGAACATCGTCAGCGGCTTCATGGAGAAGATCCGCAAGCACCCGACGTACCGGAACGCCCTGCACACGCAGTCGGTTCTGACCATCACGTCGAACGTCGTCTACGGCAAGAAGACCGGCAACACCCCCGACGGCCGTCGCGCCGGCACCCCGTTCGCCCCGGGCGCCAACCCGATGAACGGCCGTGACGAGCACGGCTACATCGCCTCCGCGATGTCGGTCGCCAAGCTCAACTACGACGACGCCGAGGACGGCATCTCGCTGACCAACACGATCACCCCGGACGCGCTCGGCCGCACCCCCGAGGACCGCATCGCGAACCTCTCCGGTGTGCTCGACGGCTTCATGGCCAGCGACGGCTTCCACATGAACGTCAACGTCCTCAACAAGGCGACCCTCGAGGACGCCATGGAGCACCCGGAGAACTACCCGCAGCTCACCATCCGGGTCTCCGGCTACGCGGTGAACTTCGTCCGCCTGACGCGCGAGCAGCAGCTGGACGTCATCAACCGCACCTTCCACGGCTCGCTCTGAGCCACCGGCCCGGCGCGCACCCCGCGCCGGGCCTTCGGCCCGCCGCGAACGCGAGCACGAGCCGACCGAGACTCGCGGCCCCGGGCCCGAACCCTCACTCCGGGCCCGGGAGCCGCGATCACCAACCCGCTTGAACCCTCCGGGAGTTGTGCCATGACAGTGCTGCTCGGCAAGGACATCCCCGTCGGTGCGCCGACCGCCGACGAACGCATCGGTCTGCACAGCCCGACGAGCCTGCCCACGACCCCCGCCGCGGCCGCCACCCAGCGCCCCATCGAGGGCTCGGTGCACTCGTGGGACCTGTCGACGGGTGTCGACGGCCCGGGCACGCGCTTTGTGACCTTCCTGGCCGGCTGCCCGCTGGCCTGCCTGTACTGCCACAACCCCGACACGATGAAGATGCGCAACGGCAAGCGCACCTCGGCCGACGACGTGATCGCCGAGGCGGCCAAGTACACGACCTTCATCAAGGCCTCGGGCGGCGGCGCCACCATCTCGGGCGGCGAACCGCTCCTCCAGCCGGTCTTCGCCGGTGAGCTCTTCCACCGCCTGAAGCACGAGCTCGGGCTGCACACCGCCCTGGACACCTCGGGCTTTCTCGGCGTCCGCGCCACCGACGCGATGCTCCGCGACATCGACCTCGTGCTGCTCGACATCAAGTCCTGGGACCGCGACACCTACAAGAAGGTCACCGCGCGCGAACTGCAGCCCACTCTCGACTTCGCGCACCGCCTCGCCGACCTCGGCAAGGAGGTGCACGTCCGCTTCGTGCTCGTGCCCGGTCTGACCGATGCCCCGGCCAACGTCGAGGGCGTCGCCGCATTCGCCGGCTCCCTCGGCAATGTCTCGCGCGTGGACGTGCTGCCCTTCCACAAGCTCGGCCAGTCCAAGTGGGAGGCCCTGGACATGCCGTTCACCCTGGCCGAGACGCCTTCGCCGGGACCCGAGCAGGTCGACGCGGCGAAGCGGATCTTCGAGGCCCACGGCCTCAGGGCCGTCTGAGCCCTCCGGCCGGTACGAGGCGTCTGAGCCCTCCGGCCGGTACGAGGCGTCCGAGCCCTCCGGCCGGTACGAGGCCGGCGGCCGCCCCGAGCCGCTCCTCGCGCCCCGGACGTACCCTGGACGCATGAGCACCGCCCCGCAGCCCTCCGAGGACGAGCAGCAGCCCGAGCAGCCGAAGCCCAGGCCCAAGCTGGTCTTCGACGACCCGCTCGACCAGCAGTCGTCCGACGACACGGACCGGGGCTGGGGAGAGCGGCCGGCGTCGAGCGGCGACAGCGCCGCGGACCTCGCACGCTTCCTCGACGAGAAGCCGCCCCACCACCTCTGAGCAGCGGCAGCTACTCGCGGCTGCCCGGACCGCGCTGCGCCACCACGGCGTCGCGGATCTCCTTGAGCACCTCGAGCTCGGTGATCTCCATAGTCTCCTGGACGCCTTCCTTCGCCCTGCGCCGCTGCTCGACCTTGGCCAGGTACTTGGCCATCGGGAGCACCATGAGGAAGTAGACGACCGCCGCGGTGATGACGAAGCTCAGAATGGCGCTGAGGACCGTGCCCCACATGATCGGGATGCCGGACACGACCTCGCCGTTCTTGAACTCGCACGGGGCCTTCAGGCACGAGCTGTACTTGTCGAGATCCTTCGTGCCGAACGCGCCGACCAGCGGGTTGATCACGCCCTTCACCACGGAGTTCACGATGTTGGTGAACGCCGCGCCGATGACGACCGCGACCGCCAGATCGACGACGTTCCCCCGCATCAGGAACGCTTTGAATCCTTCGAAGAGGCTGGGCTTCTCCTCGCTCACAATGGAGCCTTTCGTCGCATGTGCAATGGAAGCTATGGAAGCTGAAGCTGCCATTAGGCACGGCGGGCCGAAGCGGCGTCCAATCCATGCACACGAACAGGTGAGTTGACGAACTCTCGCTCCCGCACACGGCCGTTGTCATCGCAACGTCACCGCGAGCGGCGTGCCCACACCGGCTCCGACCAGGGCGGTGGACACGGAGCGTGGAACCTCCAGGACCACCAACGCGCCGCCGTCGAGGCCCTCTTCGCCGGCCTCGGGCACCTGCGCCACCCGTGCGTCCGCGGCCACCACACGCGCCCGCTCGCCCTGCGCCCCCGCGGCCACCACATCGACGCGGTCGCCGGGCTCGAGGAGCCGTACGGCCGCGGCATCGGCGATCCGTACGGGAGCGGAGACCAGCTCGACTGGCCGGGCGGCAGGGGCCGAGGCCGTGGCCGCGCCCGAATCCGTCGTCGGCTCAGGGGCGGCACGCCCACCGAGCGCCAGCGTCGCCGCCGCCACGGCGAGCCCGGCCGCGAGGGTGCGTCTGCGCCGCCGCAGAGCTCTCCTCAACCGCGCACTCCCGCCCCGTACATGAAGAGGGGAGAAGTGCGGGACATCGCATGCGGGCGCGGGGACAGCGGGGGAGGGAGGCGCGGGCAGGGAGGAGTGCGGAAGGGGACGAGTGGTGGACACGGGAATCACCGCCTGACGTGAGGGACGCCGTCGAACGCCCCTCACGATCCCCGCATCGCCGCAAGCCCGCTGAGCCCTGTGGACAACCCCCGACCTGTGGACAACTCCCTCACCGGAACGAGAAATTCACCCCGCCCGTACAAGGCCGGACGAGGCCCTACGGCAGCTCGATCCCCAGATCCCACCCGTCATGCGCATGCGTGCACAGACAATCCCGCTCCGCCGTCTGCGGAAGCGCACCCACCACATCGAAGAGCACCTCGCGCAGCCGCCCGACGTTCTCCCCGAACACCTTCAACACCTCGGTGTGCGAGACCCCTTCACCGGTCTCCGCACCGGCGTCCAGATCCGTCACCAGCGACATCGACGTGTAGCAGAGCCCCAGTTCACGGGCGAGCACCGCCTCGGGGTGCCCGGTCATGCCGACCACCGACCAGCCCATCGCGGCATGCCACTTCGACTCGGCGCGGGTCGAGAACCGCGGCCCCTCGATCACGACCATCGTGCCGCCGTCGACCGGCTCCCAGTCCCGCCCGCGCGCCGCCTTGAGCGCGGCGCCGCGGCCCACCGGGCAGTAGGGGTCGGCGAAGGTGGTGTGGACGACGTTGGGCACCGTGCCGTCCGGCAGCGGGTGCCCGTCGAAGAAGGTCTGCGCCCGCGCCTTCGTACGGTCCACGACCTGGTCGGGAACGAGCAGCGTGCCCGGCCCGTACTCCGGCCGCAGCCCGCCGACCGCACACGGGCCGAGCACCTGCCGTACGCCCATGGAGCGCAGTGCCCACAGGTTCGCGCGGTAGTTGATGCGGTGCGGCGGCAGCCGGTGGTCGCGGCCGTGCCGGGGCAGGAAGGCCACGGTCCGTCCGGCGATCTCGCCGATGAAGAGGGAGTCGCTGGGCGCTCCGTAGGGGGTTTCCACCGTGACCTCGGTCACGTCCTCCAGGAAGGAGTAGAACCCGGAGCCACCGATCACACCGATCTCTGCGTTCGCCATGCGATCAGCGTAGCCATACGCGAGAACCCCGCTGCCGGAGAGGCAGCGGGGTTCCCGAAAAGCCAAGAGGCGTAAGAGGCCTTCTGAACGTACGAAGCGTCAGGCGGCCGACGTCGACGAGGAAGACGACGACGAGGAGGACGACGAGGACGACGAAGACGTGGACGACGACTTCGACGATGCGTCCGAAGAGGACTTCGCCGAGGAGGAGCTCGAAGACGAGGACGACGCCGGCGTGCTGCTCGACGACGAGCCACGGCTGTCGTTGCGGTAGAAGCCCGAGCCCTTGAACACGATGCCGACCGCCGAGAACACCTTCTTGAGGCGTCCGCTGCAGCTCGGGCACTCGGTCAGAGCGTCATCGGTGAACTTCTGCACCGCCTCGAGGCCTTCGCCGCACTCGGTGCACTGGTACTGATACGTCGGCACTTGCTTCCTCCTGGCACTCTCACTCGATGAGTGCTAACGACGTTCCATAGTGACGTATTCCGCTGGATCAGTCCACCGTGGCGAGCGCGCGGTGACCCACACCACGTGCCACGGTCCGCCCCTTGGACGCCGGCGCGAGCCTGCCGCGCAGGGCGAACAGGGTCCCCAGGGCCAGTGCGGTCGCGACCGCGGGGACCAGGAACCCGTAGCTCGCGCCATGCGCGTCCGCGAGTCGTCCGGCCACGGTCACGGCGGCGGCCTGCCCGAAGGCGACCGCACCCGTCAGCCAGGTGAACGCCTCGGTGCGGCCGGAGGCCGGCACCAGCTGCTCGACAAGCGTGAACGCGGTGATCAGGGCCGGTGCGATCGCCATGCCCACGAGCAGGCCGACGATCGCGAACATCGCGACCGAGTCCAGCGTCCACAGCGTGGCGGCCATGGCGGTCAGAGCGGTGTAACCGAGCAGCAGCCGGCGGCGAGGCCCGATCTTCCAGGCCACGGCGCCGCAGGCGATACCGGCGATCATGTTGCCGGCCGCGAAGATCCCGTACAGCAGACCGTTCACGCCCGCCTGGCCGATCTCCTCGGCGAAGGCGGTCAGCGAGACCTGCATGCCGCCGAAGACGGCGCCGATGCCGAGCATCGCGACGACCAGCGCGCGCACGCCCGGAATCGACAGGGCCGAAGCTCGCTGCACGGGAACATCACCCGCGGCCGTACGGGCCGGCTGGGTGCCGCGCTGCGCGGCGAACAGCAGACCGCCGGCGAGGGTCAGGACCGCCTGGGCGGCGAGACCGGCGCCGGGGTGGACGACGGTGCACAGCATCGTGGCCAGGACGGGGCCGACGACGAAGGTGAGCTCGTCGGTGACGGACTCGAAGGCCGCCGCTGTCGGCAGCAGGTGCCGGCGGTCCGGGCGGTCGAGAACGGAGGCCCAGCGGGAGCGGACCATCGGGCCGACCTGCGGCACCGAGGCGCCGGCCGGTACGGCCGCGAGGAACAGCGCCCACAGCGGGGCGTCCGCGAGGGCCAGGGCGGCGAGCAGGATCACCGAGACGGCGTTGACCAGGACGCCGGGGATCAGGACGGCCGACTGCCCGAAGCGGTCCGCGAGCTTGCCGCTCTGCGGTGCGAACAGGGCCATGGAGATACCCGTCACGGCGGCGACGGCGCCCGCGGTGCCGAACGAGCCGGTCGTGTGCTGCACAAGGAGCACGATCGACATCGTGAGCATGGCGAAGGGCTGCCGTGCGGCGAAGCCGGGCAGGACGAACGAGAGTGCGCCTTCAGTGCGCAGAAGCTGGCCGTAACCAGGGCGGGAGTTGACCGTGGACACCACGGTCCTTGCCTTTCTGCTGCCTGGTAGCGGGCCCGTATTGGCGTCGCCGAGAGCTGTCCATCGTGCGCAGGGATCGTCGGTGATGCCCGGTCCCTGCGGGGGACCTCGGCCGCCGTGCGAACGCGCCAGCTCTTCATCAGACAGAGGTGATTCGTTTGCGGTTACCTTCATTGTACGGGTCTTCCGCAAGGCGCGCCTCGGAATTGCCAAGCTCGGGCCGCTCGACGCCTGCGATTAAGCCAACGTTCACGCCAGCGTTTACGCCCCCGTCCCCAGCCACCCGGCCAGCTTTCCGCCCTGGCCGACGTCCCGCAGTCGCTTCTCCGCCGCGTCCCGTACCGGATCCGTGGCCACCACGAGCAGCTCGTCCCCGCGCCGCAGCACCGTCGTGGGCAGCGGTACGAAGGACTTCTCGTCGCGGACGACCAGCGTGACCGCCGAACCGGCCGGCAGCCGCAGCTCGGCGACCTCGACGCCGTGCATCTTGGACTTCGCCGGGATCGCCACCGACAGCAGATGCCCGCGCAGCCGCTCCAGCGGGGCGGATTCGATGCCCAGGTCGGCGGCCCCGTCGGAATCGCCCAGCTTCAGGGCCTTGGCCAGCCACGGCAGCGTAGGACCCTGGACGAGCGTGTAGACGACCACGAGCACGAAGACGATGTTGAAGATCCGCTCGTTGCCCTCGATCTCGGCCACCATCGGGATCGTCGCGAGAATGATCGGCACCGCGCCACGCAGCCCGGCCCAGCTCATCAGGGCCTGCTCACGCCAGGGAATCCTGAACGGCAGCAGGCTGAGCACGACCTCGAGGGGGCGCGCCACCATCGTCAGGATCAGGCCGATGAGGATCGCCGGCCAGACGTCGTCGAGCAGCTTGTGCGGGGTGACCAGGAGCCCGAGCAGTACGAACATGCCGATCTGCGCGAGCCAGCCGAGCCCGTCGGCGAAGCCGCGGGTGGCCGGCCAGTGCGGCAGCTTGGCGTTGCCGAGGACCATCGCGGCCAGATAGACGGCGAGGAAGCCCGAGCCGTGCGCGATGGCGCCGGCCGCATAGGCCGTGACCGCGATCGCCATGACGGCGATCGGATAGAGACCGGACGCGGGCAGCGCGACATGGCGCAGTCCCCACGCGCCGAGGAAGCCGACCGCGAGACCGATGGCCGCGCCGATCGCGAGCTCGAGGGCGATCTCGCCGACCAGGACGTACCAGGCGTGGACCGGATCCACCGAGGAGAAGGCCACGACGAGGATCACGACCGGGGCGTCGTTGAATCCGGATTCCGCTTCGAGCACGCCGGTGATGCGCGAGGGCAGCGGCACCTTGCGCAGGACGGAGAAGACGGCCGCGGCATCGGTCGAGGAGACGACCGCGCCGATGATCAGTGCCTGGCGCCATTCGAGCCCGACGAGATAGTGCGCACCGGCAGCCGTGATGCCCACGCTGACCGCCACGCCCACGGTCGAAAGGACGACCGCGGCCGGCAACGCGGGCTTGATTTCCTTCCACTTGGTGCCAAGGCCACCTTCGGCAAGGATCACCACAAGTGCGGCATACCCGATGACCTGGGTCAACTCGGCATTGTTGAAGGTGACATTGAAGATCCCGTCCTGGCCTATCGCAATGCCGATGCCCAGATAAAGGAGCAGGCTGGGCAGACCGCTGCGCGAAGAGATCCGTACCGCGGCGACGGCGATGAGCAGGACGAGCGAGCTGATCAAGAGGAGCTCGTTGAGCTGATGGACAGTCAGTGGCCGTTCCTTCCTCGCGGGGTGGACTCCGAAGCGGGCTGCCGCCGGATCCGGGGGAGGGGGTACTTCGTTACCTTACCTAATCGTTAACGGTTCCTTGACGGGCAAGATCTCCGTTCCGCTACGGTCCTACGGCCGGAACGGACACCGCGTCCTGGCGTACGACGAGCTGCACCTAAGGTTGCTCCTGCACTCAAAGGACCGCTCCAGGACCACAAGGACAGCGATGCCCGCGAACACCACCGCCCCTTCGGGTGGCCGCAAGGCCGGCCGGAAGAAGGGGCGCCGCGCCCGACTGATCGTGCTCACGCTGGTAGTGGCGCTGGTCGCGGGCCTCGCGTTCGGCGCCTGGTGGAGCATCAGCACCGTGCGCGCTTCCCTTCCGCAGACGAAGGGTTCGATCAGCCTCGAGGGCCTCACCGCCCCCGTCGACGTCCGCAGGGACGCCCAGGGCATCCCGCAGATCTACGCGGACACCAGCGAGGACCTGTTCCGCGCGCAGGGTTTCGTGCAGGCGCAGGACCGGTTCTGGGAGATGGACGTCCGCCGTCATATGACCTCGGGCCGGCTGTCCGAGATGTTCGGCGAGGGGCAGGTCGAGACCGACGCGTTCCTGCGCACGCTGGGCTGGCGCAAGGTCGCGCAGCAGGAGTACGACGAGAAGCTGTCGCCCGAGGCGAAGAAGTACCTGCAGGCGTACGCCGACGGCGTCAACCAGTACCTCGCGGGCAAGTCGGGCAAGGACGTCTCGGTCGAGTACGCGGCCCTCGGGTTCACCACCGACTACAAGATCGAGAAGTGGACCCCGGTCGACTCGGTGGCCTGGCTCAAGGCCATGGCCTGGGATCTGCGCGGCAACATGCAGGACGAGATCGACCGCGCGCTGATGTACAGCCGGCTCGGCCCGAAGCAGATCGGCGAGCTCTACCCGGAGTACCCGTACGAGACGCACAAGCCGATCGTGCAGGAAGGTGCCGTCGATACCGCGACGGACACGTACAACCCGAAGGGCACCGCCACCCAGCCGCAGTCGGGCAACCCGGCGACGCAGGGCACGGCCGGAGCCGCCCTCAACACCCAGCTGTCCGGCCTCTCCAAGGTCCTGGAGAACATGCCGGACGCCATCGGCCCCAACGGCAACGGCATCGGATCCAACTCCTGGGTGGTGTCCGGTGAGCACACCACCACCGGCAAGCCGCTGCTCGCCAACGATCCGCACCTGGCGCCCCAGCTGCCCTCGCTCTGGTACCAGATGGGCCTGCACTGCAGGAACGTCTCCGAGAAGTGCCAGTACGACGTCTCCGGCTACACCTTCTCCGGCATGCCGGGCGTGATCATCGGTCACAACCAGGAGATCGCCTGGGGCATGACCAACCTCGGTGCGGACGTCACCGACCTCTACCTGGAGAAGATCCAGGGCGACGGCTACCTGTACGACGGCAAGGTGCAGCCGTTCAAGACCCGCCAGGAGACCATCAAGGTCGCCGGCGGCGAGGCGCGGAAGATCACGGTCCGTGAGACCAACAACGGCCCGCTGCTCTCCGACCGCAGCGACGAGCTCGGCAAGGTCGGCGAGGAGGCGCCCGTCGACGCCTCCGCCCCGGACCGCTCCGACGGCTACGCGGTGGCGCTGCGCTGGACCGCGCTCGACGCGGGCAAGTCGATGGACGCCGTGTTCACGCTCAACAGGGCGACGAACTTCAAGGAGTTCCAGGCCGCGGCCCAGAACTTCGAGGTCCCTTCGCAGAACCTGATCTATGCGGACCGCGAGGGCAACATCGGCTACCAGGCGCCCGGCAAGATCCCCACTCGCTCCACGAAGCACGACGGCACACTGCCCGCGCCGGGCTGGGACCCGTCGTACCGCTGGACCGGGTGGATCTCGCCCAAGGCTCTGCCCTACGAGTACAACCCCGAGCGCGGCTACATCGTGACCGCCAACCAGGCCGTCGTCGACAAGTCCTACCCGCACGAACTGACGAAGGACTGGGGCTACGGCGCGCGCAGCCAGCGGATCAACGACCTCATCGAGGGGAAGCTCAAGGGCGGCGGGAAGATCTCGACCGAGGACATGCGCACCATGCAGATGGACTCGAACAGCGAGATCGCCACGCTGCTCAAGCCGATGCTGCTCAAGCTCGACATCGAGGACCCCGACGTCCGCGACGGGCAGAAGCTCCTCGAAGGCTGGGACGGTACGCAGGACGCGGACTCCGCGGCCGCCGCGTACTTCAACGCCGTCTGGCGCAACATCCTGAAGCTCGCCTTCGGCAACAAGCTGCCCAAGGAACTGCGGGTCAAGGGCTCCTGCATCCTCGTCGAGCCCGCCGACAAGACCGGCCCGATCGACAACCCCGACGAGCGCGTACGCGAGTGCGGCGAGCGGGATGCGGACGCGGCGCAGCCGGACGGCGGCGACCGCTGGTTCGAGGTCGTACGGCAGCTCGTCAAGGACGAGGACAGCGAGTGGTGGCAGACGCCCAAGAGCCGTACCGACACGGCGACCACCACCCGCGACCAGCTGTTCGCGCGGGCCATGGAGGACGCGCGCTGGGAGCTGACCGCCAAGCTCGGCAAGGACATGGACACCTGGAGCTGGGGCCGCCTTCACACCCTGGAGCTGAAGAACCAGACCATCGGCACCGAGGGCCCGGGCTTCATGCAGTGGCTGCTCAACCGCGGCCCGTACAAGCTCGGCGGCGGCGAGGCCGCGGTCGACGCGACCGGCTGGAACGCGGCCGGCGGCTACCAGGTGATCTGGGTGCCGTCGATGCGGATGGTGGTCAACCTCGCCGACTTCGACAAGTCCAAGTGGATCAACCTGACCGGTGCGTCGGGGCACGCGTACAGCCCCAACTACACCGACCAGACCGAGAAGTGGGTCAAGGGCGAGCTCTACGACTGGTCGTACGGGGCGAAGGCCGTCGAGGACGCGACCGAGAACCATCTGGTGCTCAAGCCGTAAGGGCTCCAGCTGTGCTCAGGCCGTAAAGGTGCGCACCCCCGAGGGGGTCACCACCGCGTGAACGGGGTGGTCGTGCGGTTCCGCCGGAACCTGCGCGACCACCTCGTTCTCGTAGAGCAGCACGATCAGATCCGGGTGGGCGCGCGCCCGCTCGAGCCTGGCGAGCACGCGGTCGTACGAGCCTCCGCCGCGTCCGAGCCGCATGCCGCGCGCATCGACCGCGAGCCCCGGCAGCAGGACGGCATCCGCCTCGGTGACGGCCTCGGGCCCGAGCCGGGCGCCCTCCGGTTCGAGCAGCCCGCGCGCGGCCGGTGACAGGCGTTCAGGTCCTTCGTACGCGGCCCAGTCGAGATCGTTGTCCGGCAGCAGTACGGGCAGCAACACCCGTACACCACGGGCCCGTAGCGCATCGAGCAGCACCCGCGTTCCGGGCTCACGTCCGACCGAGACATACGCGGCGACCACCGCGCCCGGTGCGGTCAGCCGGGGCAGGGCCAGCGCCTGCTCGCCGAGGGCGGCCGCGGCCATCTGCACGTCATCCGGTGTCAATGCCCTCCTCATGCCGAGGAGTTCTCTGCGCAACCCTTCCTTGGCAGCTTTGCTCGCGGTGTCGCTGCTCACAGCTCGCTCACACAAATCAGTCCCAATCGCGCTCAATGAGAATGAATTAACTGGAGGCAAAGCTTCCGCCCATTCTCGCCAGATAAGGTGCGGGACATGACTGAGCGCCCCACGATCACCAAGGCTGTCATCCCGGCAGCCGGTCTCGGCACCCGCTTCCTGCCGGCGACCAAAGCGACCCCGAAGGAAATGCTCCCGGTGGTCGACAAGCCCGCCATCCAATATGTGGTGGAAGAGGCCGTTGCGGCCGGTCTGTCCGACGTCCTGATGGTCACGGGCCGCAACAAGCGCCCGCTCGAGGACCACTTCGACCGCAATTACGAGCTGGAATCCGCCCTGGAGAAGAAGGGCGACGCCGACCGCCTCGCCAAGGTCCAGGAGTCCAGCGACCTGGCGACGATGCACTACGTGCGCCAGGGCGACCCCAAGGGCCTCGGCCACGCCGTCCTGTGCGCGGCCCCGCACGTCGGCGACGAGCCCTTCGCCGTACTCCTCGGCGACGACCTCATCGACGCCCGCGACCCGCTCCTGAAGCGCATGGTCGAGATCCAGGCCCGTGAGGGCGGCAGCGTCGTCGCGCTGATGGAGGTCGACCCCGCGCAGATCCACCTGTACGGCTGCGCCGCGGTCAAGCCGACCGACGACGAGGACGTCGTGCAGATCACCGGCCTGGTCGAGAAGCCCGACGCCGCCGATGCGCCCAGCAACCTCGCGATCATCGGCCGCTATGTACTCGCCCCGGAGATCTTCGCCATACTGCGGGACACCGAGCCCGGCCGCGGCGGCGAGATCCAGCTCACCGACGCACTGCAGAAGCTCGCGACGTCCGACGAGGGCGGCCCGGTGCACGGCGTGGTCTTCAAGGGCCGCCGCTATGACACCGGTGACCGCGGCGACTACCTTCGCGCCATCGTCCGGCTCGCGTGCGAACGTGAAGACCTGGGCCCGGAGTTCCGGACCTGGCTTCGCAGTTACGTCACCGAGGAGATGCAGCAGTCTTGAGCAGCAGCACCACGGATCAGGCCGCCCCCGTGTGGTCGGTGACCGAGCACCTCGAGGACATCCTGGCGACGGTCCAGCCGCTGGAGCCGATCGAGCTCCAGCTCCTGGACGCCCAGGGCTGTGTCCTCGTGGACGAGGTCACCGTGCCGCTCTCGCTGCCGCCCTTCGACAACAGCTCCATGGACGGCTATGCCGTCCGGGTCGCCGATGTCGAGGGCGCGAGCGAGGAGTTCCCCGCCGTACTCGAAGTCATCGGGGATGTCGCGGCGGGCAGCCCGGGCGATCTGACCGTGGGCGCGGGACAGGCCGCGCGCATCATGACCGGCGCACCGCTGCCGCCCGGCGCGGAAGCGGTGGTCCCGGTCGAGTGGACCGACGGCGGCCTCGGCGCGGGCCCGGTCGGCACCATGACCCCGCACAGCGCGTCCCCCGAGGGCGCGAGCGGTGAGGTCCGGGTGCACCGGCCCGCCGGGGCGCGGGCGCATGTCCGCGCCCAGGGCAGCGACGTCCAGGCCGGCGAGCAGGCGCTCGCGGCCGGCACCGTGCTCGGCCCGTCGCAGATCGCCCTGCTCGCCGCGATCGGCCGTGCCTCGGTACGGGTCCGTCCCCGTCCGCGCGTGGTCGTGATGTCCACCGGCAGCGAACTGACGCAGCCGGGCGAGGAGTTGGGCAAGGGGCAGATCTACGACTCCAACTCCTTCGCCCTGACCGCCGCCGCCCGTGACGCCGGCGCCATCGCGTACCGCGTGGGCGCGGTCGCGGACGACGCGGAGACCCTGCGCTCCACCATCGAGGACCAGTTGATCCGCGCGGATCTCCTGGTCACCACGGGCGGGGTCAGCGTCGGCGCGTACGACGTGGTGAAGGAAGCACTCGAGCACCTCGGTGACGAGGACGAGGCGGGCAGCGGCATCGAGTTCCGCAAGCTCGCCATGCAGCCGGGCAAGCCCCAGGGCTTCGGCGCGATCGGCCCCGACCACACCCCGCTGCTCGCGCTGCCGGGCAATCCGGTGTCGTCGTACGTCTCCTTCGAGCTGTTCGTACGTCCCGCGATCCGCGCCCTCATGGGCCTGGACGAGGTGAACCGTCCGAGCGTCCGCGCCGCACTGCGCTGCGAAGAGCCGCTGTCGTCACCGAAGGGCAAGCGGCAGTTCCTGCGCGGGTCCTACGACGCCGAGGCGGGGGTCGTGCGTCCGGTGGGCGGAGCCGGTTCGCATCTGATCGCGGCGCTGGCGCAGGCCGATGCGCTGATCGTCGTCCCCGAGGACACCACCGAGGTGGCGCCGGGCACGGAGCTGGACGTCATTCCGTTGGGCTGACGTCTGTGTGGGGGCTGCGCCCCCACACCCCGCCCGCTCGGCCGACGCCAGGCTCCGACAGACCGCGCGACCTCTGGTAGAGGTACCGTGTCGCCCACACACGGCCCACATTCGGCCCCCGCACAGGGCCCATGTGCGGCCGCTTTACGGCCCGACCGGGAGCGCAGCAGCACATGAGCACGCAGGACCGACTGACCCATATCGACGAGGCGGGCGCCGCCCGCATGGTCGACGTGTCCGGGAAGGACGTGACCGAGCGCATCGCCCGCGCCTCGGGCCGCGTGCTCGTCTCGCCCCAGGTGATCTCGTTGCTGCGCGGCGAGGGCATGCCCAAGGGCGACGCCCTCGCGACCGCCCGTATCGCGGGCATCATGGGCGCGAAGAAGTGCTCCGACCTCATCCCGCTGTGCCACCCGCTGGACATCGCGGGCGTGAAGCTCGACCTCGCGGTGGCCGACGACGCCGTGGAGATCACCGCCACGGTCAAGACCACCGGCCGCACGGGCGTCGAGATGGAGGCCCTGACCGCGGTCTCGGTGGCGGGTCTGACCGTGGTCGACATGGTGAAGGCCGTCGACAAGGGCGCCGTCATCACCGACGTACGGGTCGAGTCCAAGTCGGGCGGCAAGTCGGGCGACTGGAGCCGGTCATGACCTATCGCGCGCTCGTCGTCACCGCCTCCAACCGCGCCGCCGCCGGTGTGTACCCGGACAAGGGCGGCCCGATCCTCGCCGAAGGCCTGCGCGGCCTCGGCTTCGAGGTCGAAGGACCCCAGGTCGTACCGGACGGCGACCCGGTCGAGGCCGCGCTGCGGGCCGGCGTCGAGGCCGCGTACGACGTGATCGTCACGACCGGCGGCACCGGTATCTCGCCCACCGACGCGACCCCGGACGCCACCCGCCGCGTCATCGACTACGAGGTGCCCGGAATCCCCGAGGCGGTACGGGCGTTCAGCCGGGACAAGGTGCCGGCCGCCGCCCTGTCGAGGGGCCTGGCCGGCGTCGCGAACCGCACCCTGATCGTGAACCTGCCGGGCTCGACCGGGGGAGTGCGCGACGGCCTCGCCGTCCTCGAGTCCGTCCTGCGGCACGCGGTCGAGCAGTTGCACGGCGGTGACCACCCCAGGCCCGCCGACGGAGTTACGGGGAGCCCGAGCTGAACAGCCCTTCCTGGCCGGTGGAGCTGGTGGACGGCGATATCGTCCTCCGGCCCATAAAGATGCGCGACCAGCGCCCCTGGCGCGAGGTCAACCGCCGCAACCGGGACTGGCTGCGCCCCTGGGAGGCGACCATCCCGCCGCCCGCCCCGGGCGCGCCGCCCGCCCACCGGCCCACGTACCGGCAGATGGTCCGGCATCTGCGCGCGGAGGCGAACGCGGGCCGGATGCTGCCCTTCGTCATCGAGTACCAGGGCCGGCTCGTCGGCCAGCTCACGGTCGCCGGGATCACCTGGGGTTCGATGTGCTCGGGCCATATCGGCTACTGGGTGGACCAGTCGGTCGCCGGCCGCGGCGTCATGCCGACCTCGGTCGCGCTCGCGGTGGACCACTGCTTCCGTACGGTCGGTCTGCACCGCATCGAAGTCTGTATTCGCCCCGAGAACACACCGAGCCGCAGAGTCGTGGAGAAACTCGGATTCCGTTCCGAAGGACTTCGTCCACGCTATCTCCACATTGATGGAGGCTGGCGCGATCACCTGGTGTTCGCGCTCACGGCGGAAGAGGTGCCCGAAGGGCTGCTCACGCGCTGGCATGCGAGCCGCAGGATCGCCTCGCTGCAGGACCGTGACCAGGCTCAGGACGGTCCGCGCAACGCTACCGACACCGCCTGAGCGATCGCGCGCAAATAAAATACTTGTTCGAAAATGACCGGCGCTTGACCGTGAATATGCCTGTATTCGAAGCCTGCTGATCGCATCAGTCACAAAAAAAGTTCGAGATATCAGCCAGATCGTGCGACACACCGGGCCAATTGGCAGATGGCCTCACCGAAACCCCTCTACCGTGTGAGGCGTGAGCAGCAGCGGCCTCATCTACGCAGTCATCGTCGGGGCCTGGGCCGCCTACTTGGTGCCGATGTGGCTCCGTAGGCAGGACGAGCTCAACGAAGCCCGTCCGACGGAACGCTTCTCCACCGCTATCCGTCTGCTGTCCGGACGGGCGGGGATGGAGCGCCGCTACGCCAAGGGCCTCAAGGACCGGGGCGAGAGCGACCAGCCCGGGCCGGAGCCGGCCGGCGCGGAATCCCTGACGGGATCCGTCGACGTCCGGTCCTTCGCCGCGCCTACGGCGCCCGAGTCCGCGGAGGTCACGGCCGAACCGGCCCAGGCCCCCGAACGGGCCGAGCGGGCCGAGCGGCCCCAGGCTTCCGAGCGGCCCGAGCCCAAGGAGCGCCGCCGCCCCGACGCCGAGGCCGCCGCGCGCGCCCGCCGCTCCAAGGTGCTCGCACGCCGCCGGCGCACCACGATGATGCTCTTCCTCGCCTTCACCGTCGGCGCCATCGCCGCCGCGGTCGGCGGACTCGGACTGCTGTGGGCGCCCGCGCTGCCCGCCGTACTCCTGAGCGCGTACATCCTTCATCTGCGGGCCCAGGAGCGCCGGCGCTTCGCCTACGTCATGGACCGCCGTCGCGCCGAGACCGCCGCACGCCGCGTCCGTGAGCGCAGCGCCGCACAGCGCCGCGAGGCGGCCGCCCGCGAAGGCGGCCCCGCCGGACCCGACCTCGCCGCCGACCGGCGCGCCCTGGTCGAGCAGACCGATCACGCCGAATGGGTCGACCAGCAGCGCGAGCGCGACCGCGGCGGTGCCCGCGGTGACAGTTGGGAGCCCGTCCCGGTCCCGCTGCCGACCTACGTCACCGCGCCGGTCGCCCCGCGCGCACAGGGCGAGGTCGACCTCGGGGCGCCCGACACCTGGAGCTCGGCGCGGTCCTCGACGATCGGGCAGCAGTCCACTTCGCGGCCCGCCGCACCGGCCGCCGAAGAGACCGAGAAGCCGGAAGCCCGGCCCGCCAAGTCCGACCCGCAGGCCGCCGCCCGCCGTGCGGCCTCCGGCCGGCGCTCGCGGGAGCGCGGGCGGACCCCGCTGTTCGACCAGTACGCGGACCCCGAGCGCCCGCGTGCGGCCAACGAATGAGCCCTGTTCCGGGCCGCCTGCCTGACCAGCGCGGAACGGATTTCCAAGCACCCCGATCGGGGTGCTAAAGTTTCACTCGTTGCAAGGGCCTGTGGCGCAGTCTGGTAGCGCACCTCGTTCGCATCGAGGGGGTCTGGGGTTCAAATCCCCACAGGTCCACCGCAATTGAGAACCCCGCCGGAAATCTCCGGCGGGGTTCTTGCTTTGCGTGCGCGACCGCGGGAGCCGTGTTCGGGGCCGCGGGAGCCGCGTGCGGGACCGTGGGAGCGCGGGCTGCGATCTGTGTCACGGCCGCTCCGGTGGATGGCGTGGATACTTGGTTGGTATGTCCCCTGTTGTCCGGTCTCGTCGTGTGGTGCGTGTCCTGAGTGCGGCCGTCGCCGCATGCGGTGTCGCGCTGCTCGTGGGCTGTGGCCGGCCGGACGGGCTGCATGTACAGGGGCCGGCGATATCGCCCTCGCCGCAGAAGGGTCCGGTGTACGTCGCCGACGCGATGGGGCAGCCGCTGCGCCGGCCGACCTCCGTGGGCCTGAGCGAACTGGTCACCGTCAGCGACCTCAAGTGGAGCAGCTGGGGCGGGTCCACCGCCGTGGCCACCGGCAAGCTGAGCGGGTCCTGGTGTCTGCCGGGGTGCGAGAAGGAGCCGTACGACGTGACCGTCACGCTCAGCGGACTGCAGCAGCAGGAGCGCGTCGCCTACTACCGGCGCGCCAGTGTCGTACCCGACGATCCCGCGAAGCTGCCGCCCGAGGCCGTGAAGGTGCAGCTGCAGGCGATCCGGCTCACCGTCCCGGTGTACTGAGCGGCCCATGGGACTCCGTACGAAGATCGGTGCCGCGATCGCGGGCACGGCCGCCCTGGTGGCCGTCGTGATCGGCGTCCTCGTGCACCACCAGACGGTGGGCGCACAGTACGACGCCGCCGTCCAGCAGATCGGCGACCGGTTGCAGACCGCCGTACAGGATCACGCGGCGGGCGTCGACGGGGGCAACTCCCTGATCAACCCGCCCGATCTGCCCGAACCGCTCGGCCAGGCCGTCGAGGACGGGAAATGGGGCGTCTACCTCGACCGTGACGTCAAGGGGCCGCCGCTGCTGTGGGCGGCCAGCAAACAAGGGAACGCAGTCGTCGCGCTGCGGCGCTCGTACGACAGGGAGACCCGGACCCTGCGCGATCTGGACCGGGTCCTCTGGATCTCAGGAGCCATCGGCACCGCGCTCGGCGGCCTGGTCGGGCTCGCCGTCGCGACCCGGCTGGGGCGACGGCTCACCGCCTCCGCCGACACCGCGCAGCGCATCGCCGACGGCGACCTCACCGCACGCCTCGAACCGCGCGGCAAGGACGAGGTCGCCAAACTCACCACCGCCGTCAACACCATGGCCGAAGCCCTCGCACGCCGGATCCAGGCCGAACGCGAAGTGACCGCGAACATCGCGCACGAACTGCGCACCCCCGTCGCCGGCATGGTCACCTCCGCCGGACTGCTGCCGCCGGGACGGCCCTCCGAGCTCGTCCAGGGCAGTGCGCAGCGACTGCGGGAACTCGTCGACGACGTCATCGAGGTGGCACGGCTCGACGTCTCGAGCGAGACCGCCGAGACGGAGCCGCTCGCCTGGGGCGACCTGGTGCGCAAGGCCGTGCGGACCGTGGCGGGGCCCGCCGACGGAGTCGAGGTCGTCGTCGTGCGCGACGCCGAGGTCGAGACCGATCCCCGGCGCTTCGAACGCATTGTGGCCAACCTCGTCAGCAACGCACTGCGGCACGGCTGCGCGCCCGTACGCGTCGAGGCCGAGAGCGGGGTGCTCCGCGTGTACGACAGCGGCCCCGGGTTCCCCGAACAGATCCTGCGGGCCGGGCCCCAGCGCTTCCGTACCGGAGCGCGTGAGACGGGACTCGGACTCGGGCTGACCATCGCCCTTGGTCAGGCCCAAGTGCTCGGCGCACGGCTGCGGTTCGCGAATCTCCCGGACTCGGGCGCCCTGGCCGTACTGGATCTGCGCAATGCCGTCGTCGCCGAGAGCGCCACTCGGGACGCAGCTCAGGATCAGGACAGCGGCTTGTCGTAGCAGCGGCTGCTGTCGTGGAAGCGGTAGTGGCCGACCTTGGCGCACGGCGCGTACCCGCTGGACGTGTACAGGGCGATCGCCTCGGGCTGCTCGATACCCGTCTCCAGGACCATCCGCGTACGCCCGCGGCCGCGCGCGTCCTCTTCGAGGAGCGCCAGGATCCGCCGCGCCAGGCCCAGGCCCCGCGCCTCGGGCACCACATACATCCGCTTCAGCTCGGCGTCGCCGTCCGCGTAGCCCTGGTCGTTCGCGTCCTGGGTGCGCCAGCCGCCGGTCGCGACCGGACGGCCCCGCTCGTCGTACGCGATCAGATAGAGGCCGGCGGGCGGGACGAACATCCCGGCGTCGAGCGGGGTGGCGTCGCCGTCACCGTCGCCGTAGCGCTCCACGTACTCCAGCTGCACCTGGTCGTCGAGCTTGATCGCATCGGGGTGGTCGTAGCGCACGGGCTGAATGTTCATGCGAATCATCGTACTTCTATGCATTGAGTGGGATGGGTCCCGACCAGTGTGCCGGTATCGTGCCGGGGTGCTGACTGTGACTTCCGTGAACGTGAATGGCATCCGCGCCGCCGCCAAGAAGGGCTTCACCGAGTGGCTCGCGGAGACCGAAGCCGATGTCGTCTGCCTGCAGGAAGTGCGGGCCGAGGCCGACCAGATCCCCGCGGAGGTACGCGCCCCCGAGGGCTGGCACGTCGTCCTCGCCCCCTCCGTGGCCAAGGGCCGCGCCGGTGTCGCGCTCTACTCGCGGCGGGCACCCGAGCGGGTGCAGATCGGGTTCGGATCGGACGAGTTCGACAGCGGCGGGCGCTACGTCGAGATCGATCTGCCGGGTGTCACGGTCGCCAGCCTGTATCTCCCCTCGGGGCAGGCGGGCACCGAGAAGCAGGACGAGAAGTACCGCTTCATGGGCGAGTTCCTGGCCTATCTGAAGGAACTCAAGACGCGCGCCGCCGCCGACGGGCGCGAGGTCGTGGTCTGCGGTGACTGGAACATCTGCCACCAGGAAGCGGACCTCAAGAACTGGAAGACCAACCGCAAGAACGCCGGCTTCCTGCCGGAGGAGCGCGAGTGGCTCGGGCGGGTCTACGAGGAGTACGTGGACGTGGTGCGGGCGCTGCATCCGGGGGTTGAGGGGCCGTACACCTGGTGGTCGTACCGGGGGCGGGCTTTCGACAATGACGCAGGATGGCGCATTGACCTCCATGTCTCGACGCCCGGACTCGCCGGGCGGGCGGTGAAGGCGTTCGTGGAACGGGCCGCCACGCATCCGGAGCGGTGGTCGGATCATGCGCCCGTGACGGTCGTCTACGGGAGCTGACGCCGGTGGCTGTGCGCTGTGTTTTCAACGCCAGGGGTCGAGCGCCTGTTTGCCCTGGGTCCGGCCTGAAGCGAGCTGCCGCAGTACGGAGCTGCCGTCGGACAGGGCGTGGATCCGCGGGGTGCCCGGTGGGTAGACGCCCTCGGCGATGAGTTCGGTGAGTTCGGCGAGCAGCGAGCGGTAGAGGCCTGGGGCCGCGCTCGCGAGCGCGCCGATGTGCAGGCCCTTCAGCTGGACCTGGTGCGTGAACACCAGCTCGTGGGTGCTCACCGTCGCGTCACCGGAGGCCGCGCCGTAGACGACGACGCGGCCGGTGAAGGGCTTGGTGACCGCCAGGCTGGTGGCGAAGGTGGAGCGGCCCACCGATTCGAGGACCAGGTCGACTCCGCCGGTCAAGCGGGTGATCTCCGTGGCCAGGTCGGAGCGGCCGCTGTCCAGGACGTGGTCGGCGCGGAGTGCCTCGAGCGTCGCGTGCTTGCCCGGTGAGGCCGTGGCGATCACCCGCGCTCCGTAGTGGCGGGCGAGGCGGACGGCGGCCTGGCCCACGCCTCCGGCCGCCGCGTGGATCAGGACCGCCTCGCCCTTCTCGATCCGGCCCAGCGGCTTCAACGCCGCAAGGGCGGTGGCCCAGTTGAGCACCAGTCCGAGCGCCTGCGCGTCGGACCAGCCGGCGGGTACGGGAAGGGCCTGTGCGGCAGGCATCGTCATGTACCGAGCGAAGGCGCCCGGTCCGGTGCCGACGACATGGGTGCCGGGCGGGAGCGGATGCCCGATGTCCGGCCCGGCCGCCACGATCTCGCCCGCGGCCTCGAAGCCGGCAGGGTAGGGCGCCTCGGGGCCACCGGCGTAGGTGCCGTGGGTCTGCATGACATCAGCGAAGTTCACGCCCGCCGCGCCTACGCGGACCAGGTATTCGCCGGGGCCCGGTACGGGTACCGGCTGGTCCGTGAGCAGGGTCAGGTCCCGTGGCCCGCGGTGGGAGGTCTGGACGAGGCGTTGCTGGGTGGGGCGCCCGGTGTTCTTCGCGCTCTGAGTGTGTTCCGTGCTCTGGGTGTGTTCCGTGCTCTTCATGCCGGGAAGGTACGAGCTTCACGCAGGTGGCAAGGTCAAGTCCCGCTCAGCGATGGCCCGGAGGGGCGGCGGCCCGGCGCAGGTACGCGTCGAGGGCTTCCTGCTGCTCGACGAGACCGGCGATCCGCGCGGCGATGCGGTCGCGATAGCGCGCCACTTCGCGCAGGAACTCCGCGTCCTCCCCGCTCGCGTCCGCGCCGGACGGTGGCAGCAGCTCCCGGATGAGCCGCACGGGAAGGCCGGACTCCAGGAGGGAGCGGATGGCGCCGACGCGGTCGAGGGTGGAGCGGCAGTAGTCGCGGTATCCGTTTCCGCAGCGTCCCGGGACGATGAGCCCCTCGTCCTCGTAGTGGCGCAGCGATCTGGCGCTCACGCCGCTGACCTTGGCGGCCTCACCGATCCTCATGTTCCGCTGCAACGCGCGTGGGCCGCCCGCTCTTCCCCTGGGCGAGCGCCGGGCGGGGCAGGCGGGGTTCCCGGTTCTGCGGGGGCGTGGCAGATTTGCCGGGCGTACGGTCCGGAAAGTCAACTGCCTTGTGTGTAGGGGGACTTCATGACGTACTCACGGCGTTCAGTGCTGTTCGCCGCGGCCGGTACGACACTCGGTGCCGCGCTCGCCACCGCGCCGGCGGCCGGTGCGGCGGACAAGGGTGCGCCGCCCGTGATGGTGACCGATCAGGCGTCCAAGAAGATTCTCGTGCTCGATTCGGGGCGTGCGGTGTGGAGTGCCGACGACGCGCTCTGGGCCTTCTCGCCGCTCGGGGACGGCAGATACGCCGATCTGCAGCCGGAGATCAGCTGGATCTATCCCAGTGAGGCCAAGGTGCGGCGGCATCGCGGGCGGACGCTGCTCCTCACCTGCGCCTCGTTCGGATTCGCGGCCGCCGTCGAGTATCCGACCGGGCGGCGGTACTGGGGCGCGGGGCTCGGGCCAGGCGACGATCTGCTCAATCCGCACAGCATGGAGATCCTGCCGGACGGGAACGTCGCCGTCGCCGGCAGTACCGGCGCGATCGTGCGGTTGTACGCGGCCTCGCAGGGAGCGCGTGATGTGCCGTATGCCGAGGCCGGGTTGAAGGGCGCGCACGGGTTGCACTGGGACCGGGCGCTACGGGTGCTGTGGGCGATCGGGGACGACGAGCTCGTCACGTACAAGGTGGGCGGCAGCCCCGCACGGCCGACGCTCACGCAGACTTCGGCCGTCGCGCTGCCAGGGGTCAAGCCCGGCGGTCACGATCTGTTCCCGGTGGCGGGGCGGCGCGGGCGGCTGTGGGTGACGACGAATGCGGCGGTGTTCCAGTACGACATCGGGCGGGGCGAGTTCGTGCAGGACTTCGCGGGGGCCGGGCGGATCAGCCGGGCCAAGGTGAAGGCCGTCGGGGACGATCCGCGGACCGGGCAGGTGGTGAGCACGGTCCCGGAGGCCGGGCTCGAGGAGACCTGGTGGACGACTCGGGTGGACTTCCATCTGCCCGATGAGGCGCGCGTACTGACCGACGGCGGGATCTACAAGGCGCGTTGGTGGCTGCCCCGGTAGGAGGGCGACAGTCACCGCCGGTCCGCTATTCCTTCTCCGCCGCCAAGCGCCGGTCCAGGGCCAGCGAAAGCTCCGCCTCCACGACGGCCTTCGCCAGGGGGCGGAGCTTCTCCATGCTCTCGTCCTGGGTGTACGTACGGATCGTGGTGAGGAACAACTCGGCCAGGGCGTCCGCGTGTTCACGTACCCGTGCGCCTGCCTGCATGACCTCGGCGAGCGGGACCCCGGCGCGTACGAGGGCGGTGGAGGCGTCCAGGAGGCGGCGGCTGATGTGGACGATCTCGTCGCCGTCGGGGGCGAGATAGCCGAGGTCGAGGGCGGCGGCGAGGTTCTCGGGGGTGACCTCGCCGGCGAAGGCGTCGGCCAGCTCCTCGGGGCTGAGGCGGACCGGGGTCTCCTCGGTGGGCTGGATGCCGAGGATCTCGCCGACGTCGCGGCCGGACTCCAGGGCCTCGTTCAACTCCGCGATGACGGACAGGGTGTGGCCCCGCTCCAGCATCGCCGCGATGGTGTGCAGGCGGGCCAGATGGTGCTCGTCGTACCAGGCCAGGCGCCCTTCGCGGCGCGGTGGCGGGATCAGTCCGCGCTCGCGGTAGAAGCGCAGGGTGCGCACGGTGATGCCGGCCGCTTCCGCGAGCTCCGTCATGCGGTACTCGCGGACCGCCGCCCGGCCGCTGTGGGCCTTCGGATCGTTAGCCTTCTCCGCCACGTCAGCACCCTATGTTGTACCGCCGGTAACTTATCCCGCTCAGCCCCTACCCATGAGTACGGAGCTGCTCTACTCTCCCCACTATGCCAGTGGTTACTGGCACAGTCGTGTACTTCGGGAGGCGGGCTGCATGGCCGGGCGTCAGGGTGAGCGCGAACCAGGGCACGAACACGAACATGTACGGGTGGCGGTGATCGGATCCGGCTTCGGCGGGCTCGGGGCCGCCGTGCGGCTGCGCCGCGAGGGCGTCACGGACTTCGTGGTCCTGGAGCGGGCCGGCCGCGTCGGCGGTACCTGGCGGGACAACAGCTACCCGGGCTGCGCGTGCGATGTGCCGAGCCATCTCTACTCGTTCTCCTTCGCGCCCAACCCCGAGTGGCCGCGCACCTTCTCGGGGCAGGAGCACATCCGCGCGTATCTGGAGCATGTCGCCGACACCTTCGGCCTCAGGCCGCACATCCGCCTCGACTCCGAGGTCAAGCACATGCGCTGGGACGCCGAGCGGCTGCACTGGGAGGTGGAGACGAGCAGCGGCACGCTGACGGCCGATGTGGTCGTCTCCGCCACCGGACCGCTGTCCGACCCCAAGATCCCGGACATCGAGGGCATCGACACCTTCGAGGGCAAGATCTTCCACTCGGCGCAGTGGGACCACGACTACGACCTGCGCGGCAAGCGGGTCGCGATGATCGGGACCGGGGCGTCAGCGATCCAGATCGTGCCCGAGATCCAGAAGGAGGTGCGGCGGCTCACGCTCTTCCAGCGCACCCCGCCCTGGGTCCTGCCGCGCGCGGACCGCGCCATCTCCGGCGCGGAGCGCTGGCTGCACCGGCAGCTTCCCTTCACGTCCAAGGCCAGGCGCGGACTCCTGTGGGGGATACGGGAGTTGCAGGTCCAGGCGTTCACGAAGCGGCCCAATGAGCTGGGCCTCATCGAGTCGCTGGCCAAGCGCAACATGTACCGGGCGATCAAGGACCCGGTGCTGCGCGAGAAGCTCACGCCCACGTACCGGATCGGCTGCAAGCGGATCCTGCTCTCCAACACGTACTACCCGGCTCTCGCGCAGCCCAATGTGGACCTCGTCGCCAGCGGTCTCGCGTCGATACGGGGCAACACCCTGGTCGCCGCCGACGGCACCGAGACCGAGGTCGACGCGATCGTCTTCGGCACCGGCTTCCATGTCACCGATATGCCGATCGCGGACCGGGTGACCGGCGCGGACGGGCAGACGCTCGCCGAGAGCTGGAAGGACGGGATGAAGTCGCTGCGCGGCGCGACCGCGGCCGGCTTCCCCAACTGGATGACGATCATCGGGCCCAACACCGGGCTCGGGAACTCCTCGATGATCCTGATGATCGAGTCCCAGCTGAACTACATGGCCGATTACGTACGGCAGTTGGACACTCTCGGTGGCCGGGTCGCGCTCGCCGCGCGGCCGTCCGCCGTGAACGCCTGGAACCGGCGCGTGCAGGACCGGATGAAGCGGACCGTGTGGAACACGGGTGGCTGCACCAGCTGGTACCTGGACCAGAACGGGGTCAACACCACCGTCTGGCCCGGCACCACCACCGAGTTCCGGTCCGCCACGCGGCGGGTCGACCTCGCGGAGTACGAAGTCGTACGGCCCCCGCGGCCGGCGGACACCGAGTCGAAGCCCCGTACGGAAAAGGTCGGCGCGTGAGCAGACTGATGCATGTGACCACCGGGCCCTACGCCCCGCCCGTCGCCGCCCGTGAACTGGTCGCCGTATCGGCCGACGGCTCCCGGCTGCATGTCGAGGTGCACGGACCCGTCGACGATCCTGCCGCTCCGGCCGTGGTGCTCGTGCACGGCTGGACCTGTTCGACGGCCTTCTGGGCCGCGCAGATACGGGAGTTGGCGCGCGACCACCGCGTCATCGCGTACGACCAGCGCGGCCACGGACGCTCACCGGCGCCCGCGGGCCCCACCGGCTATAGCGTCGGCGCGCTCGTCGACGACCTCGAAGCGGTGCTCGCCACCGCGCTCGAACCCGGTGAACAGGCCGTGCTCGTCGGGCACTCCATGGGCGGCATGACGCTGATGGCGGCGGCCGGGCGGCCCAAGGTCGCCGAGCACGCGGCGGCGGTGCTCCTGTGCAGCACGGGCACGGTGCGCCTGGCCACCCTGTCCACAGTGATCCCGCTGCGGGCGGGCCGGCTGCGCACCCGTCTGACCCGGGGTCTGCTGCACTCCGCGGCGCCGCTCGGGCCGGTCACTCCGCTCGCGCGCCGGATCATGCGGTACGCGACGATGGGCCCCGGCTCCTCGCCGGTGAAGACCGACGCCTGCACCCGTATCGTGCACGCCTGCCCGCGCAGGGTGCGCCAGGGGTGGGGCCGTGTGCTCGCCGCCCTGGACATCGAGGCCGGCGTCGCCAAGCTCACCGTTCCCACCGCCGTGATCGTGGGGACGGCCGACCGGATGACTCCGCCCGAGGCCGCGGAGGCCATCGCGGCGGCGCTGCCCGACTGCGTGGACTTCGCCCAACTGCCCGGGATCGGCCATATGACGCCCGTCGAGGCTCCTGATCTCGTCACCGCGCAGATACGTCAACTCGTCGCCGCCTACGCCTCTGTGCGCGACACCCCCGCCCCTGTACGCACCACCCACGCCGAAGTGAAGGAGGGGGCATGAGCAAGGTAGCCCTCGAAGGACAGGTCGCCGTCGTCACCGGGGCCGCGCGCGGCGTCGGGGAACTGCTCGCGCGCAAGCTCTCCGCGCGCGGCGCGAAGGTCGCCCTGGTCGGGCTCGAGCCAGAGCTGCTCAAGGAGGTCTGCTCGCGGCTGCACACCGAAGCGGACTACTGGCACGCCGACATCACCGACCACGAGGCGATGGCACGCGTCGCCCAGGAGGTGAAGGAGCGCTTCGGCAAGGTGGACATCGTGGTCGCCAACGCCGGGGTGGCGGCGGGCGGTCCGCTCGTCGACGCGGACATGGCGGCGTGGCGGCGGGTGATCGAGGTCAATCTGATCGGGTCGGCCGTGACCGGGCAGGCGTTTCTGCCCGTCCTGATGGAGTCGCGCGGCTACTTCCTGCAGATCGCCTCGCTCGCGGCGATCACGCCCGCGCCGATGATGTCCGCGTACTGCGCGTCCAAGTCCGGGGTCGAGGCCTTCGCGCACAGCGTGCGGGCCGAGGTCGGCTACAAGGGCGTGAAGGTCGGTGTCGGCTACCTGTCGTGGACCGACACCGACATGGTGCGCGGGGCCGACGAGGACGATGTGATGCGGGAGTTGAGGTCGCGGCTGCCGTGGCCGTCCAACAAGACGTATCCGCTGGGTCCGGCCGTGGACCGGATCGTGGCGGGGATCGAGCGGCGCTCGGCGCATGTGTACGGGCAGTGGTGGCTGCGGGGGATGCAGTCCATCCGGGGCTACCTGCCGTCGGTGATCGGGACGGTGGGGGCGCGGGAGATGAAGCGCTTCGAGGGGCGGTTCGGGGACACGAAGCGAGGGCTTGTGGGGGCGGGCGGGGCTGCGGATGAGAAGGCTCGCAGTGAGGTCTGAGCTGACGTAGCGGGGATGACCCGCGGCAAAACCCAAGGGCGCACCCGGAGTTCCGGGTGCGCCCTCGGTGCGCAGTGTGCGGTGCGCTCAGTGTTCAGGACCGGTCAGCTGTCGTAGTCCTGGTCGAACTTGTCCTGCATGTTCTGGCCGGCTTCCTGGGCCTTGTCGCGGCCCTGCTCGGCGGCCTGCTGGCCACGCTCCGACGCCTGGCCGAACTGGTCCTGGGCGGACTCCGAGGCCTCACTGGCCTTGTCGGAGCCTTCCTGTCCCAGGCCCTTCGCGCGGTCCGCGAGCTCCTGCGCCTTGTCCTTGAACTGGTCCTGAATGCCCATGAGATTTCACTCCTGAGGTGGGTGAGGGGATTGGGCCTCGACCAGCGTTACACGCTCGGACATTCCTCGCATTTCGATCTCCGTCACGCTGTGTCAGGCCAGACGCGACAAGGCCTCCGGGCGCTCGGCACATCAAAGCCGGGGCGGCAACTTGGGGCGGCGCCGATCCGGTACCGCGGAGTAGTCCGGCGGGACGGCGGCCGGGTCCTGGTCGAGGAGCTCCAGGGCGATCGCCACCGCGTCGTCCAGCTGGGCATGGCGGCCCTCCGCCCAGTCCAGGGGCGTACGAAGGACCTCGACGTCCGGTTCCACGCCGTGGTTCTCCACGGACCAGCCGTACTCGTCGAACCAGGCCGCGTTCATCGGCACCGTGATGACCGTGCCGTCGCCCAGCTTGTGCCGCCCGGTCATGCCGACCACGCCGCCCCAGGTGCGCTGGCCCACGACCGGTCCGAGCCCGAGCAGCTTGAACGCCGCCGTGATCATGTCGCCGTCGGACGAGGTCGCCTCGTCCGCGAGTGCCACGATCGGGCCGCGTGGCGCGCTCGAGGCGTACGAGACGGGCTGGGCGTCGCGGGTCAGGTCCCAGCCGAGGATCGAGCGGGTCAGCTTCTCGACGACGAGCTCGCTGATGTGGCCGCCCGCGTTGCCGCGTACGTCCACGATGAGCGCGGGCCGCGAGACCTCCATGCGCAGATCGCGGTTGAACTGCGCCCAGCCCGAGCCGCCCATGTCGGGGATGTGCAGATACCCGCACTTCCCGTGGCTCAAGTCCCGTACGACCTCACGGCGTTTGGCCACCCAGTCCTGATAGCGAAGCGGCCGTTCGTCGACCAGCGGGACCACCGCGACCCGGCGCGCGCGGCCCTCGCCCTCGGCGGGCGTGAAGGTCAGCTCGACCGTGGTCGCGCCCGTGCCCGCGAGCAGCGGATAGGGGCCCGCGACCGGGTCGACCGGGCGGCCGTTCACATGGGTGAGGACCGCGCCCTCGCGCAGCCCCTGGCCGGCCAGCGGGGAGCGGGCCTTGGAGTCGGAGTTGTCGCCGGGCAGGATCCGCTTGATCACCCACTGCCCGTCACGGCAGACGAAGTTCGCGCCGAGCAGGCCCTGGGCGCGCTGGTAGTGCGGCGGCCCCTCGTTGCGGCGGGCCGGGGTGACGTACGCGTGGGAGGTGCCGAGTTCGCCGAGCACCTCCCGTAGCAGATCCGCGAACTCGTCCGGGGACGCGACGCGTTCGACGAGCGGCCGGTACTGCTCGAGCACCCCCCGCCAGTCGATGCCGCACATCTTCGGCTCCCAGAACAGGTGCTTGATGATGCGGCCGGCCTCGTCGTAGGCCTGGCGCCACTCGTGGGGCGGGTCGACCTCGTGCACGATACGGCGCAGATCGATCCAGACCGTCGAGTCGCTGTCACCGGTCTCCGTGGAGGGGACGGCCCGCAGATCGCCCTGGTCGACGACCACGAGCCGGGTGCCGTCGCCGCTGAGCGCGAACCAGTCGAGGTCGCCGACGAGTTCGGTCTTCTTGGCCTTGCTGATGTTGAAGTATTCGAGAGTGGGCTGTCCCGAGGTGTCGTCCGGGTTGGCGAAGGTCTCGCCGAGGGCGCCCGAGATCGGCCAGCGCAGCCACACCAGCCCGCCACCGCTGACGGGTGCCAGCGAGGAGTACTTCGAGGCCGCCACCGGGAACGGCGTGACACGGTCGGGAAGCCCCTCGATCTCCACCATCACCGTGCCGTCGCCGTCGTTCCCCTCGACCGGATCGAGCCCGCCCGCGGCCGGCCGCCCGTCGGGAAGCAGCGCGAAGGGCGACGGGGTCGCCGACGACAGCGGTACGAGATACGGGCGGCAGCCCAGCGGGAAGGACAGGTCGCCGGTGTGCACGTCGTACACCGGGTCGAAGCCGCGCCAGGACAGGAACGCGAGGAAGCGGCCGTCGCTGGTGAAGACCGGGTTCTCGTCCTCGAAGCGGCCGTTGGTGACATCGATGATCGAACGGTCCTTGATCCGGGCCATCTTGATCTGCCGCAGGGTCCGTCCGATCCCGGGATGCGACCAGGTCAGCCAGGCGCCGTCCGGTGAGAAGGCGAGGTCGCGCACCGGTCCGTTGATGGACCGGATCAGCTCGGTGACCTCGCCGTTGGAGTCCTCGGTCACATCGATCAGGAGGAGCCGTCCGTCGTTGGAGGCGATCGCGATCCGCTCGCCGTCCGGGGCCGAGACCAGCTCCTGCACCCGTCCCACCTCACCGGAGGCGAGGCGGCGCGGGGAGCGTTCGCCGCTGGCGCGCGGCAGATAGGAGATCTCGACGGCGTCCTCGCCGTCGGCATCGGTGACGTACGCGACCTGCCCGTTCGTGCCCAGCATCTCCGGCATCCGCACCCGCACGCCCGGAGTGTCGACGATGGTGCGGGCCGGTCCGTCGCGGTGGGTCAGCCAGTACAGGCACCCGCGCACGCACACCGCGCTCGCGCGTCCCGTGGTGTCCACCGAGATGCCGTCGACGTGGTTCGCGGCCGGCACCTGGTACGCGCGCCGCCCCACCCGCGGCCCGCCCAGCCGTACTTCCAGGCGCCGCGGCCGGGCCTGCGCGGACAGGTCGTCCACCAGCCATACGTCACCGGCGCACTGGTAGACGACCCGCTCGCCGTCGCTGGAGGCGTGCCGGGCGTAGAACTCGTCGTGGTCGGTGTGCCGCCGCAGATCCGTGCCGTCGGGCGTGCAGGAGTAGAGGTTGCCCACGCCCTCGTGGTCGGACAGGAACGCGATCCGGTCGCGGACGAACATCGGCGAGGCGAGATGACCGCCCAGGTCTTCGAGCAGCCGCTTGCCGTGCAGCCAGAGCCGGCCCATGGCCCCGCCCCGGTACCGCTTCCAGGCGGCTGGCTCGTGCGGCGGCTTTCCGGTGAGCAGCAGCGTCTGCTGCGTGTCGTCCATGACGCTGACCGCGATGTCGTTGACCGGACCCCAGGGCATCTTGCCGCCGGGGGAGCCGTCGGTCGGCACGGTGTAGGCCCAGGAGAAATACGAGAAGGGCTGGCCGTGGCTGGCCACCGCCAGGATGTCGCCGTCAGGGGACCAGCCGCACACCCGGGTGTCGGTGTTCCCCCAGTACGTGAGGCGCTGCGCGGGGCCGCCCGCGACCGGCACCACATGGATCTCGGGGTCGAGGCTGCGCCAGGTCGTGTACGCGATCCGCGTACCGTCCGGCGAGAAGCGCGGGTGGCTGACCCGGGTGCGGTCCACGGTCAGGCGCCAGGCCCGCTCGGGGACCGCGCCCTCGGGCGTGATGGGGCTCAGCCAGAGATCGTCCTCGGCGGCGAAGCACAGGAGGCTGCCGTGGAGGTGCGGGAAACGGAGATACGCAGCAGAGTCGCTCACCTACTCATGCTTTTCCGCTGAACGGGGCCCGGCAACTCGGAGTCGGTGGATGACGGGAGCGGGCCCGTGACTCGCAGTCAGTGCCCGACGGGAGTGGGCGTCGTCTGCGTGCTGCTCAGAAACCGTGTCAGGCGCGCGCTGTCGAACTGGAGCACCGCGACCCCCTGCGCCGTGTGGAACTCCACGACCGTCGCGACCCGCCCGCACGGCCAGACCCGCGCGGTCCCGCTGCCCGCGGGGGCGGTCATGCCCTGCTCCAGGACCTCGCGGGGCAGCGACCAGCCGGGAGTGTCCTCGTTCAGGACCACGATCCGGACCTCGCTCTCGGGCT
Organism: Streptomyces mesophilus; assembly: GCF_040300965.1. Lineage (GTDB taxonomy): Bacteria > Actinomycetota > Actinomycetes > Streptomycetales > Streptomycetaceae > Streptomyces > Streptomyces mesophilus_A. Next base: position 18,390 of record NZ_JBEPEW010000016.1, on the reverse strand, counting down.
CGGGCGAGTAGCGCAGCGCGACCCGCACCGCGCGGTGGGTGTCGCCGCTGTCCGCGTCCGTGACCAGATGGGCCCGGGTGCAGACCTCCACCGTCGCCGGGGTGTGCTGCTCCTGGTCCATCGAGACCGCTCCTCACACTCGTCCATCCCGTACGTCACGCCTGCCCACGCGCGTACGAGACATGACCCACTGAGACGAGGCACACGCCCCGACGGACGCGACCCCCAACGCAACTATTCCTTTATGCCCTTTTATGTCGCATATAACCCCTGCTGTCCGCGGGCATTACTTGTGGTCAGGCCGCTCTTGCAAGGCATTCGCAAGAAGCCACTATCATCGAACGGTTCACCACCCGCAGAGGGAGCGCCCGCCATGCATGTCCCCGACGGATTCATCAACGCACCGGTATCGGCCGCCGCCGGAGTCGTAGCCGCCGGCGCGGTGGCCGTGTCCCTGCGGGGCGCGCGCAGGGAGCTCGACGAGCGGACCGCGCCGCTCGCGGGCCTGGTCGCGGCCTTCGTCTTCGCCGTGCAGATGCTGAACTTCCCGGTCGCCGCCGGCACCAGCGGACACCTCCTGGGCGGGGCGCTCGCGGCGATCCTCGTCGGGCCTTTCACGGGTGTGCTGTGCATAGCCGTGGTCCTGCTCCTGCAAGGGGTGCTCTTCGCGGACGGCGGTCTGACGGCGCTCGGCGTGAACATCACGGTCATGGGAGTGGTCACCGCCGTCGTCGCCTACGCGCTCTTCCGCGGGCTCCTGAAGGTGCTCCCCAAGAAGCGCCGCTCGGTCACCGTCGCCTCCTTCGTCGCCGCGCTGGTCTCGGTGCCGGCCGCGGCCGCCGCGTTCGTCCTCGTCTACGCGGTCGGCGGCACCACCGAGGTGCCGCTCGGCACCGTCTTCACGGCCATGGTCGGCGTCCACACGCTGATCGGCATCGGCGAGGCCGCGATCACCGCCGCGACCGTCGGCGCCGTGATCGCCGTACGCCCCGACCTGGTGCACGGCGCCCGCGGTCTGACGACCCCGCTCAAGCTGCGCGTCGGCGGCGAGCTGGTGGATGCCGAGCCCACCGTCGTCCAGGGTCCCGTCCGCTCCCCGCGCAAGGTGTGGATCGGCGGCCTCGTCGCCTCCCTGATCCTCGCGGGCTTCGTCTCCTTCTACGCCTCCGCCGACCCCGACGGCCTGGAGAAGGTCGCCGCGGACAAGGGCTTCGACAAGGGCGCGGAGGGCCGTGAGCACGCGAGCGCCGATTCGCCGCTCGCCGACTACGGCGTCAAGGACGTGGACGACGCGCGGCTCTCGGGGGGCCTCGCGGGCGTGATCGGCGTCGGTGCGACGGCGCTCGTCGGTACGGGCGTCTTCGTGGTCGTACGCAAGCGGCGCACCTCGGCGGCCGAAGCCTCGGCATCCCGTACGCCGGAACAGGTCTGACATGGGTGCGGGACACGCGCACAAGCTCTACCGGCACGGGCACTCGCCCGTGCACGCGCTGCCGCCGCACTGCAAGCTCGCCGCCGTGTTCGCCTTCGTCGTGGTGGTCGTCTCGACCCCGCGCGAGGCGGTCTGGGCCTTCGGGCTCTACGCGGTCCTGATCGGCGCCGTCGCGTACGCGGCCCGTATCCCGGCCGGCTTTCTGCTGAAGCGGCTGCTCATCGAGGTGCCGTTCGTGGCCTTCGCGGTGCTGCTGCCGTTCGTCGCGCAGGGCGAGCGCGTCGAGGTCGCCGGTCTCTCGCTGAGCGTCAGCGGTCTGTGGGGCGCGTGGAACGTGCTGGCCAAGGGGACCCTGGGCGTCGCCGCCTCCGTACTCCTCGCCTCCACCACCGAACTGCGTGAACTCCTGCTCGGCCTGCAGCGGTTGAAGCTCCCGCCGCTGCTCGTGCAGATCATGTCCTTCATGATCCGGTACGGGGACGTCATCACCGACGAGCTGCGGCGGATGCGGATCGCCCGCGAATCCCGCGGCTTCGAGGCGCGCGGGGTGCGCCACTGGGGCGTGCTCGCCAAGACGGCGGGAGCACTCTTCATCCGCTCGTACGAAAGAGGCGAGCGGGTCCATCTGGCCATGGTCAGCCGGGGTTACGCGGGATCGATGCCCGTGATCGACGAGGTGACCGCCTCGCGTGCCCAGTGGTCGTACGCGCTCACGCTGCCCGTCTGCGCTCTGCTCGTCTGTCTGTTGGGATGGTTCTTGTGACGGCATCCATGAACGCTTCGGTGAACACGTCCGAGACGCCCTCTCTCGAAGTGCGCGGTCTGGCGTACGCGTACCCCGACGGCCATCAGGCCCTGTTCGGCGTCGACTTCCGTATCGGGCGCGGTGAGCGGGTCGCGCTGCTCGGGCCGAACGGTGCCGGCAAGACGACCCTCGTGCTGCATCTCAACGGGATCCTCGGCGGGGGAGCGGGCACCGTCCATGTGGCCGGGACGCCCGTGGTGAAGGCGAACTTCGCCGAGGTGCGGCGGCGGGTCGGGATCGTGTTCCAGGACCCGGACGACCAGCTGTTCATGCCCACCGTCCGCGAGGACGTGGCGTTCGGTCCGGCCGCGGCGGGGCTGCGCGGCGCCGAGCTCGAGGCCTGCGTCCACAAGGCCCTGACCCTGGTGGGGATGGCGGAGTTCGCGGACCGGCCGCCGCACCACCTGTCCTTCGGCCAGCGGCGCCGGGTCGCGGTCGCGACCGTGCTCGCGATGGAGCCCGAGATCCTCGTCCTCGACGAGCCGTCCTCCAACCTGGACCCTGCCTCGCGGCGTGAACTGGCCGACATCCTGCGCTCGTTGGACGTCACGGTCCTCATGGTCACCCACGACCTCCCGTACGCACTCGAACTCTGCCCGCGCGCCCTGATCCTCAGCGAGGGCGTCATCGCGGCGGACGGTCCGACGGGGGAGCTGCTCGCCGACGAGGAGCTGATGCGGGCGAACCGTCTGGAGCTGCCCTTCGGGTTCGATCCGCGGTCGGTGCGGGCCGGGGCCTGAGGGGGAGGTCCGCGGGTACGGGCCGGGGCCCGAGGGGGAGGTTCGCCGGTGCGGCCCCCGGAATCGTGCGGGACCGGTGCACGTTGCACCATGGTGACCGGCCGGGCCAGGAAGGTCCGGGCGGTACGGAATGGAGCCAGTCACGTGAACGGGGTCGAGGCCGAAGTCCAGGGCACGGTCGAACCGGGCTGGGAGGGCGTCAGGGACGCCTTCGTACGCAACTTCGCCGAGCGCGGTGAGCAGGGCGCCTCCGTCGCCGTGTACCGGGACGGGCGGCCCGTGGTCGACCTGTGGGGCGGCGTGCGCGACGTCGGCGGCACCGAGCCCTGGCAGCGGGACAGCGCGCACCTGATCCGCTCGGCGACCAAGGGCGTGGCCGCGGCCGTCCCGCTGCTGCTCCACCAGCGCGGCCAGCTGGATCTTGACGCCCCGGTGGGCACGTACTGGCCCGAGTACAAGGCGGCCGGCAAGGAGCGCACCCGCGTGCGGCAGCTGCTCGCGCACCGGGCCGGTGTGCCGGTGCTCGACACCCCCGTCCCGTTCGAGGACCCGGAGGCCGGACCGCGCGCGGTCGCCGCGCAGACACCGGTCTGGGAGCCGGGCACGGACCACGGCTACCACCCGCATACGTACGGCTGGTTGATCGGCGAGCTGGTGCGGCGGGTCACCGGGCGCAGCCTGGGCCGGTGGCTGGCCGAGCAGATCACCGGGCCGCGCGGCATCGACCTGTGGATCGGGCTGCCCGACGCCGAGCAGCACCGCGCGGGCACCGTCACGCGCGTCGAGCCGCCGGCCGTCGGGAACGGGCTGCGGCTGCGCCCCAAGCGCGCCGTCGCCGAGGCGTACGCGGCCCCCGGCTCGCTGACCCGTCGCGCCTTCGCCTCCCTGGCGCCCACGGACGAGAACACCCCGGCGTACCGCGCGGCCGAGCTCCCGGCGACGAACGGCATGGCGGGCGCCCGCGCGCTGGCCAAGTTCTACGCCTCGCTGATCGGTCCGGTCGACGGGCACCGGCCGCTCTTCGTGCCGGCCACGGTGGCGCTCGCCCGCACCGAGGAGTCGGCGGGCCCCGACCGCACGCTTGTCGTCAACACCCGCTTCGGACCCGGGTACATGCTGCACGGGCCCGCTTCCCCGCTGCTCGGCCCGTCCTCCTTCGGCCACCCCGGCCGGGGCGGTCCGCTCGGTTTCGCGGACCCCGACTCGTCGATCGCCTTCGGGTACACGACGAACGGTCTGCAGAAGGGCGTCACGGCGGATCCACGGGCGCAGGCTCTGGTGCGGGCGGTCCGGGCCGCCCACGCGGCGACCGGGTAGCGAAACGGACTCGCGTGGCCGGTACACCGACCGCTAGCGTGCGGCCATGAGTGCATCGCAGCCCGCCGCGCATCCCCGTTTCGCCGAGGCCCTCACCGCACTGGGCCTCACCGACGTCCTCGCCGAGGTCCGCAGCTTCCCGGACGCCACCCGCACCGCCGCACAGGCCGCCGAGGCCATCGGCTGCGAGCTCAGCGAGATCGTGAAGTCGCTGATCTTCGCCGCGGATGGTGTGCCGGTTCTTGTCCTGATGGACGGGTCCTCGCGAGTCGACATGGAGCTCGTACGGCGGGAGTTGGGCGCCGAGAAGGTGACCCGGCCGAACGCCGACGTGGTGCGCGAGACCACCGGATACGCGATCGGCGGAGTGCCGCCCTTCGGCCACCGTACGAAGACCCGCGTCCTCGCCGACCGCGGACTGCTCGACCACGCGGTGGTCTGGGCGGCGGCGGGCACCCCGCACACGGTGTTCCCCATGGACCCCAAGTCCCTGATCTCGTATGCCGGCGGCTCGCTGGTGGACGTGCGCGAAAACTCCGCCGCGTGACGCCCCTCGTCGCGGCGGCCGTCGTCCTGGCGGCCGTCACGCACGCGTCCTGGAACGCGATAGCGCACCACATCAAGGACCAACTCCTCGCGTTCACGCTGCTTTCGGGCGGCGGAGCGCTCATCGGCGGTGTGCTCGCGTGCTTCGCACCGCTGCCGGCCGCGGGCGCCTGGTGGGCGCTGATCACCTCGGCGCTCGTGCACATCGCGTATCAGGCCCTGCTCATGCGGTCGTTCACCCTCGGCGACTTCGGGCAGATGTACCCGATCGCGCGCGGCAGCGCACCGCTCGTCGTGACGGCGGTCGCGGCGCTCTTCCTCGACGAACGCATCGGCGGACTGCAACTCGCCGGCGTCGCGGTGGCCTGCGCGGGCCTGGTGGGCCTCGCCCTGTGGGGCATCCGCGGCAGCCGCCCGCACTGGCAGGCACTGCTCGCCGCCGGCGCCACGGGTCTGTCGATCGCCGCCTACACGGTGGTCGACGGGGTGGGCGTCCGCGCTTCCGGCACACCCCTCGGGTACATCGCCTGGCTGATGATCCTCGAAGGCCTCGCGATCCCGGCGTACGCGCTCGCCCGCCACGGCCGCGAACTCCCGTCCCTGCTCAGGCCGTACGCGGTCCGCGGCCTGTTCGGCGCGGGCCTGTCCGTCCTGGCGTACGGCCTCGTCCTGTGGGCCCAGACCCGCGCACCCCTCGCACCCATCGCCGCGCTGCGCGAGTCGTCGATCATCGTGGGGGCGGCGATCGGGGCGGTGTTCTTCAAGGAACGGTTCGGACTGCCCCGGATCGCCGCCGCCGGGGTGATGGTGCTGGGGATCGGGCTGATGCTGGGGGCGGCCTGACTCTCGCTCAGGGCTTGAAGTACTCCGACATCACGTCCTCGACCCACTGGGGCTGCGAGACGTTCCCGGGCAGGAACTCCCGCATCACCGGCTTCACATCGATGACCGGGGTGCCCGTGACGGCGTCGAGGCCCACGACCGTCAGCTCGCGGCCGCGCACCGACTCGACGGCGCAGGAGGTCACGCCGATGCGGTTCGGCCGGCGCGGGGCGCGGCCGGCGAAGACACCGAGCAGCGGCAGATCGGTGCGGCCCCGGTAGGGCTGGGGCTCGCGGTAGTCCTCGCGCTCGGGGAGCCGGTCGAAGACGAAGAGGACCTCCACATGGGAGAAGCCCTCGAGTCCCTGCAGACACGCCTCGCCGAAGCGCTCCTCGAAGACGATCGTGGAGCGGACGGCACCCCAGTGGTCGGAGTTCTGGACGTCCGTACGCTCGTTGCGGACCGTGCCTACCGGGGTGAGCTCGAAGGTCGTCATGACCCGAGGCTAGGGGCCCGCCCTGTCGGACGGGCCCCCTTCGTCGCCATCCCCGCAGCTATCCGCCGATGGCCCGCAGCACCGCGGCCACCAGCGGCCCCGAGGACTTGCCGCCGCGGCCGCCTTCCTGCATCACCGCGGCCGCCGCCGTGTCGCCGCGCCAGGCGGTGAACCAGCCGTTGGGCTTCTTCTGGCCGTCGACCTCGGCCGAACCGGTCTTGCCGCCGATGTCCCCGCCGAGCGAGGCCATCGCCTCGGCCGCGGAGCCGTTCGTGGCGGTGTACGCGAGGAGTTCGCGCAGCTGCGCCGCGGCCTTCGGGTCGAGCGTGCGCGAGGCCGTGGCCAGTTGACGGCCGTCGACCTCGGGAGAGACGAGGTAGGGCTGCTTGAAGACACCGGTCTTCGCGGTGGCGATGACCGAGGCGACATTCAGCGGGTTCATCCGGACCCCGCCCTGCCCGATCAGCGAGGCCGCCTTCTGCGCGGCCGACTGCACCGGCACGGCACCGTCGAAACTCGGCACGCCGATCTGCCAGTTGCCGCGCCCGATGCCGAAGACCTCCTGCGTCTGCTTCGTCAGATCGCCGTCACCCAGCTTGTCGGCCTGCGAGATGAAGGCCGTGTTGCAGGACGCCGCGAAGCTGGAGCGGAAGGTGCCGCCCTTGATCTCGAACTCCTCGACGTTCTGGAACTTCCAGCCGCCGGACGTGAAGTACTTGGGGCACGGATGCGGCTTGTCGATCCCCGCGAGGCCCTTCTCGAGCAGCATCGAGGCCGTCACGATCTTCATCGTGGAGCCCGGCGCGAGCGACCCCTGCAGCGCCACGTTCATACCCGACGGGTTGGAGTTGGCGGCCGCCAGGATCTCGCCCGTGCTCGGCTTGAGCACCACGATCGCGGCCCGGCTGCGCGAGGCCACCTCACGCTCGGCGGCGGCCTGCGCGGTCGGGCTGATGGTGGTCTTGACCGTGCCAGGGGTGCCCTTCGAGAGCGTGAGCAGCGTCTTGTCGGGCAGCGCCTTGCCGTCGTCGTCCTTGCCCTTGGTGTCCTTCGTGTCCTTGGCACCCTTGCCGGGCTCGGCGCGCACGATCTGCAGCTCGATCCCCGCGCTGCCGCCCGCCTTGTCGCCGAACTTCTCGCGCAGCCCGTCGAGCACATTGCCGAGCGAGGGGTACTTCTCGGCGGTGATCTCCCCGCCGTTGCGGTCCACCGCCTTGATCGGCGGCGTACCCGCCTCGCCCGCGCGCAGGATGTCGCCCGCCTTGAGCCCCGGGTGCACCACGGACGGCTGCCAGTCGACGACCGGCTTGCCCGCCGTCGTCCGCACCACGGTCAGTTCGGAGTCATACGCGTAGGGCTTGGACTTTCCCTCGTACGAGACCGTGGCCGCCACCTTGAACGGCACCCTGGGGCCGGCCTTCTTGCCCGGCGTGAACGTCACCCCGGTCAGATGGGCGTCCTTCGCGTACGAGGCGAGTGCGGCCTTCGCCGCCGCCGCGTCGTCGGTGAGCCGGGCGGCGCCTGCCGCGTCACCCTTCGCCCACGCGGCGAGGAACTGCTCGGTGGTCTGCTCGACCTCCGCCGCCGACAGCGGCTTGGCCTGCAGCTGCTGTGGTGTGAGAGGTTCGTCGGCGGAGCTGTCCGAGCCACCGCCGACGAGGGCGTAGGCGGTGACGCCCACACCCGCGACCGCGACCCCGACGCCGACCGCGATCAGCGCGACCTTGGTCTCCTTGCCCATGGCGTTGTGCCCGCCCGAGCGCCCTCGCTTACCCACCAGTTCCTCCGCCTTGCCCTGCGGTGCCTAGCCGTCCGGGCACCCTATAGGTCATCCGTGGCTGTGGTTGCCCGGGTTGACGGCTGGGGGCGGGTGTGCCCGGGCCCCAGCCGTCCCGTTCGGTGCCGGTCAGGAACCGGCGCGCAGGACCGTTGCGACGATCGGACCGGCGGACTCACCGCCGCGGCCGCCCTCCTGCGTCACGGCTGCCACCGCCATGTCCTCACGGAAACCGGCGAACCAGCTGTTGGGCTTGCCCTGGCCGTCGACCTCCGCCGAGCCGGTCTTGGCGCCCTTGTAGCCGCGGCCCGCCTGCGCCATCACGTCCTTTGCCGTGCCCGAGGTCGCGGTGATGTTCATCATCGTGGCGACCTGCTGTGCCGCGTGACTGCTGATGCCGGGCGCATGGGCCCGCTTGATCCCGTAGGAGCCGGGGACGAGGGACGGCTGCAGGAAGGTGCCGCCGTTCTTCACCGTGGCCACGATCGATGCCATGTTCAACGGGCTCATCTGGACGGTGCCCTGGCCGATGGCGTTGGTGGCGCGCTCGTTGTAGTCGGCGGGCACGGAGCCGTCGTAGGAGGGGATGCCTGTCTGCCACTCGAGCCCGATCCCGAACTTCGCCGCCTCGTCCGTCAGGGAGCTGTCGCTGAGCTTGTCGTCGTCGATGTGCTTGATGAAGCCGGTGTTGCAGGACCGCGAGAAGGTCTCGGCCAGCGTCGCACCCTTGTCGGGCTGAAGACCCGGCAGGTTCTTGATGGTCCGGCCGCGGAACATCGCGTCAGGCGTGCACGGCGCCGGCCCATGGGCGGAGGAGACCACTCCGTAGTCGATGAGCATCGCGGCGGTGACGATCTTCATCGTGGAGCCGGGCGCCATCGTTCCCGAGAACGCCGCGTTGAAGCCGTCCGCGCGGTTGTTCGCCACCGCCAGTACGTCACCGGAGCTGGGCTGCACGGCGACGACGGAGGACTCCGGGCGCAGCTTGACCGCCTTCTCGGCCGCGGCCTGCGCGGTCGCGCTGAGCCGGGTCTTCAGTTTCCCGGGCTCGCCCTTCTGCAAGGTCACCAGCGGTGTGTTGTACGCGGAGGCGTCGGCCCGCTCGATCCACAGCTCGAGGCCGGGCTTGCCGCCCGCCTTGTCCGCGTACCGGTTGAGCAGCTCGTCGATCACGGGCTTGAGCGACGGGTACTTCTCCGCCGTCAGCACCTTGTCGTCACGGTCCACGACCTCGACCTGCGGGTCGTCCGCCTGACCCACCGCGAACGTGTCACCTTCCTTCAGGTCCGGGTGGACCACCGCCGGCTGCCAGTCGATCAGCGCCGCCCCGGTCGTCTTCCCCCGTACGACCTTCAACTCGCTCTTGTACGAAAGGGGCTTGGACTTCCCCTCGTACGAGACCGTCGCCGAGACCGTGAACGGCACGCTGGTGCCGGAGACCTTGCCCTGATCGATCTTCACCTTGGTGAGATCGGCGGCCGCGAACGAACCGAACACCTTGGACGCGGCCGCATTGTTGTTGGTGAGATTCGCGGCGGCGTCGGCATCCCCCTTCGCCCAGGCCTTGAAGAACTTTCCGACCGTTTCCGTGACTTCCTCACCCGTCACAGGCCCCGAAGTCGGCGGCGAATCCGCGCTCGCCGTCTCTCCCCCCGTCACCCCGTTGTACAAATTGAAGGCTCCATACCCGGCAATTCCCACCATCACGGTGAAGACCCCGCCGACCAGGCCCGTTTTGACTCCATTGCGCATGGCTGCGCTCCCCTCCCCAGGAGTCCTGAACCCGTTCCCCCGTATTGCGTGTTGAACGTGTTCAGGAAGTTATGGAGAGCAGCTTAAGCGCTTGCTGTGACAGCGCGGGGCGATATCAGGTCTCGAATTGCTATACCTGAGCGCTCGTTGGGGTGCGTCAAAACGGAGGGGGCCCTGCGCGGTGCGCCCGGGGGTAACAGTGTCGGGCCGAAGGGGGGGGCGATCGCAGCCGTACGGGCCTATGGTCGAAGCGAGGCCTCCCTGTGCCGTTCGGGCGCGGTGGTCGAGGCCGGGTTCCCGTGGCAGAGCGAGCCTGCGGCGTACGTGTTGATCGCCGGGTCCGGCCTCGACTCCCGCTGAGGCCAACGGGTCCGGTGCGTCCCGCGGAGCAGGTTCGAGGCCCGGGTTTCCACGCCGCCGGGTTCTGTCCGCCGGGAGTGCTCGGTGACGACGGCGCGGGAAGCTTCGAGGTCACCCAGGGCATGCGGCCGCCGTCGAGTCGGCGGCCGCCGCCATGTCGCCGCACCCTCGTGTGAGGCAGGGCGACTTGACCTTGTTGAAGGCAGGAGCTTTGTCCGGCGCGAGAGAGAAGACTGAGGGTGGGCGCCGGTCCGGATCCTGTGGGCCGGACGGCCGCCGCCGGAAAGCGGCGGCCGTGCGCGCAGGGGTCTCGAGGCTCCCCCTCATCGGCCCTCGCGCGGCGAGTCCTCGCGGCGACGGGATCGCGGGAGTACCCCGTCTCTTGCCGGGAGGACGGAGGCCGGAGCTGTGTTGTCGGTGATGCGGCTCCGGCCGGCCGGAGCAATCGGGGCTTCGATCGAACGGCCCGGGGGCCGGGGGCCGAGGCAAGCCGGGTCGCTGCTGGTCGGCGTTCAGCAGTGCCGTGCCTTCTCCTGCAGAGCGTAGGCCGGTCCCGCCGAGGGTGGTAGGCCCTGCGGCGCTTCTCGATTCCCCGCGGCGGCTTCTCGATTCCCGGCTACCCCCAATTCCCGGCTACACCCAGGTGTCGAACCGCATCCGAGCCGCCACGAGTCCACCGGAATCGTGTGCCCGGTGTGGATGGGCCAGAAGTTCGGTGTCCCGTCGTGGCAGTACGAGCGCTGCCCCGAGGGCACGCTCTCCCCGACCTGTGCCGATATGGCACCTGCGCCGGCTGGCGTCGCCCCATCGCGGATGTCGCTCCCCCACACGGGCGTCGTCCGAGTGATGCCTCACCACGCTCCGGGCACCGTGACCATATGACTACTCGATCAAGTAAGTACCTACGGGCCACGACAGCAGGCATGGCCACCGTCGGCGCAGGTCTGCTTGCTGCCGGCCTGCTGGCGGTGGGCACAGCATCAGGTGCTGTCCTTGCCGAGGCACCAGCAGTGCCGTCCGCGGAGTCGTCGCACGGCACCGGCTCACCGCGGCCTTCCGTTTCCCCCACGCCAGATGACGACTCGACCGTGCCTTCGTGTCCCGACGGCCGGTTCAACCCAATCACGCTCGTCTGCGAGGAATGGTCTGTTGGAACCGGAGTGGGGCTCGAACTGGGGATCAGTCTCTGATCACGCCTCACCCCATCCTGGGCCGTCTCCGGGCCGTCTGAAGACGGCCCGAGGTGACCAACGACGACCAATGACGACCACGAAAAGGCGGGCGCCGATGGCGCCCGCCTTCTCAATTTCCGAGCTACACCCAGGTGTCGAACCACATCCGCGCCCGCCACGAATCCACCGGAATCGTGTGGCCGGTGTAGATGGGCCAGAAGTAGATGAAGTTCCAGACGATGAGCAAGGCGAGCACGCCCGCGCCCACGACGCCCACGACCCTGCGCCGCTCGTTCGACCCCGGTGGGCCGATGACCGAGCCGATCATCATCGACAGGGCCAGGCACAGATACGGGATGAAGACGACCGCGTAGAAGAGGAAGATCGTCCGCTCCTGGTACCGCAGCCACGGCGCGAAGCCCGCGAGGAACGCGCACGCGATCGCGCCCGCCCGCCAGTCGCGGCGGAAGAACCAGCGCCACAGCACGTACAGGATCGCGAAGCACGCCGCCCACCACAGGAGCGGGGTGCCCAGGGCCAGGACCTCGCTGGCGCACTTCTCGCGCACGTCCGCGGGGCAGTCGGCGGTCCCCGGTGCCGGGGACTCGTAGTAGTACGAGACCGGGCGGCCCAGGACCAGCCAGCTCCAGGGGTTCGACTCGTAGTCGTGGGGCGAGACCAGGCCCACGTGGAAGTCCCAGACCTGGTGCGAGTAGTGCCACAGGCTGCGCCACCAGTCAGGGAAGATGCTGCCGAACCCGGTGGAGGGGTGCTCGGCACCCCACTCGCGCAGATAGCCGCGGTCGCCCTTGTCGGTGTGCAGCAGCCAGCCGGTCCAGGTCGCGAGGTAGGTCACGAAGAAGACCGGGACGGTCGAGACGAACGCGGGCAGCACATCCCGCTTGAGCACCGAGACATACGGCCGCCGGGCCCCCGCGGTCCGGCGTGCGCTCACATCCCACAGGACCGTCATCAGGCCGAACGCGGCGAGGAAGACCCCGCCGTTCCACTTGGTCGCGAAGGCCAGGCCCAGGAAGACACCGGCCGCGAGCCGCCAGGGCCGCCAGCCGAGGCGGAGCGTTTCCGCGATCTTCGCGTCGGGCCGTACGACACCGTCCTCGCCCATCGGAAGGGCCGCCGCAAGCCTGGCCCGTGCCTTGTCGCGGTCGATCACGAGCGCGCCGAACGCCGCGAGGACGAAGAACATCAGCGGCAGGTCGAGCAGCGCGGTCCGGCTCATCACCAGATGCAGCCCGTCCACCGCGAGCAGCAGACCGGCCAGGCAGCCGAGGAACGTCGAGCGGAACATCCGCCGCCCGATCCGGCACACCATCAGGACCGAGAGCGTGCCGAGCAGCGCCACCATGAAGCGCCAGCCGAAGGGAGTCAGACCGAAGATCCACTCGCCGGCCGCGATGACCCACTTGCCCATCGGCGGATGCACGACGTACGACGGGTCATGGCCGACCGGCACCTTCGAGCCGAGCTCGATGACCGTGTTGTTGTAGTCCTTGGGCCAGTTGACCTCGTAACCCCGCTTGAGCAGGGCCCAGGCGTCCTTCGCGTAATACGTCTCGTCGAATATCACCGCATTGGGCCGGCCCAGATGCCAGAAGCGCAGCAGGCCCGCGAACAGCGTGACGAGCAGCGGTCCGCCCCAGCCGAGCGCCCGGGTGAGCGCGGGGCGGGATTCGGGGCGCACCTTGAGCACCGACCACAGGCGCGGACCCGGTTCGGTGAACGGCGGGTCCAGGCGCCACCCCACGTCCAGACCCGGCTGCGCGGTGTACCCGAATCTGCGCAGCCGCGCGCTCCAGCTCTGCGGCTGCTGCGGATCGGGGGCCGGCCGGGCGGTGGAGTCCCTCGTCGGCTGAGGGGACGGAGCAGAGGTCACCGCGCCATCGTAGGGAACGCGGCTGTGGGCTTCCCAGGTGCGGCCCGCCGAGAGAAGCGGACGGGGGTGGTCCGGGCGTCGGATCGCGCCGTACGTCCGGCAGCCCTGTGCTGCGAGGATGGGGGAGTGACAGGAAAGCAAGGAACCCTCGTCCTGGCCGGCACGCCCATCGGGGACACCGCCGACGCACCGCCCCGGCTCGCCGCCGAGCTGGCGACGGCCGACATCGTCGCCGCCGAGGACACCCGCCGGCTTCGCCGGCTCACCCAGGCGCTCGGGGTGCAGACCACCGGGCGGGTCGTGTCGTACTTCGAGGGCAATGAGTCGGCCCGTACGCCGGAACTGGTCGAGGCCCTGGCCGACGGCGCCCGGGTGCTCCTGGTGACGGACGCGGGCATGCCGTCCGTGTCCGACCCGGGCTACCGCCTGGTCGCGGCCGCCGTCGAGAAGGACATCAAGGTCACCGCGGTGCCCGGTCCGTCCGCGGTGCTCACCGCGCTCGCGCTGTCCGGTCTCCCCGTTGACCGCTTCTGCTTCGAGGGCTTTCTGCCGCGCAAGGCCGGCGAGCGGATGTCGCGCCTGCGCGAAGTGGCCGACGAACGGCGCACATTGGTCTATTTCGAGGCCCCGCACCGCCTCGACGACACGCTCGCCGCGATGGCCGAGGCCTTCGGCGCCGAGCGCCGCGCGGCCGTGTGCCGCGAGCTGACCAAGACGTACGAGGAGGTCAAGCGCGGAGGCCTCGGCGAGCTGGCGGAATGGGCCGCCGAAGGCGTACGCGGAGAGATCACCGTCGTCGTCGAGGGCGCCCCCGAGACCTTCGCCGAGCTGGACGCGGACGAGTTGGTGCGCAGGGTCCAGGTGCGCGAGGAGGCGGGGGAGCGGCGCAAGGAGGCCATCGCGGCGGTCGCGGCCGAAGCCGGGCTACCCAAGCGGGAAGTCTTCGATGCCGTCGTAGCGGCAAAGAATGCGGCGGGCCGGTCGCCAAAGGACGGCAAAGGACTATCGTGAAAAGCAAAGGCTAAGCCGGGCATCGGACCCTTTCCACATGAGGCGCCCAAAAACGCTCCAATAGTCGACAGGCCTGATGCGTTCCGGCCGGACGAGGCGTCCACTGGATGAAGGAACCCGAATGGTTCCTTCGCACGTGGATGACCCCGGACGTACTTGTCCGAGGGACAAGAGGAGCTGGCATGAGTGAGATCACCGGCCGCGCCGCCGACGTCGACGCCGCAGCAGCACGTACCACCGCCGCAGTGACGAACCCCGTCGACCCGACCAGTCTGCCGACCCATCCGATAGCCACGGTTCATGAGTCGTACGCGTTCGCCTGTATGCGCTGCGGACACGGCTGGGAGCAGTCGTACGACATCGAGCATTTCGTCGACGGCAAGGGCAATGAATTCGTGCTCTACAAGGCCGGCGGTCAGCGGGTCCCCTCGCCGTTGTCCCGGCCCACCTGCCTCAACTGCGGCGGGCATGTCGTCCGCATCATGCAGGCCGGACAGGTCTCCTCCATCCTCGATCTGCTCGGCCACAAGGACCGCAAGCCCCGTGCGAAGAAGCACGAGACGGCTCAGGGCGCGGACGTCGGGGCCGCGGGCCCGGTGCCGGAGCACCACTGGCATCTGGCCGATCTCCTGCACCCGTTCAAGAACAGGCAGCAGCCCTAGCCGGCAGCCGGAACAGGCGGCAGCCCCGGGGTCGGGCCGGTGCGTTCCCGTGGGCGCGGGCGCGCTTCGTAGGATCGGGGCATGAGCCCCAAGGACGCACCCCCGCCCCTGCCCGAGCCCCTGCGCATCCCGGTCGCCGACTCGCATACGCACCTCGACATGCAGGACGGCACGGTCGAGGAGGGGCTCGCGAAGGCCGCGTCCGTGGGCGTGACCACCGTGGTGCAGGTCGGCTGTGACCTCAAGGGCTCGCAGTGGGCGGCCGATACGGCGGCGGCGCACGACAGCGTGCACGCGACCGTCGCGCTGCACCCCAACGAAGCGCCGCGGATCGTGCACGGAGACCCCGACGGCTGGTCGCGGCAGGGCGCCCGCGAGCCGCTCGGCGACGCGGGCCTGGACGAGGCGCTCGCCGAGATCGACCGGCTCGCCGCGCTGCCGCACGTCAAGGGTGTCGGCGAGACCGGACTCGACTACTTCCGCACCGGGCCCGAGGGCAAGGCCGCGCAGGAGAAGTCCTTCCGGGCGCATATCGAGATCGCCAAGCGGCACGGCAAGGCGCTGGTGATCCACGATCGCGAGGCGCACGCCGATGTGCTGCGGATCCTCAAGGAGGAGGGCGCACCGGAGCGGACCGTCTTCCACTGCTACTCCGGCGACGCGGAGATGGCCCAAGTCTGCGCGCGCAACGGCTACTTCATGTCGTTCGCCGGCAACGTGACCTTCAAGAACGCGCAGCATCTGCGGGACGCCCTGGTGGCGGCGCCGCTCGAACTCGTCCTCGTCGAGACCGACGCGCCCTTCCTGACCCCCGCGCCGTACCGCGGACGGCCTAACGCTCCTTATCTCATTCCGGTCACATTGCGGGCGATGGCGCTTGTGGCGGATGTGGGCGAGGACGCGCTGGCAGAGGCCGTCTCGGCGAACACGGCCCGGGCTTTTGATTACTGACCGATAACGCCCTGCCGCCTCACCGCTGGGCAGCGCCGCGACACTGCGTAGTCGCGCTGCTTGGGAGAGTGACGGATGCTCCGCTAGGTTCGCTCCGCTTGATCCGGACCCCTTGCTTGATCCGGAGCCCTTGATCGGGACCCCTGGAGCCTGGAGCGACGTCGTGAGCCATGGGACTTCGTACGACCCCTATGGGGTGAGCGAGCAGTACGGGGAGGCGCAGTACGGGCAGGAGCCGTACGGAGAGGCGCCGTACGGGCAGGAGCAGTACGGCGCTCAGGCCCGGTACGACACCTACCGGCCCTCCTACGAGGCGCGAGCCGAGCTGCGGCAGGAGAAGACGCGGCCCGTCGTGCCGCCCCCGTCCGGGCCGCAGCCCGCGCCTGTCGAGCCTTCTCCGTCCGGGCGGCAGCCTGAGCCTGTCGAGCCGGTCGCTCGCATGGAGCCCGGCCCTGTCGCCCCCGATGAGTCAGGTCCTGTCGCCGCCGGGCCCCGCCCCGGCGGACGGGCCGAGGCGCGCCGGGCCGCGCGGCGCAAGAAGACCTCCGAGCGGCCCGAGACGCTGCGCCGCCTGGTGCCGCAGGCACTGGTCGTGGCGTTCCTCGCGGGCGGCACCTCGGCCTTCGTCGCCGAGGACAAGGCGGTGAAACTCTCCGTCGACGGCAAGGAGCGCACCCTGCACACCTTCGCCGACGATGTCTCCGAACTCGTCGCCGACGAGGGCCTCGAGGTCGGCGCGCACGACGTCGTCGCACCCGCCCCCGGCACCGAACTGGCCAGCGGCGACGAGGTCGTGGTCCGTTACGGGCGGCCCGTGCACCTCACCCTCGACGGCCAGCGCCGCAAGGTCTGGACGACCGCGCCCACCGTCGACGGCGCCCTGCGCCAGCTCGGGGTGCGGGCGGAGGGCGCGTATCTGTCGGCCTCGCGGTCCAAGCGGATCGCCCGCGAAGGGCTGCACCTCGACATCCGCACCGAGCGCGCCGTCACGATCATGGCCGACGGCCGTGAGCGCACCATCCGGACGAACGCGGCGACCGTGCGCGAGGCCGTCGAGCAGGCCGGGATCTCGCTGCGCGGTCAGGACACCACCTCCGTGCCGCCGGCCAGCTTCCCGCGCGACGGGCAGACCGTGACGGTCATGCGGGTCACCGGCAGCAAGGAGGTGCGCGAGGAGCCGATCGCGTTCGACGTGCAGCGCACCCAGGACGCCTCGCTCTACTCCGGTACGGAGGTCGTGGTGCAGCCCGGCCGCCAGGGCGCCCGCCGGGTCACGTACGCGCTGCGGACCGTGAACGGCGTGAAGCAGAAGCCGAGGCGGCTCAAGGCCGAGGTCGTACGCGAGCCGCGGACGCAGATCGTCAAGGTCGGCACCAAGCAGCTGCCGTCCTCGGTGAGCGGTGCGGACGGGCTCAACTGGTCGGGTCTTGCCGCGTGTGAGTCGGGTGGGCGGCCGCACATCACGGATCCGTCCGGTACGTACGGCGGGCTCTACCAGTTCGATACGCGCACGTGGCAGGGGCTCGGCGGGAGTGGGCGGCCCCAGGACGCCCCGGCCTCGGAGCAGACGTATCGGGCGAAGAAGCTGTACGTCCAGCGGGGGGCGAGTCCTTGGCCGCATTGTGGGGGGCGGTTGCACGGGTGAGCTGGGCCCGGCTTGAGGGTGTGGGCGTGGGTGCGGGTGCGTCTGGGCTGGGGTGGGGTGGGTGGCGCCTGCGGCGGGCTTTTCTCCCCGACCCGCCCCTTCCCGAAACCGGGGCTTCGCCCCGGACCCCGGCATCCGAACTTCGTTCGGATCTGCTCAAACGCCGCAGGGGCTGGATGCGGGGCTGGATGCAGGGCTGGATGTGGGGCTGAGCGGGCCGGCGCGCCCCGTAACCTTGAACCGTGAGCACCACTGAGTCCGATGGGACGGGCGCCCTTCTCGGGGCCGCAGACATTCGCGAGCTGGCCGCGGCGCTTGGCGTACGTCCCACCAAGCAGCGCGGGCAGAACTTCGTCATCGACGCCAACACCGTCCGCCGCATCGTGCGCACCGCCGAGGTGCGCCCCGACGACGTGGTCGTCGAGATCGGTCCCGGCCTCGGCTCGCTGACGCTCGCGCTGCTCGACGCGGCCGACCGCGTCACCGCCGTCGAGATCGACGATGTGCTCGCGGGCGCGCTGCCCGCCACGATCACCGCGCGGATGCCCGAGCGCGCCGACCGGTTCGCCCTGGTGCACTCGGACGCGATGCTCGTCCGGGAGCTTCCGGGCCCGGCCCCGACCGCCCTGGTCGCGAACCTCCCGTACAACGTCGCCGTGCCCGTGCTGCTCCACATGCTCGCGACCTTCCCGACCATCGAGCGCAGCCTCGTCATGGTCCAGGCGGAGGTCGCCGACCGGCTCGCGGCGGCGCCCGGCAACAAGGTGTACGGCGTGCCGTCGGTGAAGGCCAACTGGTACGCGGAGGTGAAGCGGGCGGGCTCGATCGGGCGCAACGTCTTCTGGCCCGCGCCGAACGTGGACAGCGGCCTCGTCTCGCTGGTGCGGCGCAAGGAGCCGCTCGAGACCACGGCCACGCGGGAAGAGGTCTTCAAGGTCGTCGACGCGGCCTTCGCGCAGCGCCGCAAGACGCTGCGTGCCGCGCTCGCGGGATGGGCGGGCTCGGCCG
>NZ_JBEPEW010000015.1:0-89511 GCF_040300965.1 Streptomyces mesophilus | reverse complement strand
GCCGCCGCGCCCACGCGGGACCGCCCGCCGACGAACAGCCTGACGAAGGCCCCACGGCGCAGGCCGACATACCCGAGCCGCCCGAGCGCGGCCCCATCTGGCAGCTGCGGCCACGGCGCGTCCGGGCGAAGATCGTCTGCCTCCTCATGGTCCCGGTCGTCTCGCTGATCGCCCTGTGGGCGTACGCCACCGTGACCACGGCCCAGGACGTCAGCCGGCTCAGCCAGCTGCAGCGAGTCGACGAGCAGGTCCGTACCCCCGTGGCCGCCGCCGTCGCCGAGCTCCAGGACGAGCGCGCCGCCGCCGTGGCCTACGCGGCCCGTCCGGACACCTCGCGGGCCGATGAACTCCGCGGCCAGGCCGAGCAGACGGACAAGGCGCTCGACAAGCTCCGCCTCGGCAAGGACCACACCGTCGCCGACGGCGCGGACTTCCCCGCGGGCGTCGCCGAGCGGCTCGGCGTCTTCGTGGACGGCGCGGACCAGCTCGCCGGCCTGCGCACCAACGTCCTTGACCGGCGCACGGGTTGGGACGAGGCGTACGACAAGTACACCGAGACCATCGGGAAGGCGTTCACCGTCGGCGGTGCGCTGACCGGCGTCCAGGATGCCGAAGTCGGATCCGACGCACGCGTGGTGCTCGAATTCTCCCGGGCCGGCGAGATGCTCGCCCGCGAGGACGCGCTGCTCTCCACCGCCCAACTGGCCAAGACCCTCGAAGGCGCGCGGCTGCAGAGCTTCATCGGCGCCGTCGAGACCCGCCGCACCCTCCTCGGCTCCACCGTCCAGGATCTGCGCGGCGAGGAACGTTCCGCCTGGCGCGAGCTGGAGAAGAGCAGCGCCTACGCGGATGTCCTCGCGGTCGAGGACGAGGTCCTGTCCGCGGCCCCCGGCCGCAAGGCGGCCGAGGCCATCGACGCGGGCGTCTGGGACAAGGCCCACGCGGAGGTCCAGAACGAACTCCGCGGGATCGAGACCGACGCCGGGCAGCGCGCCGCCGACCGCGCCGACCCGTTCGCCCGCGGAATCCTTACTCCTGCCGGCGCCGCCGTGCTGCTCGGACTCATCGCCGTGTCGGCCTCGTTGGTGATCTCGGTACGGATCGGCCGCGCCCTCGTCGTCGAGCTGGTCAGTCTGCGCAACACGGCCCTGGAGATCGCCCGCCGTAAACTTCCCAGCGCCATGCGCCGGTTGAGGGCGGGCGAAGAGATCGACATCCACGCCGAGGCGCCGCCGGGACCGCCCGCCCAGGACGAGATCGGACAGGTCTCCGAATCCCTCGGCACCGTGCACCGCGCCGCACTCAGCGCGGCCATCGAGCGCGCCGAACTCGCCAGCGGCATCTCGGGCGTCTTCGTGAACCTCGCCCGCCGCAGCCAGGTCCTGGTGCACCGCCAGCTCAACCTGCTCGACTCCATGGAGCGGCGGGCCGAGGACCCCAACGAGCTGAGCGACCTGTTCCGGCTCGACCACCTCACCACCCGTATGCGGCGGCACGCCGAGTCCCTGATCATCCTCTCCGGAGCCGCCCCCGGACGTGCCTGGCGCATGCCGGTCTCGCTCACCAATGTCGTACGGGCCGCGGTCTCCGAAGTCGAGGACTACGCGCGCGTCGAGGTGCGGCAGCTGCCCGAGAGCGCCGTCGTCGGCGCCGCGGTCGCCGACCTCACCCATCTGCTCGCCGAACTCGTCGAGAACGCCGCCTCGTTCAGCCCTCCGCACACCAAGGTGCGGGTCAACGGCGAGCCCGTCGGCAACGGCTACGCGCTCGAAGTCGAGGACCGCGGACTCGGCATGGGCAAGGAGCGCCTCGCCGAGGCCAACCGCCGGATCGAACAGTCCGAAGCACTCGACCTGTTCGACAGCGACCGGCTCGGCCTGTTCGTGGTGAGCCGGCTCGCGGCCCGCCACGGCATCAAGGTCCATCTGCGGACCTCACCGTACGGAGGCACCACCGCCGTCATCCTGCTGCCGACCGCGCTGCTGCAGGACTCCCTGCCCAAGGGCGGCAAACGGCCCGCACCCGAAGAGATCGAACCCGCCGCCGAGCACGCACGCGTGCCGGGCGCCGGACCCCTGCGCGAGGTCGGTACGGCCGGACCGGTGCCCGGTCCGCGGCCCGCCCTCGCGGCCATGCCCGAAGCACCCGCCCCGCGCGGTGTCACCACCCTGCGGCTGCACACCCGCAATGGAGAGGAGCGGACTCCGCAGCGCGAGGCCGTAGCCGTACCCGCCGAACCGTCGCCGAACGGCGACACCACGGCCGACCTTCCGCGCCGGGTGCGCCAGGCGAGCCTCGCGCCCCAGCTGCGCGAGGAACCCGCCGCCGAGGCACCCGAACCACCCGCCCAGGCGCAGCACACCGACGAGCGCACCCCGGAGCAGGTGAGGGACCGGATGACCGCCTACCGCGAGGGCTGGACCAGAGGAGGAGGGGGCCGCCCCGCAGGTCGCAGGTCCGAGAGCACACCCGACTTCACACCGGGCACGACCGGCGAAAGCCGCACGCCGGGCAGCAACAGCGAAGGAGACCACGCATGATCCAGGACCCGAGAACCGGCACCGCGCCGCGCTCCGGCGAACTCGACTGGCTCCTGGACGACCTCGTCCTGCGCGTCGGCGAGGTCCGGCACGCCGTGGTCCTCTCCAACGACGGTCTGGCGGTGGGCTCTTCGAGCGCCTTGCGCCGCGAGGACGCCGAACATCTGGCGGCCGTGGCCTCCGGATTCCACAGCCTCGCCAAGGGAGCGGGCCGGCACTTCGGAGTCGGCTCAGTGCGCCAGACCATGGTCGAGATGGACGACGGCTTCCTCTTCGTGGCCGCGGCCGGCGACGGCTCGTGCCTCGCCGTCATGTCCACCGCAACCGCCGACATCGGTCTCATCGCGTACGAGATGGCCCGTCTGGTGAAGCGGGTCGGCGAACACCTCTACACGCCGCCGCGGTTCGCCGTACAGCCGCCGGCCGCGGGCTGAGCGGGGGCGGTCGCCATGAGGAAACTACGGGGCGACACCGAGCCACCCGAACCCGGGGCCCAGTGGTACGACGCCGAAGCGGGACCGCTGGTCCGCCCGTACGCCATGACCGGCGGGCGCACCAGCCCCGGCCCGAGCGGGGTGCGCTTCGATCTGATCGCGCTGGTCAGTCTGGACACCGCGGCGCCCGAGCTCGGCGACGACACCGCGCTCGGTCCGGAGCACCGCGCACTGATCGAACTGTGCCGCACCGAAACCCAGTCGGTCGCCGAACTGGCCGCGGACGCCGACCTCCCGGTCGGTGTCGTCCGTGTGCTCCTGGGCGACCTGCTCGAACTGGGCGTCGTCAGGGTGACCCGTCCGGTGCCGCCCGCACAGCTACCCGACGAAAAGATCCTGAGAGAAGTGATCGATGGCCTCCGAGCACTCTGAAGGCGCCGGCGCCGATACCACCGCGCTGGCGCTGAAGATCCTGGTCGCGGGGGGATTCGGGGTGGGCAAGACCACCCTGGTCGGTGCCGTCAGCGAGATACGTCCGCTGCGTACCGAGGAACAGCTCAGCGAACTCGGCGAGTCCGTCGACGACTTGGGCGCCGTCGCCCAGAAGACGACCACCACGGTCGCCATGGACTTCGGCCGCATCACCATCCGCAGCGGCCTCTCCCTCTACCTCTTCGGCACGCCGGGCCAGGACCGCTTCTGGTTCCTGTGGGACGAACTCTCCCAGGGCGCGCTCGGCGCCGTCGTCCTCGCGGACACCCGGCGGCTGGAGGACTGCTTCCCCGCGGTGGACTACTTCGAGCACCGCCGCATCCCCTTCGTGGTGGCCGTGAACTGCTTCGCGGGGGCGCGTTCCTACGGCGCTCAGGACGTCTCCCGCGCCCTTGACCTCGACCGGGGTACGCCGGTCGTGCTGTGCGACGCCCGTGACCGTGACTCGGGGAAGGAGGTCCTGATACGCCTCGTCGAGTACGCCGGGCGGATGCACACCGCCCGGCTGCTCGACTCGGTGGGGTGAGCGCTGGGTCCTAGTCGGATACGGCGCCCTGGGCGAGCACCTTCGTGATCTTCACGCGTACGAGGAGCTCGCCCGGGACGCCGTTGCGTGCGCCGAACTCCTCGGCCCTGTCCTCGCCCATGTAACGCGCGGCGATCCGGGTCGCCCAGTGCCGCACCTCGTCGAGCTCCTCGCTGATCTGCGCCTCACCCTGGATCACGGCGAACGCGAACGGCGGCCGGTCGTCGTCCACACACAGCGCCACCCGCCCGTCGCGCGCCAGATTGCGGCCCTTTACGGTCTCCTTGCCGGTGTTGAACACCAGGTCGTCCCCGTCGAGCACGAACCAGATCGGCGCGATGTGCGGCGAGCCGTCGGCGCGGACGGTGGAGAGCTTCCCGGTGCGCGTGCCCTGCGAAACAAAGGCGCGCCACTGTTCGTCGGTCATCTTCTGTGCCATATCCCCATCATCGCTTGCCGCTGCGACATCTCTGGGGAAGGCTGGCGGCGAACTGCACTAGGGGGAGGGGCTCGTTATGGCAGAGGGCACGGGACTGGGATGGCTGCTCGACGACTTGACCAAGCGGGTCGACCATGTACGGCACGGACTGGTGCTGTCGAACGACGGCCTGGTCACCGGGACCAGCAGCGGACTCGTCCGCGAGGACGCCGAGCATCTGGCGGCGGTCTCCTCCGGACTGCACAGCCTGGCCAAGGGGTCAGGGCGGCACTTCGGCTCGGGCAAGGTGCGTCAGACCCTGATCGAGTTCGACGATGCCGTGCTGTACGTGATGGCCGCGGGTGAGGGCAGCTGTCTGTGCGTCCTCAGCTCGGCGGAGGCTGACATCGGCCAGGTCGCGTACGAGATGACCCTGCTCGTGAACCGGGTCGGCGAGCACCTGGGAGTGGAGGCCCGACAGCCGAGCCGGACCCCCGCGGCAGATCTCTGAGGCCACTGAACGCGGTGTGACCTGCGCGTTTCAAAGTTATCCACAGGCTCGCACGGCCGGTCGCCGATCGGGCTACCTTCTTCACCGAGAGTAACGAGATCATTCGCGCTCACGGGGGAGATCATCATGACCGTCATCGACACAACTGCCGTGCTTCACCCGCTGGTTGACGACTCGGCGTCGCAGCCCGCCCTCCACGAAGAGACCTTCCCGGCCCACCTGGCCGCCAGGGAACTGCTGCTCACCCGCGGGGAGTTCGAGCTCGCGGTGCTGCGCGGACTCGTCACCACCGTGCACGCGCCAGGTGGCGGGCCACGCCACGTCACCAGGGGAGAGTTGGACCGGCTGCAGGCGAGGGAAGGCTTCTCTGTCACGCTGAGCAATCAGGTCCGGCTGGCCGGCACGGCCGAGGCCGCCGAGCTGCTCGGCATCGCCAAGGACCGTTTCACCCGCATCGCCAGAGCGGGCCTGCTCGCCCCCGCCCGGTTCCAGCTGAACCGCTACCGCTCGGTGGTCTGGCTCTATTTCGCCGATGAGGTGCGGGAGTTCGGCGCCGCCCACCCGGACCTGCTCGTCGGCCGCGCGCCCGAGCCGATGAGCCGCAGGCTGCGCGGCGGAGAGGACCTGCGGCCGGCGAGCTGGCGGGACCGTATGCACCAGCATCTGCTCGGCCACGCACAGGGCCCCTGGGAGCGGGCCGCGGTCACCGCCTCATTCCTCGACCCGGCCGATGTGGCCGAGGTGGTGGCCGACCCGCACGATCGCGCCCTCCTCAACCGGCTCCGCCATGAGCCGACTTCGGCTCGCCCCGGCGCCGTGCCGTCACCGGGCGAGCTGCTCGCGGAACACATGATGTGCGCCGGAGTACCGGAGGAGATCCATGGGTACCGGGTGCTCCTCGCGCTGGCGGTCTCCGTGGCGCGGGAGGAGGTGCGGGACGAGGTGCGGGTGGGGAGCTGAGGACGTCCGAGCTGTGGTGCCCCGGGGCCGGGTGTCTCAGGTGGTGCGCGCTGGGGCGGGCGTCTCAGGAGGTGGCCAAGGACCGAGCGGCTCAGAAAGTGGCGTCGAGATCCTTGGCGTACTCCTCGAAGGCCGGCCGGTAGGCGGAGATCCGCGGGTCGCCGGAAGTGGCGGCCAGGAGCTTGAGGAGGATCTCCATCCCTTCCTTGCCGCGGCCGCTGTTGTGGAGCGCCATCGCGAGGAAGGCGCGCAGCGCGGTGTCCTCGGGGAACTCCGCGCAGGCCGCCTCCAGGGTGGCCACCGACTCCGGGTAGCGGCCGAGGGCGCGGTAGGTGGATCCGAGCCCGAGCAGCGCGCCGGCCCGCTCCTGAGGCGAGAGACCGGGCGCCGAGGTGGCCGTGAGGTAGTACGGCACGGCCTCGGCCTCGAGCCCGAGCGCGTCGTGCACCCATGCGGTCTGGTAGGCCACTTCGACGTCCTGCGGGAAACGCTCGGCGAGCGCGACGAGGATCTCGCGCGCCTCCGCCCGGCGCCCCGCCTCACGCAACCGCACGGCGGTCGAAAGCTGTTGGTCGCGACCGGCGGGACCCTGTTCGGTGCTCATGACGTGCACCGTACAGGGCCCTCCACCGTCGCGATCAAGCCCCCGGCTTGGGCGCCCAGGTACGGAACAGCCCTTCCTGCACCACCGATACGAGCAGCCGTCCCTCGCGGTCGTAGATCCGGCCGCGCGCAAGCCCGCGGCCGCCCGTCGCGATCGGGGACTCCTGGTCGTACAGGAACCACTCGTCCGTACGGAACGGGCGGTGGAACCACATCGCGTGGTCGAGGGAGGCCATGTCGAAACCGCGCCGCCCCCACAGCGGCTCGACCGGAATACGCACCGCATCGAGGAGGGTCATGTCACTCGCGTACGTCAACGCGCAGGTGTGCACCAGCGGATCGTCGCCCAGCGGCCCGACGGCCCGCATCCACACCGCGCTGCGCGGCTCGGCTCCCTGGACCTCGTCGGCCGACCAGCGCAGCCGGTCGACATACCGGATGTCGAAGGGCTGGCGGCGCGCCATCCGCTCCAACTGCTCGGGCAGCGCGCCCAGATGTTCACGGATCTCGTCGGCGACGCTCGGCAGCGTCTCCGGGGCCGGGGCGTCCAGGCGCGGCGGCAGCTGGTGCTCGAACGGGCCCTCCTCCGGCTGGTGGAAGGAGGCCGTGAGGTTGAAGATCGTGCGGCCCTGCTGGACGGCGGTGACCCTGCGCGTGGTGAAGGAGCGCCCGTCGCGCACCCGCTCCACCTGGTACACGATCGGCACCCCGGGACGGCCCGGGCGCAGGAAGTACGCGTGCAGCGAGTGCACCGGACGGTCCCCGTCCGTGGTGCGGCCGGCGGCGACCAGGGCCTGGCCGGCCACCTGCCCGCCGAAGACCCGCTGCAGGGACTCGTCGGGGCTCACGCCGCGGAAGATGTTGACCTCGATCTGCTCCAGGTCGAGCAGATCGACGAGACGTTCGGCGGGGTTGGTCATCGGTGGTGTTCTCCGGTGGTCACAAAAGGTCAGGGGGCTACAGCTGGCCGACGTCGGTGACGCGGACGACCGCGAGGCCCTCCGCGTCGGACGCCGTGAGGTCGACCTCGGCGCTGATGCCCCAGTCATGGTCGCCGTTCGGGTCGGCGAAGGTCTGCCGGACGCGCCAGAGCCCGTCCTCGGGACGCTCCTCGATCTGCAGCAGCTTCGGACCGCGCGCGTCGGGTCCGGTGCCGAGCTCGTCGTACTCGTCCCAGTACTTGTCCATCGCCTCGCCCCACGCGTCCGCGTCCCAGCCGGCGTCCGCGTCCAGTTCGCCGAGCGCGGATACGTTGTCGAGCGCGGCGAGTTCGACGCGGCGGAACATCGCGTTGCGGACCAGGACTCGGAAGGCCCGCGCGTTGTGCGTGACGGGCTTGACCTGGTCGGCCTTCTCCTGGGCCTCCTCGGCGGTCATCACCTCGGGGTTGGCGAGCTGCTCCCACTCGTCGAGCAGGCTGGAGTCGACCTGGCGCACCATCTCGCCGAGCCAGGCGATCAGGTCCTCGAGGTCCTCGGACTTGAGGTCGTCCGGGATGGTGTGCTCAAGGGCCTTGTAGGCGCTGGCGAGGTAGCGAAGCACGATGCCCTCGGTGCGGGCCAGCTCGTACCAGGAGGTGAACTCCGTGAAGGTCAGGGCGCGTTCGTACATGTCGCGGATGACCGACTTGGGGGAGACCGGGTGGTCGGCCACCCAGGGGTGCGACCTCTTGTAGAGGTTGTACGCGTGCCACAGGAGCTCTTCCAGGGGCTTCGGGTACGAGATGTCCTGGAGCCGCTCCATCCGCTCCTCGTACTCGACGCCGTCCGCCTTCATCTGGCCGACCGCCTCGCCGCGCGCCTTGTTCGTCATGGCGGCGAGGATCTGGCGCGGATCGTCGAGGGTCGACTCGACCACGGAGACCATGTCGAGCGCGTACGAAGGCGACTCCGGCTCCAGAAGGTCGAACGCGGCGAGCGCGAAGGTCGACAGGGGCTGGTTGAGGGCGAAGTCCTGCTGGAGGTCGACGGTGAGCCGGATCGTGCGGCCCTCGGCGTCGGGTGTGTCCAGCTGCTCCACGACGCCACCGTCGAGGAGCGAGCGGTAGATGGCGATGGCGCGGCGGATGTGCCGCAACTGCGCCTTGCGCGGCTCGTGGTTGTCCTCGAGGAGGTGCCGCATCGCCTTGAAGGCGTCACCCGGCCGGGCGATCACCGAGAGCAGCATGATGTTGGTGACCCGGAAGCGGGAGGTCAGCGGCTCCGGCTCGGAGGCGATCAGCTTCTCGAAGGTGGTGTCCGACCAGGCTACGAAACCCTCCGGGGCCTTCTTGCGGACGACCTTGCGGCGCTTCTTGGGGTCGTCGCCCGCCTTGGAGAGCGCCTTCTCGTTCTCGATGACGTGCTCGGGCGCCTGCGCCACCACGAAGCCCGCGGTGTCGAAGCCCGCGCGTCCGGCGCGACCCGCGATCTGGTGGAACTCGCGGGCCCGCAGGGTGCGCACCCGTGTGCCGTCGTACTTGGTGAGGGCCGTGAACAACACTGTGCGGATCGGCACGTTGACGCCGACGCCGAGGGTGTCCGTACCGCAGATGACCTTCAGCAGACCGGCCTGCGCGAGCTTCTCGACCAGGCGCCGGTACTTGGGCAGCATGCCGGCGTGGTGCACACCGATGCCGTGCCGGACGTAACGCGAGAGATTGCGGCCGAACTTGGTGGTGAAGCGGAAGTTGCCGATCAGCTCGGCGATCTGGTCCTTCTCCTCGCGCGTGCACATGTTGATGCTCATCAGCGACTGTGCACGCTCGACGGCCTGCGCCTGCGTGAAGTGCACGATGTAGACGGGCGCCTGCTTGGTGTCCAGGAGCTCGGTGAGCGTCTCGGTGATCGGCGTGAGCCGGTACTCGTACGACAGCGGCACCGGGCGCGTCGCCGAGCTGACCACCGAAGTGGGACGGCCGGTACGGCGCGTGAGGTCCTTCTCGAACATCGAGACATCGCCGAGCGTGGCCGACATCAGGATGAACTGCGCCTGCGGCAGCTCGAGGATCGGGATCTGCCAGGCCCAGCCGCGGTCGGCCTCGGCGTAGAAGTGGAACTCGTCCATGACCACCTGGCCGACATCCGCGGCCTTGCCGTCGCGCAGCGCGATGGAGGCGAGCACCTCGGCGGTGCAGCAGATGACGGGTGCGTCGGCGTTGACGGACGCGTCGCCCGTCAGCATGCCGACGTTCTCCGTTCCGAAGATCTTGCAGAGCTCGAAGAACTTCTCCGAGACCAGCGCCTTGATCGGAGCGGTGTAGAAGGTGACCTCGTCGCGCGCGAGCGCGGCGAAGTGCGCCGCCGCCGCGATCATGGACTTTCCGGATCCCGTCGGGGTGGAAACGATCACGTTCGCCCCGGACACGACCTCGATCAGCGCCTCCTCCTGGTGGGGATAGAGGGTGATGCCGCGTTCCTGGGCCCAGCCTTCGAAGGCTTCGTAGAGGGCGTCGGGGTCGGCTTCCGGCGGCAGCTGATCGATAAGGGTCACGCCCCCATCTTGCCTGCCCGGTCCTCCGTAAGGGGAATCGGCCGTCCGTACGAAGATCATGACCGCTACGCTGTGCAGCCAGCCGGGGCACGGCGTACCGCAACTGCGTGGCCGCCCGAGGCGTCAACTGGGCATACGTACAACAGAAATGGGGCGGGTAGCGGCCATGATGGGTCCGGCACACTCACTGTCCGGCGCGGCGGCGTGGCTGGGGGTGGGAGCGGCAGCGGCGGCCGCGGACCACGCCATGCCCTGGCCGGTTCTGCTCGTCGGCGCGCTCATCTGCGCGGGCGCGGCGCTCGCCCCCGACCTCGACCACAAGTCGGCGACGATCTCCCGGGCCTTCGGACCGCTCTCCAAGGCGCTCTGCGGGATCGTCGACAAGATCTCGTACGGGGTCTACAAGGCCACGAAGTCCCGCGCCGACGCGCGCCGCACCGGAGGCCACCGCACGCTGACCCACACCTGGCTCTGGGCGGTCATGATCGGCGTCGGCTTCTCGGCCCTCGCGGTCCTCGGCGGGCGCTGGGCGGTCCTCGGCATCCTCTTCGTCCACCTTGTCCTCGCCGTGGAAGGGCTGCTGTGGAAGGCGGCCCGGATGTCCAGCGACGTCCTGGTCTGGCTGCTCGGCGCGACCAGCGCCTGGATCCTCGCGGGTGTCCTCGACCAGCCGGGCAACGGCGCGGACTGGCTGTTCACCGGCGACGGCCAGGAGTACCTGTGGCTGGGCCTGCCGGTGCTGCTCGGCGCGGTCGTCCACACCATCGGCGACGCGCTCACGGTCTCGGGCTGCCCGATGTTCTGGCCCCTCCCCATCGCCGGCAAGCGCTGGTACCCGGTGGGCCCCCCGAAGCTGATGCGCTTCCGCGCGGGCAGCTGGGTGGAGCTGAAGCTCCTCATGCCGGCGTTCATGCTGCTCGGCGGGGTGGGCGGGGCGGCGGCGCTGGGGTACATCTGACCCGGCCCTGCCAACCCGTCGGTCCAGCCAACCCAGCCGGTCCGGCAATCCACCTGGTCCGGCCACTCAGCCCCTGCGGCGATTGAGCAGATCCGAACGAAGTTCGGATGCCGGGGCCCGGGGCGAAGCCCCGGTTTCGGGAAGGGGCGGGGCGGGGAGAGGGCCCGCCGCAGGCGCCACCCACCCGCACCCACCAGCGAGCCGCACCCGACAACGAGCCTCACCCGCGACCCACCCGACAACGAGCCGCACCCGATAAAGAGCCGAGCCGGCCCGTCCCACCCCACCCCACCCCACCGAACCCACTCTCACCCGTGCCACGACCTCCACAACGCCGCATACGCCCCATCCGCCGCCACCAACTCGTCATGACTGCCGAGCTCACTGATGCGCCCCCGCTCGACCACCGCGATCACATCCGCGTCGTGCGCGGTATGCAGCCGGTGGGCGATCGCCACGACCGTACGGCCGTCGAGCACCCGCGCCAGCGAGCGCTCCAGATGCCGCGCGGCCCGCGGATCGAGCAGCGAGGTCGCCTCGTCGAGCACCAGCGTGTGCGGGTCGGCCAGGACGAGCCGGGCCAGCGCGATCTGCTGTGCCTGCGCCGGGGTGAGCGTGAACCCACCCGAGCCCACCTCCGTGTCGAGCCCGTCGGACAGCGCCCGCGCCCACCCGTCGGCGTCGACGGCACCGAGCGCCGCCCACAGCTCGGCGTCCTCGGCACCCGAGCGGGCGAGGCGCAGGTTGTCGCGCAGGGACCCGACGAACACGTGGTGCTCCTGGTTCACCAGGGCCACATGCTCCCGTACCCGCTCCGCCGTCATCCGCGACAGCTCCGCCGCGCCGAGCGTCACCTGCCCCGTGCGCGGGGCGTAGATCCCGGCGAGGAGCCGGCCGAGCGTCGACTTGCCCGCACCGGACGGGCCGACCAGCGCGAGCCGGGTGCCGGGACGTACCCCGAGCGATACCTCACGCAGGACGTCCACCCCGGCCCGGTACCCGAAGTGCACATCCGCCGCCTCGACCTGCCGGCCCTCGGGACGTACGGACTCGTCACCCGCTCCGGGTTCGATCTCCCGTACGCCCACGAGCCGGGCCAGCGAGACCTGGGCGACCTGCAACTCGTCGTACCAGCGCAGGATCAGGCCGACCGGTTCGACCATCATCTGCGCGATCAACGCGCCGGTGGTGAGCTGTCCGACGTTGATCCAGCCCTGCAGTACGAAGACACCGCCGACCATCAGCGTCGAGGCGAGCACGGTCGTGTGCGTGACGTTGATGACGGGGAAGAGCACCGAGCGCAGGAAGAGCGTGTACCGCTCCCACTGGGTCCACTCCCGAACACGCCGGTCCGACAAGGCGATCCGCTCGGTGCCGAGCCGGTGCGCCTCGACGGTACGGCCCGCGTCCACGGTCTCCGCGAGCACCGCGGCCACAGCCGCATAGCCGGCCGCTTCCGAGCGGTACGCGGAGGGCGCCCGTTTGAAGTACCAGCGGCACCCCACCACGAGCAGCGGCACAGCGATCAGCACGGCCGGTGCCAGCGGCGGCGCGGTGACAGCGAGCCCGCCGAGCAGCAGCACCACCCACACCACACCGATCGTGAGCTGCGGCACGGCCTCCCGCATCGCGTTCGCCAGCCGGTCGATGTCGGTGGTGATGCGCGACAACAGGTCGCCGGTGCCCGCCCGTTCGAGTACACCCGGAGGCAGGCCCACGGAGCGTACGAGGAAGTCCTCGCGCAGATCGGCCAGCATCCGCTCACCGAGCATCGCCCCGCGCAGCCGAACGAGACGCACGAAGAAGGCCTGGGCGAGGAGGGCCACGACGAACAGCCCGACGGTGCGCTCGAGATGGAGATCCGCAGCCGCACCTTCGGAGGCGCGCTCGACCAGCGAGCCGAGCAGCGAGGGCCCGACCAGAGAGGCGAGCACGGCGGCCGTGTTCACGACGATCAGCAGCGTGAAGGCCTTCCGGTGGCGGCCGAACAGCTCGCGGACATAGCCGCGCACGGTCGCCGTGGAACCCACCGGCAGCGTGTTCGCGCTGCGCGGGGCCGCCGGATCGTAGGCCGGGGGCGCTACGCCGATCATGCCGACTCCTCCGTTTCATAAGTCTCGTGTGCGTATGTCTCATGTGCGTACGTCTGGGCGTACGCCGCCTCGGCGGCCTGCTCTTCCTCGGTCTCGCGTGTGACGATCGCGCGATAGCGGGGCTCGTTGTGCACCAGGTCGCGATGGAGTCCGACGGCCGCGACCTCGCCGTCGTGCACGAGGACGACCCGTTCGGCGCGGTCGAGCAGCAGCGGCGACGAGGTCAGGACCACCGTCGTACGGCCCTGGCGCAGGGCGCGCAGACCGTCGGAGATCCGCGCTTCGGTGTGCGAGTCGACCGCGGAGGTCGGCTCGTCGAGCACGAGCACCTCCGGATCGGTCACCAACGAGCGCGCCAGGGCGAGCCGTTGGCGCTGTCCGCCGGAGAGCGACCGGCCGCGTTCGGTGATCGGCGCCTGCATCGGGTCCTCGTCGAGAGCGGCCTGGGTCAGCGCCTCGAGCACATCCGCGCACTCGGCCGCCGCCAGCGCCTCCTCCGGCGTGACCTTGCCGGAGGCCGGCACATCGAGCAGCTCACTGAGCGTGCCCGACAGCAGCACCGGGTCCTTGTCCTGGACCAGCACGGCCGCACGGGCCGAAGCGAGGGGCAGCTCGTCGAGCGGGATCCCGCCCAGCCGTACGGAGGCGACCGGTTCGTCAAGGGAGGGGTGGCCGCCGAGCCGTTCGGCAAGACGACCCGCCTCGTCCGGATCCCCGCACACCACGGCGGTCAGCCGGCCGGCCGGAGCGAGCAGCCCGGTCACCGGGTCGTACAAGTCGCCCTCGGGCGCGGTGTGCTCGAGCTTCCCGCTGCCGTCCATCGACCGCTCGATGGAAAGCACCCGCGCCGCCCGGCGGGCCGAGGGGCGCGAGAAGGAGTACGCCATGGCGATCTCCTCGAAGTGCCGCAGCGGGTACATCAGGAGCATCACCGCGCTGTAGACCGTGACCAGTTCGCCGACCTGGATCCGGCCGTCACGGACGAGTCCGATGCCGTACCAGATCACGGCGACCAGCAGCAGTCCGGGAAGCAGCACCTGGACAGCGCTGATCCACGCCCACATCCGCGCACTGCGCACGGCCGCCCGCCGCACCTCCTGAGAGGCCTCGCGATACCGCGTGAGGAACAGCTCCTCGCCGCCGATGCCGCGCAGCACCCGCAGACCCGCGACCGTGTCGGCGGCCAACTCGGTGGCCCGACCCGCCTTCTCACGCTGGACGTCCGCGAGTTTGGTGGCCCTCGGCAGCAGCGGGATCACCCCGAGTGCGAGCACCGGGACGCCGATCACGACGACCAGAGCCAGCGCGGGCTGGTACACGGCCAGCGCGACACACACCAGGACGACGGTCATGGCGGCCGCAAGGAAACGCGACAGCGCCTCCACGAACCAGCCGATCTTCTCGACATCACCGGTCGACACCGCGACCACTTCACCGGCCGCCACGCGCCGGGTCAGGGCGGAGCCGAGTTCGGCGGTCTTGCGGGCGAGCAGCTGCTGGACACGGGCCGCGGCAGTGATCCAGTTGGTGACGGCGGTGCGGTGCAGCATCGTGTCGCCGAGCGCGATGGCCGCGCCCGCCAAGGCGAGGAACCCGCCCGCGAGGGCGAGTCTGCCGCCGTCGCGGTCGACGACCGCCTGCACGGCGTAGCCCACCGCGAACGCCAGGCCCATCACGGACGAGAAGTGCAGCAGACCCCAGGCGAAGGATCGGAACTGGCCGCCGATCTGGTTCCGCCCGAGCCACAGCAGGAATCGGGATCCGGAGCGTGCGTCGGGCACACCCGGGTCGGGGTACGGAAGGTCACTGATCTGCATGATGTCCAGAGCTCGGCAAGCGGATGGGAGGGCGGCCGCGCAGGGGACCGCGGGGGAAGGGAACGTGCAAGGTTCCCTGTCGGACGCGGGCCGGGGCAAACGATTTTCCGGCCGAGAGTGCTCTTTTCGGACGGGCCGCGGGCTGGGCGCCCGGCGGCCACCGGTTCCGTCGGGGGCCGCACGGGCCCAAGGTCCCACCCCGTCCGTCAGGCGACCCCCGTGCGAGCATGGAACGCATGCGCATATCCGGCATGCTGCGGTCCTCGCTCGTCGCCGTGACCCTGACTGCGGCCCTGACTTCCTGCGGCAGCGGTACGCAGGGCGCCGGCGGCCGTACGCAGGACAGTCCCGCGAACGCCGGTACCGAGCCGAGCGCTTCGCCGACGAGGGACCTCGCACGCATCCCCGGTGTCGGCGACCGTCTGCAGCGGCAGATCCCGGCGGGCTCCCGCCAGGTCGTCGCCGTCTACGGCCGGGGCGAGGACTCCGCGAAATCCACCGCGGCGCTGTTCACCCGGCACGGCGCCACCTGGGACCGCGAGCGCATCTGGCCCGCGCACAACGGCAGGAAGGGCTGGACCACCGACCACCACGAGGACGACAAACGCAGCCCCGTCGGTGTCTTCACGCTCAGCGACGCGGGCGGTGTCCGCGCCGAGCCCGGCGCGAAACTCCCGTACACCCGCTCCGCGGCGGCCTTCACCGCGCCACGCTCCTGGCCGAGGACGCACTGGCACGACTTCGACCTCGTGATCGCGATCGACTACAACCGCGTCAAGGGGACGGCTCCGAGCGACCCGACCCGGCCCGAGGGCCGCGCCAAGGGCGGCTCGATCTGGCTGCACCTGGACCACGGCAGCGGCACGTCAGGCTGCGTCAGCCTGCCGGAGCAGGGCATGGAGCAGCTGCTGCGCACCTTGGACCCGGAACGGGATCCGGTGATCGTCATGGGCGATCGCGCGCATCTCGAAGCCTGAGCCCGGTTCCGTCCAACTTCCGGTGTACGTAAGTTCATTGGCCCGCGCACTGCACCACCGAGACCCGCGCACTGCACCACCGAGAGAGGACGTCCATGGCCATGCACAGCAACAGGCTCGGCTCCAGCGACGTGCACGTCGGCGAACTCGGGTTCGGCGGCGGACCGCTCGGGGGCCTGTTCGCGCCGCTCGACGACGAGACGGCCGCGGCGGCGCTCGACGCGGCCTGGGATGCCGGCATCCGCTACTACGACACGTCGCCGCACTACGGAATCGGTCACTCCGAGCGCCGGATCGGCAATCTGCTCGAGCACAAGCCGCGTGCTGAATACACCCTGTCCACGAAGGTCGGCCGGCTGCTCGTGCCCCAGGAGGACGAGGGGCGCTTGGACGGTGCCTTCCATGTGCCGGCGACCCACCGGCGGGTGTGGGACTTCACCCGCGACGGGATCCTCAAGAGCGTCGAGGACTCGCTGAAGCGGCTGCGTACGGACCGTATCGACATCCTGTTCCTGCACGACGCCGAGGAGCACTTCGAGGACGCCCTGTCCAGCGGCTACCCCGCGCTCGCCGAACTGCGGGCGCAGGGAGTGGTCGGGGCGATCGGCGCGGGCATGTACGACCCCGCCCTGCTCACGCGGCTGGTCACCGAGGCCGATCCCGACGTGGTGATGCTCTCCGGCCGCTACACCCTGCTCGACCACAGTGCGCTCGACACCCTGCTGCCCGCCTGCGCCGAGCGCGGAGTCTCGGTGCTCGCCGCGTCCGTCTTCAACTCGGGGCTCCTTGCGGGCGAACAGCCGGTGCAGGGCGCGACGTTCGACTACGCCCCGGCCTCCGCCGAGCTGTTGCGACGCGCCCGGCACATCGCCGCGGTGTGCCGGGAGTACGGGGTGACCCTGCCGCAGGCGGCGCTGGCCTTCGCACGCCGCCATCCGGTCGTCGCGAGCGTGGTCGTCGGCATGCGTGACGCAGACGAAGTGACCGCCGACGTCGCGGCGTTCGGGGCCGAGGTCCCCGACGCGCTGTGGCCGGCCCTGCACACCGCGGGCCTGATCGACGCCCGCGCGCTGTGATCGGAGCCTCGTCGTGCGGTGCCCGACGGACGGCGGCGGGTTGAACTCCGGCCGGGACACGGCGCCCGTGCACGACAGTCGTCCACGCCCTCGGCACCCGGGGACTTGCCCCTGACCCGCGGGTCAAGGCTTAGCGTCCCGGGATGACAGCGACCCAGCGTCTCGTACGCCTGCAGCGCACCCCGGCCGGCTTGCCGGCCCCCGGCGACTTCGCCCTGGTCCATGACCCGATGCCCCGGCTCGAGGCCGGCCAAGTGCTGGTCCGCAACACGCACTTCCTCGTGTTCCCGGGCCTGCGCACCCTCATCGGAGGGGAGACCCGCGATGTCCCCCTGCCGCCGGTGCGTCCCGGTGACGCACTCTTCGGGCCGGCGATCGGCGAAGTCGTCGACGGGCCGCTGGAGAAGGGCATGCCGGTGCTGCACCTGCAGGGCTGGCGGGACCATGCGACACCGGCGGCCGCGGAGTGCCGTCCACTGGACGGCCGTCTGCCCGACCCGGTGGCCCATCTCGCTCAGGGCGCTGCCGCGTACGGCGCGCTGACGAGACTGGCCCGGGTCCACAAGGGGGAGACGGTGTTCGTGACCGGTGCCGCCGGCGCCGTGGGCACACTGGCGGGCCAGATCGCCCGGCTGCTGGGGGCCGGTCGTGTGATCGGGAGTACCGGCTCACGCGACAAGGCCCGCCGACTGGAGCGGGAGCTCGGCTATGACGCCACCGTGCTGCGTGGCGCGGCACCGTACGAAAGGCAGCTCCCGGAGGCTGCGCCGGACGGGATCGATGTCGTCCTGGACACCGTGGGCGGCGAACAACTGACGGCAGCCGTCCAAGCGGCGAACCGGGGCGCGCGGTTCGCCCTGGTGGGCGCCCTGGCCGGGCAGCTGTCCCCGGACCGCGCGGGTGGAAGCGCGCCCGCGGTGCTCGACACCTACCGCTTGCTGACCCGGGGCATCACCGTGGCCGGATACAGCGGGGTCGATCATCCGGATGTGGAGGCCGAGTGGGAGTCACGGTTCGGGGACTGGCTGCGCGCGGGCGATATCCACTTCCCGTACACCTCCGTTCGAGGAATGGAGCACGCCCCGGCAGCGTTGCCCCGACTGATCGCGGGCCACTCGTTCGGGGCGGCCGTCGTGGAGTTGTAGGCGGGGCGGAGCGGACATGCGGATCGGTGAGGCAGCGGCGGCGGCCGGGACCACGCCGCGTGCCCTGCGCCTGTACGAATCCCGCGGCCTGCTCCGGCCGCCGCCGCGCTCCGCGTCCGGGCAACGCGAGTACGGTGCCGCGGACGTGGCCCGTATCCGTGTCATCCGCAGCCTGCTGGCACTCGGCCTCACCCTGGAGGACATCCGCCGCCGCGCCCACCGTCTGGACGCCCTCGCCGCGGGACCGCCGGTTGCGTGCGACGCCGGCCCCGGCGCGTTCAGTGACGTCGTGGCGGATCGGCTGGCCGCCCTTGACGCGGAGATCGCACGTCTCGGCAGTCTGCGGCAGAGCCTCGCAACCGCCGCGGGCGCGACGCGAGATCCCGAGGCCCGCGCCGGCGGACCCTCGGACGGCCGGCGCAGCACGGTGCCGCCTCGCACCGACGAGGCGGCACCGTAAGGCCGTTGCCTAAGCGGACGGCTTCGCCGAGTCCACACCCGAGCGCTTCTTGCGCCACTCGCCGCGCGTGAAGTCCGGGATCTCCTGCGGTTCGCCCTTGGCCTTGATCGACAGATGGCTCAGCGGTACGGGCGCGGTCCAGGTGGCCGCGTCGTACACGTCGAAGTCCGGGACGAGGCCCAGCTGCATGGTCTGCATCAGCCGGAAGATCATGATGTAGTCCATGCCGCCGTGGCCGCCGGGCGGGTTGGAGTGCTCCTTCCACAGCCAGTGGTCCCACTCGGCGTAGTCGCCGAAGTTGTGCCAGACGTCGTCGCCGTGGTCCGGCTCGAGGTAGATCCGCGCCGGGTAGTCCTCGAAGACGCCCTTCGTGCCGCCGAGGCTGTTGATCCTGCTGTACGGGTGCGGCGTGGACACATCGTGCTCGAGACGGATGACCCGGCCCTTGGCCGTCTGCACCAGGCTGATGGTGCGGTCCGACTCGATGTAGGTCTCCTTCCAGCTCGGGTCGCCGGGCGGCATGTTGGCCTTGCGGTACTCGGCGAGGCCGAGCGCCGGGGTGCCGAAGCTGGAGATGTGCGTGACGCGGTCGCCGCGGTTGATGTCCATGTAGTTGGAGACCGGTCCGAAGCCGTGGTTCGGATACAGGTCGCCGCGCAGGCGCGTGTGCCACAGGCGGCGCCAGGGGCCTTCGTAGTAGTCCGGGTCGAACATCAGGCCGCGCAGATCGTGGTTGTACGCGCCGGCGCCGTGCAGCAGATCACCGAAGAGCCCGGCGTGCGCCATCCGCAGGACGCGCATCTCGTTCTTGCCGTAGCAGCAGTTCTCCAGCTGCATGCAGTGGCGGCGGGTGCGCTCCGAGAGGTTCACCAGCTCCCACAGCTGTCCGAGCTCCATGGCGATCGGACATTCCACGCCGACGTGCTTTCCGTTGAGCATGGCGGTCTTCGCCATCTCGAAGTGCCAGTCCCAGGGCGTCGCCACGTAGACGAAGTCCAGGTCGGCGCGCTTGCAGAGGTTCTCGAAGTCGTGGTCGCCCTTGGCGTAGGTGCCGGGGGCGGGCTGTCCCGCGTCCGTCACCTTCTTCGCGCAACTCTCGATCTTCTCCTTGACCGGGTCGCAGATCGCCACGACCTGTACCCCGGGTATCGCCAGGAACAGATCGATCATGCTGCCACCGCGGTTGCCGAGTCCGATGATGCCGACCCGGACCGTGCTGCGTGCCTGGAACGGAACGTTGACCATGGTGGCGCCCGACCGCGCTTCGGCTCTGCCGGCCGGCGCGCCCTCCGCGGTGCCGGCATGCGCGGCGCCCGTGCCCACCGCGCCCAGACCGATACCCGCGGCGCCTGCGATACCCGCGGCGCGCAGCGCGGAACGGCGGGACAGGCCCCCGTCGGCAGCATGGGACTCGTCAGGGGTGGGGGTGGCGTTCTCGTCGTGCATCGGACCTCCGTCGATAAGGCGGGGATGGATGGAGCAACGGCGCCAGCCACCCTCGTCGTGGGAACTCCGTGACGCAAGAGGCCGAAGTGGACAGGGAGTTGGACTTCTGGCGCACCGGCTTGGACTCATAGCGGCCAAGGGCGTGCCGCTTCGTCCCTGAGCGGGGCAATGTGTCCGTTCCTGACCCCCGATCAATTCACCGGTCGGGAAGGGGGATCGCGACGGAATACGCAGGAGAAGCGGGGTGGCCGAGCAGCTGCGAGCACGCCTGTGCGCGCAGTCCCCGGAAAAGCGCAGGGCGCGGCCGCCGGAAGGCGCTGCACACCGTCATCCCAGGACGACGAAGCCGCCCCGGCCCGCTGATGCGGACCGGGGCGGCGAAGTGCCGTGCGGAGTCAGGCAGTTGGACGTGTGGCCCGCTCCAGCTCCATCAGCACCGAGTAGTACGAGCGCCCCGTGGCGTGATCCATACCGACCTCGCACATGCGGTTGGCCGACAGGTGCGCGTCGAAGTGGCGCGAGGTGACCATGGCCGCCTCGCGGGCGGTGGCCGACTCGGTGAGCTCCTTGTGCAGCATGCCGCGGTCACCGGCGAAGGCGCAGCAGCCCGCGTCGTCGGGGACGACGACCTCGTGCGCACAGGCTTCGGCGACGGTCTTCAGCTGGGCGTCGTCGCCCAAGTGCCGCATGGAGCAGGTGGGATGGACCACCGCGGAGTCGACCTTGCGGTGCACGGTGAGATGGGGGAGCAGTTCATCGGCGGCCCAGACGAGCGAGTCGACGATGGTCAGCTCGGCATGCAACTGCCGGTTGGCGTCGGTGAGATACGGCACCACCTCGTGCGCGATGCCCAGGGTGCACGAGGACGCGTCGACGACCAGCGGCAGCCTTCCGCCCGCCGTCCAGCCCCAGGCCGCCTCGACGATGCGATTGGCCATCACGGCGTTGCCGTCGTCGTACCCCTTGGAGTGCCAGATCGTCGCGCAGCACGTTCCGGCCACGTCCGAGGGGATCCACACGGGCTTGCCCGCCCGCGCGGAGACGGCCACGACGGACTGCGCGAGCGACGGACCCTTGCGGTCCTCGGGGCCGCCGAAGATCCGGTTCACGCAGGCGGGGTAGTAGACGGCGCTCGCGCCCGTACGGGAGGTGTGCGGCAGTTTGCGGGCGGCGGCGCCCGGGACCTCCGGCAGCCACTCGGGTACGAGGTCGGGGCGTACCGCCTTGCGCGCGACGCGGGTCACCGCGGTGAGCAGCTTGTCGCTGATCTTGTCGGCGGCGCCCACCGCGAGCCGCGCCGAGATCTCGACGGCCTTGAAGTTCTTGGCGGCAAGCGCCGCGATCCTCTCCTCGCGCGGCGAGTGCCGTGCGTGCCGGAACGACTTCATCATCATGCCGGTGTCGATCCCGACCGGGCAGGCCAGTTTGCAGGTCGAGTCCCCGGCGCAGGTGTCCACCGCGTCGTAGCCGTACGCCTCGACGAGGCCGTCCTCCACAGGTGAACCGGGGGACTGGCGCATCATCTCCCGGCGCAGCACGATCCGTTGGCGCGGCGTTGTGGTCAAGTCGTGGCTGGGGCAGGTCGGTTCGCAGAAGCCGCACTCGATGCACGGATCCGCGATCAGCTCGACCTTGGGGATCGTCTTCAGGCCGCGCAGATGCGCCTTGGGGTCGCGGTCAAGGACGATCCGGGGAGCGAGCACCCCGTCCGGATCGATGACCTGCTTGATCCGCCACATCAGCTCGGTGGCCTTCTCACCCCACTCCAGCTCCAGGAACGGCGCGATGTTGCGGCCCGTGGCGTGTTCGGCCTTGAGCGAGCCGTCGAAGCGCTCGACGGTCAGCCGGCAGAACTCGTCCATGAACGCCGCGTACCGCTCCACGTCCGAAGGCTTCGCCGCGTCGAACGCGAGCAGGAAGTGCAGATTGCCGTGCGCCGCGTGCCCCGCGACCGCCGCGTCGAAGCCGTGGCGCGTCTGGAGCTCGAGCAACGCGGTGCAGGCATCGGCGAGCCGGCCGGGCGGTACCGCGAAATCCTCGGTGATCAGCGTCGTACCGGAAGGACGCGAGCCGCCGACGGCCGTGACGAAGGCCTTGCGCGCCTTCCAGTAGCCCGCGATGGTCCCCGCGTCCCGGGTGAACGCATTGGTCACCGAGGCGACCGGCGCGACCAGTTCGAGCTCCGTCATCACCTGCGCCGCGGCCTTCTCGTACGCGGCCTGCCGCTCCTCGTCCGGCGCCCGGAACTCGACGAGGAGCGCCGTGGTCTCCTTCGGCAGCTGCGCCCAGTCCTGCGGTACACCCTGCACGCTCACCGAGGCGCGCAGCGTATTGCCGTCCATCAGCTCCACGGCGAGCGCACCCGCCTCGTTGAACCTCGGCACGGCGACGGCCGCGTCCCTGAGCGTCGGGAAGAACAGCAGCGCCGAGGACACCCGCCGGTCAAGCGGCAGCGTGTCGAAGACGACCTCGGAGATGAATCCGAAGGTGCCCTCCGAGCCGACCATCAGGCCGCGCATGATCTCCACCGGGGTCGATCCGTCGAGGAAGGCGTCGAGCCGGTAGCCGTTGGTGTTCTTGATCTCGTACTTGGCGCGAATGCGCCGTACGAGCCCGGCATCGGCCTCGATCTCCCGCTTGATGTCCAACAGGCCCTCGCACAGTGCCGGTTCGGCATGCGCCAGCTGCTCGTCGGCGTCCGGCTCGGCGGTGTCCACGACCGTGCCGGACGGCAGCACGAAGGTCAGCGAGGCAAGGGTGCGATACGAGTTGCGGGTGGTCCCGGCCGTCATCCCGGACGCGTTGTTGGCGACGACACCGCCCAGCGTGCACGCGATGGCGCTCGCCGGGTCGGGGCCGAGCACCCGTCCGTGCCGCGCGAGCGTGGCGTTGGCGCGTACGACGGTGGTGCCGGGCTGGATCCGCGCCCGCTCGCCGTCGCCGAGCACCTCGATCCCGGCCCAGTGCTTGCGCACGTCGACCAGGATGTCCTCGCCCTGCGCCTGCCCGTTCAACGAGGTCCCGGCCGCACGGAAGACCACCTGCCGGCCCTTGCCGTGCGCGTACGAGAGCACGGC
This sequence comes from Streptomyces mesophilus, assembly GCF_040300965.1. Classification (GTDB taxonomy): domain Bacteria; phylum Actinomycetota; class Actinomycetes; order Streptomycetales; family Streptomycetaceae; genus Streptomyces; species Streptomyces mesophilus_A. The sequence goes on along the minus strand of NZ_JBEPEW010000015.1, from coordinate 66,507 downwards.
CGACACATCGTCGATGTCCTCGGCGACCACCACGACCTGCGGCACGAACCGGTACGGGCTCGCGTCGGAGGCATAGCGCACCAGATCGGAGATGTTCCACAGCACCTTCTCCGAGCCGAGCAGGTCGATCAGCTCGCTGCGCAGCGGTTCGGGTGTGCCGGTCGCCTGGCCGTCCTGCACCCGGTCGGGTGAGGGCTCGCCCCGGTCAAGGCGCGGGCGCAGCGCATCGGGGTTCGGCTCCAGCAAGGGCATCGGCTCTCCTCGGCGTCGGTCAGTGCCGCCCGGGTTCGTCCACCAGGGCGGAGAGAAGGCTGCCGAACACCTCGCGCTGCTCGGCGGTCAATGGAGCCAGGATGTCCTGAGCGGCCGAACGGCGCGCGTCGCGCAGCGTCCGCAGCGCCTCGCGGCCGGTTTCGGTCAGCTCGATACGGATCACCCGGCGGTTCGCCGGATCGGGCGCGCGCCGGACGCAGCCACCCGCCTCCAGGCCGTCGACGAGCGTGGTGATCGCCCGCGGCACGACCTCCATACGGGCCGCCAGGTCGGCCATCCGCGGCGGCTCGTCATGGTGCGCGAGGTGATGGGACAGAACGCGCAGGAGACGGGACTGGGCCGGGGTGATCCCGAGCCCGGACTCCTCGAGGAGGCGCTTGTTGACGCGGTGCATCCGGCGCGTGAGGCGGAGCAGCTGCTCGGCGAGGAGGCCATCGCGGTCCGTGGCCTGGTCGGTGCCCTGGGTCATGCCGCGAGCGTATCAGGACTCCGCTCATTGTGAGTATAGGTAACAATGAGCTATGCTCCTCGGGTGATGTATATACCCCCGCCTTAGGAGGCACATGAAGCCCGCCCGCACCGATCTCGAAAGCACCTGGTCCGCCCCGCCCCGCGATCCGGAGAAGCCGCGCGAGCTGCGCCGTATCGCCCGGCTCTTCCGCCCCTACCGAGGCCGGCTCGCGGTCGTCGCCCTGCTGGTGGCCGCCTCGTCCCTGGTCTCCGTGGCCACCCCGTTCCTGCTCAAGGAAATCCTCGACACCGCCCTTCCCGACGGCCGCACCGGGCTGCTCAGCCTGCTCGCCCTCGGCATGATCCTCGCCGCCGTCGTCGGCGGCGTCTTCGGTGTCCTGCAGACCCTGATCTCCACCACGGTCGGCCAGCGCGTCATGCACGACCTGCGCACTGCGGTGTACGGACGTCTCCAGCAGATGTCCCTGGCCTTCTTCACGCGCACCCGCACCGGAGAGGTGCAGTCGCGGATCGCCAATGACATCGGCGGCATGCAGGCCACCGTCACCTCCACCGCGACCTCGCTCGTGCAGAACTTCACGAGCGTGCTCGCCACCGTCGTCGCGATGCTCGCGCTCGACTGGCGTCTCACCCTCGTCTCGCTGGTGCTGCTGCCCGTCTTCGTGATGATCAGCCGCAAGGTCGGCAACGAGCGCAAGAAGATCACCACCAAGCGCCAGAAGCAGATGGCGGTGATGGCCGCCACCGTCACCGAGTCCCTCTCGGTCAGCGGCATCCTGCTCGGCCGCACCATGGGCCGTTCCGACTCCCTGACCAAGTCCTTCGCGGACGAGTCCGAGCGCCTGATCGACCTCGAGGTCAGGTCCAGCATGGCCGGCCGCTGGCGGATGTCGACCATCGGCATCGTCATGGCCGCGCTGCCCGCGCTCCTCTACTGGGCGGCGGGCCTCGCCCAGCACATGGGCGGCCCCGCGGTCACGCTCGGCACCCTCGTCGCCTTCGTCTCGCTCCAGCAGGGCCTGTTCCGTCCGACGGTCAGCCTGCTGTCCACCGGCGTCCAGATCCAGACCTCGCTCGCCCTGTTCCAGCGCATCTTCGAGTACCTGGACCTGCCCATCGACATCCAGGAGCCCGCGAACCCGGTGCGTCTGGAGAAGGTCAAGGGTGAAGTCCGCTTCGAGAACGTCGAGTTCCGCTACGACGACGAGAGCGCGCCCATCCTCGACGCCATCGACGTCACCGTCCCCGCCGGCCGCAGTCTCGCGGTCGTCGGCCCGACCGGCTCCGGCAAGTCGACGCTCAGCTCCCTCGTACCGCGTCTGTACGACGTGACCGGCGGCCGCGTCACCATCGACGGAGTGGACGTACGCGACCTGGACTTCGACACCCTCGCGGACACGGTCGGCGTCGTCTCCCAGGAGACGTACCTCTTCCATGCCTCCGTCGCCGACAACCTCCGCTTCGCCAAACCGGACGCGACCGACGAGGAGCTCCACGCGGCGGCCAAGGCGGCTCAGATCCACGACCACATCGCTTCGCTGCCGGACGGCTACGAGACCGTGGTCGGAGAGCGCGGCCACCGGTTCTCCGGCGGCGAGAAGCAGCGCCTGGCCATCGCCCGTACGATCCTGCGCGACCCGCCGGTCCTGATCCTCGACGAGGCCACCAGCGCGCTCGACACCCGGACCGAACACGCGGTCCAGGAGGCGATCGACGCCCTGTCCGCCAACCGCACCACGATCACCATCGCCCACCGTCTCTCGACGGTCCGCGCCGCCGACGAGATCGTCGTCCTCGACGCCGGCCGGGTCGCCGAACGCGGCACGCACGCCTCGCTCCTGGAGCAGGACGGGCGGTACGCGGCGCTGGTCCGCCGCGACGCCCAGCAGCCCGACGCGGGGGCGGCCGCGCGGCAGCCGGCGAGCGGGAAGCGCCTGGAGCCCGTGGCGTAAGCCTGAGTGGGTACACGACCACGCCGAATGTCCGATTTATTGCTTTGTGCGGGTTACCGTGCCCGCATGCGCAACGACAGTGCCCCCCAGGGCAGGATCCGCCTCACCCGCAGAGGCAAGGTCGCCCTCGCCATGACCGGCGCCCTGCTCGCCGGCGCCGCGGCCGGCGTTCCCGTACTGCTCGACCGGCAGGAACCGCAGCCGCAGGCCAAGACCCTGCTCGTGCCCGAAGGCTGGCGCACCTCGCAGGTGTACGAGGCGATCGACAAGGCGCTCGAAGCGGCCCCCGGCACGACGAAGAAGTCCGCGCACACCATCGGTCTGAAACTGCCGGGAGAGGCGGCCGGCCACCCCGAGGGCTATCTGTTCCCCGCCACGTATCCGATCGGCGAGGAATCGACCCCGGCGTCCCTCCTCGCGTACATGGTCGACACCGCGAACCGCCGCTTCGGCGGACCGAAGGTGAAGGGCGCGGCGGAGGGCCAGGCGGTCTCCGTCTACCAGGCGGTGACGATCGCGAGCATCGCGCAGGCGGAGGCGGAGACGAAGCAGGACATGGGCAAGGTGGCCCGGGTCGTCTACAACCGCATGAACCTCGGCATGCCGCTCCAGATGGACTCGACCATCAACTACGCGCTGAACCGCTCCACGGTGGACACCTCCATGACGGACACCCGGATCTCCAGTCCGTACAACACGTATGCCCGCACCGGTCTGCCGCCCACGCCCATCGCCAACCCGGGTGACGACGCCCTCGCGGCAGCACTGAACCCGCCGCAGGGCGACTGGCTCTACTTCGTCACGGTCAAGCCCGGGGACACCCGCTTCACTGCGGACTACGCCGAACACCAGCGCAACGTCGAGGAGTTCAACGCGGCGCGGCAGGCGCAGAAGCAGACGCAGGCGAAGAACGGTTCGGCAAACGTCAGTTGACCGCCGCCGCAACGGGTCGGGACACCGACGCGGGTTGCTGTGCGAGCAGCCTGCGGATCTCCGCCACCGCCGCGCGTCCCGCCCGGTTGGCACCGATGGTGCTCGCCGACGGCCCGTAACCCACCATGTGGATACGGGGATCGCGCGCCGCGCGCGTCCCTTCGAGCCGTATGCCGCCGCCCGTCTCGCGCAGCCGCAGCGGTGCGAGGTGGTCGACGACGGGGCGGAAACCGGTGGCCCACAGGATCACATCGGCTTGGATCTCCCGGCCGTCGGCCCAGGCGATTCCGTCCGGAGTGATCCGGTCGAACATCGGCTGCCGGTCGAGTACGCCCTCCGCGATGCCCCGGCGGATCGCGTCGTTCAGCGGCAGGCCGGTCACCGAGACGACACTGCGCGGCGGCAGCCCCTGCCGCACCCGGTCCTCGACGAGTGCCACGGCCGCGCGGCCCTCCTCCTCGCCGAACGGGCCCTCGCGGAACACCGGTTCACGCCGGGTTACCCAGGTGGTGGAGGCCGCATAGGGCGCGATCTCCAGGAGGTGCTGGGTGCCCGAGGCCCCGCCGCCCACGACCACCACCCGCTGCCCGGCGAACTCCTGCGGCCCGGGGTACTGCGCGGTGTGCAACTGCCGCCCGCGGAAGGTCTCCTGGCCCCGATAGCGGGGCCAGAACGGCCGGTCCCAGGTGCCCGTCGCGTTGATCAGCGTGCGGGTGGCGTAGGTGCCTTCGGAACTCTCGACGAGCAGCCGCCCGCCCTCGCCCTCGCGCACGGCCGTGACGTCCACGGGGCGGTGCACGCGCAGGTCGAACCTCTCCTCGTACGCGGTGAAGTACGCGCCGATCACCTCGGAGGAGGGGCGCGAGTCGTCGGCGCCCGTCAGCTCCATGCCGGGCAGCGCGTGCATCCCGTGCACCCGCCCGTACGTCAGCGTCGGCCACCGGAACTGCCAGGCGCCGCCCGGCCGGGGCGCGTGGTCCAGGACCACGAAGTCGCGGTCGGGCTGGTAGCCGACGCGTTGCAGGTGGTAGGCGGCGGACAGTCCGGCCTGCCCCGCACCGATGACCACGACGTCGACCTGCCGCGCTTCTCGTACCCCGATGTCGTTCACGTTTCTACCAACCGTCGGGGTTGCCGGGATCTTCCCGCTCGAAGGCGCTCATGGGGCGACCACGGTGCGGCGGGCTCAGTCTTCTGGTGAGCCCGCCACACCGTCCCGTATCGGAGCCGGTCCGTGTCCCGCCGTCAGCGCTGCTGTGTCAGCAGGCCCGGACGGTAGGGCAGGAGGCCGTAGTCGCCGCCGCTGCTGGGGCTGCGCCCCTGGTAGAGGAGCTGCAGACGGCAGGGGTCGACGGTCATGGTCTGGTCGGGGCCGGTGCGGAGCAGCTCGCCGTGGCTGATGTCGTTCGTCCAGGTGGCGCCGCTGTTGGCCTTGCCGGCGAAGGGGTTGCCCTCGGTCGCGGCCTGGGGTGTCCATGAGCCGCTCAGGCTGGTGGCCGTGAAGGAGCGGAAGTAGCGGCCCTGTGAGCCGATCGCCTCGACGATCATGAGGTAGCGGTTCTGGCCCTGGAGCTTGTAGACCTGCGGGGCTTCGAACAGGTTGTTCGTCGTGTCGCTCATGATCGTCGTGTAGCTCGAGCCGAAACTGGCCGGGAAGTTCCCGATCGGCATGCTGGCCCGGTAGATCTTGCCGTTGTCGCCGGCGAAGAACAGGTACATGTTCGTGCCGTCGGCGATGAGGGTCTGGTCGATGGGGCCCGTTCCCGAGCCGCTGATGCTTCCGGAGAAGAGCTCCCGCGGTGCCGACCAGCCGTTGGGGTTGGTGGGATCGCTCGACGTCCGGTAGGAGAAGGCGGTCGCGCCCCACTGGTAGGCGAGCACCCAGATGTCCTTCGGTGCGAAGTAGAAGAGCGTGGGTGCGACGGTGGAGGCCGACATCCCGTTCTGGCCGGCGGCGGCCATCTGGGACCAGTCGGTGAAGGGCGTGAAGTTCATCGAGCCCCAGCTCGTGCCCGTGTCGTGCGTCGTCGCGTAGACGAGGTGCCTGCCGTTGTACGGAACGACGGTGAAGTCCTTGAGCGAGACCCAGCCGGGCTTGGGCTGCGCCAGCGCACCGGTCGAGCTCCAGCGGTAGGTCGACGGGAGTTCGCACGGCCCGCTGCCGCCGCCGACCTTGATGAGCTGCCACTGCTGGTTGGCGCCGCCCCAGTCGTCGTACTGGACGATGTTGGCGTTGTCGGCGGTGGAGGCGCCCTGCACTTCGAGGGCCTTGCCGCTGTGGCGCGCGATGAGCCGCACGTGGCCGTCCGGGCTGTCGGCCAGCCGCCACTGCTGGTTGGTGCCGTTCAGGTCGGCCCACTGCACGATCGCTCCACCGTTGGCGGTGGAGAAGTTGTGGACGTCGAGCACCTTGCCCGAGTGGCGGGACTTGATGCGGTAGTACCCGCCGCCGGAGTCGACGAACTGCCACTGCTGCTGGCTCTGATCGTTCCTGGTCCACTGGGTGATCCGGGCGCCGTCGTTCGTCGCCAGGTTGTACACGTCGAGGGCCTTGCCGCTGGTGCGATTGACCAGCACATACGAGGCGTTGGGGTCGACGGTGGCCGCGGCGGCGGGCTGGGCGCCGAGGAAGCCGGCCACGAGCAGTAAGGGTGCGAGGGCGGCGAGCAGGCGTCTCAGGCGGACCGGGAACGCAAGGTGGAACCGCATCGGGCGGCCTCCTTTTTTCGAGGGTGGGGGCAGAGGTGGGTCACAGATGCAAACAAGGTGGTGCCGATAGAGCGCTTCCGTCGGAGCTTCTCGCCCTTGGCCGAGGCGTGGGTTGTCCACTCTCAGTCGCATCGGCTGAGGGCCGGCGGCTGCTGCCGCGGGGGCGTCTTCATGCCGACGGGCACTGCGGGCGTTCCGGGGGTGCTGGTCATCGGCTCCCTGGAACGGGAAACGTCGATTCGATCTCGGAAGTCTTCCGAAAGTTTCTCGGTTCCTTTCGACGCCACAAGCTAGGAATGCGGAGCCGCTCGGTCAAGACCTGCCGCTGATCTGTCCACAATTAGCGCCTCGGGTGCGGGACTTGGTGACTGTCGTGAGTTCGGCGAGAGGTGCCCTCGGCTCGCGAGCGTCCGAAAAGTTATCGGACTAGGAACGGAAATAAGTTCTGCGCGAGGGATTGACGATCCACCGTCAATCCCTCAATCATCCCTGTCTGAAGAGCCGACCACGGTTCGATATTTCGAACCACGCGGGTTCCGGTCCACCTGCGCCGCAAGGCGGTTCCGCGCACCACAGCACCCGCGCCACCCGTGTTCCGCGTTCCCGCGAAGTTCGCACCAGCGCATCCCGGCGCCTCACGGCCGGCCGCAGTCCCTTCGTGATCTCTACCTTGGAGGCACAGTCATGGGCTCGTATGCCATCCCCCCACCCGCCGTCCGCCGAAGGCTGGGTGGTCTGCTCACCGCGCTGATCGTCGGCGTCCTGGTCGCGGCCGCCGCACTGGTCGCGCCGACCGGAGCGCACGGCGCCGAGAACACGCTCGGCGCCGCGGCGGCGCAGAGCGGGCGCTACTTCGGCACCGCCATCGCCTCGGGCAGGCTGGGCGACTCGGCGTACACGACGATCGCGGGCCGCGAGTTCAACTCGGTGACGGCCGAGAACGAGATGAAGATCGATGCCACCGAACCCCAGCGCGGTCAGTTCAACTTCGCCGCCGGTGACCGCGTCTACAACTGGGCCGTGCAGAACGGCAAGCAGGTACGCGGCCACACCCTGGCCTGGCACTCCCAGCAGCCCGGCTGGATGCAGAGCCTCAGCGGCAGCTCGCTGCGTCAGGCGATGATCGACCACATCAACGGTGTGATGGGCCACTACAAGGGCAAGATCGCCCAGTGGGACGTGGTGAACGAGGCCTTCGCCGACGGCAGTTCGGGAGCCCGGCGCGACTCCAACCTGCAGCGCTCGGGCAACGACTGGATCGAGGTCGCCTTCCGCGCCGCGCGCGCCGCCGACCCGGCCGCCAAGCTCTGCTACAACGACTACAACGTGGAGAACTGGACCTGGGCCAAGACCCAGGCCATGTACAACATGGTCCGTGACTTCAAGCAGCGCGGCGTGCCGATCGACTGCGTAGGGTTCCAGTCGCACTTCAACAGCGACAGTCCCTACAACAGCAACTTCCGTACCACCCTGCAGAGTTTCGCCGCCCTCGGCGTCGACGTGGCCATCACCGAACTCGACATCCAGGGCGCCTCGGCCACCACCTACGCCAACGTGACCAACGACTGTCTGGCCGTCCCGCGCTGCCTCGGCATCACCGTCTGGGGTGTGCGCGACACCGACTCCTGGCGAGCGGAGCAGACCCCGCTGCTGTTCAACGGCGACGGCAGCAAGAAGCCCGCGTACACCGCCGTCCTCAACGCACTCAACGGCGGCACCACCACGCCCCCCGAGGGCTCCGGGCAGATCAAGGGCGTCGCCTCAGGCCGCTGCGTGGACGTGCCGAACGCGGGCACCGCCGACGGCACCCAGGTCCAGCTGTGGGATTGCCACAGCGGCACCAACCAGCAGTGGACGCACACCGCCGCCGGTGAACTCAGGGTCTACGGCAACAAGTGCCTGGACGCGGCCGGCACCGGCAACGGCAGCAAGGTCCAGATCTACAGCTGCTGGGGCGGCGACAACCAGAAATGGCGCCTCAACTCCGACGGATCGATCGTCGGCGTCCAGTCAGGACGCTGCCTCGACGCCACCGCGGCCGGCACCGCAAACGGCACCCTGATCCAGCTCTACTCCTGCTCCAACGGCAGCAACCAACGCTGGACCCGCACCTGATGGGGCCCGTCAAGAGCGGAAGGGCCAATCGATGAAGACCTGCGGTGCGGCTTCCCGCGCTCCTGCACGAAAACAGCGCTGGTGGTCCCGGATCGCTGCCCTGGTGGCGGCGACCCTCGCGATCGGCCTGCTCGCCGCGGTGAACCCGGCGCCCGCCGAGGCGGCGGCGACGGTGGACACCGATGCCTGGTACGTCCTGGTCAATCGCAACAGCGGCAAGGCGCTCGACGTCGCCGGCACGTCGACCGCCGACGGCGCGCGGGTCAGCCAGTGGACGCGCCACGACGGAGCCAACCAGCAGTGGCAGTTCGTGGACTCCGGCGGCGGCTTCTACCGGCTCAAGGCCCGGCATTCGGGCAAGGTCCTCGACGTGGCCGGTGCCTCGACCGCCGACGGCGCGGCGATCCAGCAGTGGGCCGACCACAACGGGACCAACCAGCAGTTCCGCCTGGCCGACTCCGACGCCGGCCATGTCCGGCTGATCAACCGCAGCAGCGCCAAAGCAGTGGAGGTGCAGGGCGCGTCCACCGCCGATGGCGGCAACGTCGTCCAGTACGCGGACTGGGGCGGGGCCAACCAGCAATGGCAACTGGTCAAGCTGTCGGCCGGCGGCGTCGGCGGATGCGGCAGCGCCCCGACGCTGGCAAGCGGTACGCACACGATTCAAAGCGGCGGCAAGAGCCGCAGCTTCATCCTCAGAGTTCCCGCCGGCTACGACAACAGCCACCCCTACCGGCTGATCTTCGCATTCCACTGGCGGGGCGGAACCGCCGGCGACGTCGCCTCGGGCGGCACCAGCGGGAGTGCCTGGTCCTACTACGGACAGCAGGAGCAGTCCGACAACAGCGCGATCCTCGTCGCCCCCCAGGGCTTGGGCAACGGCTGGGCCAATACGGGCGGTGAGGACGTCACCTTCGTCGACGACATGATCCGGCGCATCGAAGGCGGACTCTGCGTCAACCCGGCGCAGCGCTTCGCCACGGGCTTCAGCTGGGGCGGCGGTATGAGCTATGCACTCGCCTGTACCCGGGCGAACGCCTTCCGGGCCGTCGCGGTCATGTCCGGCGCCCAGATCAGCGGGTGCAGCGGCGGTACCCAGCCCATCGCCTACTTCGGAATCCACGGCATCAGCGACAACGTCCTCGGTATCGCGCAAGGACGGTCCCTGCGCGACAAGTTCGTCGCCAACAACGGCTGCACCGCCCAGAGCCCGCGCGAACCCGCACCGGGCAGCCGAACCCACATCACCACGGCCTACGCGGGCTGCCGTGCGGGATACCCGGTGCAATGGGCCGCGTTCGACGGAGGCCACATCCCCGGTCCGGTCGACGGCTCGACCGGCGAAAGCGGCATCACCACCTGGACCAAGGCAGAGATATGGAGGTTCTTCGCACAGTTCCAGTGACACACCTGGGCATCCCGGGCGCGGCCCACTGCGGCCGCGCCCAGGGACTGCTCAGCCCAGGAAGCTCAACCGCACCCGCCGCTCCGGGTTGTCCACATTGGTGTCCACCAGACACACCGACTGCCAGGTCCCCAGCTCCAGGCTCCCCTCGATCACCGGCAGGGTCGCGTGCGGCGCCACGAGTGCCGGCAGGACGTGGTCGCGCCCGTGGCCGGGGGAGCCGTGGGCGTGCTGCCAGCGGTCGTCGGCCGGGAGGAGCGAGTGCAGGGCGGCGAGCAGGTCGTCGTCGCTGCCCGCGCCCGTCTCGATGACGGCGATCCCCGCCGTGGCGTGCGGCACGAAGATATTGAGGAGTCCGTCGCGGCCGGAGGCCACGTCGCGGAGAAAGGCCTCGCAGTCACGGGTGAGGTCGACCACCCGTTCCGAGGCGCCGGTGGACAGCTGGAGGATACGGCTGGTGAAGGCATCGGACATGCCGTCCATTGTCCTGGCTCCGGAGCGTTCGTGACGCCCCCGCGGTGAGCGAAAAGCTGAGGCCCGGGCGAAGGGTGGGACTTGCGGGGTCCGTTGCAGGTCAGACCCCCGTATGGCGCAGCCCTAAGGTTAGGCTAACCTTCCGGCGTGCGAGTTGTTGAAGAGAGCTCCGAGGACCGGCGTTCGCGCGGACACGAGTTGTCCGCCACGGACGTCACCGTGGCCTATGACGGCGTCGACGTCGTCCATGGCGCCGCGATGACGCTGCGCCCCGGCGAAGTCACCGTGCTCGTCGGGCCGAACGGCAGCGGCAAGTCCACGCTGCTGCGGGCGCTCGCGCGGCTGCAGCGGCCACGGACCGCGACCATCACGCTCGACGCGGACACCGACGGACTCGCCCTGAGCCCGCGCGAGTTCGCCCGCAGCGTCGCCCTGCTCACCCAGGGCCGGCCCACGCCCAGTGGACTGACCGTGCGCGACGTCGTCGAGTTCGGCCGCTACCCGTATCGCAGCCGCTGGGGCAAGACCGATCCGGGCGGCAAGGAGGCCGTGGACCGCGCGCTCGCGATGACGGACATGTCCGGCCTCGCCGAGCGCGGCGTCGAGCACCTCTCCGGCGGCCAGCTGCAGCGGGTATGGCTCGCCGGCTGTCTCGCCCAGGAGACGGGCGTCCTGCTCCTCGACGAGCCCACCAACCACCTCGACCTGCGCTACCAGGTCGAGCTCCTCGACCTCATGCGCGACCTCGCGGACGGCCACGGCATCGCCGTCGGCGCCGTCCTGCACGACCTCGACCAGGCCTCGGCCGTCGCCGACCGGATCGTGCTGCTGTGCGACGGCCGGGTCATCGGCGACGGCGACCCCGAGGACGTGCTCACCGCCGAGCGGCTCACCGAGACGTACGGCATCCGTATCGAGGTCGACACAGATCCCCTCACCGGCCATCTGCGCACCCGCGCGATAGGCCGTCACCACTCGCGAAGCGAAAGGCTCACCACCCAGTCATGAGGCGCATCCTGCTCGCCGCGGCCGTCACCACGGCAGCGGCTCTCACTCTGTCCGCCTGCGGAACCACCGAGCCCGCCGCCGACAAGAAGGACGACAAGAAGTCGTCCGAGGCCATCAACCTCACCGACGGCACCGGTGCCAAGGTCAAGCTCGACGGACCGGCCAAGAAGGTCATCGCCACCGAGTGGAACATCGTCGAGCACCTCGTCGAACTCGGCGTGGACCCGGCGGGCGTCTCCGACATCAAGGGCTACAAGCAGTGGGACCAGGCCGTCCCGCTGACCGGCAACCCCAAGGACATCGGCACCCGCGGCGAGCCCAGCATGGACTCCATCGCGGCGCTCTCGCCGGACCTGATCGTGGCGACCACGGACCTCCCCGCGGCCGCGATCAAGCAGCTCAAGGAGGTGGGCACGGTCATCACGCTGAAGCCCGCCGACGCCAAGGACCCGTTCGGTCAGATGACCAAGAACCTGGACCTCCTGGCCCAGGCCACCGGCACCACCGACAAGGCCGACCAGCTCAAGAAGGACTTCGACGCCAAGGTCGAAGAGGGCAAGAAGGCGCTCGCCGACGCCGATCTCGCCGGCGCGAACCTCGCGTTCGCCGACGGCTACGTCGACGGCAACCAGGCCTCGATCCGCCCGTTCACCAGCGGTTCGCTGATCGGCGCCGTCAACGAGAAGCTCGGTCTGAAGAACGCCTGGACCGTCGAGGGCGACCCGGCCTACGGCCTGGGCAACACCGACCTCGAGGGCCTCACCAAGCTGCCCGATGACGTCCACTTCGCCTACATCGCGAACAAGGACGACAAGTCCAGCACCCCGTTCACCGGCATCTTCGCCAAGGACAAGGTGTGGACCTCGCTGCCGTTCGTGAAGGCCGGCAACGTGCACCGTCTTGACGACGGCATCTGGATGTTCGGCGGCACCGGGTCGATGAGCGCCTACATCGACAACCTCGTGAAGGCGCTGACCAAGTAACCGATGGCCGTCACCGCAACCACCCCCGCAACCCGTCCGCAGACGGCCGCACCGTCCCGTTCGGGCGCGGCCGCGGTGACGGCCCTCCTGGTCCTCGTCGTGGCCGTGCTCGCGGCCGTCGACATCACCCAGGGCACCGCCGACGTGGGCGCCTCCGAGGTCTGGAAGGCGCTCACGGGGCAGGCCGAATCAGGCGACTCCTCCGTGGTGATCGCCTCCCGCCTGCCGCGCATGGTCGCCGGTCTGCTCATCGGCGCCGTACTCGGCATGGCCGGTCACACACTGCAGGCCATCAGCCGCAATGTGATCGCCTCGCCCGACACCCTCGCCGTCAACGCCGGTTCGTACTTCGCCCTCGGCCTCGCCGCGGCCACCGGCCTGTCGCTGCCGCTGCTCGCCTCATCGGGCATCGCCTTCTTCGGCGGGCTCGCCGCCGGCGCGGTCGTCCTGGCCCTGTCCGGTCTCGGTGCCGGCACCGTACGCCTCGTGCTCGCGGGCACCGCCCTCACGCTGGGCCTGACGTCCATCACCGAGGGCCTGCTGCTGCTCTTCCCGCTGGAGACCGAGGGCCTCCACGAGTGGAACCAGGGCAGCATCGCGCAGAACGGCTTCGACGGCATCCTGCAGATGCTCCCGGTCGCCGTCCTCGCGCTCGTCGGTCTGATGCTGCTCGCGCGCCGCGTGGACGCCCTGGCGCTCGGCGACGATGCCGCCCGCGGTGTCGGAGTGCCGGTGCGCTCCACCCGCGTCACCGCCGTGACCCTCGCGGCCCTGCTCTCGACCGCCGCCGTCACCCTGGCGGGTCCCATCGGCTTCGTCGGTCTGTGCGCCCCCGCGCTCGTACGGTTCCTCGCGCGCCGTTTCCGTACCTTCAACAAGTCCCGGGCGAGCCTGCCGTTCTCGGCGCTCGCCGGCGCCGTCCTGGTGCTCGGCTCCGACGTGGTCCTGCGGGCCCTCGTCCCCGCGGACACCGCCGTCGCGGTGCCGACCGGCGTGGTCACCAGCCTGGTCGGCGCGGTGTTCCTGGTCGTCCTCGCCGCACGGGTCAAGGACGCGGGCGGTTCGGTCGAGGCCGACCGGCTGCGGATCCGCAGCCGGGCCGTGTTCGTCACCACGACCGTCGTGCTCGTCATCGCCCTCGTCGGCGTGACCATCGGCTCGGTGCTCCTCGGCGATGCCAAGCTGCTGCTCGGCGACGTACTCAACTGGGCGCAGGGCCGGGCCGGTCAGGGCATCTCGTTCGTCCTCGACACGAGGATGCCGCGCGTCACGGCGGCGCTGCTCGCGGGCGGTGCACTCGCCCTTGCGGGCACGCTGATCCAGGCGGTGACCCGTAACCCACTGGCCGAACCGGGCACGCTGGGCGTGACGAACGGTGCCGCGGTCGGCGCCATCCTGCTGGTCACCACCGTGCCGTTGGCCAGCGCGTGGACCGTGGCAGCCGCGGCGCTCGCCGGTGCGACGATCACCGCGGCGATCGTCTTCGGACTCTCCGCCCGGGGCGGCTTCCAGCAGAACCGCGTGGTCCTGGTCGGCTTCGGCATGGCCACGGCCGGTTACGCGCTGACCAGCCTGATGATCATCCTCACCGATCCGTTCAACCAGACCAAGGCCCTGACCTGGCTCTCCGGATCCACCTACGGCCGCACCTTCATCGACACCCTGCCCCTCGTGGTGGTGCTCGCCATCGGCGTGGCGATCTCGGTGGCCCGCCGCCGCGAACTGGACCTCGTCTCACTCGACGAGGACACCCCGCGGCTGCTCGGACTCAACCTCGGCAAGGGACGCCTGGGCTTCCTGGTGCTCGCCGTCCTGCTCACCGCGACCGCGGTGGCCGCGGCCGGCACCATCGCCTTCGTCGGCCTGGTGGCGCCGCATGCGGCCCGCGCCCTGGTCGGCCGCCAACACGCCCGCGTCGTACCGGTCTCGGTGCTGCTCGGCGCGATCCTCGTCTGCACGGCCGACGTGGTCGGCCGTACGGTCATCGCCCCCGCGCAGCTGGGTGCGGGCCTGATGACCGCGGTGATCGGCACGCCGTACTTCCTGTATCTGCTGGTACGCAGCCGGCGCTAGCTCCTGTTCTTTCAGCTGTGGCCCGGGGTGCCTGCGCGCCCCGGGCCACGGTCTTGTTCCCCAGCTCGCCGCTCCACGATGGCCTGGAAGTTGGGGCAGGTGAGCAGGTCCTCATGGGGGCAGTCGAGGCCGCATTCCACGAGGGCGAGCTGCGCCTGCAGCCGGGCGATGTCGGCCTGCAGAGCGGCCCGCCGGTCCGCGAGCAGCACGCGACGCGGCGCACCGGCACGCGCGGAGGTGAGGGCGTGGATCTCGGCGAGGGAGAGCCCGGCGTCCTTGGCGCACAGGATCGCGCCTACCCGGAGCAGGTCCTGCTGCCCGTACACACGGCGCCCGGCGGTATCCCGGCCGGGCGCCAACAGGCCGACGCTCTCCCAGTGGCGCAGTACATGGGTGGCGAGCCCGTAGTGCTCCGCCAGCTCGCCAATGCTCAAGGCCGCGGCCGGTGTTGACTTCATGCCGACATGAAGTCGCACTCTGGGGCGTATGTCCACTCACCCCACGCGGACGGAGTCCGCGCACCCCAGCCCGTCCGAGACCCCGCACCCCGAACCGTCCGAGACCCCGCACGGCCGGCAGCCCGGGCAGGACCCGGTCGCTCAGCTGATCGCCCTGCTCGATGCCCTGGACGCCATGCCCGTCGCCCGCCGGCTGCGCAGCCGTACGTACGACCTGCTGGAAGCCGGCCCCGGCAGCCGTATCGTCGACGCGGGCTGCGGCGCCGGGCGGGCCGTGGCCGAGCTCACCGGGATCGGTGCCCGGGCCACCGGGATCGACCTCGATCCGCAGATGCTGCACGTGGCCCGCGAGCGCTGCCCGAAGGGGGACTTCCGCGAGGGCGACCTTACGGAACTTCCTTTCGACGACGCCACGTTGGACGGCTACCGCGCCGACAAGGTCCTGCACACACTCGCCGATCCCGCGCGGGCCGTGGCCGAGGCCCGGCGCGTGCTGGTGCCGGGCGGACGTGCCGTGCTCGTGGGCCAGGACTGGGACACGTTCGTCATCGACGCCGCCGACCCGGCGCTGACCCGCACGATCGTGCAGGCCCGCGCCGACCTGACCACCAGTCCCCGGGCCGCCCGGACCCATCGCGCCCTGCTGCTCGACGCGGGCTTCACGCAGACCGGCGTGGAGGTGCACACCGCCGTCTTCACCGAGGGCTCGGCCCTGCCGCTGCTCGCCGGAATGGCCTCGGCGGCCCACGAGGCGGGCGCGATCACCGCGGACGAGGCCGAGACCTGGCTCGCCGACCAGCGCCGACGGGCCGCCGCGGACCGGTTCTTCCTGGCGATCCCGATGTTCCTGGCGGTCGGCACGAAGCCCTGAGCGCCCTGAGGGCTTATGCCGTACGCGGCACTCAGCGAGCGCTCAGCCAGTCATACGCCGCCTGGGCCGTGAACTCCCGCTGGCCGCCGCGGAACAGCAGCCCCGCGGTCGCGAACTCCGCGTCGTCCGCCGCCGAAGCCACGTACGGAATCGCGATGCAGCGCATCCCGGCCTTGTGCGCTGCCACCGTGCCGGGTGCCGCGTCCTCGAGGACCACGCAGTCCGCCGGCTGCACTCCGAGCCGGCGGGCCGCCTCCAGGAACACATCCGGCTCCGGCTTGCCGTGCGCCACCTCGTCGGCCGAGACGGCCATCGTCAGATACGCGTCCAGGCCGGTGCCCTCGAGGATCGCGTGGATCGCGGCGAGCGAGGAGCCGGAGGCCACGATCATCGGCACCCCGTCCTCGTGCAGCCGCCGCACGAACTTCACCATCTCCGGGTACGCATGCGTGGAGCGGCGGGCGAGCCGCAGGTAGATGGCGTTCTTCTCGTCCAGGAGCTCGTCGAGCGGGTCCGTGATGCCGTACTTGTCCTGCCAGATCTGCAGCGTCTCGGCGGTGGACACACCGATGTACCGCTCGTGCTCCTGCCAGGTGAGCGTCACCCCGTAGCGCGCGAGCACCTCGCGTCCGGCTTCGAAGTAGTTGGGTTCGCTGTCGACGAGGGTGCCGTCGAGGTCGAAGACGACCGCCGTACGGCCGAGAGGACTGGTGCTGTTCGAGGTGCTCATACGTCAAGCATGCCGTGGCCGTCCGGCCTCGGCGGCCCGGCCCACCTCCTCCACCAGCGGAAGCACCCGGTGCGGCACCCGCTCGCGCAGCGCCACTTCGGTGCGGGTGCGGACCACGCCGGGCAGCGAGATCAGCTCCTGTACGACGTCCTCCAGATGCGCGTTGTCCCGGGCCGCCACCCGGGTCAGCAGATCCCCGCCACCCGTGATCGAGAACGCCTCGATGATCTCCGGCACCTGCGCGAGGGCGTCCCCCACGTCGTCGAGATGTCCCTGGGTGACCTCGACGTGCACGAAGGCGAGCACGGGATGGCCGAGCGCACCCGGCGACAGGGTCGGCCCGGAACCGGTGATCACCCCGTCCCGCTCCAGCCGGTCGAGCCGCGCCTGCAGGGTGCCGCGCGCGATGCCCAGGATCCGCGCGTACTCGCGCACGCTCGTACGGGGCTGCTCGATCAGCAGACGCAGAATCCGTGCATCCAGCGCATCGACTGCCATTGGCCCTCCAGTGGCCGTACGAATGAAGCTATGACTGTACCAATGGCCCAGGGCTTTTGGCCTGAGTTGAGCCACTAGGCCTGTGAATGCTTTCCTTATGCAGTCGATGGCGCTGCGGGACCTTCCGCGGCGCCTTTTCCATGTCCGTCCACGGCCACACAGGCCGGGCGGACCACACAGCGAGGGCGTACGCGGGGAACGCGCGCGCCAGGCGGGGGTGAGTGAGCGCGGTGAAGAGGATGTTCGTCGCACCGGATCCGGGACGGCTGCGCCTGCGGGTCTCCTTGCGAGCGGTGCTCGGCATCGGTCTGGCCGTCGCGGCCGCCGAACTCGCCGGATTCTCGCTGACGGCCTCCATCACCGGCGGGCTCGCCGCCCTGCTCGCACTCTTCACCGTCGCCGACGCCTCCGTCCGCCGCCAGGCCGTGACCACCGCGCTGCTCCCGGCGGCCGGCTTCCCGGTTCTCGCGCTCGCCGCCTCGCTGCACGGGGCGCCGCTCGCGCGTGACGCGGCCTTCGTGGCCGTGGTCTTCGCCGGTGTGTACGCACGGCGCTGGGGAGCGCGCGGGCATGCGCTCGGGATCTTCGCGTTCATGATGTTCTTCGTCACGCAGTTCCTGCACGCGCTGCCCGCTCAACTCCCCGAGCTGTACGCCTCCGTGGCCATCGCCCTGGCCGCGTCCTCGACGGTCCGCTTCGGCCTGTGGTGCATCGAGCGCCGAACCCCGCCCGCCGTTCCGCCCGCCCCGCTCGAGGGGCGGCGGCTCGCCCGGCCGAGCACCCGGCAGGCGTTCCAGGCAGCGGCGGCCTGCACGTTCGCCGTCGCCCTCGGACAGTTCGTCTCGGGCGACCGCTGGTACTGGGCCGTCGGCACCGCCTGGTGGATCTTCGTCAACACCGCCTCGCGCGGCGAGACGCTCGTCCGCGGATTCCGGCGCGTCCTCGGCACGGTCATCGGCATCGCGGCCGGCCTCCTGATCGCCGTACCGCTGCACGGAGCGCCCGCGCCGACCGCCGCCCTGGTGGCCGTCTGCGTCTTCGGGATCTTCTACACCGCGGCGCCCTCGTACAGCTGGATGATGTTCTTCGTCACCGTGATGGCAGGTCTCCTGTACGGGCTCCTCGGTGTGCTCCACCCCGGGCTGCTCGGGCTCCGCTTCGTCGAGACCGCAGTCGGCGCGCTCGGTGCGGCGCTCGCCGTGCTGTTCGTGCTGCCGATCACCACCCACCGCGCGACGGACGCGTGGATCAAGCGCGCCCTCGGCCGTGTCCACACCTGCACCACCGAGGCCGCTCGACGGCTCGCCGGTGACCCGGCGGCCGATCCGGCGCTCCTCAAGGAGGCACTCGGTGACCTGGAATCGCTGCTCGCCCGGGTACGGATGGCCCTCGCGCCGCTCGTCCACCCCCTGAGCCCGCAGCGTGCCCGCAAGCGGCGCGCCCGTCAGGTCCTCGCCCTGCTCGACGACTGCGCCCGCGAGATCCGGGGCCTGGCCGCGATCGCCGCCGACCCCGTCGCCTCGCACGACGCCCGGCTCACCGCGGCCTGCGCCCGCGTGGAGACCGCGGTCGCCGCCCTCGTCGGCACCGAGGCCACCACCGCGCACCACCCGGAACCACTCACCGCACCCGCGCACCCCGCTGCCGAACCGGCCCTCGCGCATCTGCACGCACTGGAGCGGGCGCTCGTCTCGCTGGCCGCGCCCTTGCGTACGGCTCCGCGCTCCCCGCTGGCCGGAGCCTGACAACAGCGCCCCGGCGCCCCACCTGCGGCATGTACAACCGGCCCTTGAATGAGGCACTTTCACGGGGCACATACACGGTGGATCAGTGAAGGCCGGGGGTAAGCCCCGCGTCACACATGGGACAAGCGCACGGGCCGTGCGGGAGCGGCCCGTGCTCCCAGGACGCGGGAGGACACACCATGCGCAACTTCCTGCGCCGTGACCAGGCCACCCTCACCGGTCTCGGCTGTGCGCCCGACGGCACCATCCCCTCGGCTCTGCTTCCCGATGCTCTTCCGCGGCACGACGGCCGGTCGGCGGGTGCCGACAAGGTCCGCGACCACCCCGGCCACGACCAGCGCTCGCTGTGGCGGCAAGCCGCCGAATTCATCGCCGACCACCACCGGGAGGACCTGGCGGGCGCGGATCCGGCCCGCAGACTCGCGGAGGTCCGCGCCGAACTCGACTCCACGGGTACCTACCGGCACACCGGCGACGAGCTGGCCTTCGGCGCACGGGTCGCGTGGCGCAACGCCAACCGCTGCATAGGCCGCCTGTACTGGCGCTCGCTGCGCATCCGCGACCGGCGCCACCTCAGCAGCGCCGAGGACATCGCCGCCGAATGCGTCACGCATCTGCGCGAGGCCGCGAACGGGGGCCGCATCCGCCCCCTGATCACCGTCTTCGCCCCCGACCGGCCGGGCCGCCCCGCGCCCCGGATCTGGAACGAGCAGCTCATCCGGTACGCCGGCTACACCGCCGAGGACGGCACGGTCACGGGTGACCCGCGCAACGCCGGACTCACCGCGCTCGCCCACTCCCTCGGCTGGCCCGGCGGCCCCGGCACCCCCTTCGACGTACTCCCCTTGGTGATCCAGGAACCGGGCAGCTGCCCGCACTGGTATCCGCTGCCGCCCGAAGCGGTACTCGAAGTACCGATCGAGCACCCGGAGTTCGGCTGGTTCCAGCTGCTCGGACTGCGCTGGCACGCCGTTCCCGCGCTCGCCACCATGTGCCTGGAGATCGGCGGCATCTGCTACCCGAGCGCCCCGTTCAACGGCTGGTACATGGGGACGGAGATCGGCGCGCGCAACTTCGCCGACACCGACCGCTACGACCTGCTCCCCGTGATCGGCGCCCGTCTCGGCCTCGACCTGCGCGACGAGCGTTCGCTGTGGCGCGACCGCGCGCTCGTCGAACTCAACCGGGCTGTTCTGCACTCCTTCGACCGCGCGGGTGTCACGGTCACCGACCACCACACCGAATCCCGCCGCTTCCTCGCCCATATCGGCCGCGAGGAGCGCAGCGGCCGACCCGTGGGCGCCGACTGGTCGTGGATCGTGCCGCCGATCTCGGGCTCGGCGACACCGGTCTTCCACCGGACGTACGACACCGCGGAGCACCATCCCGCCTATGTACACCACCCCGACGCCCAGGCGCGGGCAGCCGGGTTCGGTTCGTTCAAGGCCTCCGACGGGTGCCCGATGGTCTAGACCGGCTGCTACTGTCGCCCCGAACTCACGGCGGACGGAAGGCGGCACATGGCGGGCGCACGGGCGTACATCGGTTCCTTCACCTCGGCGGGCGGACCCGGGGTCACGGTGGCGGACGTCGATCCCGCCACCGGGGCGCTGAGCGTGGTGGCGGCGACGGACGCGCTCACCGATCCCTCGTATCTCGCCCTCCACGACGGCCTGTTGTACGCCGTGTCGGAGGCGAACGAGGGCTCGGTCGGCGTCTTCGACCTGACCGCGGACAAGCCGCGTCTGCTTGGTGCGCCGCGGTCCGTGCAGGGGTCGGGACCGACGCATCTCGCCGTGGCCGGCGGTCACGTCCTGACCGCCAACTACGGTTCGGGAAGCGTGTCCGCGCTGCCTCTGGGGGAGGGGCCCGCGAGCGTCGTCCAGCACAAGGGCTCCGGTCCGGACCAGGCGCGCCAGGAAGGCCCGCACGCCCACCAGGTGCTGCCCGATCCGAGCGGCCGCTGGATCCTCAGCGTGGACCTCGGGACGGACTCGGTGCGGGTCTGCGCTGTCGACGAGGGCGTGTTCGCGGTCCGCAGGGAAGTGACCTTGCGGGCCGGCAGCGGACCCCGGCATCTCGCGTTCGATCCGGCCGGCGGCCACGTCTACGTCCTGAACGAGCTGGACCCCACGCTCACCGTCTGCTCCTGGGACGCGGACGCCGGTCTGCTGACCCCGCTGCGCGAGGTCCCCGTGCTCGCCGACGAGCCGAAGGGCGACGCCTACCCGTCCGCGATCAAGGTCTCGCCCGACGGGCGCTTCCTGTGGACGGCGACCCGCGGTGAGGACGTCATCTCCACCTTCTCGCTCGCGGACGGTGCCCCGGCCCTCGTGGCCGTGACGCCCTGTGGCGGGCACTGGCCGCGCGACCTGGCCGTACATCCTTCCGGCCGCTTCCTGTACGCGGCCAATGAGCGGTCGGGGGATGTGACGTGGTTCGGTACGGGCGCCGACGGCGTCCCGGTGCGTGCGGGGTCGGTCGCGGTACCGGCGGTCTCCTGCGTGGTGTTCGCGGACTGAGTGCACCGGCGGACGGCTGAGGTCGCCCGCACAGGAGTCGGGCCGCCCGCGGAGGTCTCAGCCCGCCTGCGGAAACGTGAGGGCCCGCCCGGTCAGACCGGGCGGGCCCTTCACAATGACTCGTACGCGTCAGCGGGCCGACGCGCCCATCTGCTGCTGCGGCGCGATGCCCAGCGCGTTCATGTAGTTCGACAGCGTCAGCTTGCCGATCGCCGGGTAGGCGCCAAGCGGCTCGGCGATGGCGCAGCCGGCCTCCTTGACGGCCGCGTCAAGCAGACCGTCGGCCGCCTCCGGGCCGATCACGTACGGCGCGAGCGCCAGCTGGCCGGAGCCCGAGGCGCGCAGCTGATCGGCGATGGCGGCGACCGCACCCGGCTCGTCGAGCGCGGCGGCGAGCACCGGCACGGCCAGGCGCGCGGCGAGGAGCATGCCGGTGATGCCCGCGGCCTGCACCGCCTCCTCGCCACCGGAGGTGGCGAGGATGATGCCGTCCGCCGCCGTCGCCACCGTGAACAGCCTGGCCCTGTCGGCGCGGGACAGGCCGGCCTCGGAGAGCCGCACGTGCAGGGCTTCGGCGAGCAGCGGGTGCGGGCCGAGCACATCGGTGACCTCGGCGGGCGCGCTGGAGTCCACGACGGCCTGGCGGATCCGGCGCATCAGCGCGTTGTCCGGGCCGGCGAGCAGCGGGACGACCACGGCGACCGGGCCCTGCGGCTCGGTGGCCTCGACACCGGCGGCCAGCGCCTGCTGGTAGCGGGCGGCGCGCTGCTCGGCGGCCTGCGCGAGCACGGTCTGGAGATTCGGGTACTCCGCGCCGTCGCCGTCCACGTAGCCGATCCGGGCATCGAGGCCGGGCAGCTCGGAGCGGGCGATCGAGATGACCTCTTCGCCGAGGGCGCGCGCCTCGGCGCTCGGCGTGCCCGGCACGGCGAGAACAAGCGCGGGTGCTCCCTCGGGAGCCACCGCGGGTTCCGGGCGGCGGTGCCGACCGGGCTGGCGGGGTCGCGGCATTCGTACAGGCAGGCCGGATGCGGGCCCAGTGGGGGAGCTCATGGCGCCGCATGCTACTGGCTCGCGGTGCTCTTCTGTTCGGGGAGGGGGCAGCTGCGAGTTATACGTCCGTATTTTTCCTGATGGTGACAATTGTCGTCACTATCGGGAATGTTGAGGGGCCGACGCTCCACCGGTTTCCTCCGGAACGTGCAGCAATCGTCCGTCGCAGGGCAGCGCCAGCGCATCGAGGGCGAGCGCGGTCGCGAGCACCACGGCGCCTTCCAGCGGGTTGCCGTCGGCCGACACCGCCTGCGCGCGCGGCAGTTGCACGGACAGCTCTTCCCTCAGGGGTACGAGGAGGAGGTCGCCGAGGCCGAACAGGCCGCCGGTCAAGGCCACTTCGCACTCCGTCTCCGGCGGGCACACCGCGGCCGCGGCCTCGGCGATGTGCAGCGCGGCGGCCCGCAGGATGCCGAGGGCGACCGGATCGTCCTCGGCGGCGCAGCGGGCCACCTCGGGAACGAAGGACGCGAGCACGGCGGGGCGGTCGGTGCGCGGATACAGCTTGCCGGGGAGCTCGGCCACCGGTCCGTCGAAGAACTCCTCCGCGCGCACGCGCAGCGCCGCGGAACCGCCGCGCCGCCCGTCGTGGTCGCGCAGGGCGGCGTCGAGACCGGCCCGGCCGATCCAGGCGCCGCCGCCGCAGTCGCCGAGCAGATGACCCCAGCCGTCCGCCCGGTGCCACTTCTTGCCCTCGGTGCCGAGCGCGATCATCCCCGTGCCCGCGGCGACGACCGCACCCGGGCGCTGGCCCAGGGCGCCCGCGTACGCGGTCACCGCATCGGCGGCGAGGGCGAGCCTGCGTACGCCGAAAGCCTCGGCGAGCGCGTCGGGCAGCCGGTCACGCAGCTCGTCGCCGAGGGTGGCCATGCCGGCGGCGCCGATGGCCACGGCCCGGATCTCGCCGTGGCCGCCCACCTCGCCGAGCAGGGCCTCGGTCATGGGCACCAGCTGTTCCATGAGATGCCCCGCGTCGATGCCGCCCGGTCCGGTACGGACGGGCTGCCGGGACACGGCCGTGTCGGCGCGGTCGGCGGCGTCGGCCGCGACGGGGGTCTCGTCGGTGGCCGACGGGACGGGGGACAGCGCGACGCGCAGCCCGGATCCGCCGGAGTCCACGCCGAGCACCCAACCGGGCCGGGCGTCAGGGGAGTTGGTCACGGCAGCCGCCAGTCCACTGGTTGGGCGCCCTGCTGGGCGAGCAGGTCGTTGACCCGGCTGAACGGCCGCGAGCCGAAGAAGCCGCGGTCGGCGGACATGGGCGAGGGGTGTGCGGACTCCACGGCCGGCAACTGTCCGAGCAGCGGCCGCAGATTGCGGGCGTCGCGGCCCCACAGGACCGACACGAGCGGTCGTCCGCGCGCGGCCAGCGCACGGATCGCCTGCTCGGTGACCTCTTCCCAGCCCTTGCCGCGGTGGGCGGCGGGCCGGCGGGGCGCCGTGGTCAGCGCCCTGTTGAGCAGCAGCACGCCCTGCCGGGTCCACGGCGTCAGGTCACCGTTGGACGGCTGAGGGAGCCCGAGGTCGGCGTTCATCTCGCGGTAGATGTTGATCAGGCTGCCGGGCAGCGGCCGCACTTCGGGCGCCACCGAGAAGCTCAAGCCCACGGCGTGCCCCGGCGTCGGGTAGGGGTCCTGCCCGACGATCAGCACCTTCACCTCGTCGAAGGGCTGCTGAAAAGCCCGCAGCACATTGGGTCCCGCCGGGAGATAGGTACGTCCCGCGCCGATCTCCGCGCGCAGGAAGTCGCCCATCGCGGCGATCCGTTCGGCCACGGGCTCCAGTGCTTTGGCCCAGCCGGGTTCGACGATCTCGTTCAATGGTCTTGCAGCCACGGGCTCACCTTAGTGGCGTAACGCACTGGCCGATCAACCGCGGTCGGGAGCACGCCCCCGGGAGCGGAGCCGGCCCTCGCGCGCCGGCTCCGCACCGAGCGCGTGCGCCGCCCCGCCCCGGGCCGGCGCTCAGCCGATCGCCGCCGCCCGTACACACAGCACGTCCGGCAGGTGCGAGGCGACCTGCTGCCAGGAGTCGCCGTCGTCCGCACTCGCGAACACCTCGCCGTTGCGATTGCCGAAGTAGACCCCTGCCGGGTCCAGATCGTCGGTGCACAGCGCGTCCCGCAGCACGGTCCCGTAGTGATCGCCTTCGGGAAGACCTGCCGACAACGGCTCCCACGAGGCGCCCGCGTCAGTGGTCCGGTACACACGGCAACGGCGACCCGCCGGGACCCGGTCGGCGTCCGCGTTGATCGGGAACACATACGCCGTATCGGCCCGGTGCGGGTGCGCCGCCGCCGCGAAACCGAAGTCGGACGGAAGGCCTGATCCGATGTCGACCCACTTGGCGCCCGCGTCGTCGCTGCGGAACACGCCCCAGTGGTTCTGCAGATACAGCCGGTCGGGATCGACCGCGTCCCGCGTCACCTTGTGCACGCACTGACCGAACTCCGGGTTCGGATCGGGCAGGAACACCGCGGACACACCGGAGTTGGACGGCGCCCAGCTCTGCCCGCCGTCCTGTGTGCGGAACACCCCGGCCGTCGACACCGCCACCGTGATCGACCCTGGATCGCGGGCGTCCGTCAGGATCGTGTGCAGCCCCTCACCGCCGCCGCCCGGCACCCACTTGGAGCGGGTCGGATGCTCCCACAGCGGCCGTACGAGCTCGAAGCTCTCGCCGCGGTCCTCCGAGCGGTACAGCGCGGCCGGCTCGGTGCCCGCCCACACGACGTCCTCCTCGGACGCGGACGGGTGCAGCTGCCAGACGCGCTCCAGCGAAGCCCCGGTGTCCTTGGGGAACTTGACGGCCGGCTTCGCGGGCTCGGTCCAGGACGCGCCGAGGTCGTCGGAGTGGAAGACGCTCGGACCCCAGTGCGCGCTGTCCCCGCCGACAAGGAGCCGCGGAGTCCCGCGCCGGGTGTCGATCGCGATCGAGTAGATCGCCTCCGCGTTGAAGTGCGGCCCGCCGAACTCCCAGACGCCGGCGCGGCGACGTCCGATGAAGAGTCCTTTGCGGGTGCCCACGGTCAGAAGTACCTCGGCCATCTCAGGCCACCTCCGTCAGGTCGGTCGACTTCGTTGTCCACGACGTGCGCACAGTCTGCACCCGGGCACTGACAACAGCGCCCGAACCGGGCCGGACCTGCTGGTTTCGCAGTATTCCGGTCCAGGCCCGACGGTCGGGCGATCCCGCTATTCGCGTACCTGCGCGGCCAGCCCGGCGATACCCTCCGGGCCGACCCGGCAGCATCCGCCGATCAGCCGGGCCCCGTCCCGCACCCAATGCGCCGCCCGGCCCTCGACGTTGAACGTCACGGGCCCGCACCACGATCGTCGTCCGGCGTCCCACCGCTCGCCGCTGTTGGGGTAGACCACCACCGGCTTGCCCGTGATCCGTGCGGCCAGCGGCACCGCGGCGTCGGCATCCTGCGGACTGCAGCAGTTGACCCCGACCGCGATCACCTCGTCGGCCTCGGCGGCGAGCGCGAACGCCTCCTCCAGGGGCTGCCCCGCGCGCGTCAGCCCGCCGCTCACGCTGTACGACAGCCAGGCCGGCACCCCGAGCCCTCGTACCGCCCGTACGAGCGCCCGCGCCTCGTCCGCGTCCGGCACGGTTTCCAGTGCCAGCACATCCGGACCGGCGGCTGCCAGGACTTCCAGGCGCGGCCGGTGGAACCGCTCCAGCTTGTCCACGCTCAGGCCGTACCGGCCCCTGTACTCGGACCCGTCCGCGAGCATCGCCCCGTAAGGCCCCGCGGAGGCGGCCACCCACAGAGGGCCGCGCACACCTTCGGTACGAGCCTGGTCGGCGGCCTCGTGCGCCAACCGCACGCTGAGGGCGAGGAGTTCCGTGGTGCGTCCGGCGTCGATCCCGCGCGCGGCGAAGCCCTCGTACGTCGCCTGGTACGAGGCCGTGGTCGCGACACGGGCACCCGCCAGGAAGTACGCGCGATGCGCCGCGCGCACGGCATCGGGTCGGTCGGCGAGCAGGCGCGCCGACCACAGGGCGTCACTCAGGTCGTGGCCGTCCGCCTCCAGCTGGTTCGACAGACCGCCGTCGAGCACCAGCGGTCCCGTGGCGAGGGCCTCGGTGAAGGTGACCATGCTTCGACGCTAGGCCCGTATGAGGCCGTGATCAACCTGGCGGTGGGGTGGGGTCGTTGATCCGGATCATGGATGCCCGCAGGCGGAGTCCGACGTCGTCGTTCCCGGGAGGGATCGCCCGGAAGACCGGGACCCCCGGCCCATGCGCCCGGGACGCCGGGCGCGGGAGCTTATGCGGTGTGCGGGGGTTCCGGTGGCCGGGGAAGGCCGCGTTCGGGGGAGGAACCCCCGCACACAGAGAACGGCAATGCGCCGGAACGGGGCAGCGCACACCGCTCGACCGAGCGGACGACAGCAGGGGGAAGACGTCATGGCAGCACCAGTGGCAGGAACGGGAACGACCGGCGTCGCACGGTCCGGCGGGACCGAACGCGGCGCGGAACGTCCGGCGGGGGTCGGGGAAGGGCGGGCCTGGGCCTGGGGCGGGATCGCCGCCGGGGTGGGCGGGCTGCTCGTCTTCGCCGCGGCCGGTCCGCTGTGGCCCTACACGGAGGGCGACCTCCGCGACAGCGCGCTGATGGTGGGCAAGCTGGAGGACTCCACCATGTGGGCGGTGTACGCGACCCAGTTCGCCTTCACGCTCGCGGCGTTCGGGGCCGTCCTGTTCGGCGCCGGGCTGCGCCGCCGCCTGGAGCGGCAGTGCCCGGCCGGCAGCCTGGTCCCGATGACCGCCTACCTCGGGATGCTGCTCGTCGGCGTGATGAACCTGGTCGGCACCGGCATGGGGACGGAGATGTTCCACGCCGTTCTCAACCGGGAGAAGATCGACCCCGACACGATCGCCGCCGGACTGTCCCAGCTCGGCACGTACGGCTGGTTGTGGACCGGGCTGCTGCTCACGGCGGCGTCGCTCGCCGTGGCGGCGTTCCGGCAGGGGGCCGTCAGCCGGTGGATCGGTGTCGTCAGCGTCCTGTTCGGTCTTGGCCTCCTGGCGACGGCACTCGCCCCCCTCCAGTACATGGCGCTCTTCGTCGGAGCCCCGTACCTGCTGGCCATCGGTGCGGCGTTCGCCTTCGGGCGGGCCCGGGCCGAGGTCTGAGGGGCGGCGCCGCTCCGGTACGCGACCGTGGCCGGCGGTCCGGGGAAACCTCCCGGCCGCCGGCCACGGTCGCCCGATCCGATGACAGCCCTCGCCTGTACTGGGATCATCCCGCGTGGGGGAATCCGTGGGGGGACCGTGGAACCAGCGACGACGGCGGCGACGCCGGGACGACCGGGCCGGGAAGCGGCAGACCCGCGGCCTGCGGTGCCGGGACAGGGTCATCCGGATCATCCGGGGCAAGGTCATCCGGATCATGAGGGACAGGCGGGCGGCGGAGGGGACTCCGCTGCCGTGCCATCAGCTCACGGAAAGCCAGGTCAAGGCGACCGCGACCTCGCCCGCCGCCTTGCCGCGTACTCCGTCCTCGCCCTCGCCTGGGGCCTTGCGGCCACCGGTCTCGTCCTGCTCGCCCGGTCGGACGCGGTGTGGTCCCCGGTGCAGTGGTACTTCGTCGTCGACACCGCCGACGCGGTCGTCTACGGCCTTGTCGGCGCCGTCGTGCTGCGCCGGCGGCTGCACCCGGTGGGCTGGCTGGTCGCGCTGACCGGCGTCGGCGGCGGGATCGCGGCGGTCGTGTCCCAACTTGCCGCCGAGTACCCGATGGACGTCGTACCGCCCTCGTGGACGATCCTGCAGAGCACGGCGTGGGTGCCGGGCACGCTGTCGCTGATGCTCGTCGTGCCGTACCTGGTGTCCGATGCCCGGCGGCCGCGCCCGGCCCGGGTCGCGCTGGCGGCCGGGGGGCTGGTGATCGCGGGAACGCTCGCCACCCGGCTGACGGACCCGTGGCCGTGGCCGGACGCCGCCGGCTCCTACGCACCGCTTCCGGTCCGTGACGCGACCTGGGCGCGGCTCGCCGAACCCGTCAACACCTGGCTGACCGCAGCCGCCATCGTGCTTGGTCTGGCCGCCGCCGCGCACGCTGCCGTCCGCCGGTGGCGCGACCCGCAGGCGCGCGGGCTCGGCTGGCTGGCCATCGGCACGGTGCTGATCACCCTGACCTTCGTGCCCCTGGTGGTGTGGCCGCAGGGCGGCGGCCCGCGCGTCGAACTCCTCACCCCACTCACCCACCTCGCCTCCCAGGCGTTCTTCCCCGCCGCCGTCCTGGTCGCCGTTCTGCGCCAGCGCCTGTGGGGCATCGACCTCGCCGTCAGCCGCACCCTGGTCTGGTCACTGCTCACCGGGATGCTGGTCGCCGGATATTTCCTGGTCGTCGCCGCCCTCGGCCTGGTCACGCCCGCCGACGGCGCGCTCACCCGGGTCCTCGCCACCGCCGTCCCTGCCGCACTGGTGCAGCCCGCGCGCGGCTGGCTCCAGCGCCGCGTCGACCGCCTTGTGCACGGCGAGGGCGCGACCCCCGCGCTCAGCCGCGTCGGCCGCCACCTGGGCAGCGCGGGCACCCCGCAGGAAACCTTGACCGGCATGGCGGAAAGCATCGCCGCCTCCTTCAATCTGGGCGCCGTACGCGTCCTCGACGCGACCGGAACCACCCTGGTGACGGTGGGCGAAACGGGCCCCCGCCCCGACCTCACCGACGTCCCCCTGATCGTGCGCGGACAGCACGCGGGCGCCCTGCACACCTGGCCACGCCCCGGCGAACGCCTCGACCGCCGCGCGCTGACCGCACTCACCGAGGTCGCTCCGGTGGTCGCGAGCGCGGTACACCTGGCCGCCGTCACCGCAGCCCTGCGCGAGTCCCGGGGCCGCCTCGCCGCCGCCCGCGACGACGAACGCAGAATTCTGCGCCGCGAGTTGCACGACCAGCTCGGCCCCGCCCTCGCCGGCATCGGCCTGGGCCTCGCGGCGGTCCGCAACCTGCCGCCCGAGGCCGCCGACCCGCTCCTCGTACGGCTGCGGTCCGAGGTCGACGCCCGCGTCGAGGAGGTCCGGGTCCTGGCCCGCGGCCTGGTCCCGCCCGTCCTCGCCGAACTCGGCCTGACCGCCGCCCTGCGCGAACTGGTCATGCGTTACGAGGCGGACGGTCTCGCCGTCGTCGTCCGGTCCGCCGGGGACGTCCGCGAACCGGCCCCGGAGGTCGCGGGCACGGTCTACGCGATCGTCGCCGAGGCCACCCGCAACGTCGCCCGCCACTCCGGGGCCCGCACCTGCGTCGTCGACCTCGTACGTACGGACGCCGGTACGCGGGGAAGCGGCGGCGGCCTCCTGGTGACCGTCGAGGACGACGGACGCGGGATGGACGGCGTGACCGACCGGCCCGGCGTGGGAACCGCCTCCGTACGCGAACGGGCCGAGGGGGTCGGCGGGACGGTCGTCTGGGGCCCGGGGACGGGCGGCCGGGGCACCCGGCTCACCCTCCGCGTTCCGGATGCGGCACCCGAGGCCCGTACGGGCACGGGCATGAGCACGGACGTGGAGGTCGACCGTGGCTAGTGACCGTAATCCTGCTGGTCCTGCTGATCCTGCCGCCCCTTCCGCTCCTGGCGTCTGCGCCGTCCCGGACGAAACGGCCGACGGCCCGCCGACCACCCTCCTCGTCGTCGACGACCACCCCGTCTTCCGTATGGGGATGTCCGCGCTGCTCGGTTCGCTGCCGGGGCTGCGGGTGGTGGCCGAGGCGGAGTCCGCCGAGGGCGCGCTTGCCGCCGCCGGGGAGCACCGGCCCGACGTGGTCCTGATGGATCTGCACCTGGGCGACCGGGTCCCGTCCGGTGTCGACGCCACCCGCGAGCTCCTGCGGGCGCAACCCGACACCGCCGTTCTGGTCGTCACGATGCTGGACGACGACGACTCGGTCTTCGCTGCGATGCGGGCGGGCGCACGGGGCTATCTGCTCAAGGGGGCCGCGCCCGCCGAGATCGACCGGGCGGTGCGGACCGTGGCGGGCGGCGGGGTGGTCCTCGGACCGGCCGTCGCCTCGCGTGCGATGGCCTATCTGACCGGCCTGCGCACCCCGGGCGCCGCCCCCACCCCGCTCCCCGAACTCACCGCCCGTGAGCGCGAGTTGCTCGACCTCGTCGCCCGCGGCCTCGACAACCTGGCGATCTCCCGGCGGCTGACCCTGAGCCCGAAGACGGTACGCAACCACCTGTCCAACATCCTCGCCAAACTCCAGGCGGCGAGCCGCGCGGAAGCGATCGTCCGGGCCCGGCAGGCGGGCCTGGGCGGATCCTGAGCCCGCCCTCACCGGCGAGTCGACGGGCTCGGTGACGAGCGGGACGAGTCCCGCCGGGTCAGTCCACCTAAGCTGTGCCCATGGCTTCCGTACTGGTCCTCAACGGCCCCAACCTCAACCTCCTCGGCACTCGCGAGCCGGGCATCTACGGTGCGCAGACCCTCAAGGACGTCGAGGTGCTCTGTCAGGAGGCGGCCGCGTCCCTCGGCCATGACGCCGACTGCCGGCAGTCCAACCACGAGGGGCAGCTCATCGACTGGATCCATGAGGCGGGGGAGCGGCAGAAGTCCGGTGACCTGATCGGTGCGGTCTTCAACGCGGGCGCCTACACGCACACGTCCGTCGCCCTGCACGACGCGATCAAGGGCACGGGCCTGCGCGTCATCGAGGTGCACATCTCGAACGTGCACGCCCGTGAGCCGTTCCGGCACCACTCGTACCTCTCGCCCGCGGCGGCCGGCATCGTCGTCGGTTTCGGGACGGACGGGTACCGGCTCGCCATCGAAGGGCTGCACCGGCTGCACACGGCCGCCTGACCTCCGACCGCCCGCCGAACCGGAAGCCGGAAAGCGCAAGCCGGAAGACCGAAGCCGGAAAGCGGAACCGGCAGGCGCCCGGGGTGCGTTCTCCAAGCGTCGGCATCACCGATGCGAGGGGAGAGCATGGTGGCTTCTGAAGCGGTACGGATCGACGGGGACAGGCTGCGGCTGCCCGGCGGGGTCAGCGTGCAGTTCATGCGGACGCTGCGGCTGCCGGAGACGGGCACGCATGCGCTGCCGCCAGGACTCGGCGCCTTTCCGCTGCGGCGCGTGGAGGACTTTCCCGACACGGTCCCCGCGGAGTGGCTGCAGCGGGGCGGGGTGCTGCTGCCCGTGTATCTCCGCGAGGCCATGTGGCTGAGTTTCTCGGGGAGTTCGGAGCCGGCGGCGCTGCAGGTGGGGGTCGGCAAGGTGTGTGCCGTCTCCGGGAAGCCCTGGCGGGACAAGCTGAAGCGCCATCCGCAGAACTATGTGGTGCTGCCCCGCCAGCCCTGGCTCGACGGCATCAACTCCGGCAAGGGCACGGTCCGTCAGTTCGTCGCCGTACCCCTCGGACTCGGCGCGACCGTCGAGGGCCAGGTGACCGGTGAGGAGCATTGGGGCGGCGTACAGCTGCAGTCGTTCACGCTGAACGACGAGGCGCTGGAGAAGTGGCGTGAGGAGCAGCGCAGGCAGGCGGCCGAGCGGGCCGCGCGGATGCGCTCCACGGGGTACGGGGCGATGCCGGCCGCGGCCGGTGCCATGCCCGCCCCGATGGCCGCGGCGCCCGGTGCCGCACCCCAATACGGCGCGGCACCTGCCGCCGCACCGCGGGCGGCCCCCGCGATGGGCCTCGGCGTCGGCGGTTCCATGCGTCAGGAGGTCTACAAGGGCGACCGCCCGGGGTCCGACTGGTCCAAGGCGCCTTCGGCCCGGATCTTCGTCCATCTCGTCACCCCGCCCGAATGGCGCCGCATCACCGGCGAGGCCCCTCCGCCCTCGCCCGTCGACCGGGCCGCGTACACCCGGGCGGGGCTGCCCTGGTTCGACTACTACGACGAGGAGGGCAAGGACGTGGCGCCCACCGACACCCTCGAAGGAGTCAAGCCGGTGGGGGAGTGGCTGGGCGAGGACCACGAGCCCTGGCAGCAGCCGCATCCCGGCCAGATCAAGCCGCTGGGAGACGCCCCGGGCAAGCCCGTCTCCGACGGCGACTGGTGAAGCGCCGGAGGCGTGCCCTTCACGCCTCCGGATCCACCTCACCCACGCGAGTGGCAAGGACCTGCCACCCGGTTGCTTCCTCATGCACCCAGGTCCGCGTGCACAGCACGCGGGCCTCGAACGGCACGCCGTCACAGTGCCCTTGGGCGAAGAGCACGGTCCGAGTCACCCCCGTCGCGCCGACCACGGTCGCCACGGTCTCCTCGGGTTCGATCACATCGACCGCCAGGGTGCCCGTGTCAAGCGCTGCGGCCTCGTGCTCCGCGCCGTGGCAGCGGCCGTCGGGGCGCACCGACACCAGCTGCGGATGGAACAGGCCGCGTAACCCCGCCAGATCGCCCGCCCGTACGGCATGTCTCAACCGGCGCTCCGCAGCGAGGAGTTCCGCCGCGGGAAACTCGTCCGTGCGCTGCTGGGGTACACATCCGCTCTGTTCCACAGGCCACCTCTCGTGTCGGGTGGCGCACTGTATCCGGCCCGCCGTCCAACTCCGAAGTCGCCCGCAGGGGCGCGCAGATGCACGGGGGCGCCCCGTGAGCCGGGAGGGGACTTCCTGGCACGGGTGAGCGTCGCGGTGTCAGGACGTGCCGCCCCGCTCCTCCAGATACCGGGTGTGGGTCTCCTGCCGGCGGGCCTCCGTCTCGCGCAGTCCGGCGGCAAGTTGCTCGGTCTCCTTGCTGAGCAGGCCGAGCTGACGCTCCAGATGCAGTTCGGGGGATTCGGATCCCGGTCCCATCCGGTCCCACCATCGAGTGCGTACGAAGGTGTCTACGGCCTCGGGGAGGTCGCGCCGTACGATCCGCGAGAGCACATGCACGCTCTCCGGATCGTGGGCCAGCAGCTCCGCGACCCAGCCGCGGTCGAGCAGCGCGGTCAGCACGTCGGTGAGTTCCCGCAGCCGGGCGGCCGCCGTCACCGAAAGCTCCACGTCCGCCAGATACGCACGCAGCTTCTCGAAGTCGCCCCGCACCTCGTCGAGTTGGGCCGACGGACCGGGGAAGTCGGGTGGTGCGGGCCGCTCCGGCGGGGCGATCAGCGCGCCCGCCCCGTAGAGCCCGGCCACCACGACGGGCCAGTACGGGCCCGCCACCCCGGTGAAGGTGAGTGCGAGGCCAAGGAGCCCGCCCGCGCTTCCCGCGATGTTCTTACGTGACTCCAGATATCCCAGGAGTCCTCGGACGCCGCCGAATCTATTGGTAGCCACGGATCTCCTCGAAGGCACCGTCGAGGGAGCTCTCCTGGGCGTCGAAGAGCCGGCCCCCGGTCAGATCGGCGATGCCCTGCAGCTCGGCCTTGCTGGAATCGCCGAAGAGGATGGGGAACACGGGTGTTTCCCGCGCCGCCCCGTTCAGGCCGTCGTAGAACCTGCGGAAGGAGTTCGCGTCGGCGCCGGTGGTGTTCTCGCCGTCCGTCATCAGCACGATCGACGTGAACGTGTCCTGTCCGCTGCCCAGATGCTCGTACGCCTTCCGCAGCGAGGTGTAGATCGCGGTGTCGCCCTGAGCGCCGAGCGCCGCGGTGTCCTTGCGGATGCCGTCGAGCCCGGACTTCGGGTCGGCCGGCTCGACGACATGGGTGCGCACACTCTTCACGTCCGAGCCGAACGGCATCAGCGTGACCTCCTCGCGCTCGCGGAAGTCCCCGGTGAGCGCGGTGAGTGCCCGCTTCAGCTGCGCCAGACGGTCGCCCTTCATCGAGCCGGACGTGTCGAGGACGTAGACCGTACGGGACGGGCGGCGCAGCTCGTTCTCGTACGCGTCGAGCAGGCCCTCGGCGACGGAAAGACTGCCGGGGAAGGGCAGTTCACGGCGCCGCCCCGTGTCGAGACCGGCCGCAACCGGTACGGATGCGACGACCGGACGGCGCCGGGTGCGCTCGGTGATCAGCCGCTGTGCGTCGTCGCCGCGCAAGGCCTCGGTGAGGCGGCGTACGTCCTCGCGGGCCGCACTGTCGCTCGACGCGAGGGAGGACAGCGGGTAGTCGGCGGTGACGACGCCGTCCTTGGGGCGGATCACGGTCAGGCCCGGGATGCCGGTCAGGACGGACTCGTAGTTGAGCAGCGCGTCGACGTTCCCGCGCCGCTTGTACGCCGTCGCCAGCCAGCCCGAAGAGCCCGAGGTCAGCTTCTGTCCGGTGAAGAACTCCTTCAACCGGGGCGTGGCCTGGGTGACATCGGCGTCGGTGAGCGCGGACTGGGCGCCGGAGAGCGCCGACGCGACGGAGACCAGCGTGGCGAAGCCGGAGTGGGAGCGGGCCGGGTCCGTCATGCCGTAGGTCAACTTGCCCTCCTGGACGGCCTGTTCGACCTGCTTCCAGGTGACGTCCTTCGGCTGCCAGCCCAGCTCGGCCAGCGAGGCGGACTTCACCCCGATGGCGACGGGACTCGACATGATCGGCGTCTCGGACACGACCTTGCCCGCCGCTTGCGGACGCAGCCGCAGATAGTCGTTGGAGGACAGCCACAGCGCGTCGTACTGCCCGTCCGCCTCGCCCTTCGCCACGAGGTCCACCGCGTCGAGGGTGCCCATGTAGGTGGGCCGGACCTCGATGCCGGTGTCGTCGGCGATCTCGTCGAGCACCTCGGTCATGTCACCGAGCTCGCTGGAGGCGAGGACACGTACGGTGCCGGGCCGCGGGGCGTTGTCGTCCCGCTGGTCGGGCTTCTCCTGCGCCGTACAGGCCGTCAGCAGCGCCAGTACGGCGAGCGTGGACGCGAGGAGCCGCCTGGTGCGGAGTCTGCTCATCCAAGACCGCCTTCCAGTGCGCCCCGCGAGCGGCTGCGCTCCAAGTAGCCGCTCGCGTGCTGCAGTTCGGCGGTCAGGTTCTCCACGGTCGTCGCCATCGCCTCGGTCGCCTGCACCTTGTACGTGTCGATGGCGTCGAGCGTGCGGTAGATCTGCTGGAACGCACTGCGCAGCGTCTCCGCCCCCACCGCCGGGTCGGCGGCGATGCGCTGGATCTCACCGCTCTGGGTGGCGAGCATCTCGGCGTTGCCCCTGATGAGGTCCTCGGTCGTGCCGCGCAGGGCGTTGACCTGCTCGATGACCTTCTTCTGGTTGTCGAGCGCGGACGCCAGCATCACGGAGATCCGCAGCGCGGAGACGGTCGTGGTCGCGGCGCGGTCGACGCCCTTGATGAGTTCCTCGTTGTTGCGGCGTACGACATCCATGGCGAGGTAGCCCTGCGCGCACACGGCGAGCTGGGTGAGCAGGTCCTGGTGCTTCTGCCGGACCGGGAAGAGGATGTCGGCGCGCAGGGAGTCGGCCTGCTGCGGGTCCGGCACCTGGGAGATGTGGTCCTCGACCGCACCGTCCAGGGCCTCGGTCAGGACCACGTACTCCTGGAGCTTGCCCATGCTCTCCCACAGCCGCACGCGCTCCGTCTGCAGGGCGGCGTTGTCACGCCGCAGCTCGTCCTGCCCACCGCGCAGCGAGCCCACGATCTTGTTCAGAGTGCCTTGCGCGGAGGCGTACTTGGCGACGTGGTCGCGCAGCTTGTTGCCGCCGGGAAGGCGGGAGAGGAACTTGCGTCCCTTGGACGCGGGCAGGTCGCGCGGGTCCAAGTCCTCGACCACCCGCCGCAGTTCCACGAGCGAGCCCGCGACCTGCGACTGGGCGTCACCGCCCTGGTCCGGCAGGCTGCGGATGGTCCGCTCGAGCATCCGGTTGGACTGTGCCGCCGCCGCACGCATCTCACCTGCGCCGAGCGAGGTGATCTCCCCGACCTTGCCGGCGAACTCGGG
Organism: Streptomyces mesophilus; assembly: GCF_040300965.1. GTDB lineage: Bacteria > Actinomycetota > Actinomycetes > Streptomycetales > Streptomycetaceae > Streptomyces > Streptomyces mesophilus_A. The sequence continues at coordinate 30,472 of NZ_JBEPEW010000015.1, read as the reverse complement.
GGAGCGGGCATCGAGCGCCGCGAGCCCCTCGACATAGGCGGCTGCCTTGACGGCCATGTCCGTCCGTACGCCGTCGTCGACCGGTACGAGTCCGCCGGCCTTCTCGCGCGGCACGGCGGCCACAGGCTGGGGCGGGGTCAGGACGAAAGTGTCGTCAGTGCCGGTCGTATCGCCGGCCATGTTGCTGGTCATGTGCTGTGCTCCCCCTATCCCTTCGCCCGCCGCGCCAGCTCGCGCAGCACCTCGGAGGTGGGCACGGCCGCTTGGTGGACGCCGGTCAGTTCCTGCTTCAGATACGTGGTGCCGGACGCGAACTTCGGCGGACCGCCTTGCGGACGGAACCCGTGACGGACCTCGAGATCGCGCAACGCCTTGTCCTGCGCGAGGAGTTCGGCGACCGCCTTGCCGTCCTCCGTGAGCGGGACGACGGTGTGGTCGCTGTTGACCGTGGTGTCCGGGTAGAGCACGACCAGGTCGTCCGGCTGCTGCCCCTCCCGCAGAAGCGAGGCGACCTGCGACTCGTACACGACCACGAGCGGATTGCCGGAGCCGCTGACGAAGTCCCGGAACACGGCGTCACTGCCGGCCTGCTGGGCGCCCTGCACGCTGACCAGCTTGCGCAGCAGCGGGGCGGTGCGCTTGATCTCGGCGTCGCCGGAGACCACCTTGCCGCCGTTCTCCACGTAGGAGGCCGCGGCGAGGTACAGGGCGCCGGAGTTGGAGGTCCCGGGATCCGTGCTGGACAGATAGAGCGTGCCCGTCAACTCCCCGTACTTCTCACTCCCCTTGAGCTGCTGCCACGTACGGTTCTCGCGCGCCGCGTCGAGATAGCCGGCCATCTTCAGGGTGCCCCGGTGGGCCTCGTCGAGGGTGGCGAGGCCGTTCGCCGAGAGCACCTCGGCGGCGTTCCGGTGCGCCACGACGACAAGCGGCGAGTAGAAGGGGCGCGGCAGCGTGCCGGTCACCTTGTACTTGCCGGCGAGTTCGACGGCGGGCGCCTGACTCGACGGCAGCGCGAGGTCGTACCCCTTGAGGTCGAGCCCCTCCATGGCCCAGGACCCGGAGGTCTCGGCCTTCACGGTGTAGCCCTTGGCGGCGAGGGCGTCCACGACATCCGGATCGGCGAAGAACTCGGCCTTCTCCGATCCGATCACTGCGCGCACGGTCTTCGTTGCCGTGCTCCGTTCCTCTGCCCGGCCTGCCACGACGGCGGCCACCACGCCACCGATCAACAGCACCGCGAGGATGATTCCTGCGATTCGTCTCACACCCGCAGCGTGCTCTCGGAACCGAACATTCCCCGCCGGTACGGGTGAACGGGAGGTGTCGGACGCGTCCCGTTACAGCACGGGGAAGGAAGCGTCCGCCGCACCCGTGTGCCCGGCCCCGTGCTGCTCACCCGCCGATGCGCATCCGCCCAGGGGATCGCATAGTGAATTCATGGACATCTCCGGCAACACCATCTTCATCCCCGGAGCCACCAGCGGCATCGGTCTCGCCCTCGCGCTGCGGCTCAAGGACAAGGGCAACACCGTGATCGTCGGCGGGCGCCGTACCGCCCTCCTCGAACAGATCAAGCAGGACCACCCCGGCATCGACGCGGTCCGTATCGACACGGCCGACCCGGAATCCATCGCCGCCGCGGCCGAGACCGTCCTGACCCGTCATCCCGAGCTCAACGTGCTCGTCCCGATGGCCGGGATCATGCAGGTGGAGGACTGGCACCGGCCGGAGTCGTTCCTCGCCACCGCCGAGGCGGTCGTCACGACGAACCTGCTCGGCCCCGTCCGCCTCATCGCGGCGTTCGTCGACCACCTGCAGAAGCAGCCCGCCGCCACCATCCTCACCGTCTCCTCGGGCCTCGCCTTCGCGCCGCTGGCCGCGACACCGAGCTACAACGCCACCAAGGCGGCGATCCACATGCTCAGCGAGTCGATCCGGCTGCAGCTCGCCGACACCACGGTGCGGATCGTGGAGCTCCAGCCGCCCGCCGTGCGCACCGAGCTGATGCCCGGGCAGGAGACCAGCGAGTGGGCGATGCCGCTCGACGAATTCGTCGACGAGGTGATGACGCTCCTGGAGACCCAGCCGGACGCCAGGGAAATCCAGGTCGAACGGGTCAAGTTCCTCCGCTACGGCGAGGCTCGCGGCGACTACGACCAGGTGGTCGCCACCCTCAACGCATCGGATCCGCACGGGAATTGACGCCCTATTCGGGGCGCGGATGCCTCAGGGGCGCGGGCCGGAGCCTGCGCCCCTGAGGCGGGCGGTCAGACGGGTGACCGTGAGGCTGGGTCAGACGGCCGTGACCGTGAGGCCGGTCAGAGCCGCGGGACGGCCGCTCGTGCTGCCGACGCGCAGGGCCACATAGCGCGCCGTGTGGTCCGTGCGCAGGAAGCCGCGGTCGGACATCCGTCCCGCGTCCGTGTACTTCAGGCCGTCCAGGCTGAACTCCACGTATGCGGCGGGCACCCGGCCCTCCTGCCACCGGGCGCGGATCTCACCGATGTGCCGGGGCGAACCCAGGTCGACCACCATGCGGCCGTCAGGCCCGGGGGTCCACGCGGTCGCCTCGTCCCCGTCGACCGCTGCCCGCGGGTCCGTCATACCGGGCGGCAAAGGAGCGGTGGGGAACGTGGTGCGGCCCAGCGCGAGGTCCGCGAGCGGATAGGCCGTCGCGCGCGGCACGGTGACCGTGGTGGTGCGTCCCGCGTGGACCGTGGCGGCGACGCTCCTGCCCTGCGCCGAGACGGTGATACGGCAGGAGGGCCCGCTGAGTCGGACGGTGCGTCCGTCCGTCACCTCGGCGCGCAGCCCGGCCGGAAGTCCGCGGCCGGACAGCTCCATGCGCGGCGCCGCCAACACGGCCGAGGCCGCGCCCAGTTCGGCGCGGTACTCCGTACCCGTCTCGGTGACGGTCTGCACACCGTCGTAGAGCCGGACCGCCGCCGAGGGGTACCGCGGCAGCGTGACCGTGGTCGACACCGGGGCCGACGAGAGGTTGAAGAGGCTCAGGTGGTGCTCGGTGAGCGCCGCCCTGACCCGCGGGGTGTCGGCGGTGGGCGTCTTGCGGGCGGCCGCCGCACGCAATTCCTCGGCGCTTGCCCCGGGCAGTGCCTCGACCAGCAGCCCCTCGGCCGGACCGTCGGAGAGGACGACCGTGTCGCCGTACACGGAGAGCGGGTTGGAGCCGCCACGGACCACAAGCCCGGCGCGACCGTCGATGTCCAGCCAGCCGCCGCGGCTGGAGAGGTCCGGTCGCGGCCAGACGACCAGATCGGTCCACTGCTGCCCGTCGGCGGATCCCTGCAACCGGTACGCGCGTCCCGCCGCCGACTCCCAGCGCAGCGTCACCCGGTCCACCGCACGGGCGGCGCCGAGGTCGACGGCGATCCAGCTGTCGGCCCGCGGACGATCGGCACGCGACACCGCCCAGCGGCTCGCGCCGTCACCGTCGATCGCCCGTGCGGCCTCCCTGCCCGTATCGGCGGAGGACGCGGACGCCGTACCGCCGCGTGCCAGGTCCTCACCCGAGGCGCCGTCACGTATCTCGAAGGCGTACAGCGAATAACCGTACGACGGATCGGGCCGCACCCCGAGCATCCGCAGATGGCGGAACTCGCCGCGGGCGAAGGTCAGTTCATCGACACGCGGGGCGGCGGCCGCCTGCGTCGCGTCCTTGGCGGGGACTGTCGCGCTGCCCTCCGCCGCGCGGTACGTGCGCTCGCCGTCGAGACCGGGCACCCCGGGCATGGTCAGGTTGTGCACCTCCAAGTGCCCCTCACCCGCCGCCACACCGGAGGTCGCGTACACCACGGCGCCCGACGGCAGCGTGGTGAATCCCGCATGGCCGCCCTCCAGCGTCAGGACACTCGCACTCCCGTCGAAGCCGTCCCGCAGCCGCGTGTAGGCGGTCACGCTCCTTCCGGTGACCTTCGCGCCCGTGCCCGGCAGGAACATCGGCGTCCGGCCGCTGAGCGCGAACAGCCAGTCGTCGTGGGCCGGTTGCCAGGCGAACTTCACGAAGTCCGGCTTGCTGACGACGCCGGCCCACGCGCCGGGCGACTGGTGCGAGAGCAGCCCGGGACCCGACCCGTAGTCGTGGACACCGCTCGCCTGCTCGAAGAGCTCAGCCTGCGACAGCGGCCGCACGGGGCCGCGCCCCGAGCGGGCGCGCCACTCATGCAGGAGATAGCTGATGGCCAGCTCGGCGCGTGCCTCGGGCTCGTACTTGGGCTCGCCCGAGAACTTCGCGATGCGGTGCATCGGCGGGTACGCCTGGTAGGCCTCGAGCCGTTCGGCGAGGGCGAGTTCACAGGCGGCGGCAGTGCGGTCACCCATGACCTGCGCAAGGAACGCGAGCGGGATGACATCGCGGCCGTAGAGGTGCTCGCGGTCGGCGACCATCGGCATCAGAGGTTCGCCGGCGTCGCTCATCACGCCGAGCAGGGTGCGCCACAGCGGAACGGCGTTGGGCTGAGCGGTGATGACCTCGGGCAGAGGCCGTCCCGCGGTGAGGAAGTGGACGGCGTTGCGCCCGGAGGTGCGCCAGAGCTCCTCCTGGTAGTGCGGGCCGAACGAGCCGTGGTTCTCCACGATGAACGTGTCGTACAGGTTCTGGGCGGTGTTCCGGCTGATCGCCACCCCGTCCACCTTGGCGGGATTCGCCAGATCGGCGGCCGGCAGGCCGGCTTCGTTACGGCTCCAGCGTCCGAACGCGGCCCGCCACGCATCGGAGCGGGGGTCGTCGTGCGCCCAGGCCAGAGCGGGGGCCAGCGCCTGGGCGTAGATGCCCATCTCCTCCAGCTTGGTGTCGCCCTTGAAGCCGCCGGTCAGCCCGTTGGGGCCCCAGTCGCCGGAGTCGGGGTCGTCCTCGGTGCCCAACGCCTCGGTGTAGCGGGCCTGTTCGCGGACGATGGTGTCGACGTCGCGGCGGGTCGCCTCGTCGAGCTCGTCCCACAGCAGGCGCGCCGCGAGGACGAAGTACGACTGGAAGGTGGTGTCGAAGAACAGCTTGCGTCCCCAGACGGTGCCGCCCGTGAGCCGGTTCGAGGCCGCGAAGTGCTTCAGCGTGGCGAGCGTACGGGCGCGCAGGGTGTCCCGGTCGACCCCGGCACGCTCGGCGTCGTAGCTGCCGCGGGTCAGCAGGACGGCGTTGCCGAGCACGACGGCGAAGCCGAAGTCCTTGGCGGTGTATCGGCCCTGGGCCGCGTCCCACTGGGTCTCGGACCAGCGGGTGTGATCGAGGAGCACGCGGTAGTAGGTCCGCGCCACCGGGTCCTCGTCCGCCTGGACCGCGGTGGTGGTCGAGGCGGCGGCCGTGCCCGTGCCGAGAGCGAGGGGGAAGGCCGCCAAAGCGCCGGACGCGCCGAGCATCTGCAGGGCGTGACGGCGGGTGGGAATCCAGGCTTGCTGGGACATCGAGAGGTGCGACCTTCCCGTACGACAACGTTGTCAGAGAGCGGTCATTCTTGGGGCGCCGAGGCGGTACGTCAAGATCTCGCGTTCACCTTGTGAGGTCCACGAAGGTCTTCGAGGTGACCGGCCTTGGTGGATCTGGGCCCGCGGCAGGGGACGGGAGGGGCGGCACGTGAGCGCGAGACGACCCTCGCCGTCAGCCGTCGGCCGCGGCCGTCCGTCAGGCAGGACGTAGTGCGCTCCAGGAAGTGGAGGGCCCGGAGCTCACACGCGACGCCATGGCCTCGGCCGGCGAGACGCACCCTGAGTTGAAAGGGCGAACCGTCACCGCGGCCCGGACTTCCGCAGGACCGCCGCAAGTTCGTCCTCGTCGAGCACCAGGTCGAAGGTCTCGGCGAGCAGCGCGCCGATCTGTGCGGGCTCGACCTCCTTCTCGACACTCACGCCGTCGGGCGTGGTCATCTTCCAGGTCGTTCCGTCGAGTTGGTGCTGCTCCGGTCCGGTGAAGCGCTGGGCGAACAGCCGCGTGACGAACGGGGAGCGCGGATGGCTGCCGACGTAGTGGCTGCCGACCCGGTAGTCGATCGGGTACTGCTGCACGAGCACGAAGGTGTTGCGGTCGAACCAGCCGTCGGGCCCGAACTGGTGCAACGACCAGGTGTCGGCGAGCGCTCCGGGCCGCCGCTCCAGCCGGTAGCGCCAGCCGTCGGCCTCCAGCGTGGCGCCCTCGGCGAGTTCGATCGGTGCGGTCGGCCCGCTCCCGAAGCCCACGTCGCACAGCCAGGACCGCGGATCGTCGGGGAAGCGTACGACGACCATGGCATGGGTGGCGGGCGTCACTTTGGGGGCGCCGAGCGTGATGCGTCCGGTGATCCCGGTGAAGTCGAACCCGAGGCGCTCCAGGGCGGCCGCGAACAGGACGACGTGTTCGAAGCAGTAGCCACCACGCCGCCGGTGCACCAGACGCTCCTGGACGGAGGCCAGGTCGAGGGGGAGGGGGATACCGAGAACCGCATGCACGTTCTCGAACGGGATCGACGTGGTGTGCGCGCGCTGGAGCCGGCCCAGCGTCTCCAAGGTCGCCTCCCGCGACCCCTCGAACCCGATCCGCTCCAGATACGCGTCGAGGTCCAACTCCTCGCCCTGCCACACGGATGCCGCCTGGTTCTCGCTCATACCTTCGCCTCTCGTACGCGTTCCGCCCCCGCTGCACACGCGTATCCCCGTACGACCGCAGCGCGTTCCTTGAACATAAGCGACTCGGTACCCCGGCCGCCTCACCCATTGGTCGCGACCCGGGTCCGACGTTGGACCTGGGACTTCAGCAGGTGTGGAGTCCCGGGACGAAGTGGGCGGTGTACGCCCCGGACGGGACCGGACCGGGCTTGAGGACTCAATCCGTGCCGGGGCTCGCGAGCAGCGCGCCGATGAGGGCGGCGCCGAGCGCGAGAAGGGCTGCGGCGATGGAGAGCGCGAGCGAGAAGCCCGCCGTTGCCGCGTGCAGGGGGCCGGTGGCGTCCGCCAGTGAGTCGCTGCGGCGTGCGGCCACGGTGACCAGGATGGCCAATCCCACGGCGCCGCCGATCTGTTGGACGGAGCTGAGGACCGCGGAGCCCAGTCCGGCGTTCTCCTCGGTGGTGCCCGTGAGCGCGGCGACGGTGAGGGCGGGCAGGCTCAGACCGCAGCCGAGGCTCGAGACGAGCATGGCCGGCAGCACACCGGATGCGTAGGCGTCGCCGGGCGCGATACCGGACAGCAGGAGCAACCCGGCCGCGCTGATCAGCGTCGACACCACAAGGGTCGGGCGCAGACCGAACCTGATCACCGCGCGGGAGGAGAGCCACATGCCGGCGAGGATTCCGGCCCCGTACGGCAGGTAGGCGAAACCCGCCTTGAGCGGGCCGTAACCGAGGACCGTCTGCAGATGGATCATCAGCAGGAAGGCCATCGCGTACATGGCGGCGGAGAACAGCAGGGTCGCCGCGTTGGCGACGGCGCGCGTCCGGAACGTGAGGAATGACAGCGGCACCAACGGCTCGGCGGTACGCGTCTCGACCCTGAGGAACACGGCGGTCAGGATCACGGCCAGGAGCAGGGGAACGGTGACGCTCGGGTCGGCCCACCCTGATTCCCCGGCCTGGAGAAGGCCGTAGACCAGGGCGAGGACGGCGGCGGTGCCCGACATCGCGCCAGGGAGGTCCAGGCGCGCCGTGCGGGAGGCCCGGCTCTCGGCGATCAGACGCGGGACCAGTACGAGGGCCAGGGCTGCCACCGGCAGGTTGATCAGGAAGATCCACCGCCAGGAAGCGAGACCGGTCAGCGCACCGGAGATCACCAGACCCAGGGTGCCGCCGAGACCGGCGATGCCGCCCCAGATACCGAAGGCCTTGGCGCGTTCACCGGAGCCGGGGAACAGCAGCGTGATCAGTGACAGCGCCGCCGGACTGGCCATGGCGGCGCCTGCACCCTGGACGAACCGCCCCGCCACCAGCTGCCAGGGCTCCTGGGCGAGCCCGCAGGCGAGGCTCGCGGCGCCGAACAGCGCCACACCGCCGAGGAACACGCGACGGCGGCCCAGCAGGTCGGCGGCGCGTCCCGACAGCAGCAACAGCCCGCCGAAAGCAAGGAAGTACGCATTGACCACCCAGGCGAGACCGGCGGCGCCGAACCCGAGCTCGTCCCGTACGGAGGGCAGCGCCACACTCACCACGTTGTCGTCGAGAACGAGCATGAACTGCACGAAGCACAACACGATCAGCGCCTGACGACGGCGGCCGGAGCCGGTGGCGCCGGCGGGAGGAGAAAGCGAGGTCATCGCGGAGTTCCCGTCAGCGTGCGAGTCGAGTCAGGCCTGGGTGAGCGCCCTTGGGGCGCGGGATCGATCGGCATGAGGCGACGCTACGAACCCGCCCCGACTGGCCACAATCCGCTACGAGGCCAGACCATGTCGCGCTGAGGCCATACCCTGAGGACATGCTCGAGGCGGGAGACGGAACCGTGCCCCCAGGTGTGGGGGCGATCGTCGTAGGGAACTTCCCGCTGTCGGCAGGGCAGTGGATCGAACCGCACAGCCACCCGCAGCATCAACTGGCCTGGACGCGCAGCGGGGTGCTCGGAATCGCCGTCGACGACACCCACTGGGTGCTGCCGCCGACCCGGGCGCTGTGGATCCCTGCCGGGGTCGTCCACCGCACCGGCGCGACCCGCGAGGCGGTGCTGTGCAGCCTCTACCTCGAACCCGGCCGCTGTCAGCCGGACTGGCCCGAGCCCACGCCGGTCGGTGTGGACGGGCTGCTCGCCCACTTGATCGGCTATCTCAACCGGCAGGACCTCGCCGATGACGCACGACTCCGCGCCGAGGCAGTGGTCCTCGACCTGCTGCACCCCTTGCCGGCGACCCCCATCGACGTGCCGGAACCCGTCGACGAGCGTGTTCGCATGGTGGCCGAGGCCCTGCTCGCCGAACCCGCGGACCCTCGGAGCCTGGACGCCCACGCGCGGGCCGCCGGAGTGAGCCGGCGCACCCTGACACGACTGTTCGTCCAGGACACCGGCATGAGCTTCGACCGCTGGCGCACCCACGTACGGCTGCGGGCCGCTCTGCCGCTCCTTGCCGAAGGCCGACCTGTGGCCACGGTCGCGCGCGCCGTGGGCTACGCGACACCGAGCGCGTTTCTCGCCGCGTTCCGCCGAACCGTCGGCACCTCCCCGCGGCGCTATCTCGGCGCTGCCGCGGTCGGGTCTTTCGGCGCCGCTACGGAGTCACCGGGCGCAGGCCCGCCGGCGTGACAGCGGCGATACGGGGGACCGCGGCTCCGGAGCGGAGGGCAGGCAGCGCCGAGGGCGCGCTCTCGGCGGATCGAGGCGCGCCCTTGGGGATGGCTCTGTTCGGTGCTACCTGTCAGACGGAGCGGTGGTACTGGTCGGGCACATGCACCTCGCCACCCAGTTCACGCGCCGCAAGCCGCGCGAACGAGGGGTTGCGCAGCAGCTCACGTCCGAGGAGCACCGCGTCCGCCTCGCCGTTGGCGACGATCTTGTCGGCCTGTTCGACCTCGGTGATCAGGCCCACCGCAGCCACCGGCAGACCGGCCTCTTCCTTGACCCGGGTCGCGAACGGGACCTGGTAGGAGGGTCCGACGGGAATGTTGACCTTGGGTGCGAGGCCGCCCGTGGACACGTCGAGGAGGTCGACGCCGTGGTCCTTGAGGATCGCGGCGAAGCGTACGGTGTCGTCGGCGGTCCAGCCGCCTTCCTCAAGCCAGTCGGTCGCGGAGATGCGGAAGAACAGCGGCTTGTCGGCGGGCCACACTTCCCGTACGGCGTCGACGACTTCGAGGGCGAAGCGGGTGCGGTTCTCGAAGGAGCCGCCGTAGGAGTCGGTGCGCTTGTTGGCGTGCGGCGAGAGGAACTCGCCGATCAAGTAGCCGTGCGCGCCGTGTACTTCGACGACCTCGAAGCCGGCGTCCAGGGCGCGCTGGGCGGCGGCCCGGAACTGCTCCACGATCTCCTTGATCTGCGCCACGCTCAGCTCGACGGGGGTGCGGTCGCCTTCGGCGAACGGCACGGCGCTCGGCGCGAGCGGCTGCCAGCCGTGTGCGGACTCGTCGACCTGCTTGCCGCCGTTCCACGGCTGGGCGGTGGAGGCCTTGCGGCCCGCGTGCGCGATCTGGATGCCGGGAACGGTGTTCTGCGACTTCAGGAAGTCCACGATCCGGCGCAGCGCCGCGACCTGGGTCTCGTTCCAGATGCCCAGGTCGTACGGGCTGATCCGACCCTCGGGGGAGACAGCGGTGGCCTCGAGGAGGATCAGGCCGGTGCCGCCGGCCGCGCGGGCACCGTAGTGCTGGAAGTGCCAGTCGTTCGCGACGCCCGCGTTCGGCCCGAAGGCTTCGGCGGAGTACTGGCACATCGGCGCCATCCAGAGCCGGTTGGGGACGGTCAGCGACCGCAGGGTGTAGGGCTCGAACAGTGCGCTCACGGCGAGTCTCCTTCGGCAAAGGCAGCGGCAAAGGCGGCAAAGGCGTTCGGACGGGCAGCCGAAGGCCGGAGCCGTTCGACTGCCTCGTACGATACTCACCGTACTACGAGAGATGTCAAACTACGAGACCTCTCGTACAATGAACTTCACAGCGCCCGTCTCCATGCCGGGCGCACCGGATCAGGAGGCCCCGTGACCACCGCCACGAGCAGCCGAGAACTCGCCCACCCCGCGCGCGAGGAGATCCGTCTGGAGTCCGTGCTGCATGCCCTGTCCGATCCGATGCGTATGCAGGTCGTACGGGAACTGGCCGAGGCGGAGGGCGAGTTGTCGTGCTCGTACTTCGATCTGCCGGTCACCAAGTCGACGACCACGCACCACTTCCGGGTGCTGCGCGAGAGCGGAGTGATCCAGCAGGTCTACCGCGGAACCGCGAAGATGAACGGGCTGCGCCGTGACGATCTAGCCGCGCTCTTCCCCGGCCTTCTCGACAGTGTTCTCGACGCGGCCGCCCGGCAGGAGCGGCGGCTCGCCGACGGCTGAGCCCGCGTCCGACGCCCCGGCCGCACTCTCGGCCGGGGCGTCCTTGCTGCCCGGCAGATGGTTGAACAGCAGGTTCAGGGCGATGGCGGTCAGGCACCCCGCGCTGATCCCGCTGTGCATCACCGTCTGGAACCAGTCGGGGAACTCCTCGTAGATCTCCGGCACTCCGACCGGCAGCATGCCCACGGCCACCGACACCGCGACGATCGTCAGGTTGTGGTTGCCGCGGAAGTCCACGGTCGCGAGCGTGCGCAGACCGGTCGCGGCCACCGTTCCGAACATCACCAGGCCCGCGCCGCCGAGGACCGGAGCCGGGATCGCGGCGACGATCGCCCCGAGCTTCGGCAGCAGGCCGAGCAGCACGAGGATCACGCCCGAACAGGCCACGACCCAGCGGCTGCGCACCCGGGTCATCCCGACGAGGCCCACGTTCTGCGCGAACGCGGTGTACGGGAACGTATTGAAGACACCGCCGAGCACTGTGGACAGACCGTCGGCGCGCAGACCGTCCGCGAGATTGCGCGGACCGACCTGGCGGCCGGTCATCTCACCCACGGCGATCATGTCGCCGGTGGTCTCCGTCATGATGACCAGCGCGACCACGAGCATCGAGACCACGGCCGCGGCCTCGAAGGTCGGCGCACCGAAGTGGAACGGTGTGCTGATGCCGAGCCAGTCGGCCTTGCCCACCCCGTCGAAGTCCGTGAAGTCGAGGGGTATCGCCACCAGCGTGCCCACCAGGATGCCGACGAGCACCGCGATCCGGCTGAGGAAGGCGGGCCCGAAGCGCTGCACCGCCACGACGACCACGAGCACGAAGGCCGCGAGCCCGACGTTCTTCGGCGCCCCGAACTCCGGTGAACCCGCGCCCCCGGCGACCCAGCGGCCGGCCACCGGCAGCAGCGTCACACCGATGATCAGGATCACCGTGCCAGTGACCAGCGGCGGAAAGAACCTGAGCAGCCGCCCGAAGACCGGCGCGAGCAGCACCATCGCGAGACCGGAAATGATCACGGCCCCGTAGATGGCGGGCAGCCCACCGCCCTGCGTGCCGATCAGCACCATGGGTGACACCGCGGCGAACGTGCAGCCCTGCATGATCGGCAGCCGCACGCCGAACCGCCAGACACCGACGCACTGCAGCAGCGTCGCGATACCGCACACCAGCAGGTCCGCGGTGATCAGATACGCGAGGTCGGCAGGCGGCAGCTTCATCGCGCCGCCGACGATCAGCGGCACCGCCACCGCGCCCGCGTACATCGCGAGCACATGCTGCAGACCGAACGCGATCAGCTTGCCGGTGGGCGGCACCTGGTCGACGGGATGCTTCTCTGTCGCCGGAGCGGGGGAGCCGGCAGGGGGAGCAGAGGCCATCGGGCACTCCTGTACTGGGAGAGGGGACATGACTGTTCAGGCGCAGGGCGCAGTGGGGGATGCACGAGACCGTAGGCGGCCTGAACAGTTTGTTGATTACGCGGATGTTGCCGCGCTGTGTCGGCGATCGCCAGACCTCGGACGCGAGTTCAGGAAGTGGCCTGCGCGTTTCCCAGGGCGCGCTCCGCCCGGGCCGCCGCAAGCAGCGCATCCCACTCGCCGATCTTCACAGGCCCCCGCCCGAGCGAGGCCCCGAGCGCCGCCTCGGCCCGCTCGATCGCCTGCCATCCGGACCACTCCACGGGCCGCAGTCCGGCCGACCGCAGTCCCGTCAACGGGTCGCGCCGCTCGGGCAGTTGTACGGAGTCGTCCGCGCCCCTCGCGCGTACGAGACCGGGGGCGTCCTCGAGCAGCGAGGTCACCGTCTCCTTGGCGCAGGGCCGGTTGGTGCCGATCACCCCGGTCGGCCCCCGCTTGATCCATCCGGCGACGTACTCACCCTCGGACTGCTCGCCGTCCCGCAGCACCCGTCCCGCAGCATGCGGCACCGTGCCGTTGTGCTCGTCGAACGGCAGCCCGTCGAGCGGCACTCCGCGATAACCGACGGACCGCAGCACCAGCTGTGCCTCGATCTCCTCGTACGCCCCCGAACCCGTGACCCCGCCCTGCCCGTCCGGCAGGGTCCGCTCGAAACGCGCCGCGCGCACCGCGCCGCCTTCGCCGAGCAGTTCCACCGGGCGCAGGAAGAACCGCAGATGGATCCGCCGTCCGCGCCCCTGTGTCGGCCGTTCCGCGAAGGCGCGCAGTGCCTCGACGTTGCGCCGGTTCACCCCGGGCAGCCCCGAGGGGTCGGCGTAGTGCGGGTCGAGCGCCAACTCGGCCGGATCCACGACCACTTCCGCATCCGCGAGCGAGCCGAGCTCCCGCAGTTCCTTGGTGGTGAACTTCGCCTGCGAGGGACCGCGCCGGCCCACCATGTGCACCTCTCGCACCCGGCTGTCCGCCAGCGCGTCCAGTGCGGCACCCGGCATATCGGTCCCGGTCAGCTCGTCGGCGCCGCGGGCGAGGATCCGGCTGACGTCGACGGCGACATTGCCCACGCCGATCACCACGGCCGAACGGGCCGCACTCAGCGCGCCGTTCCATTGCGCGTCGGGATGGGCGCTGTACCAGGACACGAACTCGGTGGCCGACCAGCTCCCGCGCAGATCCTCACCCGGGACGCCCAGCTGACGGTCGGTCGCCGCACCCACGCAGTACACGACCGCGTCGTACAGCCGCAGCAGCTCCTGCGCCGCGATACCGCCCGGCCCCACTTCGACGGCGCCGAGGAAACGGACCCGTTCGTCCTGCAGCACCGTCCGCAGATTGTTCTGCAGCGACTTGATCTTCTCGTGGTCGGGCGCGACGCCGTAGCGGACCAGACCGTACGGGCACGGCAGCCGGTCGAGCACATCGACCCGTACCGGCACCCGGTCCTGCTGGACGAGCGACTGGGCGCAGTAGACCCCGCTCGGTCCCGATCCGACGACAGCGACATGAAGCACGATGAGGCTCCTCCCGCGGGGTGCCTTCAGCATCGCACTCCCGTACGGCGGAAGGGGAGATGCGCGCGTGCGGGGAGTGCGTCGGGGCGAACGCTCGCGTGCCGTCGATGACCATGAGTGATTATGCGGTTACGGTGTTGATGTGCTCTATGGATCATTTGATGCAGAATTTGAGCAGAATCGACCGAATGGCGATCAGTGGGGGAGCGCTGGATCGGAGAACGGCGACGCGGGGACCGGTGAGCCGGCGGGTGGCGGAGGAGACAGTGGCGAACCGGTCTGGCCGGTGTGGGAACTCCAGGGGCACGGCAGTGCGTCCACGGGGCGGCAGCTCGCCTCGTACGAGATGGGAGCCGGCTGGGAGGGCCAGGGTGCGGCCGGTTCGCTGCCTCCCTGGTTCAACGTCCGGGTGACCTTCGGTGACGGTTCGCACGTCGAAGTGCTCGCTGTGGCCGGTGAATCGGGCATCGCCATCGAGGACATGCGGGCCCAACCGCCGCTGCCGCTCGCGGGGTTCGCGACGCTGACGCAGTGGCTGGAAGGTCCGCTCGGCGCTGCCCGCCACGCCGTCGCCGAACGGCACGGCGTGGCCACGCCCACCCCTGAACCGCCCGCGAGGCCCGCGACGCCGCAGCCGCACCGCAGGGCCCAGCGGTCCGCGCATCGGGGAGGCGACATGATCCGCTTCGTCGCGGATGCGTACCGGGCAGCTCAGGCGGCGGGCCACGATCCGGTGCTGGCCGTGATGCACGCGACAGGGCGCAGCCGCCGCAAGTCCCTGCGACTGATCGCCGGTGCCCGCGACGCGGGCTATCTCGCGCCCCGGCACAACCGCCGCTGAGCGACGGTCCGGCAGCTCTACGGCAGCTCGCGCATCCGGTCGATCTCGGCGGTCTGCTGGGCCATCACATCGGCGGCCATCTCCTCGACCTGCACGTTGTTGCCGCCCGAGAGCACCTCTTCGGCCATGGTGACGGCCCCGCTGTGGTGCGTGATCATCAGCTTGAGGAAGAGCTCGTCGAAGGCCGCGCCCTTCGCCGCGCGCAGCGTCTTCAGCTGCGTCTCGCTCGCCATCCCGGGCATCGTGCCGTGATCGTGTCCGCCCGTGTCACGCGGGCCGCCGTTGTTCTTGACCCACGCCTCCATCGACTGGATCTCGGGGCCCTGGGCCGCGTGGATCCGGTCGGCGAGCTGCTTGATCTTCTCCGACTTCGCCCGGTCCGGGGCGAGTTCTGTCATGTCGAGCGCTTGCTTGTGATGCTCGATCATCATCTGCGCGTACGTGAAGTCCGCCGAGTTCGGGGTGTCGTCCTCGCCCCGCCTCTTGGCCTCCTCGGGCGATATCTCCTCCGCCTTCTCGCCCGGCTTGCCCGGAGCGATCACCGAAGCACCGTCCTGACCGGCGGACTTGGCCTTGTCCTCGTCACCGCCGGAGTCGCAGCCGGCGAGCACCAGCGCACCGGCGAGCGCCACCGCGGCGGCAAGTACCCGCCCGCGCGGGGATCTGTGACGAAGCAGCACGGCAACCTCCTGAAGCAACTGGATCGTTGGCGTCCGTCCTAGCACGAGTGCGATCGCCGAAGATCAAAAACTTCTATTACAAGTGCGTTGCCATCTGTTGAGATGTGCATGACGGGCACGATACTGCCGGTGTCCGTGAACCGTTCAACTATGAACGGCGACTTGGGAGGACAGTGTGACCCAACAGAACCGACCCCGTGCCCGGCACAGACGCCTCGGCGTCGCAGCCGCCGCCTTCGGACTCGTCGCCACGCTCCTGACCGCAGGTCAGGCCGGCGCGACTCCGGACCCGGGCGATGCCCCCGTATCGCCGAAGGGCGTCTCCAAGAGCGATGCCGCGGACACCCGTGCCGCGATATCCAACGGAGAGATCCCCGGTCAGGACGAGATCGTCCACTCCGACAACATCGAACACATCACCAACATCCCCAAGGACGTGCTGCCGGGTACCAACTCGGACCTCGCGTTCCAGGGGAAGTACGCCTTCGCCGGCAACTACGACGGCTTCCGGATCTTCGACATCTCGAACCCGAAGAAGCCGACGACGGTGGCCCAGGTTCTGTGCCCCGGCGGCCAGAACGACATCTCCGTCTCCGGCGATCTGCTCTTCCTGTCGACCGACTCCTCGCGCAGCGACGACTCGTGCGCCAGCACGTCGCAGCCCGCGACCGAGAAGTCGTCGTGGGAGGGCATGAAGATCTTCGACATCAGCGACAAGCGCAAGCCCGAGTACGTGGCCTCGGTCGAGACCGCGTGCGGCTCGCACACCCACACGCTGGTGCCGGAGCGCAAGAACGTCTACGTGTACGTGTCCTCGTACTCGCCGAGCGCGACGTTCCCGGACTGCCAGCCTCCGCACGACGGCATCTCGATCATCAAGGTGCCGCGCAAGGCGCCCGAGCAGGCCAAGGTCATCGACTTCCCCGTCCTGTTCCCCGGTTCGGGACCTGACGGTGGCGGTAACCCGGGTGCGCCCACCAACCCGGGTGTCTCCAAGACCACCGGCTGCCACGACATCACCGTGCTGCCCTCCGAGGACCTCGCGGCGGGTGCGTGCATGGGTGACGGTGTCCTCATCGACATCGAGGACCCGGAGCAGCCGAAGATCATCGACCAGGTCCAGGACAACGTGAACTTCGCGTTCTGGCACTCGGCGACCTTCAACCAGAAGGCCGACAAGGTCGTCTTCACCGACGAGCTCGGCGGCGGCTCCGGCGCGACGTGCAACGAGGCCATCGGCCCCAAGCGCGGCGCGAACGGCATCTACGACATCGTGGGCAAGGGCGATAAGCGCAAGCTCGTGTTCAAGTCGTACTTCAAGATCGACCGCCACCAGGCCGACACCGAGAACTGCGTGGCGCACAACGGCTCGCTGATCCCGGTCAAGGGCAAGGACCTGATGGTCCAGGCCTGGTACCAGGGCGGCGTCTCGGTCTGGGACTTCACCGACTCGAGCAAGCCGAAGGAGATCGGCTACTTCGAGCGCGGTCCGCTCACCACGGACAAGCTCCAGACCGCCGGTTCCTGGTCCGCGTACTACTACAACGGCTATGTCTACTCGAACGACATCGCCAAGGGCTTCGACGTCCTGAAGATCAACGACCGTCGTACCGACCCCGCGAAGCGGATTCGCCTGGACGAGCTCAACGTCCAGACGCAGCCCGACTACTTCGACCGCTGGGACGACTGAGTCACCCCGTGTGTTCCGCCGGGCGGGAGACCGCCCGGCGGAACGCCGGGCTCCCGACCGTCCGGCGGAATCCCGAGCTCCCACGAGAGCTCGTAGCGGTGGAACAGCTCCGCCCGCAGCCGCGCGATCGGCATCGGAGCCCCCGGGATGAGCAGCGCGAACACCGCACCCATCAACTGCGCCCGCAGCAGCGGGTAGTCACGGTCCACGTCGAGCGATCCATGTCGTACGCAGGTGTCGCGCAGCAGCTCGGCCAGGCGCTGCTGCTCGGGGCACTGCACGAAACCCTCGGCCTGCAGAATCCCGGCCATGTGCGTCCGCATCAGGAGCGGCCGGTCGATTGCCAGGCCCAGGATCGCGTCGATGGCCCGGGCCAGCAGCTCATCGCCGTCGCTCGCGCGGGGCTCGCGCTCCAGGGCCGCCTGCAGGGTCAGATGCATCAGACGGTGCACCGCCGACTGCAGCAGCTGACGCTTTCCGGGGAAGTAGTACGAGACGAGACCGCGCGCGCATCCCGCCCGGTCGGTGATGTCTCCGAGCGTCGTCGCCTCGAATCCGCGCTCGCCCACGAGGTCCACCGTCGCCTGCAGCAGCCGCTCACGGGAACGCCGGCGCAACTCCTCGTTGACCGATGCGCTGCGCGGGGACAATCGCAAACTCCTGTGTTGACTGGCTCGCAGCCAACTATACTCAGCGTGCACTGAACGGACCCCTCTGTTCCATGAAGGGGCAGTCCAGTGCTGCCGTCCGCCCGGGCGACGCGGGGGATCGTCCGGACGGGCGGCTTTCGTGTGTCTGACCTGCGGGTTTCCTGTGTCTCAGGTGCTGGGGTCCACAGAGGCGCGGGGCGGTGCTCGAAACCTACGTGCGGGCCGATCCGGGGCCACGGCAGGATGGGCGGGTGACGCGACCCCTTGACGTGCCTGACCTCGCCGCTGGTGGCGGATTCACGCTTCGGCCTTGGCGCCTTTCGGACCTTCCGCTGGTCCGAGAGGCGTCTGAAGACGACCACATCCCGTTGATCACGACGGTGCCGTCGCCCTATTCCGAGTCGGCAGGCATCGCGTTCATCGAACGGCAGTGGAGCCGGGCGACCACGAGGACTGGGTACACGTTCGTCATCGTGACTTCCGACGATCGGCCGGTCGGCCAGGTGGGGCTGTGGCTGAAGGACCTCGAAGAGGGCCGTGCGTCGCTGGGCTACTGGGTCGTCAAGTCGGCGCGTGGGCACGGTGCCGCCTTTGCTGCCGTCGACGCAGTGGTCGGCTGGGCCTTGCGTGATCTCCGGATTCCCCGGCTTCAACTGTGGGTGGAGCCGTGGAACACGGCCTCCGTGCGCACCGCGGAGCGTGCGGGGTTCCAACGTGAGGGGCTGCTGCGTGGGTGGCAACAGGTGGGGGACCAACGCCGGGACATGTTCATGTATGCCCGGTTGAACGACGAGCATGAGCGGTTGAACGACGAGCTGTGATGGCGTTGGCCCTGCTGTCGGGTCAGCTGGGCCAACGCACTGGCGGCCAGCCGGACTTGACCGGTGCTTCCGGCTCACGCGCCCGGAGGGGCTTTCCTCGTGACTCGTGGTCCGGCCGCCATCAGATCGGCGGGCAGCCTGGAGCGAACTCGGGTGCTACTTCCCGACGGTGACCTTGTCGCTGTCGAGGAAGGCGGTGTGAGTGGAGGCGACGGCGATCAGCAGGATCAGAATGAATCCCGCGAGGGCGCCAGGGTCTCCGATCGACACAATCACGCCGATGATGACGACTTCAGCGACGACGTACGCAACCGCGACCCAAGGCTTGATCACGTGCTTGATCGTGACGGCGACGAACGGCAGGGCGGCGAGGAATCCGAGACTGATCACCGGAACGAGAACCCAGACGGCACGCGCCACCGTCGTGCGGTACATATGCGGACGTCCGCCGGGGATTGGTGCGTTGAGGTGTGGGCTCGCTCCGTAGGGCGAATCAGCGGCCATGACGGCCCCCTCCGATGGTTCCAGGAAGGCCAGTGTCTGCCCGCTGGGTCCGGCGAGCGCCTGGCATGTACCCGATTGGGACAATCGGGGGCAGCATGCCCGGAATGAGCCACCCGGGCGCGAACTTGGGCCAGTCATCCAACCAGGCGGAGCCAGCAGCAAAGGCCGTGGCCTCAGTTCAGGCAGCCCAGATCCACTAGTCTCCGTCTACCTGCACCAGGTGGCACTCCTTGAGAATCCGCAGTGGCCGGCCGAACAGCGGTCGGACGCACCGGTCTTTTGATGGTGGGGGAGGTGTGCGGGATGAAGTGGCTGACGAAGCGCGGTATTGCTTGGGGGAGTGCAGCGCTTCTCGTCCTTGGCGCCCTGGGGCTGCTCCTCGTCGAGGGGCCCTGGTGGTTCGACCAGGACCGCCTCGACAAAGAGCTGCCCACCGCGGCCGGGGTGATCATCACCGGCTTCCGCACGATGGTCATCGCGCTCCTCGCGGGCGCCATCGCGGGTCTCGGCCTCTGGTACACGCATAAGAAGCACGAGCTCGACCGCGAACAACTCGCGCAGATGCAGAAGCAGTTCAAGCTCGCGCAGCAGCAGTTCGAGCACGCGCAGGAACAGTTCGCGGCGACCCAGGAGAAGGACCGCGACCAGGCCGAGTTGACTCGAGAGGGGCAGGTCACCGGCAGATATGTGGAGGCGAGCAAGCTCATCGCTTCCGACAGCCTGACCGAACGCCTCTGTGGGATCTACGCGTTCGAGCGGATCATGCATGACTCGGCACGAGATCACCAGACGGTTGTCGAGGTCCTGACGTCGTTCATTCGGCAGCGGACCGTGGCGGCCGAGAGTCGTGCCCCCGGAGTCGACGAAGGGGACGCAGCTCAGCGGGCAGTGTCCGCTGACGAGGATGTTCAGGCGGCATTCAATGTCATCGCCAGGCGGCCCGAACGACCTGAGGGGTTCAGGACCAACCTCAGGATCTCGTCCCTGAGGGGCGTGCACTTGGACGCGGCCAGTCTCCAGCGAGCGAACCTCAGTGGGGCTCAACTCCAGCGGGCCAGCCTCGTGCAGGCAAGTCTTCACCGCGCAGATCTCAGCGGTGCCGGGTTGCAGGATGCCAACTTGCAGGACGCGTCGCTGCAGAACGCGGATCTGAGCGCGGCGCGCATGGAGGGGGCGAACCTGCAAGGCGCACAAATGCACTCTGCGTACTTGGTGGACGCTCAGCTGCAACGAGCCAAGCTACGCGACGCTCATCTGCATGGGGCCACACTGGACGGCGCGAATCTTGCGTCCGCCGACCTGGCGGGAGCGTCCTTGCACGGCGCGAGCCTGCTCCGCGCAAGTCTGGAAGGAGCCTCCCTGGTCGACGCCGAACTTCACGATGCTGATCTGTCCGGCGCGCTCGGACTGACTGCGGACCAGGTATTGGAAGCGACGCTCCACTCGAGTACGCGCCTTCCGGATGAGATCGCGAACGATGAGCGCGTCAAGCGGCATATGCCCGACGACGACGTGTGGTGACCATGATGACGTGTGGTGACCATCAGGCGCGGCCCATGTCCGACCCCTGTCCGTTCTGCGAGATCGTCGCAGGGCGGGCGTCCGCGCAGATGGTCGCCGAGTGGGAGGACGCCGTGGCCTTTCGGCCGCTGAACGCCGTCACCCGGGACCACACACTCGTCGTTCCCCGTATGCACGTGCCGGATTTCGCGTCCGACCCGGAGGTCTCCGCCGTGACCATGCGCCGGGCCGCCGAGCTCATGCGGGGAACATCGCGCCCCATCAACCTGATCACCAGTCGGGGTGCCGCCGCCACACAGTCCGTCTTCCATCTGCACCTGCACCTCGTGCCGCGTACCGAAGGCGATGGCCTCGCGCTTCCGTGGCGCGACCCGGTGCGGGTCAGAGGTTGGAGAGGGCCAGCCAAGCCCCTGCGCCCAGCGTGACCAACTGGCCGCCGAAGTAGAGCAGTAGGCGGACTCCGGTCGGCTTCACGCCGAACAGGATCCCTGCGATGAGCCGCACCAGCGGCGTGCCCAAGACGATGATCAAGATGCCGATCAGGAAACCCATGGTTCCCACCCCCTGTCGGTTGCTCCCCAGCAACCTCGGCGCATCGTAGGCGATGCACCACTTGCCCCGCACCGCCCGCTGTCATCACGGCTCGGATTCGGCCGAGAGCGCGAGGGGTGAGGGTCGGCGGCCTTGAGCGCAGGTGGCCCGCGCCGCATGCTGTTCGCCCCATCGGCGGAGCTTGGAGGCGCAATGGAATGGCGTTCCCTGAGGCGGCGAGAGGTCGCCTGGGCTGGTGCAACAGCCGCTGTACTGGCCGTGATTGTCACGACACCCTTCCTGCTGGACGCCGTCGCTCCCGATGGGCTCGACTGGGGCAGGCTGAGCGACGTGAGCCAGACCTATGGGGCCGTCTCCGTATTTCTCTCGGCGGCGGCTCTTCTCGGCGTCATCGCCTCGCTCGCGTACCAGGCCAGGCAGACGCGGATCGCGCACGAGGAGACGCAGCGGTCCACCCACCGGGAACTGATCCTGCAGTCCATCAACGACCCTGATCTCATGCCCTGTTGGGAGCCGCCCGTCGGGCGTCCGGTGACGAGGGTTCAGTCGCGCCAGATCCTGTTCGTCAACCTGATCGTGAACAGCTGGCGGACCGACTTTCGCCTCCGGCGCACCGGCGACGCGGCGATGACGTTGATTCTCGACGGCCACTTTCGCGGCGAGATCGGCCGACTCCACTGGCAACGCAACGCTGCCGGATGGCGTGCGGAAGCAGTTGCCGAGGGGGACCGCCGAAGCCGGCGGTTCGTCGAGCTGGCCGATGAGGCGTATGCGCGGGCCGTCTCGGCTGGACCTCCCATGGCTACGGCCGACTACTACCTGCCGGCCGCTCCGTAGCCCACTGAGGTGACAGGCCGCTCCGTAGCCCACTGAGGAGACAGGCCGCTCCGCAGCGCACTGACATGATCCAGCTTTGCGCTGGTCAGGGGCCGTATGAGCCGCGGGCGCCGAGCGGCTCGGTGTGCGGCGGCAGGGTGGTGGGACGAGACTGGGGAGAGGAATCTCCATGGGAACCGGGAGGTTTTGTCCATGCTCCTCGCCGCAAGTTCAACGTCCTGGTTGATGACCCTCATCGGTGTGGTCGTCGTCGTCGTCCTGCTGCTGGCCTTCTGGTACGGGCGACGCCTCGCCGCCAGACGGGCCGCCCCGCCACCCCAGCCGCAGCCGCGTGAGGACTCCTGGGAGACGCCGGACGACCAGGAACCTCCCAAGCCGCATTAAGCCTGGGCGGTGCTCCCGCCGAGGCGGGACAAGTAGGCGCCCAGCAGCTCCACTTGACGATCCCGCGGGTATGCCGCCGGGTCGAAAAGGGCCTGGACGACCAGGCCGAGGACGAAGGCCTGCGCCGCTGAGGCGATCTGCGCGGGATCGCCGGGAGGCAGCTCACCGAGCTCCTGCGCCGCGAGCACGCGCTCGCGCAGCCTGTCGCGGCTGGCCGCGTACTTGCGGGCGTAGTCCGCACTGAGCTCCGGATCGGACAGCGCCGCGTCCCAGGACGAGACCCAGATCCGGTTGCTGTCGGTGGCCTCGGGTGTCAGGGGCAGGATGTCCAGGAGCGCGTCCCTGACCGAGGAGAGCCCCGGCTCCGACGTGCGCCGAGGGCGGGCGATGGTGCGCTCCTCGAGCAGGTTCAGGGCGTAGGCGATCAGCGCGCGCTTGGTCGGAAAGTAGTGCGTGAGCAACCCGGTGGTCGCGCCCAGCTCGGCGGCCACGGCGCGCAGGGTCAGCCCGGCGAAACCTCGCGTCGCCATGACCTGCCAGACCGCCGCGGAGACGTCGCGGCGGCGGGCTTCGTGATCTCCCTTGGTACGTGGCATGGGGCCACGCTACATTGACGTAACAAGTGTTATGTGAATGAGTGGGCAACCGAGGGCGCACCGAGGTGCGCGCCGACCTGGGGAGGTTCGATGTTCTCGCTGTCGTTGCGCGACGGCGCCCGGCTCGCGCCGCTGGAGATCTGGCATGTGGAGGAGTTCGCCGCGCACATGGCCCGGGCTCGCGAGCACATCCGCCCGTGGGTGGGGGCGTCATTCGTCACGGACGATCTCGACGGTGCTCGTGCCACGCTCGCGCGGTACGCGGAGCGTCAGGCCGCCGACGGGGCCCGTCTGTACGGGATCTGGCTGGGCGACGCACTGGTGGGCGGCGTGATGTTCACCGACTTCAGCGCGGCCGCCGGCTCCTGCGAGATCGGCTGCTGGCTGGAGCCGGCGGCCGAAGGGCACGGCCTGGTGACGCCGGCCTGCGAGGCCCTCCTTGACTGGGCGTTCACGACCCGGGGTCTGCACCGGGCCGAGTGGCACTGCCGCGCCGACAACGAGCGCAGCGCCGCGGTGGCCAAGCGCCTCGGAATGACCCTGGAGGGCGTACGCCGGCAGGCGTGGCCGTACCAGGGGTTCCGCTACGACAAGCAGGTCTGGGCGGTCCTTGCCCAGGAACGGGCTGCTGCCGCCTGAGTCACACCACCCGTGGATGCACGCGGCAATTGGTGTGGAGATAGCGGGCGTTACCGTCCGTGAAGTCGTAGAGGGCGACCGTCTGGGTGTCCTCGAGGGGGTTCGCCGGCGGCATGAGGAAGTGGGTCTCGCTGACCGGCTGCAGTTGGTAGCGCAGGTGCTCCGGTTTACCGAGAAAGTCCGCATGCATCGGGTCGAGGGCCAGGGTGAGCCAGAGCTTTCCGCCTTCGGCCGTCACCTCGAAGCGTGTGCCGGGGCGTTCGTAGACCCCTTCGTACCTCGACAGATCGAGGGCGAGCGTGGGATCAGGCGCCGGCAGCTCAGGGACGGTGGGCAAGCCGAGTCCGGTCAGGATCTCGTCGAACACCTCGCGGCAGAAGGCGTCCCGCGGACCGCCGTTGGTCAGCAGCACGATCGCCGTGTCGGCGTCCGGCAGCAGGCGCAGTCGGGCGTTCTGGCCGATCGTGCTGCCGTCGGTCGCGTAGACGGTCTCCCCGTGCCAGTCGCAGACGATCAGACCGAGCGCCCACTCGGGCCCGTACATGTAGGGATCGGGTACGGGCACCCTTGAGCTCAACGTCTCCCGGACGCTGTCGGCCGACGCCATCCGCCGCCCGTTGGGCGCCACGCCCTCATGGAGCAGGACATGCGCCAGGGCGAGCACGTCCCGTGCCGTCGTGGAGACGTTGCCGCCGGGGCCGAACGCGCGGGGCAGATACGCGACCGGAGTGACGACGGGTCCTTCCTCCAGGGAACGGAGCAGATGCCCGGTCGCGGCACGGGACGCGTCCACCTGCTCGTGCCAACTGCTCGTGCCGGTCAGGCCCATGGGTGCGAAGAGGCGATCCCGCATCACCTCGTCCCATGGCTTCGCGTCCTGCACTTCCAGGATCCGCGCGAGGATCGCGTAGCCGAGGGCGGCGCTGTAGCCGTGGGTGCTGCCGAGGGGGAAGACCTGGGGTGCGTCGGCGATGGCCGCGATCATGCGCTCGTAGACGTCGGGATCCTCGCCGGGATCGCCGTACGCCTCCTCGATACCCCCGGTGTGGAACAGCAGGTGCCGTGGGGTCACTTCGGCGGCGGCCTCGGGATCGGCCACCTTGAAACCGGGCAGGTAGGTCCGCACCGGTACGTCGAGGTCGACCTTGCCCTCGTCGACCAGCTGCATCACGGCCAGTGCGGTCCACGTCTTGGTCATGGAGCCGCACTGATAGACGGTGTCCGTCGCGACGGGCTCCTGTGTCTCGACATTCCGCACACCGACGGCCAGCTCGGTCATCCGCCCCGCGTGCAGCACTCCGACCGCGGCGCTCGGAACTCCGTACTGTGCGAGGAGGCCGGTGATGCGGGCCCGCAGGCGCGCGGTGTCCAGGGTCATCGGGCGAGGCCTATCGCGTTGGCGGCGTCCGCCTCGAAGTACTCCGTCGTGGCGTGGTCGCCGGCGTGGGCCTCGAAGAACTCCCTGAGCCCGTCGACGGATGCGTACGTGATGACGTTCACCGCCTTGACCCCGTCGCGGTCCGCCACGGCGAGCTTCCACTGCGAGCCCTTGGGCAGCTTGGCGTGCGCCCGCTTCAGAGCGCTCCAGAACTTGCGGTCGTCCGACACGGTCGACACGGCCATCACATACATCGCGGTTCCCTTCGCTTTCCTTTCCAGATGGGGAAAGCTACGTTGCGTTTCGCCGATCCTCAAAGGACTATGCGGAAAAACCCTGAGATCAGAGCGAATCATTGCAACAGAGATGCGAGTGAATGCAACACTGGTGACGAGTCGTTGCAATGTACTGTGGTGAAAGCAAAGCAGGAGGTGGCCCGGTGCCCGGTGGCAGGCTGACGGACGAGGACCGCCGGCAGATCGCGGACTGGCTGGCCGAGGGCCTCGCCTACGCCGAGATCGCACGGCGCCTGGGCCGGCCGACGTCGACGGTCAGCCGTGAGGTGGCCCGCAATGGTGCGCCGAGCGGCGCCTATCTCGCCGACCACGCGCGGGAGTCCGCCGGGCAGCGCGCCCGGCGTCGCCGGCCGGCCGGACCCGCCGAGCCGGTGGCCGACGGTCAACAGGCCGATGAAGTACGGGCATTCGTCGACGAGTTCGCGGCCCTGCTCGCCGCGACAGGGATGCCGCGGATGACCGCCCGGGTGTTCGTCTGCCTGCTCACCGCCGGCGCCGACGGCCTCACCTCGGCGGAGCTGGTGCGGCAGCTGCACGTCAGCCCGGCGTCGGTGTCCAAGTCCGTCAGCTCCCTCGAAGCCATGGAACTGGTCGCGCGCACGGCCGATCGCACCTCGCGTCGTAAGCGGTACCTCGTCGATGACGAGGTCTGGCTGAGCGCCTGGCAGGCCGACACCGATGCGCACGGCCGGATCGCGACCGCCGCGCGGCGCGGCATCGAGATCTTCGGATCAGGCACACCCGCCGGCGACCGGTTCGACAGGATGGGCCGGTTCTTCGCCCGGCTGAGCGAGCACATGAGCGGCAGCGGCCTGGCCGAGCCCGTCGTGTACGACGCCCTGACGGTGGTCGCCGCTCTGGTGCACGCGGGCCGGCCCCTTGCGCGGGACGCGCTGCTCGCCGCGCTGGACTGGCCGCGTGAGCGGGTCGCCGCAGCGCTCCACGCGATCGAGCATGAACCGGCGATCGCCGATCCGCTCGCCCTGCGCACTCTCCCGACCGGTGATCACTGCCTGGTGCCCAGGGCGGATCGCTTGAACGCGGCGCAGCGTGCGGCTCTCGAACAGTCAGGCTGACGGAGACCTGTACCGCACCGCGGTCGCCCGCTCCGAAAGCTCCCACAGGCGCGCAGCCACCTCCGCGTCCCGGGAACGCCCGCTCGTACCCACCGCCTCCGGATAGCCGTTGCGCTGGAACAGACCGTCCGGCCCGATGCAGCTGCCTCCTTCGACACCCGGCGCCGTCGCCGCGTACAGCAGAGGCAGCGCTCCCATGGCCGGGGTCTGGGCGCGGCCGCCGGCCAGGATCTTGCCCTGGAATGAGGTGTCGACGCGCTGGCCCTCGGTCGCCGCGACACCGGGGTGGGCCGCCACCGACAGGGGGCCGTCGGCGGGCAGACGGCGCTGGAGTTCGTACGCGAAGAGCAGGTTGGCCAGTTTGGACTGGGCGTAGGCGAGCCAGCGCCGGTAGCGGCGATGCTCGTAGTGGAGATCGTCGAGGTGGACGCGGCCGAGCCGGTGCAGACCGCTGGAGACGGTGACGATCCGGCCGCGTACGCGGTCGAGGAGCAGACCGGTGAGGGCGAAGTGCCCCAAGTGGTTGGTGCCGATGTGCTGTTCGAAGCCGTCCGCCGTCACGGAGTACGGGACCGCCATGA
Organism: Streptomyces mesophilus; assembly: GCF_040300965.1. Classification (GTDB taxonomy): domain Bacteria; phylum Actinomycetota; class Actinomycetes; order Streptomycetales; family Streptomycetaceae; genus Streptomyces; species Streptomyces mesophilus_A. Next base: position 3,563 of record NZ_JBEPEW010000015.1, on the reverse strand, counting down.
CGCCGGCGTTGTTGATGAGCACGTCCACGGGATGTGCCAAGGTCTCGGCGAAGGTGCGCACCGACTTCAGGTCCGCCAGGTCGAGACGGCGGACCTCGGGCGCCGGACCGTCCACGGACGCCGCCACCGCCCGGCCCTTGTCCTCGTCCCTGCAGGTGAGGACCACTTCCGCGCCGGCCGCGCACAGCGCGCGGACCACCTCGGCGCCCAGGCCGCTGCTGCCTCCGGTGACGAGGAAGGTACGGCCGGTTTGGGAGGGTATGTTGGTGGGCGTCCATCGAGTCATGGCGTAGCTCCCGTCGCTACGGTGCCGGTCGCGCCGAGTCCTGACCCGCGGCGGCCGGGCTCCCGCCCAGTCTTGTCCCGTGGCGCCCGGGCGGCTACCGGCCGCGCGAGCCCGCTTGTACGGGACCGTGGCCGGAGCTCACGGAGCTGCGGCCGAAGCGGCGACGGGCCATGCGGACCATCAGCCACGCCGAGAGCACCCCCGGCAGACAGTGCACCGCGAGTACGCCGATCAGACTCGGTCCGCCCCAGTCCGCGGCGTATGTGGAGGGGTCGCCGAAGTCGATCACGAACGGTTCGGCGAGGGCGCGGACGATCAGATAGGTGCCGACGATCAGGCCCGGAGTGAGGGCGATCCTGCGCATGGGGACTCCTGGTCTAGCGGCGCCTCCGATTGCGCCGACACTTCGACGTTAGAGTCCGTGGATCTTGCGGAACACCCGGTTGACCAGGAACTTCTCCTGGGGGAAAACCCCCAGGGCAGGTGCGTGACGCCGCCTTGAGCGCCCCGTCAGACCGCTTCGAGCACCCCGTCGCGTACCGCCTCGGACCACTCGACGACCAGCCCGGCGTACTCCTTGCGCTGCTCCTCGCTCAGGCGCCCGCCGGAGCACAGCATCAGCCGCCGTATCTGCTCATTGAGCTCTTCGGCGGACCGAGTGGGGCGCGGACGTGGAGTGGAGGACATGTGAACGAGCTTAGGGGCCGGGTATGACAACGCGCTGAGAAAACTCTGTGATTTCCACCTGTACGAGAGCTGTAGAACCGGCTCTGACCTGCACAGTCGAGGTGTACGAGGCGCGCAGGGGCGGGTGTTGTGATGTTCGCCTCGCCGCCCCGGGTAAACGTCGGACCTCCGTACGCCGTCTCCATGACGCCTCCACGCAGCGGAGCGGAGTCCACCTCTGCCGGGGCGGGAGTTCTTTGCCAGGGCGGGAGTTCGCCCGGATCAGGGGCGGGAGTTCGCCCGGATCAGACCGTTTCGGTCACATCGGCCTGGACGGCGGCCGCCCAAGCGGTTACCAACCGCTCGTACTCCGCACGCTGTTGCTCGTCCAGGCGTCCGCCCGCACGCGTCCACAACGCGCGGATCTGCTCGTTGAGTTCAGCAGACCGCACGGAACCAGTGGCGGTTTCGGGGGGCATGCCCACCACCTTAGGGCCTCGCGCGGCGGGCGCCGTTGGCCCAGAGGCCCAGCAGGGCGCGAGCGGCGGCCGGGACCAAAGAGCCTCGCGGGTTTCAGTCCGTCCAGGCCGTCGGCCGGATCGGGTCAGCCCGCCCGGCCGTCGACCAGATCGAGTACGGGCAGCAGCTGACCGGATCGCTCGTGCGCGGGCAGATGGTCCACGAAGTGCACCGCGCAGCCGAGTTGGGCGGCACCGCCGTCCGCACGGCGGTCGTCACCGACCATCAAGGTGTCCTCGGGCGCCACGGCGAGCTGCTCCAAGGCGATCGCGAACAGGCGCGGGTCGGGCTTTTGGATGCCGTGCTCGTACGACAGGACGTAGGTGTCGATGTACGGATCGAGGCCGTGCTCGCGGAACACCGGCCGCAGGTCCCAGCCGATGTTGCTCACCACGCCGACCCGTACACCGCGCTCGCGCAGCCCTTGCAGGACCCGCGTGGTGTCCGGGTAGGGACCCCAGGCAGGCGGTGTCCTGTGCCGGTCGTAGAGCGCGCCGTGCAGTGCGGGGGAGGGGAGTTCCACGACACCCGAGAGGCCCGTGTACGCGGCCCGGTGATTCTCCGCGCTCTTGTCGCGCACCGCCCAGATGTCCCGCAGATGGTCCGGCACGCGCGGGGTGGGGGTGCCGCCGGGCAGCGCGCCGATGTGGTCCAACTGGTCCGCGTACCGCCGGAATTCGGCCTCGGGGAGCTCCAAACCGGCCTCGTCCAGGCAGGCCCGCAGCCACGAGTCGGTGGCCTCGATCCGCAGCAGGGTCCCGGAGAAGTCGAAGAGCACACCCTTGATCGTCATACGGACGATCCTCGGTCGCCGGCGACGGCGGGGTCAACCCGGGCTTCCATGCGCTGATGCACGCATACGGCGACGGCGACGGTCAGCATGCCGAACAGCCAGCCGCCCAGGACGTCCGTCGGCCAGTGCACGCCCAGCCAGATCCGCGTCAGACCGACCCCGATCACCGATACCGCCGAGAGCGCGACGGCCGCGATCCACAGAGCACCTCTGACCCCGTACCGCCGCAGCAGCCACAGCAGCAGTCCGCACGCGACCGTCGCCGTCATGGCATGACCGGAGGGGAACGCCGCGTAGTGCGCACTGTCCAGGGGCTGCTGCCACTGGGGCCGGTCCTTGTCGACCAGTGACTTCAGGGCCTGCTGCGCGAGCGTCCCCACCGTGCAGGTGACCGCGAGCAGCACCGCGAAGTGCCGCGCGCCGCGCACCCACAGTCCCACCACGACGACGGCGCACAGCGCCCGCATCGTCCAGGGGTCCCAGACCCAGTCGGACAGCACGCGGTTGACCTGCGTCACGCCGTCGAAGGAATGCGCCCACCGGTGAAGGGTGCGTGCGATCCCCGTGTCGAAGGAACGCAGAGGCGGCCAGGCGAACACGACGAGCACGAGCAGGACGGCCGCGAGCGCGCCGAAGAGGCCCGCGAGTGCGGCGGGCCTGCTGGGGCGAGTGTGAAGACGTGACATGGGCCGATCTTTGCCCGAGTACCCCGCTGCGGGCTAGCCCAGCGCGCTGAGTCCCGGTACGAACGCCACCAGCAGCGGAATCACGGGCACCAGCGCTCCCGCCGCGGTCAGCCGCAGCCGGCGGCCCGCGGTGAGCCGGGGCTTGGCCGACAGGAGCCGGTTCACGCGCTGCGGGACCTGGGCGTGCGCGGTGGGGCACGGGCCGAACACGCCACGGTGCTCGTTGAGTTCGACGAGGGCGAGGGCGATGGTCAGCCGGCCGAAGCGTCGGGAGGCCACGTCGTCGGCGGCCAGTTCCACGAGGCGGTGCATCTCGTCCTGGAACGCCGCGAACACCGGCACCTGCGGAAAACCGTTCGCCAGCGCGGACGAACAGTGCAGCAGCCAGTCGTGCCGCGCCGCGGCATGCCCCTGCTCATGAGCGAGTACGGCATCGAGCTGGCGGCCCTTGAGACGGCGCAACGCGGCGGTGGTGATGGCCAGTTGGGGTGCTGTGCCCGGCAGCCACCATGCGTCGGGACGCTCGCCCTCGATCACCACGAGCCGGTCGGCGCCCGGCTCCTCGCCGGGCAGCAGAGGGGCGCGCGAGCGCAGTTCGTCACGGGCGGTGCGG